>NZ_ATVS01000017.1 GCF_000420845.1 Butyrivibrio sp. AE3009 | reverse complement strand
AGTACTATTCGGGTTAAAAGATGAAGATAATTCGTATGTTGTGATATTGCCGTTGAGGCATAGTAGAATTGCGCCTACTATCTGCAATCGCGGGGATCAGTCCAGGCTGCGCCATTGGAGGTAATCGATGGAGTCTTTGGTGATAGTGAAGGTTATGGAGCCGTCGCGGGTGAGGAAGGTGGTGGCACCATTTGCTGCAAGGGTATTAACTGTCTGCTGATCCTCGGGTTCGCCTTTGCTGGAGGTGATGACAGCATAGGTGGGTGATACGCGCTTAATGAAGGCCTCTGTCTTGTCACAATAGCGGCCGTGGTGAGGGACCTTGAGTATTGTGGCAGAGAGGTCGGAATTAGCAAGAAGTTCTGAAAGACGGGCGGATTCTGCGTCGCCGGCAAAGAGGATGCTGTTATCGCCGAAAGTTACTTTGACCACCAGGGATGAGTTGTTGCTCTCCTTATCGGGATATGAAGGTGACTGGGGCGGATAGATAGTATAAGACACGTCACCGACCTGGTAACTAAGCTCAGAGGTTACCACATTCTCAGTGAGGCCATGTAATTTCATGGCAGCATCGTACTCATCAATCTGGTCTGAGTCTTTACTGCGGTAGGTGGTGTAGATTGTTCCGATATCAAAAGAATTGATGATCTGATCTGCTCCACCGACGTGATCCTTGTCAAAATGGGTGATTATCAGTTCATCGATTCCGGTAACGCCCTGCTTGTTTAAGTAATTGACAAGTATGTCAGCTTTTTTATCTGTTGCAGTATCTATTACGGTGACGTGATCTGCGCTCCGAAGAACAAATGCATCTGCTGCTCCGACTTTGAGGGCTGTGAAGGTCAGCACTTTATCCGAGACAGTTATGTCAGGAATAGTATCGGATGAGCCATTCTTTTTATCTGATTCCGATTTGAGGGTCTCAGGTGAAGTTTCTTGAGATAAGCTTTCTGAGGATGCTGCTACTGACTCTAAGTTTCCCCCGTCAGCTGCTGTTTCGCCGGTGGCATTGCCTTCTTTACCGCATGACACAAGTGTCATTCCGAGAACAACTACAAGAGTCAATGTGATAACCAGCCTTATGAAGTTAGTAATTTCCCATCTCTTCTTCATCTTTTTCAAATATCTCTCCGCACTTTTTTGAAAGCATGTTTATTACCCTTTTCTTATCCGTAACCCACAGTGGTTCCACCAGAATGCTTCTGGGGCCGTCACCGGTCATTCTGTGGACAACGGTGCTCTTTGGCAGTAGCCTCAGGCACTTAGCGATAAGGTCTGTGTATTCCTCCATGGACATGATATGGAAGGGGTACTCAGACTCCTTGGGAGCTTGCAAGTAGCTGTCGTATTCTTCTGCCACCACGGTTCCTTTTAGAATGTTCAGGTTCTGGAGCTTGATGCCATCAAGAGTTGGTGTGAGCGCTGCAAGATAGCGCACGGTTTCCAACATGTCATTCTCTGATTCCCCGGGAAGGCCGAGAATTATGTGAACGATGACTGTTATTCCTGCCTCCTTGAGCCTTTTGTAAGCATCTTCAAAAACAGACAGTTCATATCCTCTGTTTATATGCTTTGCGGTGCTTTCGTGAATGGTCTGAAGTCCCAGTTCAACCCAGACAGGCTTAATGGCATTAAGTCCTACCAGCATATCCATAATCTCCGGTCCAAGGCAGTCGGGCCTTGTTCCGATGGACAGGATCTCGATATCTTCACGCTCTATTACCTTTTTGTACAGGGCAAAAAGCCTGTCAGGATCGCCGTAGGTGTTGGTATAGGACTGGAAATAGGCGATGAAGCGCCTGGCATCCGTCTTTGCCGCAATGCGCTCTTTTGCCCGGTCAAGCTGCTGCGAGATTGCTTCAGGACTGTATACCACCTCCGCAAATTCCCCGGAGCCGCCCTCTGAGCAGAAAGTGCAGCCCCTATAGGAAGGTGCTCCGTCAGCGCCTTTGACGGTGCCGTCCCGGTTCGGGCAGGAACAGCCCGAGGACAGGGAGAGACGGTAAATTTTTTCGCCATATGCTTTTTTCAAATAAGCTGATAAACGAACAGGCATGTCAGGCCGCCTTTACTATGTTTCTTACCCAGACTCCGCTCTTAACGAGGATGAAGCCGATGGTACATTTGATAAGGTCAAGGAGACATACGATCATAAATACGTTGACCACGTAGATATTGGTATATCTGCTGAGGATGTATGCCGCAGGAACGCTAACTGCCCAGGTGAAGCAGCTGTCGAACAGGAAGGTCACAAGGGTTTTGCCGCCGGATCTTAAGGTGAAATAGGAAACGTGGGCAAAGGAGTGGATCGGCATAACGAAGGCCACCACCAGAATATACCTTGAGGCCAGCTGTCTGATGTCGGGCTCAATATTGTAAAACTGAGGAATGATAGGCGAGCAAATGGCAAGAAGGCCTCCCATTATAATAGTGCTAAGAAAGCTAAGGGCAGCCATTCTCCAGGCTGTGCGCCTTGCGGAAACGAGCCTGTCAGCGCCAAGCTCCTGGCCAACAACGATTCCCGCTGAGTTTCCGATGGACAAAAAGACCTCATTGAAGATCTGGGATATAGTTCCGCTGATGTTCATGGCTGCTATTACCGCAATTCCTCTGACAGAATAGGCCTGCAGCAAAAAGGCCTGGCCAAGGCTCCACAAAAATTCGTTGCAAAGAAGTGGCAGAGACCTGGACATGATGGGCCAGATAAGGTGAGTGGGTATTCTGAAATTCTTGTAGAGCCCCTTGAAAAAGCTGTATTTCGTATTCTTTTTGTGTGCTCCTGTCACTACAATGCTAAATTCCACGAATCTTGAAATGACCGTAGCGACGGCAGCACCCAGAACTCCCAGCTTGGGAAAGCCGAAGAGACCAAAGATCAGGAGCGCATTGAATACAAAGTTCACCAGCATAGCTGTCATACCAGCCAGCATAGGAAGAATTGTCTTGCCGGACTCTCTCATGGCGCTGGCGTAGACCTGGGTAAGGCTAAATGGGATCAGGCCTATCAGCATGATATTCATGTAAGAAATGCCGTAGCTAAGCGTAGTTGCAGCATCAGCAGGCGGAGTATCACCGGAGATATACAGCCCCACCAGGCGCTGTGAGTTGAAGTACAGCACCAGCAATGCTATAGACAGGATCGTAAGGGCCGTTATCAGCTTGAATCTTATGGCATAGCGGACTCCTTCATAATCTCCTTTTCCAAAAAACTGTGTGCTGAATATACCTGCGCCTGCAAGGGATCCCCAAATGCACAGGTAAAATATGAAAAGTATCTGATTGACGATGGCAACTGCAGACATGGAGAGGGTTCCCACCTGTCCCACCATGATGTTGTCCAGAAGTCCCACTATGTTACTCAAGGTGTTCTGGACGATCATGGGAAGTACCACCATTGCTACTCTTTTATAAAACTGAGGCTCACCAATGAGGCACTCCTTAAGGGTCAGTCTGACCTTAACTGCCTCATCACGGTTACCTGTCTCTATTGTTGTCGTATTCATTTCCTTTTTCCTATTCTCTGTTAAAGTCTATTTTGATTATATCTTAGATTCTGCTGCCATAGATAGCTTAATTAAAAATGCCAAAATAAAGAGCCAAAATTGGGGTCTGACCCCAATTTGGCTCTAAATCAGTATCCATCTGCATTTCAGCTACCGCCTACTTTTTGCTTGTGCTGCGGCTGATTTCAAGGATCTTGCGAAGGATGTCCTCTGTGGTCTTCATATCCTTTTCGCAGTCCTGACTTATCTCAATGCTGGACTGGGCGGAAGCTGCAACCTCCTCTGAAGTTGCGGAGAGGTTACTGATGGCGTCCATAACCTTGGTGTTGGCATTTACGCAGTCATCAACACTTTCGGAGATTCTGGAAGCACGGTCTGTAAGCTCTGTCACCTTGGTGAGGATTTCTTCAAACTTCTCACCCGTCTCTGCGATCAGCTCGCCTTGCTGATTGGCGGATTCTACGGATTTTTGCATATTATTGGAGGCAGTATCTACTTTGCCTATAAGGTCATCAATTGTGGAGGCTATCTGCTCTGCGGATTCCTTGGTATGCTCTGAGAGGGCACGGATCTCATCCGCAACAACAGCGAAGCCTTTACCTGCTTCTCCGGCTCTTGCGGCCTCGATGGATGCGTTGAGGGCAAGGAGGTTGGTCTGGCCGGAAATACTCAGGATCGTATTAACAATCTCTTTTACAGTACCTGCAGACTGCTGGAGGTTGGTGGTCATCTCCGCGGTCTCGGCATTAATAGTTGAGGCTTCGTCGGATTTAGCCCGAAGATCCTTAACAAGCTTGTTGCCGTCGTTGATATTATCGGTAACTTCAGTGGCATTTTCTCTCATGGCACCGGCCTGGCGGGCAATCTCATCCAGAGCCTCAGTGATGCTGGAATTCATCTCGGTCTGGGTCTGTATGGACTCTGCAGTGAGGGTAACCGACTGGGATATCTGCTCAGAGGCCTCGGCGCTGGAAGTAACCTTATCCGCAAGGGCCTCCATGGCATCGTTGGCATCCTCAAGCTTAGCTGCAATCTGTTGTCCTACGGACAGCATGACCTCAGCATCCTTTTGCTGCTGGTCCGCCGCAGCCTGGATCTCTTCCACGGTCTCTGTATTGTGCCTGCTGCTGAGCCTTGCATAAAAAGCGCCCATGATAGCTGCCAGCAGGGAAAATACCGCATCGGTAAGCACCATGTTTTTTCTGTCCGCAGCTTCTACCGAATAGGTAAAAAAAAGCGGAAGGTAAACTACATTTATGGTGGTTACAACTGCGCCTACAATGATCGTAAGCTTGTTATCCGCGTACAGAAGGCTCATGATAACAAGGCCCGGAGCAAAGGCCCACAGGTAGGGCACGTGAATATTTCCCAGCATAACGATAAGATAGCTAAAGCACAGGCAGGCCATCATGATATATTTGCCTCTGGTCCTCTTGCTGTATCTTACATAGCTGTAGATGGAGCCCATCAGTGCGATGATCTGAGGGATCAGCATCGTTGTGGTGGTCATAAAGCCTACTCTTTCCGCAGCATAGACCACAGTGGATGCAATTATAAAAGCCTGGATAACCAGGGCATATTTAAGTGCAAGCTTATTTCTCTCATATATGTGTTTTTCCGCAAGATTCATAAAAAACTCCTTCGCATCAATGAAAAAACGACAATTTGCTTATTGTCCTATGTTAATTATGAACCTCTGCCGCGTCTAATTCCAATTAAAAAAACGTAAAATCGTAAATTATGTCCTTGAACCGATTTTCTGTTATCATAGAGTAAGCTTACAAAGGAGATTCAAAAGTGATTTTTTGATTAACAAAAACTATGATTGATAGAAAAAAAGTACTTACGCATTTTGCTGAATATACAAGAAATTACGATCCCAAGGACCCAAAGATTGCCCTTAAGATTGCCCACACCTACAGAGTTGCTGATTTCTGCGAAAAGATTGCGGGATCCATTCATCTGACCGAGGAAGAGGCGGATTTTGCCTGGCTATCGGGAATGCTGCATGACATCGGACGATTTGAACAGGTTCGCAAATACAATACCTTCATTGATTCCAAGTCCGTGGATCACGCTGAGTTTGGGGCAGATCTTCTTTTCGGAAAAGAGAGGTTGATCGAGAGGTTCTGCGATGACAGATCGCTTGATGAGGTGCTGGAGACTGTTATAAGGCAGCACAACAAATACCGCATCCGCGAAGATATAACGGGAAAAGAACTTGTTTTTTGCAATATCCTACGAGACGCTGACAAGGTGGATATCCTCAGGGTCAACGTGGAAACACCCATGGAGGAGATCTACAACGTGTCAAAAGAGGAAATGGTAGGCTGCGGTGTGACTAGCGCGGTAATGGAACAGGTGAGACAGCACATTGCCGTGTTCAGGGACATTATGAAGACTCCCGCAGACCACCTTATCGGTCACATCGCTCTTACCTTCGAGCTGGTTTACCCCATGAGCTGGGAGATTGCAAAAGAACAGGGATTTCTTGAGGAAATGTTTAATTTTCCCTCAAAAAATCCCACTACCTTAGATGCTCTTATTGAAACCAGAAAAGAACTGGAAGCCTTCCATTCTCTTCATAGCTAATAATTAAAGATTAGCTTTGATCTTCTCGATCATCTCAGCATATTCCTCATCAGTAAGGAACACCTTCTGAGGATTCATCTCGAATACGCCGCCCCACTCAAACTCGTCCTTGTACTTGGGACAAAGGTGCATGTGGAGGTGGCAGCCGGTGTCGCCATAGGCACCATAGTTAACCTTGTCGGGGTTAAATGCCTTGTGAATAGCCTTGGCAGCTCTGTTCACATCGGCAAAAAATGCATTTCTCTCCTCATCTGATATATCGACGATCTCACTTACGTGATCCTTGTAGGCCACGATGCATCTGCCCTTGTGGCTCTGCTCCTTGAAAAGAATGAGCTGGCTTACAGTGAGGTCGCAGATCTTGATGCCAAATTTTGCGAGGGGCTCGCCGCCTACGCAATATCCGCAATTGTTGTCTTTCATAATAAATACTTCTCCTTAGATTGTTAATATTAAATAGCGTAACACTCATTTTAGTTTTTGTTCAAGCCGGATTGACGAACATTATGTGGAAAAAATTACACCACGGGCCGGTTTTTATACCAATGGGGACGGTTCTGTTTGGTATATTTTGCTCGCAAAATTTACCAAACAGAACCGTCCCCATTGGTATAAAAACCGGCCCTATCTACATCATCACTTCTTGTCAGCGATAATAGCCAGTGTCTGGGATATATCGTTAAGAGTCTGTGTCATATTCTGAATCATGAGCTGCATTCTCTTGTCATCGGTCATATTCGCATCCTTCATGCGCTCCTGCATCTCTTTGATTCTCTGCTGCTGTAAGTTGGTTACCTCTGATACTCTGCTCATAAAATCACCTCTCCCATATTTGTTATGCAGTCTATTTATTGACTACTTTTCAATTATATCACATATAAGAAGAGGTGACATATAAGCTGATCATCTTACTATCTGACTATCTTTTCAAAGTCGTCCTTGCCGTGTTTGCAGATAGGACATACGAAATCATCGGGAAGCTCCTCTCCCACGTACTCATAGCCGCATACTGTACAGCGCCATACGGTCTCGCCCTTGGGAGTTGTACCGACTGCCTGGGGCTTGGGCTTGATATTGTTCTGATAATACTCGTAGGTGCAGGAGGGAGCATCGTCCAGAAGTCTCATGGCCAGCGGCTCGCAGATGAAAAGAGTGTGAGAACCAAGATCTACCTCCTGCTCCACCTTAAGGGCAAACGCAGCGTTGGTGCCGCTGGTGATATAGGGCACACCGTCCTCTGAGGTGTTATAGGTAAAGGCAGAGGTGTCTGCGAATTTATCCACATCTCGTCCTGACTGGAATCCGAAATGTTTAAACATGTCAAAGGTTGCTTTCTGGCTGATAACAGAGATATTGCAGCGGTGGGACTCTTTTATCATGTCATGGGTATAATTGGCCTTGTTCACTGCGATGGAAATGCGGTTAGGGTCCGATGCCACCTGGATCGCAGTATTTATTATGCAGCCGTTCTTCTTATCACCCACAACGGCGGTGCATACGAAGAGACCATAGGACAATTTGTACATTGCTTTTGGGTTCATCTCTGACATTCAGGTTCCTCCTTTTCAAAATGAATATTTACTCAGTAATTCTCAGCCTTAAGCTGGAAGTAGTCCCTCGGATGGTTGCAGACCGGGCACACCTCAGGAGCTTCCTTGCCGATAACGATGTGTCCGCAGTTGCTGCACTGCCATACGCAGTCACCGTCACGGGAGAATACCAGCTTGTCCTCTACATTCTTAAGGAGCTTACGATAACGCTCCTCATGCTCTTTTTCTATTGCAGCTACGCCCTCGAAGAGCTCTGCGATCTCATCAAAGCCCTCTTCTCTGGCCTTTTTGGCAAAAGAGGGATACATTTCCTTCCACTCATAGGCCTCGCCGTCAGCTGCGTCCTTGAGGCAGTCCACTGTGGTTCCGATCCCTGTCAGGATCTTGTACCAGATCTCGGCATGTTCCTTCTCGTTGGCCGCTGTCTCGGCAAAAATGTTAGAAATCTGAACATAGCCTTCTTTCTTTGCCTTGGATGCGAAAAAGGTATACTTGTTTCTCGCCTCAGATTCTCCGGCAAAGGCTGCCAGAAGGTTCTTCTCGGTCTCGGTACCTTTTAAGTCTTCTGCTCTGCATCTCCATTTGTTGTCTGCCATAGTTCTGCCTCCTTATATTCGTTTCCTTCTTCATTTTCACGCTTTTTACCTTATAAAAAAACGCCGCAACATGTATATTTATACACATTGTAGCGTTAATTTATATATTAATCAACCGAATTAGATGTCGGTCTTGGTGGTGCCGCCAAGGAAGGTGGGAAGGGACTTTCCTTCTTTTTTCCACTTGGCATATTCTGCAGTTGCAGCGAACATTACATCGCCTGAAGAGTTAAGTGCTGTCTCAACTGAATCCTGTACAACGCCGATGATGAAGCCTACGCCAACTACCTGCATGGCAACATCTGCGTTAACTCCGCAATCATCCTAATTTAATTTGACGCACGTCAAATATTTATTTATAATTATATTGTAATATATTTGACGCACGTCAAATTAAATCCAGAAAGAGAGATGCAGCAATGGCTAAAATAATACAAAGCAAGCAGGACCTTACCTACCTTAATTGGTCTCACATACGCAGTTCCAGCGGTGCTGCCGGGAACTTTTTAAAGGCAACCTCTTCTATTGAGGGCAGAAAAAAATACTATAAGCTATCGAATTTTGACCCTGTAAAAGGTGTTGTTGGTCATGAATGCGTCAATGAGATAATTGCAGATAGACTCCTTACAATCCTTGGCATCGAACATCTTGAGTATGAGTTGATCAATGCAGATATAGAAATAGAAGGCAATGTTTTGAACACATGGCTGTGTTCCTCTGAAGATTTCAAAAAGCCGGGAGAAAGCAAGGTTGCACTTGATGACTACTATCGAACCAACTCTTTTCCCGGAGAGTCCCACTATGATTTCTGCGTAAGACAGGGCTGGCAGAAATACATTGACGAAATGATCCTGGTTGATTATTTACTCTTAAACAGAGACAGACATGGCGCTAACATAGAAATCCTCAGAAATTCCCGTGCCCGCACCCTCAGAATAGCTCCGTTATTCGATCACGGCCTGTCACTTTTGTACTCCTGCAGAGACGATGATGAAGCCCATGCCTTTGATATCATGAAGAACTTGCCCTGCAACAATTTCATCGGAAGTCATTCCTGCTACGAAAACCTTGCTCTGATCAAGAATCCTCAAAAGTTAATAAAAAAGAAGCTGAAAACATCGGATAAGGATGTACTCTTTTCCGGTCTTGAGAATATTCTGTCAGAGATTTTTATTGATAAGATCTGGGAAATGATCACCGAAAGGATGAAGGTATATGAAAGTCTTTGAAATAATTGATGAATCCCCGGAGTTGCTGATAGGTGCTCTCCTATATTATGAGAAAGAAAAAAGTTTTATTATTGAGCTGTGCGAAGGGCTCGATGAATGGAATGCTCCTCTTCTTCTGACTTCTTATGTCAAAAAAGGGATCTTCACCATTCCAAAAGATATCAGCCTCCTCTGGGTCCATGAAAGATTGATCCCTACCGGTAGACAAAACCTCAATTCAATTCTGTCCACACACAGACTAAAGGAATATGATGAAATGAAAATGCTGGAGATTTCGGAAGGACGCTGTTCTCAAGACAACTACCATATCCGAAAGACGGATATACTTCCAGCTTTTGTAGAAAAAAGAAGCCACCGGAATCTAAAAGATCTGGTGGTCCTTAATAATAATCGTCTGCTCTGCATCTTTGCAGATGAAACCATGAAACTGGTGGACTTGGCAAAATGTCCTCCCGAAAGAGATATTACCAAAATAATGCGAAACAGTCTTCTCTTCGAATCCGGAAAAGTTGGATGCGGAGGCTACAGTGCCACCTTCAATGACTCCATCGACATACCCGCGCATGTTCTGTACAAGCACGGAAAAACGCTGCCAATTAGCTTTAAGGAGCTTCTTACCTTCTCTCGGAAAAACCTCCTGGACACCGCCGCATGCTGCGAAGAGCTTCAATGCTCACGTCAGAACCTGGCCTATCTAAAGGAACAGCACCTTATTACTCCGATACAGGAAAATGTTAAGGGAAGCCTCTATCTAAAGGGCGATGTACTAAAAAACAAATGGTAAGCCCGGTGTAAGGACGACTATTCTATTACAATAGAGTCCGCAGTGACCTTGCATTTGTAAAAAACGACTTCCACACCTGTCTTTTGTGCTTTATAAAAAGCCTTGGCAAACTCCGGATCGGTATCCGTGTTAGGCCGTACTTCCAAGATCCCTTCGCCCTGGATGACAAAGGCGATCATGGCATGATACCCCTTTTTCACAGCAACTGTAAGCTCCCGGAGGTGCTTGGCGCCGCGCTCTGTGGGGGCATCGGGGAAATATCCGACTCCGTCTCTGAACAGCGTGCAGCCCTTTACTTCCATGAGATAGCGCTCAGGCTCTGCGTCCGGGGCTGCATCTGGCTCTTTCTCCATGTAAAAATCTATTCTGGAATCGCCGTATTTGTACTCAGGCTTTACAAGGCTGTATTCCCCAAGGCTGTTCAGGTATTCTTTTACCACTGCGTTAGGGGCCTGGGAATCAATGTTGATTATCTTGCCATCTTTTTTCACCGCCACCAGGTCATAGGGAGTCTTCCTCTCGGGATTATCAGACTTCTCCAGATACACCTCGCAGCCCGGGATCAGAAGTTCCCTGCATCTTCCGGTGTTTTTGACATGGACGCTGAGCTCCTTGCCATCAAGCTCAATGTTGGCAATGAAGCGGTTGGGGCGGGATATGAACTTGGCGGGAGTGATGTTCTTATATTTCATATTTGTACCAATTCGTGCGATGTCGACGAGTCTGTATCGTTAATGTATGACTAACGCTCAGATGCTGTTTTGTCCGTACACTTCTATCTGAGTCAGTGCAGGGAACGGGCTTGGGTCATCTGCTTTGATGAGATTCCCCAGTTTCAGCCGGGTTATGTTTTCTCTGGAAATCTTGAACACGTGCGGCTCAGCGACCTTTTTATCCATATGGACAGTTTCGCTCGTGCCATCGGAGAAAGTGAAGGTAGCCTCTACCCACCAATTGTCATGCGGAAAATCCGCTCTGGTGTACAGCCTGATCTCATCAAAGCTCACGGGTCTTCCGAAGTCCAAAGTAAACTCCGCATCGTCCTGCCTGTTGATGCCCCAGGACTCATAGGGCCACTCGCCGTGGGAAAGGGTTGCGATGCAGCCGTCGATGGCATTTCTTGCAGCAAAGACCGCTTCTCCTCTGGTCTCCACATTGGCGCTGGCATGTGGATATACTCCGCTTACTTCGTGCTGGTCGAAGGGATTGAGTGCCAGGTTTCTGTATGAATTTATCTCGAAGTCACGGGCCTTCCTGATGGTGACAACGTGGCGGTTACCGAAGAATGCCAGCGGGTTGTAGCTCGTTTTTTTCTCATAAAAAGGCACTGTGAACAGAACCGTCTCCTGCGTGATATATACGAAGGCCTCATCCACTGCGGCGTCAACCTTGACCACATAGAAAGCATCAGGTGTCAGCCCCGAAAATTCGATGATGTCGCCTTTTCTGTATTCTCCGTCCCAGGCAAGGACTGCTTCTTCTGCGCCTGCTGCCTCTGCCTTGGGGATATGGTCCCAATCGTTATAAACTGAAATTTTCATGATTCATCCTCGCATCTTTTTTAATACCTGAACACCTCAGCCACCGGCACTTCTATGCTCTGAGCACATTTCTCGTAGCTGTTGTAGGCTCTGCAGACGATTGTGGGGTTGACGCTGCCGCTGGGAACCTTGACATTGAAGGACTGGGTGTCTTTGGTTCTGTCCCACATCTGGAGAAGGCTATAGGTCTTGCCGCCGTCATAGCTGTAGCTAAAGTAGATAACAGGACTCTGGCTGTCCCTGGTGGTCATCTCTACAAGAATATTGCCGTTTGTTTTGTCATAGCCAAGAACCTTGATACTGCAGGTCTCCGGCGCAGTCTCGTCCTGGCGGGGAACTAGGGCAGGCTTTTTTACGCTGGTATATGAAAAGTTCGAGAAGTCAGCTCCCGTCTTGGAGGAGCTAAGCCCAAAATACTTGGCGATAGCTGTTGCATCAGCTACTGCCAGCTTGTTTATAAAATCACTGCCGCTAAGAAGTGCCGTGTCATAGCCATGATCAAGGTACGCATGCTCCAAAATGGCGCAGGGCATATTTCTTGCAACGCTCTGCCTTATGATTCCGTAGTAGTCAGCTCCTGATGCGCCAAGCCTTGTCTTAACACCCTTCTGATAAAGGCCAAGGCCATTCCACTCTGCGGTCACGAGCCTACCGAAATTTGCACCTGCCACGTAATAATCGCCAAAAGCTGAAGTCCATACCTCCGAGCCATAGAATTCATGGTCTGAGGATGCGTTGAAATGAAGGCTGAACACGAAGTCTGCTCCTACGCTCTTAGCATATGCTGCCCTGTCCTCTAGTGAGATCACAGTGTCCGTGGTACGAGTAGTGTAAACAGTGATGCCATCATATTTCTCAAGCTCCGCCTTAAGGGCATTGCCAAGCTTCAAGGTCATATCCTTCTCGGAAAAACTGCCGTACTGTGCTCCAAGATTACGCTCTCCCGTACCTCCATGGCCCGGATCTATGACAACTATCACGTTTTTGGGCGCTGCTGACACTTTCATTGGCTGTGCGCTGAAATATGCTGCACATACCATTAACACTGTAATAATTATCGACAATACTTTTTTCATGATATCCTCCCCTTCTTCTAATCATCACTTATATCTACTCATTATAGCTGAACATACGGGCTTTTTCCATTCCCGCATTCTTGCATGCTCTTCGGAATAATGTTATCATTTCGGGGTATTTATTGAATAAAAAGGGGATTTTAAGTATGAAAAAAGCATTTCGGGGATTTTTAATTCCTACGCTGTGTGCGATCATTTTGACGCAGACAGTTCTTTCTTCGTCTGTAGTTTCTTATGCCTATGACAATTCCACAGAAACAGAGGAAATACTTGAAGAAGAGTTCATCGAAGAAGCTGATGAAAACTCATCGGAGGACTCAGAGATCTATTATGAAATCACTGAGGAAGATACTGAGGAAGCAGTCGAAGAAGCCTCTGAGGAAGCTAATGAAGACGCTATCGAGGAAGTCACTGATTATCAATTACTTTCAGTAAGCAGCGGATACTGCGGTTATCCTGACAGCCGCTCGGTAAGCTGGAGCTATAACGAATCCGCCAAAACACTTACATTTTCAGGAACCGGCGCAATAGCTGATTATTCCGGCAAGAAAAGTGCTCCCTGGTACAGCTATCGAAATATGATCAGGACCGTCATAATCGGTGAAGGCATCACAAGAGTCGGCAGCTATTGCCTTTGTGATCTTATGTATGAACCCGGCGATAGCGGAGCAGACAACTTTATTACTCTCAAATTGCCTTCAACCTTACAGGAAATCGGCACAAGCGCTTTTGACTCGTTCCTTCTTTCCGGAGATCTTGTCATACCTGAATCGGTAAAGAGGATAGAGCCCTATGCATTTTGTAACGCCACTATAACAGGCAGCGTTATATTAAAAGCCAAGATATCTGTTTTGGAAAAAGGTGTTTTTGCAAGTGCCGCCTTTACGTCCTTTAGTTTTCCGGAGACGCTGACTGAGATTGAGGAAAACGGCATGTCCAGTCTGAGTATTGTAAAGTCGCTTGTTTTTCCTAAAAATCTGAAAAAAATCGGCTCCGAAGCATTTGATCACTGCCATGCCCTCAGAACCGTAGAATTTACCGGTAATGCACCTCAACTTGCCGATGACGCATTTTCCCGCACATCAGTAGAAGCCTATTATCCAAGAAATGACGCCACCTGGTCTGAGAGTGCAAGAGCAGCAATGTCGAAGGCCTTCAGCTCAGTTACCTGGTATTGCCTTGGAGAACCTAAGTCCACCCAATGCGGAGATAAATTAACCTGGGAGATCAAAGATAAAACCTTATATATTAAGGGAACCGGAGCGATGTGGGACTATTCCGAAACTATGCTCCCGCCCTGGTATTCAGCCAGCTACAAATATGTGTCTATGAGCGAAGGCCTGACCAAAATCGGCGCCTATGCTTTTTACAAAGCATCCGGCAATCATCCGACATATTCCAGGATCCCTCAGTCTGTTACCGAGATCGGTGACTACGCCTTTTACGACGCCGGAAGTATGGAAACTCTGATCCTTCCGACCAAAGTTAAGGTTATCGGTAAATACGCTTTCAGTAACATTTACTGTATAAAAAACACAGTTGAGATACCTCAGGATATCGAATACATCGGCGATTATGCATTCCGTGAGGTATCCTTTAGCACTGACAATAGTGGCAAAACGGGCGGAATCAGGATAAACGGCTTTAATAAGCTCAAATACCTTGGTGACAATGCTTTTCAGGTTACCGGCGGCAATCGCCCATACGTAACCGGTAAAATCACTTTTCCTGAGACTCTTACATATATAGGAGAGAGCGTTTTTACATCAACAAATGTTGAGGGAAAAATCTCCCTTCCAAAAGGCCTCCTGCACCTTGGAGCAGGTACCTTCTATGGTTGTAAGAACATTACAGGCGACATAGTTATTCCTGATGGAATTACAGAGATTAGCGGCACTACTTTTTGTGAGACAGGTATTACCAGCGTCACCATTGGTAAAAACGTCACCTCGATTGGCCACTGGTTCTGCGGCGATTGCGCATCTCTCAAGAAGGTAAGATTCCTGTGTGAATACCCGAAAAACGGCAGCTTTAGGAATGATGCTTTTTATAAAGCTCCCAAAAATATCATTGTTGAATACGATGGAAGCAAACGTTCCTGGAGAAATCCATACCCCGGAGCGATCGGAATGTCGGATAACGAGCCCGTCTTTTGCCCCTTCTACCCTGACAAGGAATGTACTGTAACTTTCCAGACCATAAACATTCGAAATGACGAAAAGCACAGCATCCCCTCACAGAAGGTTAAATGCGGCCAGCTTGCCAAGGAACCTGACATCTCAGGTTTCCTTAAAGACTATGACGTGGTTTCCTGGCGTTATCGTTACAGTGAAAATAATCCTATGTATGAGTATTGGGACTTTGATTTTGCCAAGACTGCGGTAACTGATAATATCACGATCTTTTTAAGCTGCAGAACCCCTTCAGTTAGTATTGCCTTTGATTTCCAGAATGGAGATAAAGTATATCCCTATAGTGTTGTTAAGGGTACCACTCTTGAGTATGCATTTAACTTCTGGTGGAGTAATATCCCCAAAAAAGAAGGCTACACTTTCCTTGGCTGGTCATATGATAAAAACGGTACTACTACTCTTTCGAATAAGACAGAGATTGTAGAAGATACTACCGTTTATGCGGTATGGGAGAAGACTCCCGAACCTGAGCCCGAGCCCGAACCGGAACCGGTTGATCCTTCAGTATGGGGGGATATTCCTGAGGAAGTCAGATCCTATATGAAATTTAAAACAGGTGATGATATCCCGAAGGGTATCTGGATCATCGGAAGTGACAGATATAAGAATCAGCGTTTGGAATATACGGGAAAAGCCCAGAAGCTCTCCAGCCTCCTTGTTTTTGATGGCAATAAGAATCTTAATGCAGGCAAAGAGTATTCTCTTAAATACTCCAAAAACATAAATGCAGGTACTGCAGCAGTTACAGTCACCTTCAAGGGAGCCTATTCCAAGGCAGAGAAGAAGACTTATGAATTCAAGATCGCGCCTAAGGTTATAACAAGTTATGCAGTTTCTAAGACTGCTTACGACTATAGTTATGACAAAAAAGCTCATAAGCCAAAGCCCGTAATGAAGGCTTATATCGATGGAAAGCTTGTTACTCTTAAGGCAGGCAAGCACTTCGTATATGATTACGGCACCGGTGAAAATGGCGACTTCGTATCGGAAGGTGATAGCTTCTTCTACATAAGACCTACTGAGAACTATTCCTTCAGTGCGATTAAGGTATCTGTAAATATTCAGAAGAAGATACTCATCTCCAAAGCATCGGCAAAGATCGGCAAGCAGGCCTATACAGGTAAAGAGATCAAGCCGGAAGTAACAGTAACATACAAGAAAAAGCCTCTTGTTAAGGGCACTGATTACGAAATATCTTATGAAGACAACATTGATGTTGGAAAGGGATATGCGGTAATTACAGGAAAGGGAGACTTCTTTAGTACTGTTCGTGTTCCATTTACAATTACAGGAACTGCTCTTTCCAAGACCAAGTTTACCGGATCCTTGTCTCCCGAAATATATACAGGAGCGCAGATCACCAAGGACTTTGACTTGACCTACACCGCCGGGAAAGGTGATACGCCTGTAACCCTTAGGAAGATCCCGCTGTCGGATTATGCCATGCTTACCAGAAAGCAGCAGAGAAATTACGATTGCACCTATTACTTTGCCGGGAACACAGGCAAGGGAAAGGCGAAGTTGTATATCCAGGGTGTATCAGGATATACAGGAAGCCTCACCAAGTCCTTCACGATCAAGGCTTATAACATCAGTCAGGAAAGTAGCAAGGTTACTGCAGGACTTAAGACCACATCCTATAAATATGTCAAAGGCGGGGTTAAGCCTGAGCCGACAGTTACCATGAAACTCGCATCAGGAAAAACTGTTACCCTGGCCAAAGGCACCGACTACACTCTTAAGTACAAAAACAACACGAAGAAAGGCAACGCTATAGTTCAGGTTATCGGAAAGGGTAACTTCACCGGAACTATAAACATCAATTTCACGATAACTGATTAAGCTAAAGCAAAACGGCTGCGCAAATTGCTGCGTAGCCGTTATTTTGTCATACCATCCATAACTTTACCCCAAATATCTTCTGACATTGTTAGTTCTCCCCCATATCCTAATTATCGTTATTCTGAGTTTCTGACTGAGATGCCATACGTTCAAACAAATCATTCATATTGAAATCCTTGCCGGTTCTGTCCTTATAGAACTCCTCGAAGCTTTTGTTCTGATCCTTGGGATCAAAATCTACGTCCTTAGCATGGGATTTCAGTGGATCATCCTCCTGCAAAAGTGCGTAGGCCATGTTATGGATGACCCACTCATCCACCATGTCATCAGCAGTTCTGTAGGATTCCATGTCGCTGCCATGAACAGGGTGCTCAACGATCAGGGCCTGACAGATTATGGTCATGTCACTTTCATTGTTGATCCTGTAGGAATCAAAGATTCTCCAGTTATCGGTGGTGTACTTAGCTCGAAATTCCTCGCCGTCATATGTGAAAGTATAGTTTTTGCCGCTGCCATCTGTATCGGTGAGCTGTAGGTCGGCGGTGGTGGTTAGAAGGCCGGACGGCGCGGATTCTGTTTGCTGTTCTGTCGGAGTTTTTGTCTGGTCTTCGACTTCCGGTTGGTCTGTTGTCTGGCTCTGTTCCTGTGTTATTGCCTGGTCTTGTGTTGTTGCCTGGTCTTGTGTTGTTGCCTGGTCTTCTGCTTCCGCCGAATCTTCTGTCTCTGTCGAATCTTCCGGCGGTTCTTCAACTATGCCTTCGATCAATGGTTCTGACCACATCTCAGTAGCCTCATTGTTCTCCTGCCTACCGCAACCGGAAATGATTATCAGTATAGATGTTATTAAAAGATATGCTAATCCTTTTTTCATGATCAATGATCCACCTTCCCCTTGGAAAGCGCCTCATGAATAGCCTTGGCGATAACCTCGTCAGGGGCTCTCTTAAGAGCTGCAGCTTTGGGGTTCTCTTTTATCTTTATTTCTTGCTTCTTCTGCTCTTTCGGAAGCTCCTTTTTTCGTTCCATAGGCTATCCTCTTATCGTCTAAGCTCGTAATTAGTTACTCACTTACCACTTCAGGCTTCTTTGGTACCTCAATTTCGCATAGATACTCACATTTAGAAATCCCCATAATCTCAACTCTAAGTTCCAGCTTGGCATTACGTATATCAATATCATCCTGAATATCCAGAAAATATCTGTCTGAAACATCAAAATACTTGGCAAGTCTAAGTGATGTATCTACAGTAATCTTCCTGCGACCATGAAGAATATCCTGTATTCTTGATGTAGGAACCTTAATATCCTGAGCGAGTTTGTACGCAGATATTCCATATGGATCCATAAACTCTTCTTTTAATATTTCTCCTACGGTTGGAGTCTCAATTCTCTTAGTCATCATCTGTCTCCCTAATGATAATCAACTATCTCTAAAGTGCCTTTGAATATGTTTGATTAAATATCTTCTCAGTTTCTTTGTCAGCAAATGTTTTGATCATAATGCAATTATACATGCAACGCATATACACGTCAATCAGTCATATTCAAATCGCATGATTTAGCTGTTTTCCCTCTCAACAGCCAACATTACAGCTCTGCTCCCTTCAGTTCTTCCTCGCAATCTTTTCTTGTTATCTCCCCTGCATTGCATCTAGCCATCTTATCGACTATGTCGTCGCGAAGCTTATAGCCGGTAACAAGGATTATAATGGCAATAACCGGCCCGATGGCGCTTATCCAGGTCAGGACATTCCAGCAGCCATAGGCTCCCCTTGCATCCACTACGCCGGTCACGGCATCCGCATTGGCAGCGCTGAAGCCAAAGAGCGCCAGAAGTAGCAGCGACATACTGCTCATAAGCGCGCCGGAGAGCTTGGTAACACAGGTCTGGATGGAAAAAGTGATTCCCTCCTGCCTTACGCCCGTCTTGTACTGGCCATACTCAACGCAGTCAGGAGTAAACATGTAAACAAGAACGTTGTAGCCAACAAGTCCCACGCCCCTTAGCGCCATGGTCACATACAGCGGAATATCATTTTCATATCCGGTAAAAAACTGTACGACAGAGGCCACAACAAATATCACAAGGCAGCCGATGTACAGCCAGAATTTATCGATTTTTTTGCACAAAGCAGGGATAAAAGCTGCGACAACTATTGCTGGTAGAATCGCCATAGCCAGCAGAACAGTGCCTTTTTCCGTGTCGCCCAAAACGTACTGGGCAAAGGTAGGGATAACGGTCTGAGCCGTATTAGTTACACCCACGAGAAAAAAAGCCACGTAGAATAATATCAGATATTTGTTTCCCGCAAGGGCTCTTATCATGTCCCCGAAGGTTGCGGCGCCTTCTGACTTGCCGGCATTTCTCTCTTTTCCCACAATAAGAATCGGAAACATCATCGCCATGGAAACTATGGACAGAAGGATTGCCAGAAGCCGCCAGCCAAGGCCGGTGTATAGCCCCTCAATAGCCAGAGTTGCGATAACCGCTGCTGCCGTTCCGGACACCCTGGATATGGACAGAATCGTATTGCGCTCTGTTACATTGTCAGTCATGGCGGTGGAAAGTGCGTAGATAGGCGTATCACACATGGTATAGGCCACCGACCACAGGCAGTATCCCACCACAACCCAGGCGCATTTGGCGGAAACACTTATGCTGTCCGGCATACTGTAGATAAATATGGTTGTCAGCGGTATCAACAGCCAGGACACCCTTACCCAGGGCAGGAATTTGCCACTCTTAAAACGGCACTTGTCCACTATCCTGCCAAAGATCACATCATTGATAACGTCCCAGATCTGGGGCGCAAAGATCACCGATGCCGCCGCAGTTTCGCTCACTCCGTGATTAAGAAGAAAAATCGAAGTGAAGCTTGCGATAATGATGTAAAACATATTCTGACCAAAGAAATAGAGATAGTAGCTGATTCGTTCCCCTTTAGTAGTCTGCATATTCTCTCACTCCTGAATCACTTTCTCACGAAATGCGCAGCAGAGTGCGCATTTCTGTCTGAACAGTAACCCTGGATTTCAAATCATCCTCCCGCAAACTTGCAATTGCGACCGGTTATGCTATCATATAGTTATAAAAAAGGTGCTACCCGTACAGCAACGGTTAGCCTGAAATTATTTGGTTTGAATAACCGCCTAAGTTTGCAGACTGGGGGCGGTTATTTTAATGTCTGCTATTCCTGCCAATGGAATAGCCAAGACCGAACATCGTTGCACTAAGCGCAATAATTGCAATCATGCCTTCCATTGTTAGCATAGAGCCTTTCCTCCTATAGATATTCCCATATGGGTTCTATGTACACAGGGCTTGTACTCCCTGATAGAGGACTAACCGCCACCGTTTAGGTAGCACCATGCAATTATTATGCCGAATATATGTTCGCTTTGACGATGATTCTTATTTCGTGGCACATTGAACGATGTTTAGTGTTCACAAAATCTACTTGGGGACTGTCCCGAATCTCCCCAAAACAACCTCAATAGATTCCAAGCAATATCCTAAAGTACTCAATAGTCCTGGCAAGTCCCTCTTCCAGACTAATCGTCGGCTTCCAGTCAAGTTCTTTTTTGGCTAAATCTATTACAGGTTGCCTCTGCAATGGATCGTCTTGCGGAAGAGGCTTATACACAATCTTTGAATCCGATCCTGCAAGTTTTATCACAAGCTCAGCAAGTTCCAACATAGTAAACTCACCTGGATTTCCAATGTTAACAGGCCCGGTGAAACCATCCCTGCTGTTCATCATCTTGATCATTCCATCAATAAGATCATCAACATAACAAAAGCTTCTGGTCTGCTTGCCATCACCGTAGATCGTGATGTCTTCATTGTTAAGTGCCTGAACAATGAAGTTAGACACTACTCTTCCGTCATGAGCACTCATCCTAGGGCCATAGGTATTGAAAATACGAATAACCTTAATATCCACTCCATGCTGCCTATGATAGTCAAAAAAGAGTGTTTCAGCCATTCTTTTCCCTTCATCATAGCAGGAGCGCGGACCTATAGGATTAACACAGCCTCTATACGTCTCCGGCTGTGGATGAATTTCTGGGTCTCCATATACTTCACTGGTACTAGCTTGAAGGATCCTTGCATTGCACCTCTTTGCAAGGCCAAGCGAGTTTAATGCTCCCATAATAGAAGTCTTGCCTGTTGCAATGGGATCATGCTGATAATGGATAGGGCTCGCAGGACACGCCAAATTGTAGATCTGGTCAACCTCAACATAAAGAGGCTGAGTCACATCATGTCTAATGAATTCAAAATAATTATTGTCCATTAGATGACGGATGTTGTCCTTGCTTCCAGTAAAAAGATTATCGACGCAGATAACATCATTTCCCAGATCTAGTAGCTTCTCACATAAGTGTGAGCCTAAAAAGCCAGCTCCACCGGTTACTAATATTCGTTTACGCTGCATAGTCGTTCCCCCTCAAGATTGACTAATCTTAAATAGCTTTAATAATCTCTCTCATTTCATTTTTCAACTAATCCAAATACATCCTTGCAAATACCTGAGGAAAAATATTTGCCCATCAGCTTCTAGTAAATCCAATATCTTATTAACGACTAGTACAATTATACAGGACGCAATATACACTCCACATGCAACTAATTTTCACACCAAGTTATTACATTAGCTCAGAAGGATTATCTTCCCAAAATATTAGAATATAACTTCCTAAGCCGCAGTTGTACTCCAAGCATCAAAAGATAAAAAAAACCACTTATGAGGATTTTAATAAAAAGAGCCAATATACTATTATTGACTGCAGGTGAATATCCCCGAAACAGCACATACATAAGTATTCCAGAAATCAAGTACGGAACTGATTTTCTAAGGTTTTCCCCAATTTTGGCAGTTTTATATACATATGCCGCTTGAACAATACAAACCATAGCCTCTGCAGTAAGCGTTCCTATTGCTGCTCCAATAGACTCATACTTAGGTATTAGAATTATATTAAGTATTAAGTTGATAATAGCTCCTGAAAACAACGATAAAACAAATAGTCTATCTTTTTTCCTAGGTAATAAATATTGTGTCCTTATCACGTTGGCAAATGCTAAGAATATGCAACTAGGCAAAATGATCAGAAAAATCTTGTTACACTTTTCAAACCCTTTTCCAAAAAATACCTGCACAAATTCCTTTGATACAGTCATAATTCCAAAACAAATAGATGATGAAATGAACATATCAAAAACAATCGATTTACTAAATAAATCTTCTGTTTCTTTACTAGATTCTTCATTTGATAACATATTAGATATCCTTGGAAGCATTACAGTTCCAAGAGCAGTTATAAGCGCAAGAGGAACCATAATTACATTCTCACTTGCATGATAATACCCTAATTCTTTATCATTTGACATTGCACCAAGCATTATTTTATCCATAGTCTTATATATACTTACTGCTATTGTAGGCAAAAAAAGAATCATATTTGATTTGATATGTGATAATACTCCAGAAACCGTAGGCTTTATAAAATGAACCTTTCTCATAACAATTGGCAATGATATTAACTGCCTGAAAAAAAAACTCGAGCAATATATTAAAGAATATTTCCAAACATCATCTGAATTCTTCACGAACGCAAATACGCACACTGCCGCACCTATTTTAGTTAATACATCTCGAACAGATGTAAGTCTGAATTCTTCAAGACCATATAGTGCCCATGTTAAATCAATTCCTCCACTTAACACTATAAATGCCGAAATGAAAGCAAGTTCTTTATTTATAGCAAATAAAAAGCAGTACCCCAGATAAATCGCTGTTATTACTATCCCCATGAAAGCTTGAAACACATACAGCTCAAAAAACACTCTTGAAAGAGCAATCTCATCATCCTTGATATACGCTATTGTTCGATTCCCATAACTATGAAGGCCAAGTCTTATAAAAATATAGAAATAATAAGCCACAGAATATGCGAAAGAAAACTCTCCAAGCCCTCCAGCTTGTATTGTTCTAGTTAAATATGGCAGTGTTACTAACGGAATAATTATCCCCGATAGCTCATAAATAGCATTGAATATGAAGTTTGTTTTAATTCGTGTATTTATCATTATATTCCCGAATTTAGATTCCACTGATCACCAAGAATTCTATCAAATTCATCGGGTTCAAACTGACACAATCCACCCGCATTAGTAAATGTCATTTCTCCAAAATACACCTTGCCGCCAATATTATACAAATCTACCCGCACGTGAGAAAAACCAAAAGACAGCTTTTCTGCCAATTCAACCATTAATTCATAATTTTTTGGTTTCTCCAATTGCTTTGTTAAGGGGGCATAATCGCTTCTATGGTACGGCATTAGTTTATAATCTCTATCAAAGAATCCTAATTTCCCATCTGAATGATTTGTATATTCTGTTCGTGTATATGAACAGAATACTTTTCCTCCAAAACAAAAAAACTTGTAATCCGGCATATCAATCATTTCATCCGACAATAAGTTCTCCTCAATATATATCTTGGGCTTTATATCCTTATACTGTAGTTCAAAAAGTGTATAGGCATAATTGCATGATAACCAACCATTCAATTTCTTTTTGACTTTTCTAATATTCACGGTCTCGTTATCATTTACTATTATATTGAAACCACTTCCATTATTAGTCTTTATAACGTATCTTTGAGGCAAGCTATCAAATCTTATATCATCAGCATTAGTGAAAACATCTCCTATAGTCGGAATTAAATATTCCTTACCTATTCTATTTGCTACCCATTCCCTTACAGCTACTTTATCTGTTAACGTCGTCAACAATTCATTTCGCCTATAAAGTTTTGCCCATTGCATCTTTTCAGTATACTTAACTGGATTTTTCAGATTGCATCGTACACCAAATACCTGTTTGTATTTATACTCTATGTACAATGGATATAGTATTTCTGGCATTGCTTTTTTTATATAAAAACTAATCTTCTCCATTCTTTCGAACAATACTCCAAGCATTTGGTTATCAACTATTGTTTGTTATGGTAAACTTTATTCTATTACATAGAAAAAAGGCATATATGAAACATAAGATATAAGGCATAAAAGAGAAATGCCATCTAACTATCGAATATACAAACGAGACAGCGAATAATCCACCTAATATCATTTTTCTTTCAGAATCTTTTCTTTTAAACCATACTTGCTCTATACGATATGTCATTCCTCCATAGAATATGCAACCAACTATTATTCCTACCCACCTAAAATCTAAATACAATTCGTAAAACAAGGTTCCATACGCATTAAAATATACCTTTGGCGCCACATATCTAAAAACTTCTTTTTGATTGAGTATTTTTTCTACAAATAAGCATATATCAGATTTTTTCATTCCCAGCACTACTCTAAACGCATTTATTATCCTTATTATCGGGTAAAAAGCCGCTGCACCATATGTTGTTATTTCTCGTTTGTCTGCATCTTTAATGAACATATCTAATAAAGATATTGGTCCACTTGCATACACATATAATGACCCCAATCCTTTAAATGCTTTATAAACGCCGACCTTCCTATTTCCAAAACTCATATATGTAAGTATCAACACAATAGCTAAAATCATAAAAATAGCTATATAAAAATAAAACTTTTTCTTTTGGTTGATTTCATCAAAGTACACAAAGAAATAAACAAATGCAAAAATCATAATATTAAAAATAGTTGCACGGCTAGCTGTATACAGCATATATGCAACCATATCAACTATATACAAAACGTATACTGAAATCCGAAATCGCCTTTTTGAAAAAAGTGAATAAATGATAACGCATGTAAAAACCATAATCCAAGGGCTAACAAAGTATGACCAAGCTCTGTGCATACCTTGGCCTGTATAGAATCTTACAGAATCATCATATCCTTGGAATATTGCTCTTATCTGACCCAGACTATATCCACTAAGAATAAATGGCACCATTCTACTAGCATATATAATATTGATTACAGTATGTACAATCATTACCCCGAAAAGAATCGGTTCATTTACTACACTTCTAGATTCTATTTTTATACCTACAAAAGAAATTCCACGTAATCGAAATAATAGAATATAACCAATGTTGAAACATACTACGCCAAGAACCAAAATCCAATATGTTCTTATCTCGATTTCATAAAAATTGCATAAATTAAGCCATCTTAGTAATGCCATAATGAACCACATGCCATTAAATGAAACAATCATATTTATCCTAAATCTGCTTAATGTTAGGACGACAATAAAATGAACCCCTAATATTGCTATAGCTAATAGTTCCATAATAAGAAAACCTCTATTATGCTTAAATCATTTCATCATATAAATGGTTCAATAACTAATCGTAGTATTCTCTCTATTCCTTCATACAACACTCTAGCTCTAATTTGTAATAATCTTATAACCTTAAACTGATATGATCCCAGAACTCTATATGCAGCACAATCGTCAGCTATAATATATACATTTTTAAAACCACTTTTTGGATTATTTATGATTTCTAGCAATTCTTTTGAAAACAGGCCTGTTTCCTTATACTGCATAAATAACTGATAATCACATAAACCATATGGCACACTCATCCTTATATCTCCATGTTTATGTCTTGGACTATAGCCAACATAGTGGATAATCTTCGCATTGTGAATATAATTAATCCCTGTATCAACCTGCACATTCCACTCTCCTGGCAACTCTGTGATTATGCCATCGAAGTCAAAATTGGCTTCATTTAAACTAGTTTGGTCAGTAAATATTTTCTTCTTAACAGAATACAAATATAATTCTTTCCACCTTTTAAAAAAATGTCTAGATTCTGCAGTGTCATTTACCCAAAACACACCACTATTATAATGTTTTCCTTGATATCCGACAGAAAACCCCAATCTTTCAGCGTTTTTATAATAAAACTGCTTGTTATAGTACAAATCTATACTTGTATGTTTATCAAGAACCATTCCTATATCGGGAATATCACGAAAACTATCCGCTTCAATTTTTTCACAAAAGACAGTATCAGTATCCACATATAAAAAAGAACCTTCAATCAATTCTCTGATTGACGTTTTCAGTACTCTACTTCTAATTCTTTTTTTGACACCACTTTCAAACGGCAAATGCTTAATTATAGCATACTTCTTAATCTCACTTCTTTTCCCTATTAACCCTTCAAAAGTATCATCGTCCATAACCACGAATATTTCAGCATCTATTTTATTCGTTTTTATCGACTTTATAGAAATCATGCATTCTTCATAATATATATCTTCACTATCTGATACCAAAACATATACAATTCTCATAAGTACAATCCCTATAAAATATTGCTCAAATTCCTGCCATGTATATTCTAGCCAATTCATCTACTTGTAATTCGACATCATACCCAGATCTTCGGACAATACCAGCATACTCCAGCCTATTTCTCTTTCTAGCAGGCTTGTTTAAAATGGAATCTGCGCAACCAGAAACATTCCTAATATCAATATAATGCAAGTCATCAATTATCTTTGCTTCATTCGTAATTGTATCTGACAAGAAACATTCTAATCCAGAGGCCTGTGCCTCAATAGACGTTATTGGGTTCCCCTCAAATAATGATGGCAAAATAAAAATATCTGCAGCAGACATATATTGTTCAACTTTTGGCGTAGTTCCAACAATAATCACTCTGTTTTCTATATTATTATCCTTTATTTTTTTTAATATTGCCTCTTGTAATTCCCCCTCACCAATCATAAATAAATACGCTTCTTGTTTTTGTATGATTTTTTTAAATACATCAAGTAAAAACAGCTGATTTTTTTGATAATTAAATCGTCCGACATTCAAATAGATTATCGTGCTTTCATCTATATCATACATTTTTCGAATTATACGTCTGTCCATTTCATTAAATTGAAATCTATCTGTGTCAACAAAGCATTTAATGATCTTGACATTTTTCTGGTTTTTCTTTGTAAATAGCCATTCACTCGCCATTCTAGAGCAAGCAATTCTTTCATCTGCATATTTTTGGAATATATATTTCCCACCCTCGTGTCCAATTCGCTTTATAATACGATGTCCATCACCAAAATCCGTGTTATGGGAATGAACTATTACATTTTTTACACCTGCTTTCTTTGCCAAATATGCATATAAAAACATTGTTCCATTTGACGCATGGATATGAAGAACATCAGGCTTTATATCTTTCATTGCATTTTCAAAGCTCAATAGCCCTGAAATAACACGCTTTATAGGATCATCATATGCTTTCTCTGAAAGTACTTGTACGCATCCACAGTTTTTTTCGATTTCATCCAAGAACATTGATGTTTTAACTTGCGTTGTCAAGACTACACAAGAGAAAGCATTTATATCAATCTTAGTTGTTATGTCTGATATATATTTTGAGATGCCTCCAGCTACCCAAACATCAGTAAACAGCACTATTTTCATCATTTTTCTCAATTTCAATAAATCACAACAAACAATTGTCGTTTACTATTCACGCTCTCTTGAATAAAAATTCCTTAAACCGTCCGAACGCCTTCAAGCTTCTCTTCATATCATCAAGGCTCTTTACACTCATCCACATCCTATGCCCGATATACCAAGGTCTCAAGTAGAATTTTCGTCTGCAATAATTGCAGAACTCCACCAGTTCCTCTGCTGAAATATCGTCTATGTGCATGCTTGTATTATGGTTGCCATCTTCTTTCAGATAATCTGTATACTTTCCACTTAAATAACCTTGTGATACCGCCCAGTCATAGGCTTCCGTTCCGGGAAATGGCATTAATGGATAAAACTGTGCCGTATCAAGTTTAAGTGTTAATGCGACATTCAGGGTTTCTTTCATTGTATTTCTTGTTTCACCCTTGTTGCCAACTATAAAACAGCCATGCACTTGCATACCGGCTTTTCTGGCATTATCAACAAATGGCTTGAACTGCTCAACTTTAGTACCTTTTTTGATATTGTTAAGAATTTGCTGGCTTCCACTTTCAAAACCTGGCAAAAGCAACCTACAACCAGCTTTTTTCATGAGCACCATAGTCTCATAATCTAAAGTAACTCTGGAATTACACATCCATCTGATTTTCTTGTTGATTCCTTTTTCTCTAATCAGAGAACAGAATTTCTTTACTCTGTCTACATCAGCTGTAAAGGTATCATCCTCGATTACAACCTCTTTTACCTCAGGAAAGTTTTCTACTATGTATTCGAACTCTGCTACAATATTCTGTGGACTTCTATATCTGTATTGATGTCCATGCATTGTCTGAGGATACAAACAAAAGTTACAGTAAAACGGGCATCCTCTTCCAGTAAAAATCTGGATTTCTGGATATGTTGCCACTGGCTGAAAATAATCTTTCACATCCAAATGGCTTTTGATAAACTCTGAAGCAAAAGGAACACTGTCCATATCGGTGATATAAGGCATATCGTCATTACTGATTTTTCTACCATCAGATTCACGATAAGTAATTCCCTTCACAGTTTTCCAATTAATACCTGACTTAAGCGCTTTCGCTATATCTTCAATTGTCAGATCATATTCTTTTCTGGCAACAAAGTCTATTGCCTCATTCAAATCTAAGGTTTCATCAGCTCTTACAGAAACATGTGTCCCCACTAGGCCTAATAAAGCAGAAGGGAACAAATTCTTAATCTTACCCGCAAAAGAAACATCATTATAAATCGATGGTGTTGTTGAATCCACCACAAAAAGTCTCGTATCTGCACCTTTTGCTTTTATAATCTCCAATGCATCTTCTTCCGAAAGCTGCTTGGCTGGTGCATCCAAGAATTCCACTTCAAATCCTTCTTTTTCCAATCTAGCAGCTGCGTAGATAAGCCAAAGAGGATAATAGAAGCACCCAGACTTAGTGATAGCAGGACTTCGTTGTTCTCTCGAAAACTTGCCATATTCAGATTTGAATGGTGGATTTACAAAGAATACTTTCATTTACTTCCTCATCTGGCACTTTTTAGTTTATGAAATAGAACTGGGTTCTTGCTTCTGATTGTATAAATCGTATATCCCATCAAATATGCACCCGGAGTCCAATTCCATCTGATAGGAAGGACAAATACCCTCATCTTTTTTGAACGACATCTTGCGTACTTAATAGCTTCCCTAGTATCAGGATGTTGTACCATACTCTTAATGCTGTCGTATTTCTGCTTGGTTGTCAGATTCTTGCCTGCGTGAAATACATTCTCGATACAACCTGCAATTCTTTCTATGAATTCACGACTGGTATACTCTCTGGACTTGTTGTCCCAAATCCCAAGCTTTTTATAATGCGCAGTAAACTCATTGTATTCCTTATTTCTAATGATAAAAGAATCGTCCCTGTATTTCTCAGTAGTAGACCCTACTCGCTCTCTGACATAGTAATAAAGGCATTCATTTGTAAATGCTATGCTATTGCAATTCTCAATAAACTGCCTATTAAACACTCTGTCTTCAGTATAGACGTGACCATCTCTATAGCGAAGATTCTCTTCCCTGATAAGATCCATCCTATAGAGCTTATTCCATACATTCGATAGTAGATCTGAATCCCACATATCTACTAAATGTTCTTTTATTTCTTCGGGAGTTTTGTAGACACTGGAAGGATAGTACTTTTCCTCAAGATAAGTAGTCTCGGATTCCCCATTGTTTTCTTTTTCCAATTTATAATAGAATCCACATACCCCCATGTCCGCCTGAGTTGAATTCATCAAACTAACCATTTTTTCATACATGTCTTCTTTAATTTCATCATCGCAATCAAGAAAAGTTATATATTTCCCTGTTGCCACATTAAGTCCTGCATTTCTGGCAGTGGCAGTACCACCATTTTCCTTGTGGATTACTGCTACTCTCTCATCCTGTTCTGCTATCTTATCTAGAATTGCCGGTGAATTGTCTTTTGACCCATCATCAACAAAAATAGCTTCCCAGTCCTTAAATGATTGGGAAGCTATACCTTCGTAACACATTTGAACATATTTCTCCCCATTAAAGACCGGAATCACAATAGATAATTCTGGCATACAATACTTTCTCCCATACTGTTCATTTTAATCTGATACTAATACGCGCCATCCCCTGCCTTCAGCGCTCTGAATGTCATAATAATAAGTCCGATATCAGTAGCAACACTTCTCTTTTGAAGATACTTCTGATCAAGTTCCATCCACTCTTCAAAAGGGACTTCGGTGCGGCCCATAACCTGCCAATAGCATGTGAGACCGGGTTTAACAAGATGCCTTGTCATCTGGAATGGAGTCATCTGATCTGTTTCGTATACAGGAAGAGGCCTTGGACCAACTACTGACATTTCACCCTTCAAAATATTAAGGAGTTGCGGAAGTTCGTCTATGCTTGTCTTTCTGAGAACTTTGCCTATTCGTGTAATTCTGGGATCATGCTTCATTTTAAAAGCAGGTCCATCAAGCTCATTCTGCTCTAAGAGAAACTTATGCATCTCAGCTGCATTCTCACACATTGTTCGGAATTTATACATTTTAAACGGCTTATTATTTAATCCGGTTCTTTCCTGAACAAAAAAGACAGGGCCTCCATCTTCCTTTTTGATTAGAATAGCCACAACTAAAAAAAGCGGAGCTAAGATTATCAATCCCAGCAATGACGCAACCACGTCAAACGCTCTTTTTATCATCCTATATACAATTTTTCCTTTAACATTAGCTGTCACAGAGCTTATAGCGTCTGCTTCTGACTGAAAATCCGGGTTATTGATATTAGCTTCACGCTCTAACGCTATAGCCTGACCATTAACAACTTCTGTATTATTGTATTCAACTAGCATATCTCGCCCTCACAAGCTAATTCTAGCATAAAACTCCATGTCTTTAATTGTATATCGGCATATTTTATACTAATTTAAGTAAATGAGATTGAGATTTATAAGAAATTTATCTCACTAATGTTTTATTCATAGTATTATTATAGTCTAAATATTGATATTTGTCATAGAAAAAGCGTAGATTTCGTGCCAATTCCGAAACCTACACCTTTCATGCTAAACAATTTTCAATTCCTATCACTAATTCAATGATCTATCACCACCCGGTCGCCACTAGGGACAGTTCTTGCTGATGCATGAGAAACTGCACCATCGAGAACCGTCCCCATTGGCTTACTTTCACATACGGGAAACGAAGCGGTGCCTGGCTCCACTTACAGGAATCATAAGCAGATAAAGCATTCTCAGCCTAACGGTAGTCATAACAGATTGCAATATGATGATGGTGCCAGCGCACCGCAGTAAATTGCATCACAAAATACAATCGCCGCAGCAGTTGATGCTATATTGATTTATACCGTGCCAGGCACTGTCAACATATATGACCATCACAACATTTACCAGAGCCATGGGGCATTACGATGTAGCGTTGGTGCCAGGCACAGCTGCTTTCCCGGTAGTCGCTGCGTTAAGGTGGGACTGCGCTGATTCCCGCAAGAAATTAGAACTTTCCTGGAAATAGCAATCACTATTCCACACCGAAAAAGTGATATAATAATCTATGGGGATGCCGTGTGCATCCCCTTTGTGTTTATACGGATTCTGAAAGGAGTAACTCAAATGGGCGTCTATGATCCTTTGCATAATTTTCTTAAGAAATGCAGGCAGAACGAAATAACCCTCACGTTTGCGGAGATAGAATCAATCCTCGGCAGAGCATTGCCGGCGTCTGCAAGTAAGTATGATATGTGGTGGGACAATCCGGATGAAAATGCCAAATCCGTGCACAGCCAGGCAGCTGCCTGGACAAAAGCCGGCTATACAGCTCAGGTAAACAGAAGAGGTAAAACAGTTCGTTTTTACACCGCTGCTATGCGTTCCCACGAACGTATAGCCCTTATCTCATGCTCAAAGCTCAAAAAAGACTATGCCTGCAAAGCAAAAGAGCTCTATTCCGCAAGCACTCTTTTTTCCCTATCCTATGAATATGCCAAAAGAAATTCAGACCGTATCTATATCCTTTCCTCCAAGTACGGACTTGTTGGGGAGAATGAAGTTTTAGCTCCCTACGATGAAACGCTTAAAGATAAATCGCCGGCAGAGATACAACGCTGGTCGCAAATGGTATTTGATCAGCTTAATTCGGTCTGTGATGTTCAAAACACCGACTTCATCATCTTGGCGGGAAAAAACTACTATCAGTACTTACTTAATTACCTGCCCCACGTAACCCTCCCCCTCGGAAATCGACCCCTTGGCGATAGAATATCATTTCTTCAGGAATATCTGGCTAAACAAGCCTCACCTATGACAGATTTCTAATAAAAGTGACAGGCACTTTGCTTAACTAAAGTGCCTGTCACTAATTTTGGGTAATACTGGTATAATTTTTTTTAAATCTTTCTTTTTGTTGTCAGGTCTGCTGGCAATAACATACGCCATAGGGCAACTAAAATAATCTGCAATTGATTCTGCAAACAAAAATCCACTTTTAGCAACGAAAATGATCAAATCAGGCTTGTAGCTTTGGGCGATTTCTTCCGCCCATGCAATACAATCCTGCTTTATTTCATTCTCATTCATAAAAAATGCGTCAATTTTCATGCCAGCCCCACATTAATTACGACTAAATTTTCTATAATACAATTTGCAAATAATATTATCACTTCACTATCAGTCCTTTATATGCCATGATCCCGCCAATATTCTTCACATCCTTGTATCCGAAGGTCTGCATGATTTTCACTGCACGGCCGGCTCTTCCGCCTCTAAGGCAGTATACGAAAACGGGGACATTCTTATCGGTAATGACATCCTCGATTTTCTGAATTTCTTCCACGGGCAGATTGATGCTCCCGGGTATATGGCCGTTTTTATACTCTTCCTCGGTCCTTACATCTAGGAGAACAGCACCTGCCGTGGCTTTGTACTTTTCTATTTCAGAATTAATGTCAGTTCTTTTTATAAGATCTTTAAGTCCCATCAATTCCTCCATATCCGCTTACCGCAACAGTGGGCATTCCCCAAGTCAATTCCGCGAACACGCTTTCTCATCAACAATGCAATATTATATAGATTAATTATAACCCATATATTGTTCTTTTCACATAAAAAAGCGTAGATTTTGTATCAAATCTACGCTTTCAGCACTTTATCTTTAAACTGATCTATTACATAAAAGCAGCCATATATAATGGCAAGGTAATTATTCCTTCCACGTCAACACCAATATTTCCATCAATAAACTTATACCCATATTCGATGTCGTCTTTGTTCTTTACAAAAGCTTTAAGAGAAGTAGCTCGCGTATTGCCGCTTTTTACCTCTATCGGGACAACTCTTCCCTCTTTCTGGATAATAAAGTCAAGCTCTCTCTTGGTGGTCTCATTCTTATAGAAAAACAGAGAATATCCGTTCTTATACAGAGCATCTGCTACTGCGCATTCATAAATACCGCCTTTCGTATTCCCTGAAAGAGTATTTTCAACGATATGCCGCTTTAATGTGAAGTCTTTCATGGCAATGAGCAAGGATAGGTCTGTAGTATATGCCCTGAAAAAATCATCCCTGGCATAATCCTCAAGATCATATTTTACATCCGTCACATACTTGCATAGACTGATGATATCCGCTCGCAGGAGCCATTCAATGCTTGAAAAATATTTCTGCGCTCTTCCGCCATGCTCTACTTCTTTATATTGAAATTTATGATTTTCCTTTTCAAGGAGCTGCTTTGCAAGTGATAAGTAACACTTCTCAGCCTTAACCTTCTCTTCCGCATGAGCATAATGGGCAATGTCATACTGATAGCCCTGTAACAGGCTACGTTGGATCTTGTCCACCGCTCTATAATCCTTGGATTCAAGGTATTCCTTTACAGCTTCAGGCATACCCCCGGTCGCAATATAATGCCTGTAATAATTCATCATCTGCGTATTGATTGCTTCCGGAACCACCTCTCTCCTTTCAAAGTAACCACGAAGAGAATCAATCATATCATCGGTGACTCCAAGCCCCCATAAAAACTCTTCAAAATCCAGCCCATTCATCTTAATGTAATCTACGTATCCAACAGGATATGAGGATGCTCTTTTATAATCAATACCCAGAAGTGATCCTGACGCTATAACATCATATCTATTATCTATTGCCCAGAACTTCAGAGAAGTGATAGCTTCCTGACATTCCTGAATTTCATCCAAAAAGATAAGACTCTTTCCGGGAAGTATCTTCTTTTCGGGAAAACGGAACCTCATCGCCATTACCATTGTATCAACCGATAAATCTCCGGCAAAAATGTCTGCTGCAGATGGAATTTCCTTAAAGTTTATTTCTACTACTTCTTCATAGTTCGCTTCCGCAAACCTCTCCACAGAATAAGTTTTGCCGACCTGCCTGGCCCCCTGTACGATAAGGCACTTCTTATCTTTGGATGCGCTCCAGTCCTTTAGTTCTGCTGATATCTTTCTTCTCATTGCTACTCCTGTCAACATTTTAGAATACAATTATGTAGCTTATATCAACATTTTAGAATACAATAATGCACTTGTCATCAACATTTTAGAATTTTACGGCATATGAAGGGAAGGTTACTTTATCAACCTATATTTCCTTCAAAAACAGCTTCTCCAAGGCCTTCACCGGTGATAGTCAGCCTGAACTTTCCGGGCTCATATCCGGAGCGGAGTATTGCCAGAGCGCGGCCCCTGTAGGTGATGGTCTCGCCGTCTGTGTAGTCATCCTCCGTAATGGGATTGGCCGATCCAAAGCCGGCAAGGCTCATGGAACCGCTGCACTCTCCGGTTATATCTATGGCGGCATTGGGAACAATACAGCCCTCGCTGTCCACCACTTCTATTCCAACATATATGAGGTCATGTCCGTCTGCGGCGGCGCTGCTCTTTTCCGGAAGGAGCTTTAAAGCGGCGGGTTTTCCTGTGGTGACAAGCTTATCCCTGCTCACCGCTTTACCTGCCCGGTAGCTTATGGCTTCAACTGTTCCCGGCTCATATTTGGTATCAAATACTGCGCTGCAGGGCATGGGCCTGTCCATGGTCACAGCTTTTTTTCCAAGGGATCTCCCGTTTTGGACAAGCTCGACTTCATCGGCATTGGAAAATACTGCCAGACTTATGTCCCGGCCTTCATATCCCTCGTAGTTCCAGCTTGAGAAAAGCTCAGGGAACCCCCACATGGTGGTGATTTCTTTTTTCCCAAAGTTCGAAGGGTCCTTAGAAAAGAGGTGGGTGCTGCCGCTACCCCAGACAACGCTTCTGTAGGCGCCCTGAGGGGTTCTGTTTCCGGTGATGTCAAAGTCCGCGTCGTTGGCGCATCTCCAGGGATAGGGGGATCCGGAGGGCGGCATGAGCACCCAGCCGTTAGTCCTTTTTATCTCATTATCCTCATCATTTTCATCCACATAGGCAGCCTTGCCTATTCCGGCTTCTCCCAAATAGTCCCAGGCGGTCCAGGTAAAATCGCCTATCACATAGGGAAGCTTCTCCACCATGGGCCATCTGTAGCCTATCTGGTTGGGGAAGTTCTCGGAGCCCAGGATGACCCTCTCCGGGAACATCTCGTGGTCACGCTCATAGATGTCTTCCATGTAGTTGTAGCCCACTATGTCAAGGCCATTGGTAAAGGGCTCTGTTACCGTCTCCCAGGTGGTATCAAAGAGGCCCTCGGAGGAGTTCTGATTCTGGCACTGATGGGCCATCAGTGCATCATCCAAGCCGCTCCAGAGGGTACATATGCCGTTGCTCACAGGCCTGTAGGGGTCGTACTTTTTTATCTCAAGAGCAATGTCGGTAGCCAGGGAATATCCGTTATTCAGGCCGCCCCTTTCCGGTATTTCATTTCCAGTGGACCAGATGATGACGCTGGGGTGATTCCTGTCTCTTTTTATAAAAGAGGAAATGTCCTTTTTCCAGTCGCTGTCAAAAAACTGGCTGTAGTCGCCGCTTCTCTTGGCAATTCCCCAGGCGTCGAAGGCTTCGTCAAAAACGTACATTCCAAGCCTGTCGCAGGCCTCGATGAGGGCAGCTGAGGGAGGGTTGTGGGCGGTTCTTACGGCATTAAAGCCGATTTCCTTTAGCTTTTCGATTTTTCTTTTTTCCGCCTCATAGAGAGATACGGAGCCGAGAAGACCGTTATCATGATGAAGACAGCCGCCCTTCAGCTTCACAGTTTTTCCGTTGATCCTGAGGCCGTAAACCGCATCCGCAGTGATGGTCCTGACTCCAAAAAGGGTTGAGGCTTCGTCCAGGGTACTGTTTTCCTCAGGGATAAAATGGGTCCTGTAGGTGCCAAGGTTCTGCAGGGATACCGTGACGTTATACAGATTTGGCTCGTCACAGTCCCACAAAAGGGGGTCCTTTAGATTGATCGCCAATATGGCAGTCTCTGTTTCCCCTGCGCCGATTCTGATGACTCTGTTTACATCAGTCACAACTTCGCCGGTGGCCTCTTTTGCCAGGGACACTGTCACCCGGGCAAGCCTGTCCTCAAGGGTTGTGTTTTCGGTCTCGATACGGGCTTCGATAAATGCATAGCCGTCCCGGACCTCCCTTGTATGAAGAAGGATCCCGTCAGGAACTATGTGAACTCTGGGGCCGTGAAGGAGCCGGGCTCCCCTGTAAAGGCCAGAGCCCGTGTACCAGCGGGAATTGACCTGCATGGTGGTATTGCAGTTGATGGTGACCCGGTTCTCCTCTCCGAAGGAGATATATTTGGTCAGATCCAGATAAAAAGGGGCATAGCCGTAGTGCTGACCTCCCACCTTGCAGCCGTTAACATCAACTGTCACATTCATCATGGCGCCGTCAATCTGAAGTCCGACGCAGTCTCCCTCCCATTCCTTCGGGATCATTATGTACTTGGTATAGCTTGAAAGATTGCCGACAAAATATCCGCTGTCGGACTTTGCCGGCGCGTCGGGTCTGACAGGGGTTCCGATCATCCCATCGTGGGGAAGGTCCACCTCTTTTCCCGGAATATCCTTAAGAAGTCCCAGCGAATCCACAAAACCTCTTCTAAAGGACCATTTGTCGTCAATACAGATGCTTTTCATGTTGTTTCCCCCTTGTTGCCTTAAACTTTTTTCCGTTTTGTTTACGATACTTATAATTATCAATGCATTTTTAGTATATGAAAAGTACTTTTTTATGCATATTTCAATACCGGCTATGGCACCTTTGAGGCATAGTTAAAGCCCTCGGTGCATCATCACCAAGGGCTTAGTTAGTACTATCAATATGCTCCGTCCTTGCCAAACACGGCGGGGAAGGTTCTGAAGATCAGCTCCAGATCCTTCAGAATACTCATATCCTGAATATACTGAAGATCCAGCTCAACCCATCTGTCCCATTTGATCTTGGCTCTTCCGCAGACCTGCCAGTAGCAGGTAAGACCGGGTTTGGCGATGAGCCTCTGTTTTTCGTAGGCATTACACTCTTCCATCTGATTATAGAGAATGGGTCTTGGCCCCACAATGCTCATGTCACCTTTGATGATATTAAGGAGCTGTGGAAGCTCATCAATGGAGTATCTCCTGATAAATCTCCCCACTCTGGTTATTCTAGGATCGTTTTTGATCTTGAAAGCATGTCCCGTCTGTTCATTCTGGGCCTGCATCCGTTCAAACTGTGATTCTGCATTCTTGTACATGCTCCTGAACTTGTAGATCTTGAAGCTCTTCATATTCTGACCGGCTCTCTGCTGGGTAAAAAATACAGGTCCGCCATCCTCAAGAATAATGGCCAGAGCTGTAATAATAAAGACCGGCGAAAGAAGCACAAGGGCTACACTGGCCGCTATGATATCAAATGCTCTTTTCGTCCATTTGTAAATATTGGGTTTGTGATCAAAGATCTCCTGATAATTGAGTTCGATGATCTTACGGCCCCAGGTGCCGCTTAACGATTCCGCTCTAAGTGTCGCAGTTTTTGCCATATCATAACCCCCTCATAGGCTCTGATTGCGTATCTAATTAATACATCGGCATATTTTGCAATTTATTTATAGTTTTAGTCGTTATAACGTTTATATTTTCTTGAAATCAAGAAACATCCCCAGGCGTACAATCCCCCTTTATATTACAAGTACGCAATAATATTTTATCAATAATGCGACCATTAAACCAATTAAAAAAGGATAAACAAATAACTTATTTTACAGAATCTCACCCCTCCACCAGCCTATCATCATACTCATACTGCGATATCGTAACCCTATGCTTCCCCGCATCATTCACATAAGAAATTGCCACCGAAGAATCAGTTGCAAAAATAACCTTCACATCACTTCCGCCTTTGCACACAAGGCGCATATCTTCATAGCCATGATAATAATTGCTGTCCTTCCACAGGTACACATCTCCGGTGGAATTGTCCCGAATCAGGATGACATCACCTTTTTTGCTTGAAACTATTATGGAAGCGTCGAGAAAACCGCAGGCTCTTTGCTTACTCTCGGAATATCTGCCGTAAACGTAGAGCATGCCGCCATTTTCTTTGGTGCTGAAAAAGATACGGTCATTGCCGGCGGAAACAAACTGAGGATAGACATTGCCCTTTGCTATGGTTGCATATTCTTTATAAAGAGTGTCCAGGCGAACAAGCTTGGTTTTGCTGCCTTCGACCTTTTTGGCATAGATATAATTGGTATTTCTGAAGTCTCTGTTGCAGTACAGCTGAGTTATGTTTTCATCCGCCAGATATACCTTCCCGAACATGGGATCATAGAGGTAGAGACTTCCATCTTTCTTGAGGTAAAAAATATCGCAGTTTGCCTCATATGCATCGACAACTCCCTCAGCGACAACGTAGCTGTCGAGCTCAGGGCCGTAGATTGATAAAACGCCGTCATTCAGAACTGCCATGTAATTGTCCCAGGAGTAGGGCATAAAGAGCACTCCCGTGTCGTCCTCGCCACAGACTCTTACGCTTTTTCCCTCTGAATTATAGATAACGCCGCCTTCAGCGGAGAGCTTGGGGGAAGTGCCGTCGCTTTTGAGAATGTGGTAGCTGACTTCGTAGGGCGCCAAAACTTTAGAAACTTCGGTATATTTGTGAGTACTATCCGCCTTGCCTGTAAGATCCAGTATCGAATAGATTCCCGCCAGGAAGATGAATGACATACAAACTGCGATCAGCGTATACATGATATATCTGACAACAGATTTTTTGCGGACGCCGTCGTAAAAATCGCCTGACCGAATGCTTGCGATCTTCTCAGCTTCCTCCTCTTCTGCCAGCTCCTCTCTGATATCGGGATCGAGGTCCTCACCGATGTATTCCTTTTTTACACTATCGTTCTCTTCATCAAGGATGAATCGCTCCTTGAGCGCTCTGTGTGTATCAAAGCCACTTACGTGGCTGCCGTCCTCCGCATCCTTAACTTCGAAGACGACCACCTCGTCCTTTTCACTGACTTCAAACTCTACCGATTCTTTATCTTCCGGCGCATCCATGTATGCTTTCAATTTGTAAATCTCCTTTGGGTATTTCCAGTTAAACTAAAAATGCAAGTGGAAGATATTATATATGTTTTCACAACTCTCCACAACTTAAACGATTTAATAGTTATTTAAGATTTCCGAACCACAAAACATAGTAGCATTTTAGATGAGGCATAAAAGGAATTCATAATTTATGAGGAGAAATCAATTATGAAAAAGAGAATTGTTGTTTTATGTACTGCGCTGGCACTTACTGCAGGAGTTATCGCAGGGTGCGGTGCAGGTGATGGTGCGGCCTTGCAGGAAGCTACTAAGTCCGAAGCTACTCAGGAAGAAGCAGCACCGGAAGATGCTAACGCTGCTGCGGCAGATTCAGCAGAGACAGAGCAGGCAGTTGGACTGGCTAACCCCTGGGTAACCATCACAGAGGAAGAAGCGAAGGAGCTTTGCACAAGGCTCTTCAAGGCACCTGAAGGAGCTACTGACGTAGAATGGCTTAAGTGCGAGGATCTCGGTGATCCTGAAAAAAGCGTAGGACCTCTTGTTCAGTTAAGCTTTAAGCTGGATGACCTGGAGTTCACTGCAAGAGCACAGCAGGGAGCTGCTGAGGACGCTGATATCGCCGGCAATTATGTTGAATGGACAGTGGGACCTGAGGATGCTACTCTTGCAAACTGGGGCGAAGGACATATGCCCGGCAAGACCTATCGCGCAATCAACGAAACCGGATATGTTGACATGATCACCTGGTATGATATTGAGATTGGAATTGCTTATTCACTTTCAGTTGCAGCAGCCGACCTTGACGGTTTCGATATCCAGGCCGTTGCAGAGCAGATGTACAACGAAGAAAATGAGGCTTTTGCAGATATGCCCAGCGACTTTGTTCAGGAACAGTCCGGCAAGACCTCTTTTGACTCCTATGATGATGTCATTGCTGCATTAACACCCGGTCAGGGCTACGCATACATCGAGCTGTACGGAAGCGAGGAAAAACTTCTTGCGGTAACCGATCTCGTATTTGAAGCAGACCACACAGCCTATGAAGCTTCTATTTATGGTATCCTTGATGGCAAAGTATCACAGCTTTCAGTTGTTACAGGAGCAGGTTCATCCTATCCCTTAAGAGTTGAGGACGGTATCCTCTATGCAGGCACCAACCACAGCTATGAGACCTACTTCATCTCAGCTGATTTTGGCGGACTTATGATGAAGGATTCCATTTCAGACGGTGTAGACACCGGAACAAACGAGTTCTCAGGATTTACCAGAGAAGAAAACACTTTCGATGCTCCAACCACTGATTATACAGGCGGCCAGGAAGAATTCGACAAGCTCCTCGCCGAAAGAGAAAACAAGAAAGCAATAGAATTCACTGTAGTAGAGTAAATCAATAAAGTGACAGGCACTTTAGCAGAGCAAAGTGCCTGTCACTTTTTTACTCGATTTTTTAATTCACAACAGCTTTATACTATTTTAAGATTGTCAATTAACGCATTATAGTACAATTGAACTGGAACAAAAATAGCCAACGGAGGTTCACCAATCATGAAAAGAATAATATCAATGGCGCTGCTTTTGGCCCTCACCGCAGGCACATCAGCAACAAGCTTAAACAGTCCCGCGGCAGAGCTCCCTCAATCGGAATCTGCTCCTGCTGCGGCCACTGCCTCCTATAACATATCCTATGACGGCTACACTCTTGAGCAGGTTGTAGTCCTTAGCCGTCACAACATCCGCTCGCCCTTAAGCGGCGGTGATTCCCTTCTTGGCAAGATCACGCCCCATGAGTGGTTCGAGTGGTCCTCCGCACCAAGTGAGTTATCCCTTCGCGGCGGCGTTCTTGAGACTGAAATGGGACAGTATTTCAGAAAATGGCTGGAATCCGAGGAGCTTATCCCGGAGAACTATCATCCTGAAAACGGTGCTGTCAGAATCTATGCCAATTCCAAGCAAAGGACCATTGCAACAGCCCAGTATTTTACCTCGGGCATGTTCCCAACAGCAGGCCTTGAAGTTGAGCATCACGTGGAGTTCGACAAGATGGATCCCGTTTTCAATCCGCAGCTCACCTTCAGCACCGATGAATACGAACAGGACGCCATAGCGCAGATCTACGAGTGCTATGAAAAAGACATGACAGACCTTGCAGACAATTATGAGCTTCTCTCTGATGTGATAGACCTTGAAGACTCGGCGGCTTGGCAAAATGGCGAGGTGACAGCCTTTACTCCGAATGACGCAGTTTTTTCCATTAAAGAAGGAGCCGAACCCTCCGTCAGCGGATCTCTTAAGACCGCCTGCTCCGTCAGTGACGCCCTTGTACTGCAGTATTATGAGGAGAAAGATCCCATGAAGGCAGGCTTTGGCAATGAGCTGTCCCTTGAAGAGTGGAAAAAGATCTCTGAGATCAAAGACGTCTACGGCGACGTTCTCTTCACCGCTCCCATGGTGGCCGATAATGTAGCCTATCCCCTTATAAACGAGCTCTACTCCGAGATGGAGACAGATGGCAGAGTCTTCTCATTCCTGTGTGGTCACGATTCCAACGTAGGAAGCGTACTGGCTGCCCTTGGCGTCTCGGACTATGCCCTTCCCGATGCCGTTGAAAAAAAGACTCCCATCGGCTGCAAACTCGTTTTTTCCCGCTGGAGTAAGAACGGTGAGGACTTCTGGTCTGTGGATCTTGTATATCAGTCACCTGAGCAGCTCCGGGAGATGCCCCTTCTTAACATAAATAATTCACCGAGTATATACCACCTGAGCTTTGATGGAATCAGTCAGAACGCAGACGGTCTCTTATTTGACGAAGATCTGAAGAAGCTCTTTATTGATTCCATGGACTCCTATGAGAGCCTGTATCAGGAATATGTTGAGAAAGCCGCCTGATTCCTGAATCATATTGAATTCCTCTTGACGAGATCATATGCAAATATATAATTATATATAATAAGATATAATAAGATATAATTATATATATTAAGATGTGAATATATATTGATCACGTTGTATCATGCGATGCCATAATATATTCATACGCCATCGTACACAATCCCGGAGGAATTGCCATGACCATCAAGCAGATGCGTGAAGTAAAAGAAAACCGCGGCTACAGCTATTCTCAGCTGTCGGAATATACCGGAGTTCCGGCCATTACAATACAGAAGATTCTCACAGGAGTAACCAAGTCCCCTAGGAAGGCCACTCTGAATGCCCTGGAAAAGGTCCTTGGAGCAAACGAGGATTCTTACCGCGGTAAGGCCTATGAATATGGTACTGGTGAAAACTTAGTATGCGAAGATACCCCTAAATATAACACAGGCTCTATCACTGCATCTGCTAATCCAGATGGAATCAAGTATGGCAATCCATCCAAACGTCAGGGGGAGTTCACCCTGGAGGATTACTATGCCCTGCCGGACGAGCAGCGTGTTGAACTTATAGACGGTGTGTTCTATGACATGACCGCCCCGAGGATTGTTCATCAGGATATATCATACATAATCCACTCGACCATAGCCAATTTTATCAAGAAGAACAAGGGTAACTGCAAAGCATTTTCTGCTCCGGTGGATGTACAGATAGACTGCGATGATAAGACCATGGTTCAACCCGACGTTCTGGTAATATGCGACCGCAGCAAGATAAAGGGTTTTGGCGTCTATGGCGCTCCTGATTTTCTGGTTGAGATTCTGTCTGTATCTACAAGGAAAAAAGACATGACCATCAAGCTCTCCAAATATATGGAGGCCGGTGTCAGAGAATACTGGATCGTAGATCCAAAGAAAAGAATACTTATAACCTACAATTTCATGGATGAAGATTTTGTTCCGGTGATCCTCCCCCTTAAGGGAGAGGCACCGGTTGCAATATTCGATGGTAAACTTAAGATCAGCCTGGATGAGATCGCCGAATCCATAGATGAATTCGGTGAATAACTCTATCGCATATGATATTACTTAACTGCGATCTGGCAGGATCTCATGGTCTCAAGAGCAGCTGCATGCTTCTTAGGAGTTACGCCTGCGCAGCAAGCAGAATCTACACTGATCGGAACTTCAGGCATGAAGGCCTTTAAAAGAAGTGCATTGGATACTACGCAGATATCTGTGCAGAGTCCGATGAGTTCGATCTCAATCTCCTCTTTTGCTGCAATATCGCTGATTATCTTAACAAGATCTGTACTGCCGAAGGTGGGCTTATTTACGAAGGTTGCACCCTTCACCGCCTCGGCAACTTTTTTGTCCAGCTCCCAACCCTCTGTGCCTTCGATGCAGTGCTCAACGGGGAGGTTATGTCCCTCCTGAGTGTTCATGTAATCGGGCTGATGTGTATCTCTTGTCACAAAAATGTTCTCGGGAGCATATTCAGCTATCTTGGCAACAACGCCGGGTACGATGGCTACTGCCTCTGCGCTTCCAAGTGCTCCGTCAACAAAGTCCTTCTGCATGTCTACTACTACAAGCAATTTCCTCATAACTTCTTTCATTCCTCCTGAATGTATTATTCTGTTATATTCTCATTATTCTATGAGTATGATACCTATATTATTTGCCTGGCATTCTATAGCCTTGCACATTCATATACTTCCATGCCATGGCCAAGAAGCCTTGCTATCTTAAGCTCATCTACGGCATCTATGACTGCGTTATGCACTTCACAGTAGCCGTTCTCCCCGGTTAGCAGCCTCATGATTGGTTCCACACCGTAGCCTGTCTTGAGCCTTCCGGACTTACAGCAGGGAAGTGAATCCGGAATCGCTGAATTATACTGCTTATAAGCCGCCAGCCTCATGATATCGAACCACTCGAAACCAGCCAGCTCCGGCAGATGCCCCAGGTCGAACTTGGCGTTATAGGCCAGGATCCTGGTGACGTTGTTGCTACGAAGATACTCTTTTACCCCTTCCATAGCTTCACGCCTTGAGCACACGATCTCGGGAAGTCCCCTCATATGAACAACGCTGCTGAAATAACCTCCGATCATAACCTCCGGCTCGAAGATATAATATCTCTTATCCTTTAGTTCAAAGCTCTTCTCATCCGCCAGAGCAATTCCAATGGACATCACCTCATCACGCCAGTTAGTCTCGGTGTCGATGACTGCGATTGTTCCGCCATGTACGCTTTTCATCTCTGCCTTTTTGGAACTTGCTTTGATGTCCTTACCCTGAGATGATTCCCTTACCGGTGATGTACTCGCTGTCTGTTGCACACTCCTTGCATTAGTTGCAGTCTCTCTTACAGGCACCTTCCTACTTGTCGTGTCCCCGTTCTTTATCATATTCAAAAAGTCAAGCGAGCTGTTCATCTATAATTCCGCTTCCTTTCCAAATCCGTTACTTCGTAATCCTATTAAGACTTTTTTGCCTCGTAACATTGATACTATCCAATTTTATATGATATTTCAAGGTTGATTTTCCACGGTCGTTTTTGCACGGAATTCAGCCAAAATCTAACTGTCCGGCATTTTCTTTAATGATATAATTAATTCCGAAGGTATTAACGATGGACATCCATCAGCAAAAGTATTATGGAGGACAGGTATATGGCAAACAGAATTTCACTTAACGGCACATCTTATCATGGGGCTGGCGCTATCAATGAGATCACAAATGAAATCCAATCTCGCGGTTTCAAGAAGGCCTTCGTGGCTTCAGATCCCGATCTTATCAAGTTTGGCGTAACGGGGAAGGTTACAGATCTTCTGGAGAAGGCAGGCATTCCTTTTGAGATCTACTCAGACATCAAGCCCAATCCAACAATCGAAAATGTTAAAAACGGCGTAGAAGCCTTCAAAAAGTCCGGTGCTGACTGCATCGTAGCCGTAGGCGGCGGATCCTCAATGGATACCTCCAAGGCCATCGGTATCATAATCACCAATCCTGAATTTGCAGATGTTCGCTCCCTTGAGGGCGTTGCACCCACCAAGAACCCCTGCGTTCCAATCATTGCAGTTCCCACAACAGCAGGAACCGCTGCAGAGGTTACCATCAACTACGTTATCACCGACGTTGAAAAAGAGAGAAAGTTCGTGTGCGTAGATACTCACGACATGCCTATCGTTGCTGTTGTTGATCCCGAAATGATGGCTTCAATGCCAAAGGGTCTCACAGCCGCCACAGGTATGGATGCTCTTACACATGCCATTGAGGGTTACACCACAAGAGCTGCCTGGGAGATGACAGATATGTTCCATCTTGAGGCTATCCGTCTTATCTCACAGAATCTTCGTGACGCTGTTGACAACAAAAAGGAAGGCCGCGAAGGAATGGCTCTTGGCCAGTACATCGCAGGTATGGGCTTCTCCAACGTAGGACTTGGAATTGACCATGCTATGGCTCACACTCTTTCAGCTCACTATGACACTCCTCACGGCGTAGCTTGTGCGATGTTCCTTCCAATCTCCATGGAATTCAACAGAGAGTACACCGGCGAAAGACTTCGCGAAGTAGCAAGAGCAATGGGCGTTAAGGGCGTAGACGACATGTCCCAGGAAGAGTACCGCGACGCAGCCATCGCTGCAGTCAAGAAGCTGTCTGAGGACGTTGGTATTCCGAAGACCCTTGAGAAGATCAAGGAAGAGGATCTTGATCAGCTGGCAACCGATGCCCTGAACGATGCATGCTATCCCGGCAATCCGAGAGAAGCAACCAAGGAGCAGGTTATCGAGATGTTCAGAATGCTGATGGCATGATGACCAGATAGAACTTCATAAGAAACAATAGACCGTCGGAGGCACATTGTATCTGCTTCCGACGGTTTTTTTGCAGATATATGACACTTGCACCATGGAGCATAGTTCAACTATAATCAGTATTGATGTATATTTATCAAACTAAAGTAAAGTTGAGGCATATTATTATGGATGATAACAATAATTTAACACCGGAACAGAATGAAGAAGTTAAGGATTTTGCAGTTACGGAGAACAACTCCTGGGATGAGCATCAGCCCCAGGCAGGCCCCATCCCGCCACAGGGTCCGGGTAACATTCCCCCTCAGAATCCGAATATGGCTGCCCCTTCGAGACCGGGCATGGTTCCTCCTCAGGGGACAATACCTCCACAGGGCCCCGGCACCGTTCCTCCGCAGGCAGCATATCCTATCAACCCCGGTAAAAATCAGCCACCTGCTCTCATTCCTGAAATGTCAGTCAAGGACTGGATGCTGACCCTGCTGCTTGGTTATATTCCAATCGCAGGTCTGATCCTTAAAATCGTATGGGCAGCTGAGCATAACCCAAGGCCTGAAGAAAGAGGCAGAAAGAACTGGGCTATCGCAAGCCTTATCTGGAAACTCATCGGATATGTTATCTCGGTTGTATTATATTCAATATTGTCTGCAGTACTTTTGGGAATAATAGATTATTTCTTCTGATAGTTATTTGCATTAAAACAGCGCCGGTCCATCACGAACCGGCGCTTCTTATTGTCTTAAATATTACATAAGGAACTTGATCTTTCTAACACCAATAGGATCCTTAGCCTTACCCTTGAATACGTTTACAATAGCAGCGATATAAGCAATTATGATAATGAACTCGAAGACCGCTGTTACAAACACACCGGGAATAACGATGATGCAAGGGAGTAATGCAAGTATTGATGCTATCTCAAGTTTGATGGCATTCATCATATGGAATCTTGCAAACTTGGACTCCTTATGAAGGCTGCATACTATAACTCCAAGGAAGAAGAAGAAATAAGGAAGTGCTGCGATCAGCTTGTTCTCCTTGATATCCTCCTCATCAAAATCAGCTGTGTGATCTGATGGATCAAACTTTGGTGCCTGGGGCTTCATCTGAGGCTGTCCCTGAGGCTGCATGAACTGCTGTGGCATATTGCCCTGTCCCTGTCCGAAGGGCTGTCCTGCTGCTCCCTGCTGAGGTGCTCCAAATCCGGGGCGTCCGGGCTGACCCGGCATTCCGGGCTGTCCTCCCATTCCGGGCTGTCCTCCCATTCCGGGCTGACCTGGCTGTCTCGGCTGTCCGGGCTGTCCGCCAAATGCCGGCTGAGGGCCACCAAATCCGGGCTGTGGTCCGCCGAATCCAGACTGTGGACCACCAAATCCGGGCTGTGGACCTCCAAATGCAGGCTGTGGAGCCCCGAATCCGGGCTGTGGGCCGCCAAATGGTGGCATTGCGGGCTTATCTTCTGCAGCCGGCTTATCTTCTGCTACCGGCTTGTTCTCTTCATGTACTTCGTTATCTGACTTGGGCATTGCCATAACCGGAATTGGCTGTGGCATAGGTGAAGGCTCTGAGGAAGGAGCTGTATTAGCTTCAGTCTCAGAAGGCTTGTCTGTTTCTACTTTATCTGATGCAGGCTCGCTTGCAACAGCACTTGCAAGAGAATACCCGCAGTTATTGCAAAACATCACTTCATCTGCAACCTGGTTTCCGCAATTAGGACATATTTTCATATTCATTTACCTCCAACAATGAAATTTTTCACTTCCTCAATTCTACACTTTGAGCGGCTTACATGCAAACAAAATATAGTATTTTGCTGCATTTGACAAAAAGGCTGCGGTAATTTGCCGCAGCCCTTTCAAGTCACTTATTATTTTGCCAAAAATTCATTCTTATCTGCAATATTTATCAATAGTCTTTCTTATTGCTCCGGGACCCTCAATAAGCTCCATGAAATAAGAAACTATGCGGTCTGAAAGGCCAACTGCCTCCAGATCGGTTCCAAAGATGGTAGCGTCCTTAAGAAGAGGAAGTACAGCCGCCTTAACCTTGGCCTCATCCTTCTCTCCCAGTTTGATATCCTTAACAAATCCCATAGCCTTCTCAAGAAGCGGATCCGGACTCGGCTCAAAGGTATTGCCCGCATCATCAACAGCCATGAGATAACGAAGCCATCCCGCATGAACCATAGGAATGAACTTCAGATCGTTGACATCAAGCTCAGAAGATGCAGCATAGGCCTTGATGGTCTCACCGAATCTGATAGGGAGCTTCTGTGAAGTATCACAGGCTATTCTCTGAGGTGTATCGGGCATGAATACGTTGGGAATTCTAACGTTCACAACTGTATCGATAAACTCCTTGGGGCTGATAACTCCGGGATCGGTAACAACGGGAAGTCCCTCAGTGTAGCCAATCTTTTTAACCAGGTTTAAGAGAGATGCGTCCTTCATCTCATCGGAGATTTTGGTAAAGCCAAGAATGCATCCGTATACAGCAAGTGCTGTATGAAGAGGATTGAGGCAGGTGCAGACCTTCATGCGCTCTACCTTATCAACGGTCTCTTTTTCGGTAAAAATAACACCAACCTTCTCCAGAGCTGGTCTTCCGTTTGGGAACTTATCCTCAATAACCAGATACTCGCTCTCCTCTGCGTTTACGAAGGGAGCAACCCAGGTCTTCATGGAGGTAACCACGGGATCCAGCTCCTCCACTCCGTCTTTTCTAAGGATCTCGTCAACGGAATCGTCGGGTCTTGGTGTGATCTTGTCTATCATTGACCAGGGGAAGCTGACCTTGGTCTCATCATCGATATATGCTGCAAAGCCAGTGTCTGCCTTGCCATTCTCAGTCCAAGCCTTGGCAAAAGCGGATACTGCGGCGTAGAGCTTGTCTCCGTTGTGGGAGCAGTTGTCGGTGCTGACCATTGCGATCTTTTTCTCACCTGCAAGGTATCTTGCATATAAAAGAGCGGCTACCTTGCCGATGTAGCTGACAGGCTTCTCCGGGCCGTTTGCAAAATCAGCAGCAACTGCAGGAAGTGTCTCCCCTGCTGCATTTACAAGGCTGTAGCCCTTCTCTGTAATTGTAAAGGTTGCAAGCTGGAGACTGTCTGCGGCAAAGATCTCCTTGAGTCTGGCAAACTCTTTTTCATCGGAAGAATCCAGAATGCAGGACTCTGCGATGCTCTCTATAACGGACTTCTCAACATTGCCGTCAGCCTTAAGGGTTACAAGGATAGACAGGTTGTCGTGGGGGCGATACATCTTCCGGATGATCTCGTAGTCAAAGCCCTCAACAACGGTAAGTCCGGTGTCGTCAAGCCCCTCCTCCAGCATACGCTGTGACAGATTGGCCTGAAATGCTCTGAAAATATTGCCGGCGCCGAAGTGAACCCACTTGGGAGCTGCTATTGTTTTCTCAATCATTTTGGCTCTGTCGTAGGTGGGAAGAAAATAGCCCTTCTCCTTCCAGACTGCGTCTTTGATACTCTCACTGTTTAACTTCATTTTCTATACCTCTCATCAAAAAAATATGTCGGATCAGACTCCGCGCTTGTGGCTCTTGTCAATTGCTTCCCAGAGGCCGTTAAGGTAGGTTGCGCCAAGGGCTCTGTCATAGAGACCGTAGCCGGGCATTGCAACTTCTCCCCAGATCATTCTGCCGTGGTCAGGACGGATAGGGCCGTCAAAATCAGTCTCGTAGAGAGCCTTCATGATCTCGTACATGTCGAAGGTTCCGTCGGAGGACAGATGTGCTGACTCCTCAAAATTGGTGGGTGAAATGAATCTGAGGTTACGAACGTGGGCAAAATGGATTCTGCCCTTCAGTGCTCTTATCATGTGAGGCAGGTCGTTCTCAAGACTTGTGCCGTAGGAGCCTGAGCAGAAGGTTACGCCGTTATGCACGTCGTCAACTGCGTTCATGAGCTTCAGGATATTTTTTTCATTGTTGATGATCCTCGGAAGACCGAATACAGACCAGGCGGGATCGTCGGGATGAATCGCCATCTTGATGTCATATTTGTTGCATACAGGCATGATAGCCTTAAGGAAATATACGATGTTCTCGAAGAGCTTGTCCTCATCGATGTCCTTGTAGAGTTCAAAGAGCTCTTTGACATGAGCCATTCTCTCTGGCTCCCAGCCGGGCATTACGGAGCCGTTGGTGTCTCCTGCCAGGGTCTCAAACATCTTGGCGGGATCGATGGCATCAACTGCCTCCTGGGTGTAGGCAAGAACCGTGGAGCCGTCAGCTCTTTTTCTTGCGAGTTCTGTTCTTGTCCAGTCAAAGACAGGCATGAAGTTGTAGCAGACCATGTGGATGTCCTCTTTGCCAAGGTTCTCCAGTGTCTTGATGTAATTATCTATATGCAGGTCTCTGTCAGCTGTAGCTGCCTTGATGGCGTCGGATACGTTGACAGACTCGATTCCGGAGATGTGCATCCCTTCGGCGGCAACGTCAGCCTTGAGAGCCTTGATCTCGTCCTGCTCCCAGAGCTCACCGGCCTGCTTGTTGTAGAGAGTTGTGATAACTCCTGTTACACCGGGGATCTGTCTGATCTGCCAGAGCTTAACCGTGTCAAATTCTTTGCCGTACCAGCGAAGTGTCATTTCCATGATAAATACCTCATTTTTCATAAAAGATTTAAGTTTCTTTTAATACTGTACAGTGACTGGGCTCTTGGTAGAATAGAATTTCTTGTTGCACACATTGCAAAAGTTGTTGCGTGTACCTATAATTAAATTATGAAGAATAAACTACGATCATCTTTTAACACAAGACAATACATGCTTTCCTCGGATTTCGAGGTTTATTACTATTCAGACAAGGACTTCAAGACGCTGAGCCCCCACGCTCACAATTACTACGAGTTCTACCTTTTTATCGAGGGCGACATCACCATGGAGATTGTAAAAAACGACGGTGAGAAAGTCAGTCGCAAGCTGGAACAGGGGGATCTGATGCTGGTTCCTCCGGGAATCAGGCATCACGGCATCATGGGGGATTCCAAGAAGACCTATAGAAGATTCGTTTTCTGGATCAGCAAGAACTGCTGCAGCTCTCTTATGCAGGAGTCGGTGGACTACATGTACCTGATTCAGAAGGCAGAGGCTTTTCATCAGTATATCTTCCATCTTCCGCCGGCTGCTTTCCACCAGGTTGAGTCCAAGTTCCTGAGACTCCTGGAGGAGATCTCCAGCGAGAAATACGGAAGCGATGCGGTGCGGCACCTGTGCCTGTGCGATCTTATTATCACAATCAACAGGGCAATCTACGACGATGAGCACATGCAGTCAGAGAACGATGAGCTGTCTCTTTTCCAGAATATCCTGTCCTATGTGGAGAACAATCTGGAGGAGTCCCTGTCGCTGGATCAGATTGCCGGGAAGTTTTTTGTCAGTAAATATTACATCGCCCATCTGTTCAAGGATACGCTGGGCATATCGCTCCATCAGTACATTATCAAGAAGAGGCTGGCGGAGTGCCGAAGTGCCATCGTAAGCGGCGGAAGCATTACAGAAGTGTATGAAAAATACGGCTTTGGAGACTATTCCAGTTTTTTCAAGGCCTTTAAAAAGGAGTATGGCATGTCGCCGAAGGAGTACCAGAGCTGCCATATGATCTCGCCGGAGGGTTAACCATGGCTGTATGCGATGTCTGTCACAATAAATGCGATATTTCGGAGGGTAAGACCGGGGCCTGCCTTGCAAGAAAATGTGAGGACGACAAGGTTGTGCCGGAAAATTATGGCATGATCACGTCAATCGCCCTTGACCCAATTGAGAAAAAGCCGCTGAATCTCTTCCATCCCGGTTCCTATGTGGTTTCGGTGGGGAGCTACGGTTGCAATCTTCGGTGCCCTTTTTGCCAAAATCACGAGATTTCCTATGGGGTGCCTAAGCAGCTCCCCTGCAGGTATATGGCGCCGGAGGAACTGGCAGATATTGCAAAAGAGTATGAACCTCAGGGAAATATCGGTGTTGCCTTCACCTACAACGAGCCACTTATTGGCTACGAATATGTTGTGGACACCGCCAAGCTGATACACGAGGCGGGAATGAAGACGGTTCTTGTTTCCAACGGAAATGCGTCGGTGAGAGTATGCGAAGAGGTTTCGGAGCATATCGATGCGATGAATATTGATCTTAAGGGATTCACGGACGAATATTATGAGAAGGTGCTTCGCGGCAGTCGCAAGATGGTCATGGACTTCATCTCCCATGCTGCGACGAGGTGCCACATGGAGGTCACCACTCTCGTGATCCCGGGATTTAACGACAGTGATGAAGAAATGGAGAGGATATCTGACTGGATTGCCGGGCTTGACGGCGGAAGGGGCGCTGAGAATGTGGCGCTTCATATCAGCAGGTATTTTCCGAGATTTCATATGGACAAACCTGCGACTGATGTGGAGGTGATATATCATCTCGCGGAGGTGGCGGGGAAGAAGCTGAAGCACGTATATACAGGGAATTGCTGAGTTTTGTGGGACGGATGTGAGTCAAAGGGGACGGTTCTTTCTGACTCGCTTCGTGAGTCAGAGAGAACCGTCCCTTTTGACTCGCATCCGTCCCCTTGTGATAAAGGAGGTAGCTTATGCCGATTCTAGGTGCATTCATGGTTCCACATCCGCCGATAATCCTGCCGGAGGTAGGAGGCGGCGAAGAAGAAAAAATAGCTCTGACAACACAGAGTTATCAGAAAGTCGCTGATATGATCGCTGCTCTTAAGCCGGAAACCATCATTATTTCCAGCCCCCACAGCATCATGTACGCGGACTATTTTCATATTTCTCCGGGCAAGTATGCCTCCGGGAATATGGGAAGATTTCGCGCATCCCAGGTGAAGTTCCGGGAGGAATACGACACAGAGCTGGTGGATAAGATAAGTTCCCTGTGCGAAGAAGCTGATTTTCCCGCAGGCCCTGACGGAGAGCGGGATCCGGAGCTGGACCACGGGACCATGATTCCTCTTTACTTTATCAGGCAGAAATATAACGATTTCAAGCTGGTGCGTATAGGCTTATCCGGCCTTCCGCTTCCCATGCACTACGAATTTGGACAGATAATCCAGAGGGCTGTGAATTCACTTGGCAAAAAAGTCGTGTTTATCGGAAGTGGAGATCTGTCCCACAAGATGAAGGAAGACGGACCTTACGGCTTTGCTGCAGAAGGGCCGGTATATGATGAGCGCATCATGCAGGTCTGCGGCAGCGGCGAATTTGATAAGCTCCTGGATTTCGATGAGAATTTCTGTGAAAAAGCGGCTGAGTGTGGCCACAGGTCCTTTACCATCATGGCAGGAGCCTTGGACGGTGTGTCTGTGAAGGCTACGGAGCTGTCCCATGAGGCCACCTTCGGCGTTGGCTACGGTATATGCACCTTCGAGCCGGGAATGCCTGATGATTCAAGGCATTTTCTTGATAAATGGCGTGATGAGAAGGTGTCTACCCTTGCCTCCCACCGCGAAAATGAAGACCTGTATGTGCAGCTGGCCAGATTCTCACTGGAGTCTTATATCAAAGCGGGAACACGCATCAGTAGAAGCGATCTTAAGGATGATAAGTGGAAAGCGCTGCCGGCAGAGATCTTTTCCAAGAAAGCCGGAGCCTTTGTTTCCATACACAAAGACGGCGCCCTGCGCGGCTGCATCGGAACCATACTTCCCACAAGGGAGTGCGTTGCCGATGAGATACTGCAGAACGCCATAAGTGCTGCTGTAAATGATCCCAGATTTTCCCCGATCCGCGAGGATGAACTGCCCTATCTCGAGATGAGCGTTGATGTTCTTGATACACCTGAACCAATCTCAGGGCCTGAAGAACTGGATGTCAAGAGGTACGGCGTGATCGTGACCTCAGGAAGAAAACGGGGCCTGCTGCTTCCTAATCTCGATGGGGTTGACACCATTGATCAGCAGATTGAGATTGCCTGCAGAAAGGCGGGGATATATGAAGATGAGGAGTATACGATGGAAAGATTTGAAGTAGTAAGACACGAGTAAAACAATGAAATTCATCGGATGACAGAAGGGACGGTTCTTTTGGTTTCTTTTATCCAGACCTTTCTTGCCAAAAATACTATGCCTATAACCATAATCGCAATAACAACTTCCGTAATATACTCCGCTCCCGCTATTCCGGATTTTGCTATCAATACTGTTACTGCGTCGAAAACGGCATGTATAAGCATCGATAAAACATACATCCGGAGTTTATTGTTTTTTACCCCAAACCATACGAGAACGGACAGTGCCATGTGAATCGTGATGGCCAGTATTCTCTCTACAATTCCCAGAAGAAAAGCTGCAGGTGCTATGGTTGTCAGCGGCTGTATCTGCTCTATAAATACATCCACACTCTCAGCCGGCAAGGCCGATGTAACAGTTCCTATTGTCCCGGAATTGATCATAATCGACATCACGATATTGCTAATCATGGTAATTCCAAGAATTGCCATTGCCTCGAAGCCGCCGTGGCCTGCGCCGTACATAATGGCGTTGATATCCTTGTCCCTGAACTGCTTCATAACAGTCTTGAATGCCACAAGCCTTCCGGTCTCTTCAAAAAGTCCCGCCATCAGTCCGCCATAGATGGCAAACATTAGGATGTTATTCTGAACCGTTTTTCCAACGGGTGTTGGAAGAAAAATATTGTGAACTATGGACTCCAGGATCAGCGCAAACACCAGCATCACCAGGCATCCGATCAGGAATGGCGGCACATCTGCGCCTTTTTTCTTAAGGTATAAAAGAATTAACAATGGGATCGCAATTGAACAGATTGCAGCTACTCCCATCATTACAATCGATATGGTTGAAACTGTTCCGGTAATCATAATGATATCCTCCTAGTGAATATCAAATTCAGGCGGCTCGTCCATGGTCTCTGAGACGTATTTGCCGTCTTTCTTCCTCTGCTTGACACATTCTGTAAGTAAGTATTCTATCTGTCCGTTCACTGAACGGAAGTCATCCTCCGCCCAGGCAGCTATGGCATTGTATAACTTCTCGTTCAGTCGAAGCGGAACCTGCTTTTTTTCTGCCATCAGTACAAGCTTCCTGAGTTAACCACAGGCTGTGCGTCGTGGTTACCACAGAGAACTACGAGAAGGTTTGAAACCATGGCTGCCTTGCGCTCCTCGTCAAGTTCCACAAGTTCTTTTTCATTAAGACGTTCCAAAGCAAGCTCTACCATTCCAACTGCGCCGTCTACAATAAGCTTCCTGGCGTCAACAACTGCTGCCGCCTGCTGTCTCTGAAGCATTGCTGCTGCGATCTCAGGTGCATATGCAAGATATGTGATCCTTGCATCAACGATCTCGATGCCGGCATCTGCAACTTTGCCCTGAATCTCCTGCATGATCCTGCCTGCCACAAGCTCTGTGGAACCACGAAGACTTCCGTCATCTGCCTGTCCGTCGCCGGTGGTATCTACGTTCTCGGTTACGTCGTAGGGGTATAACTTAACTACGTTTCTGACTGCAGTGTCACACTGAAGTGAAAGATATTCCTTGTAGTTGTCTACCGCAAAAACTGCCTTGGCTGTATCTGTAACTTTCCACATAACAGCAACTGCGATCTCAACAGGGTTACCAAGGATGTCGTTAACCTTCTGACGTGAATTGGAAAGGGTCATGACCTTTAGAGAGATCTTTTTGTTTCTTACGGATGTCTCAAGATTCACATTGCCGGTCTGAAGAACAGCTGTGAGCTTGTTCTTGTTGTTGTCGGAAATGTCTCCGCTCTGTCCCAGCTTGGTGTCTGCTGCGGGGTTAACCGATGTGCAGAAGGGATTAACAAAGAAGAAGCCGTCACCCTTGAGGGTTCCCACATATTTACCAAAGAGTGTAAGCACCAGCGCCTCGCCGGGTTTAAGGATCTTAAGTCCAAGATAGAAGACCCAGCCAACGCATAAATAGATGCAGCCGGCAACAAAAATTGTTACATACATTCCCTTGTTGGTGTCGCCGTCAAGCCCCATGGCTGACCAGATAAGTGCTACACAGGCTGCCACATATAGCAATGTGATAAGGATAAGGGCTGCCATTCCGTTCTTGTGTCCCTGAATTTCTCTTTCCTTTATGTTTTCATTCATAATGTTCACCTCCGTTTATTTGAAAGAAACATAATTTGTATTTATTTGATATCATAATGATATCACTCTAATTTCAAAAGTCAACTAGTCTATTTTCCTAGAATGGCAATATATAGAGATGACACGGGGACTCATTGAACCGTCCCCGTGTCATCTACTCTGTTATCTACTTCTTTTTATTTCAACTTCTCACCGCCCACCTCATCTTAGTGGACTTACTTCTTGGATTTATCCTGCACTCCTCAGCTGACGGCCGAATCACATCGCTGGACACATCGCTGTAGATTCCGGCTTTTTTGAGCTCCTTGAAGGACTTTTTAACCAGTCTGTCCTCTCCGGAATGGAAGGTAAGGATTGCTGCCCTTCCGCAGGGATTAAGCACATTCGGGAGTTTCTCAAGGAAGGAATAGAGAACTTCGAATTCGCTGTTCACATCGATCCTGAGCGCCTGGAATACTCTGGCGCAGGACTTCTTGATCGCATCCTGCTTCTCTTCCTTTGGCACCTTCCAGAGGGCATCCTCTATGGCCTTTCTGAGGGCTGTTGTGGTGTCCATGGGATCACCTTTTTTCATAAGGTTAAAGACCTTCTCGGCAATCTCCTGTGCATAGGGTTCATCGGAGTTCTCTATCATCATTCCGATGAATTCCTCTTTGGTTATGTTGTGAAGGCGCTCTGCTGCCGACTCTCCGTGTTCAGGATCAAGTCGAAGGTCCAGGGGTCCGTCAATCTTGTAGGAAAAACCTCTTGAAGGATCATCAATCTGCATTGAGGATACTCCAAGGTCCGCCAGGACAAAATCAAACTTTCCCGCTTCCTTGGCAACTTTATCGATATTGGCGAAATTGATAAGTCTGAACTTGAAATTATCCTCGGAAAAGCCTGCTTTTCTAAGGCGCTCCACTGTCTTCTTGGACTCAATCGGGTCTATGTCAAGGCCGTAGATGCAGCCCTTGCCTTGGAGCTGCTCCAGCATCCTTGAGGTGTGCCCGCCATAGCCCAGCGTGCAGTCAAGGCCCTGCTGCCCCGGCTGTATCTGCAGAAAATCCAGTATCTCCTTAACCATGATGGAAATATGCATTCCCGCAGGGGTTGAGCCCTTGGATATCACATGGGCCACGGTGTCCGCATATTTTTCAGGATCCAGCTCCTTGTATTTTTCCTCAAATTTCCTGGGATATTTTCCCGAGTAATGTACTCTTCGTTTGTGTTTGTTTTCTTCCATAATTTCGCTTTCTGTCGTAATAATCCATTTTTTCAGGCAGTAAGTCTGTATCCCCGCCCATGCCGGCTATTTTCTGACAGTCATCTCGCCGGCCATATTTATTGAATAATAGTCCCGGATCTCATGGAGGTCCTGCGTCATTCCCAGTATCCACATAAGCTTGGTAAGAGCCGCTTCCCCGGTCATGTCATGGGCCTCAAGAGCTCCTATCTCGAGAGTTCTTTTCCCTGTCTCGTAGACATCCATCTTGGAACCCTCGTAGCGGCACTGGGTTCCCACCACCACTGTCATTCCGCCCTTTATAAGCTCATCCAGCGTGGATATGAAGTCGTGCTTTAGAAAAGGCATTCCGCCGATGCCGTAGGCCTCGATATACAGGCCCTTGTAACCCTGATCCGCCAGGGATTCCAGAAGGCTCCTGTGGATGCCGGGGAACATTTTTATCATGCAGACCTTGTCCGAATAGGCGTTGGAGAGCTTGAAGATTCCGGTCCTCTCCGGAACTGCCGCCGTGTCGATCTTCATTCCCAGCGAGCTTATGGTGGCAATATTCGGATAATTGATGCTCTCAAAGGCGTCAAAGCTAAGGGAGCGGACCTTGGAAGCCCTGCAGCCCAGCATTACTTTTCTGTTAAAAGCGACAAATACGCCCGGAATCTGACTTGCAGCCATGTGTATCGCGCATCTGCAGTTCTCCATGGCATCCGCCACCGGATTGGTTATGGACAGCTGCGAGCCTGTGATCACCACCGGGATTCCGATATTCCTCAGCATAAAAGAGAGCATTGAAGAGGTGTAGGCCAGTGTGTCCGTTCCGTGGATCACCACGATGCCGTCATAGCTGTTTCTGCTCTCCCCTATTCTGGCTGCCAGAGCGCTCCAGTCCTCGGGAAAAATGTTTGCACTGTCCAGGGAACAGAAATCCTCGATCTCTATGTCAACATCTCCCGATACCATCCTGAGCTCTTTTTGCATGTCATAGATGGACAGCCCCGGAATAAGGCCGCTCTCCTTCATAACTGCAGACAGAGTGCCTCCGGTATTTATGATAAGAATCTTTTTTCTCACGTAAAACTCCTTTATATTAAAGTCAGTGACCTAATTTCTTGCATGTTCGTAACTATCATACCATATTTGGCATTGCAGCTTCCAATTGTGTCCCGGATTGTTTACAAACAGCGACAATATCGTTAGAATAAGTGACTGACGAGAGGGGAAAAATCATGAGTCTATCGATTATATTGCAGCAGATGGGCGTCATCTGCATATTGGTTTCCATAGGAATACTGCTACAGAAAAAGGGCGTGGTGGATGACCTCACCTCCAAAAAGCTGTCCGCCATCGTTGTGGATGTATGCAATCCCGCACTGATAATGGCCTCTATCCTTGGCGGAAATATCACAGCAGGCCGCAGAGACCTGATATACGCCGCAGGACTTGGTGTGGCATTCTACGCATTCCTGGTGGTCATTGGCATGTTCCTGCCAAGGCTCCTTCATGCTTCTTTGGATAACCGCAAGTTCTACAATCTGATGTGTGTTTACACCAATACCGGTTTCCTTGGTATCCCCATCGCCAAGGCAATACTTCCTGCCAACGCAATAATCTACGTTATAGTTATAAATATTTTTTACAGTCTGCTTTTTTACACCCATGGTCTCGCAGTTCTTGACCACGGGACTTCTAATTCGGGCAAAAAAGAGGGCAGTTCCCTGAAGCAGATCATTAACCCGGGCATAATCATGGCGTGCCTTAGCCTTCTTGTGTTCTGGTTCAGCATCAAGCTTCCGCCGATACTGGAGAACACTGTGATCTACGTAGGAAATGCCACAATTTTCCTATCCATGGTGCTGCTGGGCGTATCCATCGCCAGATCTCGCTTTACGGATTCCCTGAAGGACTGGAGGATCTGGGTATTCATTGCCTTAAGGCTGGTACTGCTGCCAATTCTTGTTGTCCTTATCCTTCACAGCGTATCCTTCGATAAGACCGCAACTTTGGCAATGTGCCTTATGGCTGCGGTTCCTGTGGGAAATCTTCCCATGATCCAGGCGGAGAAAAAGGGCATGGATACCACAATTTTATCCTCTGCAATAGCAGTCACAACGGTTGTGTCCATCGTCACGATAACAATACTGATCGCCGTAGCAACTGCGGTTCTATAAAAAAACAGCCCTGTCACCGGGGCTGTTTTTGGATTGTCCTATATGTAAGTTCAAGCATTCCTATATTGAGCGCTGCAAAGATCAAGAGATATACCGGCATTATTCCGATTCCGATATTCTGCTGAAGATGTCCGAATACCATGGGCATAAAGGTGCTTCCCACATAGGCTGAGGCCATCTGAAGACCTATCACCGCAGCGCTGTGTCTTTTGCCAAAATTTGTTGGTGCCATGTGCTGAATTGCAGGATACACCGGTCCCATCCCCGTTCCGATGATCACGAAGCCTGCTGCCGCCGCAAGATATCCGCCTATTGGCATCGCAACCAGCATTATTCCCACAATTTCAACTATAATTCCTATTCTGATAAGGAGCCTGTCCCCCAGTTTATTAGACACAAATCCGGAGATGAGCCTTCCCAGCATCAGTCCTCCAAATACAAGGGAGCCGAAGGATGCTATCAGCTCGTCGCTAAGTCCTGCCCTGGTTCCGGCAAAATAGCTGGGAGTCCAGAGAAAACAGGTGGCCTCCCCTGCGCAGTAAGCAAAGAAAGCAACCAGCGTAAGCACTACTCCGGGAACCTTCAGCGTCTCCCTGATCCCTGCGCTGTCAGCAATCTCATCACTTCTTGCTTCTTCATTCTTTTTCCAGAGAGGCAGTGATAAGATGCACACAATAAGTATCCCTGTCTGCAAAAAAGCTGTCCATCTATAGCCTTCATTCCATCTTGCATATTTCAGCGCCAGCGCCATGATAGAAGGACTGATAACTGCGCCAACACCGTAGAAGCAGTGGAGGAAATTCATTACAGAGCCTGAATAATTATTGGCCACATAGTGATTCACGGAGGCGTCTATGGCGCCGGCTCCAAGTCCATAGGGTATCGCAAAGAGAAAGAGCATAGCGTACTGCCCCCGAAAACGAGAAGCCCAGTAGCCCAAACACTGTCAGCATTATGGAAAAGATCACTATCCATTTTGTATGAAATCTCTTGATAAGCTTTGGACTTAGAAGTGCCGAAATGATGGTCATAAAGGAAATGGTCATTGACACATATCCTGCATAGGACGAGGGTACGTTAAAGACCATCTGCATTTTGGGCCATCCTGAGCCCAGGAGCGAATCCGGAAGTCCAAGACTAATAAATATCAAATATATAACCGCTAACAACAAACCCATGATTACTGTTCTCCACTATTTTTTTATCAAGTATTTCTCCATTTCATGTGATTCTCCTTATACTGCGACTATTCAGTAAATATTTCCAGCTTAGAAATGAAATCCTCCAGAATGTATCTGGAATCTGCGTCAGTGTATATGCGAATCTTGGGGTTATCCTCTTTTGCCTCTGAGGATGTGTCCTCAAGAATCAGAGGCGCTGTAGCATCGTGATAATGACCACAGCCGGGGTTAATGGCGATGGCAAAGGGATCGTCCGCTTCGCAGGCTGCATCTGTATCTATGATAACTCTTATTTTTTTGTAATCCGGAATAGTGAAATTGAACCCCATTTTTGTGTCCCCCTGCTTCGGACGCATATTATCATCCATCGCACACGGATCAAAATAGCAGTCTTTTACTTTTTGTTGCTCCACTTGATCTTCCATATATTCTCTATTGTTTCCTGTTTAGTCTTTCTGATAAGATAGCATCCTGCTACAAGAAGAGTCACCGAAACCGCCAGTATAATCACATAATACGAAATACCAACATTCCCGCTATCAGAAACTACAACGCCCTTTTCATTGATGGTTGGATCTGTAACAAAATTGATAAAATCATACACAGCGTGAGCAATCATTCCCGGGATTACCGAGCCGGTCCTCAGATATATTCCGGCGAGAACAAAACCGCCACAGGTTGCCATGAATGCCTGTATCAGAGTCATGACAGGATCTGCTCCTACGAATATATTTGTCAAATGGAGCGGTCCGAAGATGACAGATGAGATAATTACTACTGTCACTGCCCTATTCTTCACCTTCAGATATCTCATTCCTATAGGAATAAGCATCGCCCTGAAAATGGTCTCCTCACTAATGCCAGCCATTAGTGCCAGACACACGAAAGAAACTGATGGTTTGAAAGCAAGTCCACTATATATAGCATTTATGATTATGCATCCGATAATAAGGATTGCCATCGCAGAGGATACCATAAGTATCTCTTTTACCGGAACATGAGCCTTAAACACGCCATCAAATTCAGGCGAAAACCACTTATTATAAATGATCAGAAGAACCAGGGACAGAGCGGAGACAATAAGTGCGCTTACTACTCCCTGTGGCTGGCCGCTCAATTGAGTTAATAAACCCAGAGGAACTGTCAGTATCATTGCGATTACAGCATTTTTTTCACATAATGAATGTTTCCTTACTTTTTTGTTTTCCATAACCAATTCTCCTTACCATTCTCGTCTGATCTTTTCAAAATCAATAGTCTTACCGACTTTCTTCCACACAATAAACGTCAGAACTGCATTTATTGCAGCAATTATAAAGTATGTGATAAGGATCCTCACGCCATCTTCACCGGTATTAATATACGATGACCCTGAATCTCCCGTCGGAACAAACAGACCTTCTGTATAACCGGCAAAAAAATCAAACAGTCCGTGAGCCAGGCCGCAGGCCCAGATATTTCTTGTCTTCCAATACAGTATAAGGAGAGCCAGACCAAAAACGCCTGATTCCATTGTTTTGGCGACCGCCTGTCCCCATGCAACAGGCGATGAGGGATCAAATCCCAAAACATGTACAGCCCCGAATACCAGTGAGGAAACCACTGCACTCAGAACAAAGCTAATAATCGATATCATATCTTTTCTCCTTCTATTGAATCAAAAATCCAGCTCTTTTTTTCTAAAGAGCAGATATGCCAGAATAATCGAAATAACACAGATTTTTGCAATGTGCCAAAGGAGTGTAAATATTGCTGTTCCACCGGTTAGCAGCAGATCTACTTTGGCGCATTCAAGGGCATGTGAAAAAACGTGCCTGTCTATATGCCAGAATTTTATCACCGGAATCATGTTCAGACCGTTCAGCAGTGTATCCCCCGCAAAAAGAAGAAATGCATCCACTAAAGTTGCATAGGCAACATTCTTACTCCAGAAAAGAATGATCATGGATATGGTTGCATAACCCAGAATAAGAAAAGCATTGGTCAATATCGTACTATACAAGAAGCTACTCTCTGACATATTCATGTCTGCGCCCACTACCAACCCTGTTAAGGTGACAAAAAGGGTATAGATTCCATAAGAAAAAAAGGTAATGATCACGCAGTTAATGAACTTGGCGATAAGGAGTCTTTTTCTTGAAATTCCTCTTCCAATAAGGCACTGCATGGAATTAGACGAAAACTCATCGGCGTAGACGCTCACATAAATAGCAATCCCTATAAAAAGATTCATTGTATTTATAGCAGTCCCCTGATTAGAGGCAAAAGTAAGCCCGCTTACAGTACCGTCTCTTTTTGCCCCCAAGGTCCAGAAAAGCGAAATTACCAGACATATTGCAAGCACGATCCAATATGCCGGCTTTCTCAGGATTCTTTTTACATCTGCAAAAATAAGATTTTTCAAAAGTCAAACTCCTTTCTCCGGAAGAAATAGGTAGTGATCGCCAGTGCTGCCAAGAGATAGCACGCTGCCGGAAAAAGCTCCCAGGGGAAAGCTCCCATCTCTATTCCGGTATATGCCCAGTCCAAAAGACCATCAAAGGTATAGTCATATAATGACAGTGAGGAAAAAAACTCTATCATATTAAACACAAGTTTAAACACAACCGTAAATGCCACACATACGACTATACCCAGAACCGTAGAGCCCGAAATGTACATGATCATGGCTGAAAAGACAATGTATCCAAAATGTCTAAGCCACCTCAGTATGATAAAAACAACAAGGTTCTTCTGCTGCTGCGAGCTTAATATAATTGCTGATCCTCCGTTTATTACTGCAAGGGTTACCGCAATGATGACCAGGTACACGCAAAGAAGTACAATTGCCGCATCAAGAAGCTTTGCAACTATGAGCTTATCCCTTGTTATGCCATGACCAAGTACAGCCTGCATGGACTTTGAGGACAGCTCATGAGCAAAAACAGCATAGAAAGTTGGAAAAACAATAAAAAGAGCTATAGGTGCCCCGCTAAGCGACTTCTGTACACCTCTGACCAGTCCTATTGAGCCATCATTTACAACACCTTCAAGCACCATATATGAAATATAGATCAGCGCCAGCAAAAGCCCTATATAAATAAGACTCACCTGAAAGATACGCTTCAAATCCGCTCTTAACAAATTTCTCATTCTGCAGATCCTCCAATGAGTTCAAAGTAATAGTCTTCCAGAGTAACTTTCTCTTTTCCTTCTTTAAGAATGTCAATACCATTCTCTGCAAGAATTTTTTTTGCTCTTTCCAGATTTTCGGCTGAAACTGTAAGTTCCACTTCCGGACGCTTTGCAGAAAGATCCTCTTGTGTGATTTCTTTTGCTATAACACCTTCATGTACTATACCGAAACGGTCCGCAGTATTTTCCAGCTCTCCCAGAATATGACTTGAAACTATGACTGTCATGCCAAACTCATCTCTGAATCGCCTTATCATATGACGAATATCTGCTATTCCCTGAGGATCAAGACCGTTGGTCGGCTCATCCAGAATGAGAATATCCGGATTTCCAAGGATTGCATTGCCTATTCCAAGGCGCTGCTTCATTCCAAGGGAATAGCCCTTAGCTTTCTGCTTTTCCTTACCGTCTGTAAGACCAACAACCTTTAGAACACGGTCCACTTCCTCTTTTAGCGCTTTCCCCTTAAACCCCTTGGCTGCTGCGTAGTATTCGAGGTTTGCCCTGCCGGAAAGATAACCATAAAAATTGGATCCGACAAAGAAGCCTACCTTTGATCTGTTTGCAAACAGTTCTTTTCGATTCTGAGAACCGGCTATGGAGACACTACCTGAAGTGTATTCCGACAGTCCCAGGATCATCTTAAAAATAGTAGTTTTACCTGCACCGTTCTTGCCTACCAGACCGTAGATATCTCCCTTATTCACCTGCATGGTGACACCTTTAAGCACGTCATGTTTACCATAGCTTTTTATTATGTTATCAAGCCTTATTGCTGCATTTGAAGTCTCTGATCCCATAGTTTGTCTCCTTCCTAAACAGATATCACCAGACATTGACTCTTTTTTCCGGGCTCAGGTACATTGCGTCTCCCGGCTTTATACCATAGGTTTCTATGAATTCATCAAATTGCTGAAGAACAATATTTACCCTGTGGAAGGGAAGCGGATGCATGTCGCTTTTCATGGTATCAAGTTCATTTTCCTCAGTTGTCTGCTCCGCATACTGCCTTGCATAAGCTCTGAAAAACACATCATGATCAAAATCAGGCATTTCCCTTACCGCATAAAGTACTGATTTGACCCCTCCCATATCAGCAATAGCCTCATCTTTTACGGCATTTCCATTTACCTTCTGCTGTCCCGGGATTGGCCTTGCCATTGAGAAGTATCCTGCCAGCTTTGATGCCTTTTCATCCATCTTTGACCTGTCCTGCGTTGTCATCCAGTCGATGGAGTTTTTATTATCATCAAACTGGCGCCCATACAGATCAAACTTTGTTCCATTTGAATCAAATCCATGGGTTATCTCATGGCCAATCGTAGTTCCTACGATGCCTGCAAACTGCTCAAATGATGCGCCTTCTCCGAAAGCAGCATCGCACATAGCCAGATATCCCGCCATTATATAGATGCCATTTTCGTTACAATAGTACACACAGTTGACTTCAGTAGTAGTTCTGGAAGTGTCATAAATATCCCATTTAAATCTGTTCCAATTTGGATCAGCGCTTTTGACTGCCATGTGAGCTTCAAGCACCCGTCTGCCCTCAGCAGCAGCATCTACAAGATTTCCTCCTTCTTCGTAGGACTTTATGTCTGCAGCTGAATAATCAGCAACATTATCCGGCCTTATGAGGTGCACTGCCATATTTTGCAGCTTCCCCTTTGCAGCTGTCCTTGTTTCTTCTGACATCCATTCTTCTTCACCAAGTATTTGTGCATACGCCTCTATCAGTGCATTTGTAAACTCATTTATCTGAGCTGTCTTTTCGTTATCTGAATGATATTTTTCCAGATACAAAGTATCCAGCAATGGTAAATAACCACAGATTTTAATGTCATTTCTAAAAAGGACACTATTCTGGCCATCTGATATTCCCTCATAGTTCGCGCCTCCGTTCATATACAGCTTAACCATCTTTTCATATGATTCGCGGTCGAGTAGATATTTAACTGAATCAATGGTTTGTACCATGAGGAATGATTTGATATCTTCAAGGTTCTTTTTGGTATAGATCTTATGTAAGGACTTCAGATAGGAATAATCCACATAAAAACTGTCGCATTCCAAATAGCCTCTGCTATCCAATATCTGTGAGAGCGGGTAATTCCCTTGTAATGCAGTAAGACCTTTCCTGTCAGTCTGAGCCTGCGAAAACATCTCCCCAACATTGAAGTTTTCGATATTACTGTTTCTTGCAATAAAAGTTTCTATCCTGTAATTTCCTTTCAGGATAGCCTTGATCTCTTTTTCAGAAAAACCAAGTCTTCCAAAGAAATAGAAGGCCACATCATCTGTTCTTTCTTTAGCTGCCAGTGTGTTGCTTGTATATTCCACATATGAGGAAACAGACCCAAGAGAAAGCTTGGGAGCCTGAAGTTTTAACGTGCTCTTATCCGGGAACTGCATTTGTGTACTCACAGCTTCCGGGTTTAGCAGCCCCAGCCCAAAGGGATTTCTCGTAGTGCTCCCCTGGTACTGCGTAAGCTCACTTATAGAGGATATACTCTGTATATCTGAAATATACTTTTCAAGAGGCTTTACTCCGAGCTTGTTTCGCTCATCCCAATCAGAATGCAGTTTAACCAATGTTTTATATCTTTCTGCATCATCGCCTGACATAGTCTCGTCAGAAGCGATCTCCATATATCTTTCATACATCAGCTTATTTGCATCAAAAACTATACCGGTCTCTTCATATACGGGGTCCAGAACAGCAGCTGCAATATAATCTTTATTGGCAGCCGCTGCAAAATCATCCTGAAACCGTATGTTATCTTCAGGCCTGACTGTGAAGGCAACGTCAGAATCAACCCATTTTCCTCCCCCGGGAACTCCGGAAAGATCAGTACTTCTGCCTTCCTCATTCGAAAGATCAGATTCAGCTGCTTTCCCACCGTTTCCACAGCCCACAGATATAAACACCAAAATGGCTGTAAGAATCATAGCTGTAGTTTTCCTGAACACACTCCATTCTTTGTTTCTCATTAGCTATCCTTTCTCTTATCCGCCGGTATACTATTTTGACACCATTTTTTCCGGGCAATAGGAGCTTTAAAAGAACCGCCCAGGTAAATATCTGTTTTATTTCCTGCCTTTTGTGATTATTTCTCGGATTCTTTCGATACAGTTATGTTGCGAAAAGTTGCATAAATACTCTATTAAAATTATAAATAATTCTGTTTCATATAGTCTACTTATCAGAGCAAACATTTCAATTTTTTAGACAATTTTTATTGTTAATTCGTTTTGTTTTTCTTTACAGCTTCTGTAGTCACAGGCTTTTGGCGCAAAGTCGATCATTTCAATTACAAATATATGCGAATTGCGAAGCAATACACTTCCACTTTATCCTTTATTTCAGCAGAGATTTCATGTATAATTGCGGTGCTTATTTTTTGAAATTCATGTAATGAAAAAGGGAAGAAGTATGAAAAAACGAATTTTAGCTATGATTGCGGCTATTACCATAGCTGCAGGCAGTATGACCGCCGGGGGAAGGAGTTATGCTGCGGAAGAGAGCTCTTTTGAGGAAGAGATAATTATTGAAGAAAATAATATTGAAGAAGAAAGTACTGGCGACAAAGGTATTGACGACGAAAGTATTGACGACGAAAGCGTTGAGGAAGAATACGGCTCAGGTGATGAGACCGATGCTCCTGAAGAACCGTCAGATACCGCTGAACCAGAACCCTATGATGAAATTTCAGATGAATCGGAAGCTTCCGATAAGGCAACTGAGGCCGCCACGACTGATGAAGCTGATGAGGCAGATGAGGCTGACGAAAGCTACGAGGAAATTCTTGTTGAAGAGGACAATACAGAGGCTTCCGATACTGCATCTACAGATACCTCAATCGAAGAGGAGCTTCCCCCGGAAATCGAAATTTCCGAAGGAAGGCTTAATCCCACTCTATACGCAGGGGCTGTAAAGGGCCGCTGGATCAACAGGAAAGATAAATGGACCTACGAAAATGCCAGAGGAGAGGCCAGGGATGACGATGGCAAATCCCTGGATAACAACGTGGCCCATATCGGTGATAATTTCTATTATTTCAAAGACGGCTATATGTGCACCGGTTTCATTTACTTTGATGAAGAAGGAATGTTGACCACAGCCAAAAAAGCAAAGAGCGCAAGATACTGCGATCCTATGTCCGGAGTCCTTAGGACCGGCATGTTTGCTGTGGAGGGCAAAGAATACTACGCACTGTCCGACGCAAAGTTTTATGGCCTTATCAGGTGTAACATCATTTTTTTATACAACGAAAACTTATACTATGCAGATAAAACCGGCGCTGTCCTGAAGGGCAAGGGCTTTAGTCTTGATGGCAAGTCCTACTATGCCTCAGAGGAAGGACCACTTCTTTATAGCGATAGGTACCTGATCATAGACGGAAAATACTACAGGTTCAATGAGGACTATTCTATTAGCAGTGTAGAGGACGAAACGCAGATTTTCTATTACGCTGCAAAGAAGAATGGTAAGACCGAGGCAGCTCAGGCGTATCTTCTTAACAAGAATCCCAATAAGCCGGAGGAAGGCAGATGCTTCTTTGCTGATGCAGATCGTAAAAAGATGCTTACCTCCTGCTGGATATATTGTTCCAACAAGATTGAAGAAAAAAATAAAATGTACTACCTGGACAAGAACGGGGAAATGGCCACAGGCCTGACCAAAATAGGCGGCAAGTATTATCTTTTCGGGGATTCCGGTGCAAATAACAGCACTGTTTACCAGCAGTCCTATAAAGGTATTTATAGGAAGAAGGACGGAACCACATGCTTTATCCTGAACGGAGTCATGGTGACAAAGAAAGGATTTTTCTCATCCCGGCAGGGCAGCTACTACTACGTCCTGAACAAGTCGGGAGAACTGGCCCAAGGTGATGTCATCATAAAAACCAAACAATATCCCAAGGGAAAGAACTACTCTTTTGACAGTTTTAATCGCCTCAGGGTGAATGATTATGAAGTTAAACGTGTGAAGCATGTATTAAACCATAGTAATGATAAGAATCCGGAGGTCAAGGGACCTGAGGATCATTACGTTCTTTCAAATAAGACTGAAGTTGAGAAGTTCCTTACTACAGAGGAAGGTGCAGCCTACAGAAATCTTACTTTTAACTCCGACGGAACCCTTCTTAACGGCATAAAGACTGTTGACGGCAAGAAATATCTTTATTACCAGGGAGAGCCGGCCCATGTCAAATATTTGAATACCAACCACTTAAACATTACCGCTCCTTTTGTAATATTTACAGGTGGAAAAGGATATCTTGTCGGACAGGACAGCGCAGTAATGACCGGATGGTTCAGAACTCCTGCGGATAAACTTATATTAATGGACTTTGACTATGCCTATGGAATGAAAAAAGATATTTACATGTATTTTTCTCCGGAGGAGGAGTGCGCGGTGGAAGGCATTTACACAGCACCTGTTCCAAAGCTGGATAAAAACGGTACAATTGCACTTGATAGCAGCGGAAACGTCATCACCACCGGAAAAAAGGCAGAGCTTTGCTTTACTACAGCAGAAAACAGCGGGACGACAAATTATTACGGCAAACTTGTCAGAAATGATGAATATACCATCGGCAAAAAAGTATATGTTACCGACGGTGCCGGAGTGGCTAAGCTTATTCAGGATGGTCCTGTTTCCAAGGACGGAGAGATTATTTACAGAAATTCTGACGGAAGCACTTCCACCGGAAGGAAAGACAGTTATTATTACGATCCTTCCACCGGCTATCAGCTTAAAAATGTCCTTCGATGCTCCTCCAAAAAGTGGTATTTCTACGGCAAGGACGGCAAAGAGAGTACAGCTCTTACCGAAGTCACACTGGATGACGGCAAAAAAGCTTTTATCATCTATAGCAAAAACGGAAGCATTAACTCTTTTAAATATGAGAACGGCAAAAAAGTCTCCGGAAGGGCCTTCACCTATGGATCAGGCTATTACTTTATTGGTAAAAACGGCAGCCTGACCACAGGTTTAATAAAGCAGAAGCTTGTTTCACAGAATACTGATGTAACTACCTATGTGGACAGCGACGGAAGATGTTTTTACAAAAACCCTGCTTATTCAGACAGAACCTTTATGGTTAAGAGCGGCAAGAAGATATATGCGATGAAAGGCGGCGAAATTGTAAAGGATTCCTCGAAGCCTTATGGTGTAAACGATTTCTCAAGGCTTCCTAAAGCAGACAAAAAGAATATGGAGAAATACTGGGCCATGGCCTGCTATTATGCAGGAGAAGGGTTTTCCGGTAACCCTGATGACTATGAAGTGCCTGTTTATGTCAATGAGGACGGCTCTGTATCCGAAAAAATCCTCACCAAAGACGGCAGGCAGCTCCACATCAACAAGTATGGTATCTGCATGGAGGATATGTCACCCTTTAGAAGAGAGGGAAAAAACTGGTACTATACCCGAGCAACCAAGGCAGGAAGCGCAGTCATTGATGGCATTTACACTACATATGAACGTACCCCGGCTGTAGAGTGTAAAATAGCATTTTCCTGGGATAACAATATGAAAATGGGTAAGCTGGTGGACAATTCCACAGGAAAGCCTATATCCGGCTTGGTGGACTATAAGATAACCGATCCTTTAACCGGAAAAAGAATTCCTGTAATTATTGCTCTCAAGAACGGTCTGTTCGTAACCGGAAAAATCACCACTAAGGAAGGAGGCTTATCTTATCCGATATACTTTGACGCAGACACCGCCATCTTTGACTACATGGCCTATGAAGAACTCGTACGCAAATATCAGAAAAAGTACGGCAACTCATGAACATCTTCCCACTACCCGGTACATACTGTCAATATAATGCTGTATACTATTTAACACAAGGGGACTCCTCCAAGATGATTTAATCATCTTGGAGGAGTCCCTTTTCGCATATTCTTTGTTCTTATCATTACTTGTTTGTTAGAAAAGCTGTTATTTCTTCTTGGGTTGGCATTACAGAAAGTGCACCTTTTCTGGTGGTTATAATAGATGCCGCAGCGTTTGCAAACGACAGGCATTCAAATAATCCGTCTTTTGTCAGATTATCCAGTCCGTTTCTGTGGATGTAATCTATGACACAGGCACAGAAGGTATCGCCTGCTCCTGTAGTCTCTATAGTAGCAGGATTTCTGTACCCGTCTTTTTTGATCACCATATCTTTGTAAAGAGCTATACTTCCTTCAGGTCCAAGTGTGGCAAACACGATTGGAATACCAAAGTCTCTCTTTATTTTCCTTGCTCCTGCCTCTATATCCTTAAGGCCTGTAAAAAGCTCAATCTCATTATCTGAAATTTTCAGGATATCACAGTTTTCAAAGCCATATTTCATAGCATCTATTGCATCGTCTACGTTCTTCCATAAAGGTTCTCTGTAATTTGGATCAAAAGATATGACTGCTCCGCTCTCTTTAGCTATAGTAACAGCTCTGACAGTTGCCTCTTTTGCAGGTTCGTCTGTCATTGACAGTGTTCCAAGATGAAATACATCTGCATTCCTGATAAGATCAGCATTCTTCTCAACATCCTCTGCTGTCAGCATCATGTCTGCTCCGGGCTTTCTGTAAAAAGAAAAATCTCTGTCTCCATTTGGAAGCTTGTTTACAAATGCAAGGGTAGTATTTACCTCCTCGTCAAAGACAAGTCCGGTAGAGTCTATACCCTGCTTTTCAATTCTCTCTTTTAACATTCTCCCAAAAAAGTCGTTTCCAACCTTGCCGATAAAAGCTGTGCTGTTACCTAAATTCTGAAGCATTGACAGCACATTACAGGGCGCTCCGCCCGGATTAGCCTCAAATAAAGGATTTCCCTGGTTGCTGTCTCCGCTTCCTGTAAAATCAATAAGCAACTCCCCCAGCGCAACTACATCTTTTTTCATAAGTTATTTCCTCTCAATTTCATACATAGTAACATCCATAAGAAGTTCTCCAACTGCCTTAAAACTGATACCTTCAGCTCTGACATCTGTAAGGATCACCATAGACATTACCTGCTGTCCATTATTGATGAAGAGCTCCATGCTGTATCTGTCAAGAACAAGTCTAAGTGAAATCTCACCCTTATTTCCTGCAACCTTACATCTTCTCTGATGAACAATGGCTCTTCTGCTTCCTGAATGCTTTCTGTCTATCTTAACAATATTGTCAACAGGATCATATTCAATCGTTGAATAAGCCTTGCCATTATCAGCAAAACGAATTTCAAATTTTTTATATGAAAGTTCTGCCTGTGTAGATCTGACTCTTACTGTCATATCTACGCATCTGCCCTCAATACTTGAAAGTGAAGCACTATCAGAAATAAGTACATTCTGTCTGCTGATTCTTTTGCCGTAATAATTCTCTATCTCTCTGGCAGGCCACTGAATAAGTCTGTTATCCTTAATAGTTATTTCCCTTGGAATACTCATCTGGCCAAACCATGGGAAGTCATCGCGCCTGATTCCGCATGTATCCCAGTTCTGCATCCAGCCGATCATGACTCTTCGTCCATCAGGAGTCTTGATTGTCTGTGGCGCATAAAAATCAATACCATAGTCAACAGCCTGACAGTTTTCTTCGCAGAATTCTCCATTTTCATCGATACTTCCTATCACACACAAGGTTCCGTTTCCGTTGTGGAACTCAAGCTCTTCAGGGAGCATATCCTGAGGGCTTGTGAGAAGGACCTGCTTGCCATCGTGGTTAAAGTAATCAGGGCACTCCCACATTACACCGAATCTGTGGTTGTTCCTGATAACAGTCTTATCGTAGGACCAGTTAATACCGTCATCACTTACAAACTGTAATATCTGTCCATCGATATCCTCAGTTTTATTGCCAACTACTATGTAATATTTGCCATTTTCACGCCATACCTTAGGGTCTCTGAAGTCATATTTGCCGGCGCCCTCAGGAAGCATAGTACTGTCAATTACAGGATTATTGGCATACTTCTCATAATCCTTGCCGTCACCAAAAGCAACACACTGGGTCTGAACCTCTCTGATGTTGCCATCTTCATCTTCCATTTTCTGAACTCCTGTGTACACCAGAAGTTGTCTGCCATCTTCCATTTCAATGGCACTACCTGAAAAGCAACCGTTCTTGTCATATTCCATATCAGGAGCTATAGCAGCAGGATAATACTCCCATGTGATCAGATCCTTACTAACCGCATGTCCCCAGTGCATAGGTCCCCATACTGTCTCATATGGATAATACTGATAAAAGAGATGGTATTCACCCTTATAAAGGCTAAAACCGTTAGGATCATTCATCCATCCACATCTTGGTGTCAGATGAAAAAGAGGCCTCATTTCAGGGGCAATCATCTTTTCCTTTTTCTCTTCATATTCACGTGCTTTGTTTAACTTATCACTCATTTCTATCCTCACTTACCGTAAATCATTACATTTTCTGCCAAAGCATCTGTAAGCTCAATTTTCCAATCCGCTCCCACAGCTGCATAAATTCTGTTTGACAGAGCTTTTATTCCATCTGCATAAATAACTACAATATCTTTTTCAACCACAACATCTATATGATAAATACTTATCTCCCATTTGGAAGACATCCGGGCATTCCATAAAATACAGATCCCGACTGGTATAGAAATCTCCCTTAAAAGTCCAGTTCTCTAAATCCTGTGACTCGTAATATACTATAGCGCTCTCGTTTTCTTTTCTTGCTCCCACAAGCATCAGATATCCATCATCGGTTCTGTAAACCTGCGGATCACGAAAATCGTTTGTACTATACCCTTTTGGTGCATGAATTATATTGTCATAGTCTTTGGTAAAGCTTTTGTTATCTTTACTTGTAGCATGTAACACACATTCTTTATCCAGTCCATATGTGTCGTAGTAATCATTATGTCCTGTGTAGAAACAGTGATAGTTTCCCTGTTCATCCCTGATAAAAGAACCGGTTCCTACTGCAAGATCCTGTATTTCTGAATCCTCTGCAAAAGGAAGAACTTCTCCTTTATCCTCAAAGCTTAAAAAATCCTTGGTATAAAAACGATGAATGGGATGATAGCCCACACCGTTATGATCTGTTTCATATAAATAATTCAGGCATACTCCATTTTCTTCTGAAAGAGCCATTACATCTCCAACATAACTGTCCTCAGCCCTTGGAAAAAGAGTATCTGCATTTTGGCTATCAGCACATCCTGTGAGCATACATGCAAGAAGTGCTGCAATTATGGCAACTTTTCTTTTCATTTTTTAAAAAAGGGAGGAGAAAATCTCCTCCCTGCCTTTCCGGTTATATGAATTAATCATAGAACTGATCAAAATACTTCTGGTAGATAGAGAGATACTCATCAAGGCCATATGCATTAACCTGCTTGAGATACTCATCCCACTCAGCATCTGTAAGACCGTTCATAACGAAGTTACTTCTGCTGGAGTTGATATAGCTGATAAGATCTGTCTGGATAGTTGTAAGAGCCTCTGTATCCTCAGCTGTCATAAATACGTTAGGATATACATACTTGCAGTTCATATCGTTTGTATAGTACTCCTTGATCCAGTCAAGACGATACTGCGCATCATCAGGGCATGTAACATATACGCCGTAGTACTCATCAAGGATTGCAAGAGGACCACCAACACACTCAGCCTCACGAACTTCAACAGGAGAAGCATCGCCAAGAGGTGCATGCTTAAGCATCTTGTCGCCGTTTGCATTTGTTGAAAGCTCGAAGATATCAAACTCATCATCCTCGCCATATGTTCCCCAGTTGTTCTGTGGTGACTGGAATGGATCATACATCTTATCAAGCCAAGCACATACGAATGCAGGGTTCTCACACTTAGAAGTTACAACGCATCTGCCACGGTCAAAACCTGATGTGAAAGAGCTGTTCATAGGAGTTACATTCTTAACATCAGCCTTAAGAGCTGCAAGTGGAACGAAATCTTCAAGGTTATCAATGTTAGCTACGTCCCATGTAAAGCAAACACCATATCTGTGTGACTTACCCTTAGCTACATAAGTTGACCAGTCCTGTGTGAAGCACTCAGGATCGATAAGTCCCTCTTCATAGAGCTTATGAAGCCACTGCATACCTGACTTGAAACCTTCCTGTGTTGCTGTGCAGATAACCTTCTTGTCATCTGTAACTGCAATGTGCTGTCCGATATCATTGTCACCGTAACCTTCGCCAAAGCCGTTAATAAGAAGGCTTGGATCCTGATCGTTCATGATGCATGACATAGGAATGATGTCACCCTCAATACCAAACTCAGCCTGAAGCTCTGAAGCATGCTCCTTGAATGCCTTAAGTACTTCTTCGAATTCATCAACTGTTGTAGGTGTCTGAAGTCCGAGGAAATCAAGCCATTTCTTGTTGATGTAAGTGAAGTTATTACCTACTGTCTGGATAGCTGTCTTGTTAGAACCAAGCTGCTCAATCCATGGAAGTGCCCAGATGTGTCCCTCGGAGTCCTCACACATTGTGCGGTACTCTGGATACTTATCAAATACTGCCTTAAGGTTAGGCATGTTGTTGTCAATGTACTCTTCTACAGGAAGGATAACTCCCTGATCAGCATATCTGATAAGGTCTGAGTTACTAAAGCCTGCATTAAATACAAAATCTGTAAGTGTGTTCTTGTTAGCCATGTTGAGCTTGATCTTGTCGCCCCACTGATCACTTGAAATAGCTGTCCAGTCAACATGTACGTTTGTCTCTTCCTCAAGTCTCTTGAAGATTGTTCTGTTGTTAGGCTCTGACTCAGTTCCTGACGGATAGCTGATTGTACCTGTGATAGTAACCTTGTTTTCCATCGGAAAGCTGATATCATCCGCTGAAACTGATGCTGCCCCACTGCTTGAAGCACCTTTTCCGCAACCTGTCAGAACACTGGCTGACATTGCAAGAACAAGTGCTGCTGAAAATAGCTTTGTTGTCGTCTTTTTCATTTTTCCTCTCCTTATAAAAATTCTTTATTATCTCCTGTTGCCAGGGGAAGTTCTGATTGTTTAAACCTCTCAGCCTTTAACTGAACCAACCATGATTCCTGAATCAAAATACTTCTGGAAGAATGGATACATTACTATAAGCGGTAAGCTTGAAATAATGATGGTTGCATATTTAAGAAGTTCTGCAAGCTGTGCTCTCTGAGCTGTACTCTGCATATCTGCTATCATTCCCGGATCTGGTTCATTCTGGATGAGAATAGCCCTAAGCACCAACTGAAGAGGCTGCTTATCTGCTGAATTCAGATAGATCATTGCATCAAAGTAGCTGTTCCACATTCCTACAAACTGCCACAATATCAGCACTGCTATAAGTGGTGTGCACACAGGAAGAAGTATTCTGAAGAAGAACACCAATTCATTAGCTCCGTCCACATCAGCAGCTTCTCTAAGTTCGCTTGGAATACCTTTGTAGTAAGTTCTTGCGATGATCATGTTCCATACGCTAAATGATCCCGGAAGAATTACAGCCCACATGGTATCAAGAAGTCCCATGTTACTGATAAGAAGGTATGTAGGAATCAGTCCTCCGCCAAAGAACATTGTGATAATAAAGATTGCGTTAAAAAACTTCTTGCCTTTAAAATCATCTCTTGACATTGGATACGCACACAAAAGTGTTATGAATACAGAAATAACCGCAAATAATACGGAATATATAATTGCATTTCTAAATCCAATCCATATCTGAGAATTGGTCATAACTCTCTCATAAGCTGTAAGAGTCCATTTGCTGAAATCAAATACTATTCCCTTGTTCTGAAGTGTTATAGGATCCATGAAGGAAGCTACAATAATATAAACTACAGGGCCTATGATAGCCATTACAAAGGCTGCAAGGAGAATATCACCAACCAAAAGAAATGCTTTATCTCCAATGGAAGCTCTGGCAAATTCGCTTTTTTTAATATTTACTGTCTGTTGCATTTCGCTCCCCCCTTATAGTCCCTGACCGTCGTTAAGCTTCTCAACAACCTTATTAACCACTATGAGAAGAATTACATTTACGATCGTATTAAATAATCCAACCGCTGTTGAATAACTGTAATCACCATTCAAAAGACCTTTTTTGTAAACATAAGTAGCTATGATCTCAGATGAAGCAAGGTTCATATCTGACTGAAGTGCATAGGCCTTTTCAAAGCCGATACTCATAATGTTTCCTGCCTGAAGGATGAATTGGATAACTACCATATCCTTGATAGCCGGCCACTCTACTGCCTTGATCTGTTGCCAGATATTGGCTCCATCAATCTGAGCTGCCTCTTTGAGTTCCTTGCTGGCATTTGAAAGAGCTGCTGTGTACATGATCGATGCCCAGCCGGCGCCCTGCCAGATACCACTTATGATGTAGATTGGTCTGAATGCTGCAGGGATTGTCAAAAAGTTGATGTTCGTTCCCAAAAGCATATTGAATGGTCCTGTAACCGATAAAAGAATCCTGACCATACCACAGAGGACTATGACAGATATGAAGTTAGGCATATACAGAACAAGCTGTATCTTCTGCTTGATCCTGCTACTGGCAATCCTGTTAAGTAGAAGCGCCAGTATTATCGGCATTGGAAATCCCCATAACAGACCAAAAATACTCAGTTTAAGTGTATTTGCAAGATATTGCATAAAATCGGGTGATGATAAGAACTGTTCGAAATACTTAAGTCCTACCCATTCACTCCCCAATATTCCTTTAAATGGGTTGTATTTCTGGAAAGCAATCAGAATGCCTCCCATCGGAATGTACCTGAACACTATTGTCAGTAACAGTGCTGGCCCGAGAAAGAACACATATAGTTGCCAATGCTGTTTAACATATATCAGGGTGTTATGCATCGAATTATCTTTTACCTTTGTGTTCATGTAGCCCCTCCCAAGTTTTACATTTGCATAATTTTCATTTGCATATGTAAAATATAGCACCCATATTTTCAGCTGTCAACATAATTATTTTACATTTGCACAATTAATATTTACATTTGACACTTTAATTTTTACATTTTATAATGATATAGGTGTCAAAAAGTCATAAATACCTACTATCTGGGGCACACCCATCTTTTGACACATTAATCTTTTATTTAGAAAGTGGAGACTACATTATGCCAGCAAAAGTCACCTTACAGGATATAGCAGATGCTCTTGGAGTATCCAGAAATACCGTATCCAAGGCTATAAATAACACCGGAGTTTTAGCCGAAGCTACCAGACAGAAAGTTTTAGAGAAGGCTATCGAAATGGGATACAAGCAATTTTCTTATGCCAATTCCATTTCAGACATTACAAATCCTTTCAGTTCCCAGCCCAAGGCTTCAGGAGAGATTGCTCTCTTTTCAGGCAGTTTCCTTAATAATTCTCACTTTGCTTCTACCATGCTGGATAAATTTCAATATGAAATTTCTCTGCTTGGCTATAGCCTGACAATGCACCGGGTTGATCATCAGAATATAGAGTCAAGAACTCTTCCTCTCTCATACAGACCGGATAACACCAAGGCTATTGTATGCATCGAAATGTTTGATCACTCCTATTGTGAAATGTTGTGCAGCCTTGGATTACCTGTTCTCATGATAGATGCTCCCGTTGCAAGCTACTGGAGACCATTAAACGCAGATGTTCTGCTCATGGATAATTTTTCCAATATATATACAGTCGTTAATGACATGAGCAAAAAGGGAATTACCAAGATAGGATTTGTAGGCCAGGTCACACATTGCCGTTCTTTCTACGAGCGATTCATAGCCTTTAGGGAGGCAATGTATATCAATAATCTGAACTTTGACGAAAAATATTGTCTTACAGAGGTTCATCCTCACGGATTAGAATATAGAGAATACTTATTCGAAGCTCTTACGAAGATTCAAGAAATGCCCGAACTCTTTATCTGTGCCAACGATTTTGTAGCTCTCGATCTGATATCCGGCCTCAAGAGAATGGGAATAGAATGTCCACGTGATATCAAGATATTCGGTTTTGATGATTCCCCCGAGTCCAAGATCATGTCTCCTTCTCTCTCAACCAGCCACATACACAGCCAGATAATCGGTTATTCAGCTGCCAACCTTGTAATCTCAAGGATTGAGCAGCCTGATCTCAATTACAGGATAACCTATACAGAGACTGATCTTATTTACAGAGAATCAACACAGATGTAATAAAATGGTACAAAGAGTCGCCGTTTACCTGCTGCGTACGATAGAAAGCTCAGGGCTACTGTATGCTGCATACGAACCACTCATGAAACTTGCTTCTAATATGCATTTCACAGTCTAAGCCGAATAGATTATGGCTGCTTCGTTGCATAAGTGCATATGAAGAGTGTCAAATGTAAGACGTTTAGTATGCATGAAGTTGTTGCTAATAGTCTTGAGAAAGATGAAAAAGCATACGAAAGAGAATGATAATGAAGCTTTCATATGCACAAGAATGCAAAATGGTATAGATATTAGGGATTATACTCATCTAAAGGCATATTAAGAACCTCTATTTGATTACTTTCGTATGTCTTGAGCACAAATTAGATATAATAATTTCT
>NZ_ATVS01000016.1 GCF_000420845.1 Butyrivibrio sp. AE3009 | reverse complement strand
CCGCTAGGTGGCAGCTGATGATCTACTTCGGTCAGAAGAAGATACTTGAACTTCAGGCTGCCAGCTGATTGTTCTTAGATTCTGAGCCCGAGGTATTAACCTAGCCACCGCTTTAGCGGCTTGTCCTTTATGGGACAAAAAATAACTGCTACACTGCTGCAAACGACGGAGAAAATCTGATTGTTCTTGAGTTCTTCGCCGTCGGTGATTAACCGTCAGCAGTTATTTTTTGTGCTGTCAAGGGTGGCGTCCGGCTACCTCAACCTATATATCTGCAATTTCCAAGGTTCATCTGAGCCTATTTTTTCTACTCAGTTTTTTCATAGATCATTTGACACTATCAAATTGATTAAGAAATTTAGAACACAGAATTAATTTTAGTCCTGTTATGCACGCAAAACAAAGATAAAATTGACGAATATTTACCAATTCTCCGAAATAGCAGTAATGGAGCGAGGTTCATGGGATAGAAAGTAACATCTGAACAAATGTTCTTAAAATGATAGACATAATGGTTTAAGAATGATACACTACAAACAGCATCTGTAGTGTATCATTTTTTTGATTAATTGATTTTTGAGGGCGGAACATGGATTTCAAGCTTAACTCAGAATTTAAGCCTACCGGCGATCAGCCCCAGGCTATAAAGGAACTGGTGGAGGGCTTCAAGGCCGGCAATCAGTTCGAGACCCTGCTGGGTGTCACAGGCTCCGGTAAGACCTTTACCATGGCCAATGTCATTGCGGCGCTGAACAAGCCCACTCTGATCATATCCCATAACAAGACCCTGGCGGCTCAGCTCTATGGCGAGATGAAGGAGTTTTTTCCGGAGAATGCCGTTGAATATTTTGTATCATACTACGATTATTACCAGCCTGAGGCCTATGTTCCCCAGACTGATACTTATATTGCCAAGGATTCCTCCATCAATGACGAGATCGATAAGCTCAGGCTCTCTGCCACAGCCTCCCTTTCCGAGAGAAACGACGTCATCGTTGTGGCCAGCGTATCCTGCATTTACGGTCTGGGAAGTCCTGAGGAGTTCAAGGGGATGTCAATTTCCTTAAGGCCGGGAATGCAGAAGGACAGAGATGATCTGTTAAAAGATCTGGTGGCTATCCAGTATATGAGGAATGACCTTGAGCTGGATCGCTGCAATTTCAGAGTTCGCGGTGATACTGTGGAGATATTCCCTGCCAATGCAGACGACTATCTCATAAGAGTTGAGTTCTTCGGAGATGAGATAGACAGGATAACAGAGATTGAGCCCGTCACCGCCAAGGTCAGGCACGAGCTTACACACGTCATGATATATCCCGCCTCTCATTATGTTGTTCCTCAGGAGAAGATCAATGCCGCCTGCGATAACATAGAGAAGGAGCTGGAGGAACAGATTAAGTTCTTCAAGGGAGAGGACAGGCTCATCGAGGCCCAGAGAATCTCGGAGAGGACCAACTTCGATGTGGAGATGATGAGGGAGACCGGCTTTTGCTCCGGAATCGAGAACTATTCAAGGCATCTTAATTTCATGCCTCCGGGGGAGCCGCCGCTGACGCTCCTTGACTTCTTTGACAGAGACTTTCTTATAATCGTTGATGAGTCCCATATGACCATCCCGCAGATAGGCGCCATGTACCACGGCGACAGGAGCAGGAAGCTGACACTGGTGGACTATGGTTTCAGACTCCCTTCTGCGCTGGACAACAGACCTCTTAATTTCGAAGAGTTCGAGCAGCATATCGATCAGATGCTGTTTTGCTCCGCCACACCGGGCAAATATGAGGAGGAGCATGAGCTTCTTCGCACTGAGCAGGTTATAAGACCCACGGGACTTCTTGACCCCGAGGTGGATGTCAGGCCCGTTGAGGGTCAGATAGACGATCTGCTGGGCGAGATCAGAACAGAAGTTGACAAGAAGAGCAAGGTCCTTATTACCACCCTTACCAAGCGCATGGCAGAGGATCTTACCGAATACCTGGCAGAGTCCGGTATCAGGGTTAAATACCTGCATTCCGACATTGATACCCTGGAGAGGTCAGAGATCATCAGAGATATGCGTCTTGACGTATTCGATGTCCTTGTGGGAATCAACCTCCTTAGAGAAGGATTGGATATTCCGGAGATTTCGCTGGTTGCCATTCTGGATGCGGACAAGGAGGGATTCCTTCGTTCAGAGACCTCTCTTATTCAGACCATCGGTCGTGCTGCCCGTAACTCAGAGGGCCGTGTTATCATGTATGCCGATAATATGACCGATTCCATGAAGAGGGCCATTGACGAGACCGCAAGACGTCGTAAGATCCAGCAGAAATACAACGAGGAACACGGCATTACACCTCAGACCATCAAGAAGGCGGTTAGAGACCTCATCGCCGTAACCAAGGCTGTTGCCAAGGAAGAGGTGAAGTTCGAGAAGGATCCGGAATCCATGAATGCAGAGGAACTGGAGAAACTCATCGGACAGGTTCAGAAGAAGATGAAGAAGGCCGCAACGGAGCTGGATTTCGAGACCGCGGCAGAGCTTCGTGACAAGATGATAGAACTTAAGAAGGTTTACAACGAGATGACAAACGGGCAGTAAGGGCGCCAAGCCTGAATGTTTTTTTGCCCGACAGGAGAATTATTATATGGCTGAAAACAGCAGTATGACCAAGAAGAACACCACCACCAAGAGGATTCTTCCCTCTGATATCCATGACTATATCAGGGTGCGTGGTGCCAATGAACATAATCTTAAGAATGTGAACGTCAAGATCCCAAGGGAGACTCTGACGGTATTTACGGGACTTTCCGGTTCCGGTAAGTCCTCCCTTGCCTTCGATACCATTTTTGCCGAGGGACAGAGAAGATATATGGAATCACTGTCTTCCTATGCAAGGATGTTCCTGGGCCAGATGGACAAGCCCAACGTAGAGCGAATAGAGGGACTATCCCCGACTATTTCCATTGACCAGAAATCCACCAACAAGAACCCCAGATCCACAGTGGGCACAGTTACTGAGATATACGATCATTTCAGACTTCTGTATGCCAGAATTGGCATCCCCCACTGTCCTAACTGCGGCAGAGAGATCAGAAGGCAGACCGTGGATGAGATGTGCGACCAGATCATAGCTCTTGGAGAGGGCACCAAGCTCCAGATCCTTGCGCCTGTAGTAAGGGGTAAAAAGGGTGAGCATGTCAAGACCCTGGACAGAGCCAAAAGGGCAGGCTATGTGAGAGCCCGCATTGACGGAAGCCAGTATGAACTCACCGAGGAAGAGATCAAGCTTGATAAGAACATCAAACACAGCATTGAGATAATCGTGGACAGAATCGTGGTTCATGAGGACAACGAGAACCTTAGAAGAAGACTTACGGATTCCGTTGAGAATGCACTGGCTCTTGCTGACGGACTCCTTCTTGTGGATGTTGTGGATGGAGAGGAGCTTAGCTTCAGCCAGAACTTCGCCTGTCCCGATTGCGGCATCAGTGTTCCGGAGATTGAACCCAGAAGCTTTTCCTTCAACAATCCCTTCGGTGCCTGTCCTGACTGTTTCGGACTTGGTTATAAGATGGAGTTTGATGCGGATCTGATGATTCCGGATCAGTCTCTTTCCTTGAACGACGGATGTATCGTAGTAATGGGCTGGCAGTCCTCCAACAAGGACGGCAGCTTTTCCAACGCTGTGCTTAAGACGCTGGCCAAGGAATACAAGTTTAGCCTTGATACTCCTTTCCAGGATCTTCCCGAGGATATCAGGCACATGCTTATTCACGGCTCCGACAGGACCGTAATGGTGCACTACAAGGGCCAGAGAGGAGAGGGAGATTATCCCATTCAGTTCGACGGCCTTATCAAAAATGTTGAGCAGAGATACAAGGAGACCTTCTCTGAGACAGCCAAGGCAGAGTATGAGCAGTACATGAGGATCACACCCTGTCAGCTCTGCGGCGGACAGAGACTTAAGAAGGAAGCCCTGGCCGTAACTATAGATGACAAAAACATATATGAGATAACATCAATGTCCATAGATGAGCTCTCGACATATCTTGAGGGCTTGCAGCTCACCAAACAGCAGGAGATGATAGGTTCTCAGGTCCTTAAGGAGATAAGAGCAAGGGTAGGATTCCTTGTGGACGTAGGCCTGGATTATCTATCGCTTTCAAGAGCAACCGGTACATTGTCAGGCGGCGAGGCTCAGAGAATCAGGCTTGCAACCCAGATAGGTTCCGGTCTCTGCGGAGTCTGCTATATCCTGGATGAGCCCAGTATCGGTCTGCATCAGAGGGATAACGACAAGCTCCTTAATACACTTAAGAACCTTCGAGACCTTGGCAATACGCTGATCGTTGTTGAGCACGACGAGGATACCATGAGGGCTGCGGATTATATCGTAGACGTAGGCCCGGGCGCCGGCTCTCATGGCGGCAAGATAGTCGCCACAGGAACCGCTGAGGAGATCATGAAGGTCAAGGAGTCAATCACCGGCCAGTATCTTGCAGGCAAGCTTAAGATTGAGGTTCCTTCAGAGAGAAGACAGCCTAAGGGGTGGCTTAAGGTAGTAGGGGCTCAGGAGAATAATCTTAAGAATATCAATGTGGAGATTCCCATTGGCGTTATGACTATAGTTACCGGTGTCTCAGGCTCCGGCAAGAGTTCCCTCGTCAATGAAATCGTATACAAGAGGCTTGCAAGGGATCTTAACAGAGCAAGATGTATTCCCGGCAAACACAAGACCATTGAGGGTATAGAGCAGCTTGATAAGGTCATTGCCATTGATCAGTCACCTATCGGAAGAACACCAAGGTCCAATCCCGCTACATATACCGGCGTTTTTGATATGATAAGAGATCTGTTTGCGGGAACTCCCGATGCCAAGACCAGAGGCTACAAGAAGGGGAGGTTTTCCTTCAACGTCAAGGGCGGACGCTGTGAAGCCTGCGGCGGCGACGGAATCATCAAGATAGAGATGCACTTCTTACCTGATGTCTACGTACCCTGCGAAGTCTGTGGAGGTAAGCGTTACAATCACGAGACTCTTGAGGTCAAGTACAAGGGCAAGAGCATCTACGACGTCCTTGATATGACGGTTGAGGAGGCTCTTACCTTCTTTGAGAACGTCAAGACCATCAAGCGCAAGATCCAGACTCTCTACGATGTAGGACTTGGCTATGTCAAGCTTGGTCAGCCCAGCACCGAACTTTCCGGAGGTGAGGCTCAGAGAATCAAGCTTGCCACCGAGCTTAGTAAAGTCGGCACCGGCAAGACAGTGTATATCCTGGACGAGCCCACTACCGGTCTTCACTTTGCTGATGTTCAGAAGCTTGTCAAGATCATGCACAAGCTGGTGGAGCAGGGCAATACAGTAATTGTCATTGAGCACAACCTTGACGTTATCAAGACAGGTGACTACATCATAGACATGGGTCCCGAGGGTGGCTCCAAGGGCGGAACGGTAGTTGTGCAGGGGACACCGGAGGAAGTGGCGAAGTGTAAGAAGTCCTTTACAGGGGCATATATCAAGAAGATGTTGAAATAGTCGGTAGGGAATTTCATTAATGTTTTTGATTTTTGGTCCGATATATATATAGGATTAGCATACCCCTTTATTTAATTTGAAATTTGGTTTATAATTGCAATGATATTGTAAACTTTATTATCCACGTCTATGCGCTTATGCCGTAAAAAGGACGTTTTTGCTTGATTTTGAAAGGGGTACTTAGGAAATATGCAGTACGCAGATATAGGAATCGATTTAGGAACAGCTTCCGTACTTGTTTATATCAGAGGCAAGGGAGTTGTATTGAAGGAGCCTTCAGTTGTAGCTTACGACAGAGACACTGAGGAGATCAAGGCGATCGGAGAGGACGCAAGACTGATGCTTGGTCGTACTCCCGGCAACATTGTAGCTGTAAGACCCTTGAGACAGGGCGTTATTTCCAACTATAAGATCACAGAGCAGATGATGCGCTACTTTATCAAGAAGGCCATCGGACGCAGGATCCATCGTAAGCCCTTCATAGCTGTATGTGTACCCAGTGGTGCAACAGAGGTTGAGAAGAAGGCTGTAGAAGACGCAACAAGACTTTGCGGAGCAAGAGAAGTTAAGACCATCGAGGAGCCTATTGCTGCTGCTATCGGCGCAGGTATCGATATCACCAAGCCCTGCGGAAACATGATCGTAGATATAGGCGGTGGTACATCCGATATCGCCGTTATCTCTCTCGGAAGTACCGTAGAGAGCACATCAGTTAAGGTTGCGGGCGATGACTTCGACGAGGCCATTGTCAGATATATGAGAAAGAAGCACAACCTTCTCATCGGACCTCGTACTGCAGAAGATATCAAGATCAAGATCGGAACAGCTTATCCAAGAGCTGAGAACGATTATCTTGATGTAAGAGGAAGAAACCTTCTTTCAGGACTTCCCAAAACAGTAAGAGTATCCTCAGAGGAGACAGAGGAAGCACTTAAGGAGCCCACATCACAGATCATCGAGGCTATTCACAGCGTACTTGAGAGCACACCTCCGGAACTTTCCTCAGATATTGCAGAGAGAGGAATTGTCCTTACAGGCGGCGGAGCACTTCTTCGCGGACTTGAGGATCTTATCTATTCCAAGACCGGTATCAACACCATGACAGCAGAGGATCCCATGACAGCGGTTGCTATCGGAACCGGACGCTATGTGGAGTTCATTGCGGGCTACCACGAGGATTAATACCCCCGTTCACGGAATGAATGGCTGTAAGATCATGGATGGCATGAGGGCACATATATGGTAAAAGGTCTTTACACTGCTTACACAGGTATGATCAACGAGCAGCACAGAATGGACGTGCTCACCAACAATCTGGCCAATGCCAATACCAACGGATACAAAAAGGAAGGCGCAACAGCTCAGTCTTTCAATGATCAGCTTGCGCTCAAAATAAAAGATTACACTGACGCCCCGTTTACAGCTCGTAGACTGGGCGTTATTAATCCCGGCGTTAAGATCGGAGAAGGCTATGTTGACTGGAGTGAAGGCCCCATGAGGGAAACCGGCAACACCTTCGATCTGGCTATAGGAGGCTATGGCTTCTTTGGCATTGAGTACACCAACAAGGCCAAAAACATCGAGATAGATACACCAAATGTCACACAGATCATGTACACCAGAGACGGTGATTTCACCCTCACCTCGGAAGGTGTTCTCGTAACTCAGGACGGCGACTTTGTCCTTGATCAGGACGGTCAGCACATTCAGATCAATCCCGATTTAGATGTTGATATAAATACAAGAGGAGAACTTATCCAGGATGGAGAGGTTGTGGCCACCATCGGAAGATTTGATTTTGAAAAGACCACTTATCCCGATGGAAGAATCACCTATGACACTCTTGAGCACTACGGAGAGAATATGTATATAGCCACCGATCAGGCCGTGGCCATCGATGCAACAGGCTCCATCTATGCAGGCTTCCTGGAGCAGTCCAACGTTTCCGTTGTGGATGAAATGGTCAATATGATCGCTGTTCAGAGAAACTACGATACCAACCAGAGAATGATCACAACCATAGACGAAACGCTTGAGATTGCGGTTAATCAGCTTGGTAAACTTTGATTTAATATTTTTTTAATAAAATAATTGCAAATATCTGCCGATAAAAAAGTAAGAGGGAGGTACTTGCTATGGTACGAAGCTTATGGTCAGCAGCAACAGGAATGAACGCCCAGCAGACAAACGTTGACACTATCGCCAACAATCTGGCTAACGTTAACACCACGGGCTACAAGGCACAGGGGGCGCAGTTTAAGTCTCTTTTGTACCAGGAGCTTCAGACGGTAACGTCCACAGCAAACGGAACTCCCAAGCCAACCAATTCTCAGGTAGGACTTGGCGTCCGAACATCCTCAATCAATCAGTATTTTTCTCAAGGATCCTTCCAGACAAGTGATAATCCGGCAGCTGTGGCTCTTAGCGGCGACGGCTTCTTTAGCTATCTTGACGCAGACGGCGAGACTCAGCTCTATACCAGAAACGGTAATTTCACCTGGGCTCTTCAGGAGACAGGAGGAGATACACTGGTTCTTACCACTGCAGAAGGTAACCTTGTTCTCAGTACTGACGGCGAACAGATTGAAATGGCAGGAGCAATAGCCAGTAGAATAACCATTGGTGCCGACGGCTCTATATATTATCCCAACGAGCAGGGAGTACCCGAGGAAGTTGGCATGAAGATCGGCATCTGGCAGTTCAGGAACAGGGAAGGTTTGGAACGTGTCGGCAGCGCCGCATGGAAAGAGACAGCAGCCAGCGGAGAAGCTATCCTGGAAGAAGAGGCAGATGGTGATATTAAAAAGAGTGAGATAGTCCAGGGCTATCTTGAAGGCTCCAACGTAAATGTAGCAACAGAGATGGTCAATCTGATCGTTGCCCAGAGAGCCTATGAAATGAATTCAACAGCGATCCAGACTACGGATGAGATGATGCAGACAGCCAACTCGCTGAAGAGATAATTTTTTAAACAATAAAAGGGGAGATAACTATGGCGGGACTTGATATTAGCGGTCTTGGCGCCCAGGCTCTTACCGAATATGCAATGCAGGAGAGTAAGAACGCCAGCACCCAGGCTATTCAGAATAAAATAGCAAGCACTTCCTCCAAGTCCACGGACTCGGAACTGTGGGAAGCCTGCAAGAGCTTCGAGGCATATTTCCTTGAGCAGATGTTCAAGGAAATGCAGAAATCGGTAGATGCCATGAAGCCCGATACCGGAGCAGACAAATCAACCTCCACACTGGTTGACTACTTCAAAGATCAGACCCTTCAGGACATATGTGCAACCTCCGCAGACATGCAGAGCAACGGGTTTGCAGCAATGCTATACGAGAATCTGAAGAGAACATACGATATTCCGGATGAAGAGTGACCGTAAAGCCGCTTATTTCTTAAGAAATCTTAAGAAACAGGCGGCTCTTTTTATGCTATAATGGTCACCATGGAAAATGAAAAAGAGATTGTAAAAGGTTTTGTTGAACATTTTATATACAAGTCAGCGGATACCGGCTATGGAGTTCTAAATCTTATAACCGATGAGGATGACCTTACCTGTGTGGGAAATTTCCGTGACGTGGATGTGGGAGATTCACTGGAAGTCGAAGGAGTCATGGTGAACCACAAGGTCTACGGCGTGCAGCTCAAGGTCACAAGCTATAAGATCGTGGTTCCGGATGATGCGGTCTCCATGCAGAGATACCTTGGCTCCGGCGCCATCAAGGGCATCGGAGAAGCTCTGGCAGCCAAGATCGTCAAGAAATTCGGAGAGGATACCTTCAGGATCATCGAGGAGGAGCCTGAGCGCCTTGCAGAGATCAAGGGAATCAGCGACAGGAAGGCACTGGACATCGGAATTCAGATGGCAGAGAAGAAAGAGATGCGAGACGCCATGATATTTCTTCAGAAATATGGCATCACCAACACCATGGCTGTCAAGATCTACAACAACTACGGAGCCAGGATCTATTCTGTCCTTATGGAGAATCCCTATCAGCTTGCCGACGATATCGACGGCATCGGCTTCAAGACCGCAGATGAGATAGCTTCCAAAGTAGGCATCCGGGTGGACTCTGAGTACCGTATCAAATCGGGTATTATGTACGCCCTTCTTCAGGGAGCTTTGGACGGCAATACCTATCTTCCCATTGATGAGCTTGTCAGCAGAACAACGGATCTTCTATCCTCCGGGGATGACACTGCCATAGATGATATGGCTGTAAGAACCCAGCTGGATAATCTTATGATGGACAAAAAAGTCATTGTGAGAGGTGAAGGCGAAGTATATGCCTCAAGCTATTTCTACGAGGAACAGGGCTGCGCCGTTATGCTTCATGACCTTAATCTGGCGGAGAACGTATCCGAGAGTGAAGGAGAATCCTATAAGAAGAGGATTCTTGATATAGAGAAAAGAAGAGGCATCGAACTGGACGACCTCCAGCGCGAGGCGGTGGTCAAGAGTATATCCAACGGAATCGTCATTATAACAGGCGGTCCCGGAACGGGTAAGACCACTACCATCAACACGATAATCAGCTATTATGCCAGCGAAGGCCTGGATATCATGCTGGCAGCCCCCACCGGCCGTGCGGCCAAGAGAATGACTGAAGCCACGGGCTACGAAGCAAGAACTATCCACAGACTCCTTGAAGTCTCCGGTCAGGCAGTTGATGACAAGGAAGGCAGAGGAGTTCATTTTGAGAGAAACAGGGACAACCCCCTGGAAGCAGATGCCATAATCATTGATGAGATGTCAATGGTGGACATACATCTTTTTTACGCACTTCTCAAGGCACTGGTTCCGGGAACTCATCTGATACTGGTGGGAGACAGCTCGCAGCTTCCCAGCGTAGGGCCGGGGCAGGTACTGTCTGATCTTATCAGCAGCGGCAAATTCCCTACCATCATACTTCAGAAGATCTTCCGCCAGGCCGAGGAGAGCGACATCGTCATGAATGCCCACAGAATCCACAACGGGCAGCAACCGGTGCTGGATAATAAGAGCAAGGATTTCTTTTTCCTTGAGAGAAACGATCCGCAGGTTATCTACAAGCATATGATCCAGCTTGTAAGGGACAAGCTTCCGGGCTATGTCAATGCATCGCCCTATGACATCCAGGTACTGACCCCAATGAGAAAAGGACCCCTTGGTGCGATGCAGCTCAATTCAATATTGCAGGAATATCTCAATCCGCCGGACAAGAGCAAAAAAGAACATGTAAGCGGCGATGTCACCTTCCGCGAAGGGGACAAGGTCATGCAGATCAAGAATAATTATCAGGCCCAGTGGAAAGTAATGGGCAAGCTAAACACGGAAGTTGATTCGGGAATGGGCATCTTTAACGGAGATATGGGAATAATCCGTGAGATCAACGATTACTCCGAGGATCTTACCGTGGAATACGATGAGCACAGGCTTGTGAGGTATCAGTTCTTTGAGCTGGATGAGATCGAACTGTCCTATGCCATCACCATTCACAAATCCCAGGGAAGTGAATATCCCGCGGTGGTTATGCCGATTCTCGGAGGCCCCAGAATGCTTCTTAACAGAAACCTTCTGTACACGGGCATAACGAGAGCCAGAAATACGGTATGTATCCTGGGCAGCAGCCAGACACTTACAGAGATGACCCAGAACGAGCAGCAGCTCAAAAGATACACGGGATTAAGGAGAAGGATTGAAGAAGTTTTTGTTGACGCTGTATGAGGAGGGGCTGAACCTGATTTTTCCCAGAAGATGCCCTGTCTGCGATGGGGTGGTAGCCCCCTACATGGTAGCAAAAGGGAGGCTTCGGGCCGGGCAGCTCATACATCCCAAATGTCGCAAACAGGTTAAGCACGTGACAGGGCCGCTGTGCCTTAAGTGCGGCAAACCCCTGGGAAAACAGGGAGAGTACGCTGAATACTGTGAGGACTGCAAGAAAACGCGGCACTATTTTACAGGTGGCTTTTCGGTCTTTGAGTACAGAAGCATGGCCTCTTCCATCTACAGATTCAAGTACAGGGGGAGGCAGGAATACGCCACCTTTTATGCTGCGGAGACGGCGAGGAAGCTTGGGAGGAAGCTGCGGTCCCTTGGCATAGAAGCAATTATTCCGGTACCAATGTATGAGAAGAAAAAAATAAGCCGCGGCTACAATCAGGCGGAGATTCTCGCAAGGGAAATTTCCAAAAAAATAGGCATAAGAGAATATGAAAATATTATTAAGAGAATCCAAAACACCAGACCAATGAAGGAATTGGACGCTCGGGGCCGCCGCAATAATTTGAAAAAAGCTTTTAATATAACTCGAAATGATGTAAAATTTAAGTGCATACTAATTATTGATGACATCTATACAACTGGAAGTACCATTGATGAGATCGCCCATGAGTTTCTGATGGCGGGTGTCGAGAAAGTCTATTTTCTGACCCTTTCCATCGGGCAAACTACTTAAAAATAAATGGAGGTCAGCTTTATGAACTTACGGAATTGTGCAAGATGCGGTAAAATGTTTAATTATGTTGCAGGACAGCCTATTTGCGAATCGTGCAAAAAGGCTATTGAAGACGATTTCCAGAAGGTTAAGCAATATATTGAGGAAAACCCCAGAGCTGGCCTTAAACAGATTTCAGAAGACAATGGAGTCACAACCAAGCAGATCCAGCAGTGGATCCGTGAAGAGAGACTTATGTTCTCCAAGGATTCTCCGCTTCAGCTTCAGTGCGAGAATTGTGGTGAACTAATACAAACAGGAAGATTTTGTGCTAAGTGTAAGGCAAGTATGGCCAATAACCTTACAGATACCTTTGCCAAGCCCAAGCCTTTGCTTCAGCAGCCGGCTAAGCCTGAGAAGAAGGCCGGAATGCGCTTCCTGGATACCTAAGGAGCAGGAATGTTAAATGAAGAAAGAGTCATTTTGATGACCAAAATGGCTGCATTTGTAGACCGGGAGGGCAAGAAGAATAACGCCATCAACTCCTATTTCAGAAGTGATTACGTGGGATTCAACGTGCTTAAGTCAGTCTTAAGTGCCACGGCAGTGTTCTTTATTATTCTTGGAACCTACGTGCTCTACAACTTCGCCGATGTTCTGGCGAATATTTACAATACTGAAGACTTAATCGCTATAGGCAGGAGGTTACTTATGTATTACCTCCTGCTTGTTGGCGTGTATTCTCTTGCATCATATGTCATTTATTCCTATCGATATTCAAAAATGCGTAAGAGTATGAAGGCATATTATGGAGACTTAAAAAAATTAGCAAGAATGTACGAAAAGGATAAAGAAGATGACATCGTTACTAGAGATTAAGCAGTATATCATAAGATTTTACCAAAAAAACGAGACCTACCTCACATACATATGGAAGTTTCTTCTGGCACTTGTTTCCATCGCAATAATCAATAACAAGCTGGGATATATGAGTTCTCTTAACAATATTGCCATTGTTCTTATGGCATCGCTTCTGTGTGCTATACTTCCGCCGAATTTCATTGTATTTATTTCCGCGGTATTCATCCTGGGACATTTATATTCAGTATCGGCACCGACTGCACTGGTGGCAGTTATAGTATTTTTGTTGATGTTTTTGCTATACTTCAGGTTTTCACCTAAGGATACACTGGCCGTTCTTCTGACGCCCATCATGTTTTTCCTGCATCTGCCCTATGTGATGCCTCTTGCAATGGGACTTCTCGGAGCACCCAACTCGGTTGTATCGGTGGCCTTCGGACTTATCATCGCTTACATGCTGGTATTTTTCTCCGGCAATGCAGCATCCCTTGGAGCAGAGGGAGTAGAGGAGGCAGCGAGTCAGTTCCAGTCAGTTGTTTCCGGCATTACAGGAAATAAGACCATGATCGTTATGATCGGAGCCTTTGCCGTTACACTTGTCGTTGTATATATCATCCGTAGAACCTCCATGGACAATGCCTGGAAAGTTGCTATTGCAGCTGGTTCAGTATGTATGATCATCAGCATACTGATTGGAGATCTGGTTACGGATGCTCAGATATCACTTTTCGGAGTTATTGTAGGAACCCTTGTTTCCGCCCTTCTTATGCTGGCGGTAGAGTTTTTTGCCTTCAATCTGGACTATTCAAGAACAGAGAAAGTGCAGTTTGAGGACGATGAGTATTACTACTACGTTAAGGCAGTTCCCAAGGTTACCCTTTCGGCTCCCGAGAGAAGAGTTAAGAAGATTAACAAAGCCAATCAGAGACGCAGATAAGGATTTGTCATGCAGCAGAAGGATTTTCTTTTAGAATTTAACAGAACAACCCTGCACATGCCGCAGCTACGATGGCCGGATATATTAGAGATTCTGATAATTGCTTTCCTGGTCTATCACATTCTAGTATGGGCAAAAAATACCAGACTATGGTCTCTCCTTAAGGGGATCATAGTTATTCTTGTGTTTATACTTATTGCGGCTTTATTCAACATGTCCACAATTCTGTGGATCGTGGGAAGAGCCTTCGGAATCGCGTTTACAGCCATGGTTGTAATCCTGCAGCCGGAGCTTCGTAAGGCCCTTGAAGAATTGGGTAGGAAAAAGTTTTTTGCCAATATTCTGGCCCTGGGAGATGCCAAGACAGAGGGGCGTTTCTCAGACAAGACTCTGAATGAGATCGTAAGAGCCTGTGTAGAGATGGCCAAGGTCAGAACCGGAGCACTTATAGTTATTGAGCAGAGTCATCCGCTGACAGAGTATGAGCGCACGGGAATTGATGTGGACGGAATAGTTACCAGTCAGCTTCTTATCAATATTTTTGAGCACAACACGCCTCTTCATGACGGCGCGGTTATTATACGTGGAGACAGGATTACCTCCGCTACCTGTTATCTTCCCCTTTCGGACAACATGGGAATAGGTAAGGAGCTTGGGACAAGACACCGTGCGGGTGTGGGTGTTTCCGAGGCTACAGATTCACTTACCATCATCGTTTCCGAGGAGACAGGTAAAATAAGTGTGGCCTACGAGGGGGAACTTGAGAGAGCTGTCGACAGTGACAGACTCAGAGAGCGCCTGCGCTACATTCAGAACAAGCGGACAATCGATACCCCGGTGAAGCATTTTGCCAGAAAGGCCAAGGTGAAGAAATGAAGAAATTGACGGCCAATTGGGGACTTAAGCTGGCTTCGCTGATCTTTGCCGCCATAGTATGGTTTTTGATTACCAACATCAATGATCCGGTAACGTCGGTTCGATACACCAACATTCCGGTTACGCTTAAGAATACCAATCTTATAACAGATCAGGGGCAGGTATATACGGTTCTTGACAACAGCGATGTCATTAGCTCGGTTACCATATTTGCACCCAGATCAATAATTGATTCCCTGACCCAGAACAATATCATTGCTTCTGCGGATATTCAGGATCTGTCCAGTCTCAATACGGTCAGTATCAACGTAAGTACCAATAAGTACAGCGACAAGATTGAGAACATTACTCCCAGCTCCACAGTGGTGAAGCTGAGCGTTGAGAGGAAGGCTTCCAAGTCCCTTGCTCTTTCAGCCACTACGTCAGGAACTCTGGCTGACGGATATGTTATCGGTGATGTTTCTACTGAACAGAACATGATCAGGATCAGTGGTCCCGAATCCATAATCAACAGTGTTAAATACGCAGCTGTTGACGTAGATGTGACAGGCTTTACTTCCAACATCGGAACGGATGCGGATATTGTTTTGTATGATGCCAACGGTGATCCCATCGATGGCTCATTGGTATCAATGAATATCAAGACAGTAAGGGTCAATGTAGTTATTTACGAGACCAAATACGTACCGCTGAGCTTCGTGGTCAAGGGCGAGCCCGTAATAGGATACATACCTACGGGTGAGGTGGAGAGCAATCCTTCACAGATCATGATAGCAGGAAGAGGCAGTACACTCGTGGGTATCAATGAGATCAAGATCGATGATAATGCGGTGGATGTGACCGGCTATACCGGCAATCTTACGGCTTCCATAGATGTTTCCAAGTACCTGCCTTCCGGAGTTACTTTCGGAGACAGCGATTATAACGGAATGGCAGCAGTTGTTGTTCATATAGAGAGAGCTGCTACCAGGACACTTGATGTGAGCATAGACAGAGTTCAGCTGGAAAATACGGTTGATGACTTTAAGATCTATGTGGATGATACCGAGTATGATTCTGTTTCTCTTACACTTGAGGGATTATCAGATACCCTTGATGGCATAAACCCCGCATCTTTGACGGGAACAGTTGATGTGGAACAGATCATGGAGGACAACAATCTCACAGCACTTTCGGAAGGAACCTACAGCGCAGCTGTTAACTGGGATCTTCCCGCCGCAGTTACAGTCAAGAATCCGGTTGAAGTATATGTGAAGGTTGAGAAAAAGAACTAATTTAGGAATTAACGAGGTTTTTAAAAATGAGCAGATTATTTGGTACAGATGGCGTAAGAGGTGTTGCTAACTATGAGCTTACACCGCTTCTTGCATTGCAGCTTGGTCAGGCAGGGGCATATGTCCTTTCCAAAGAGGTTAATCACAAACCCACCATTATGGTTGGCTGTGATACCAGACTTTCCGGTGACATGCTTGCCAGTGCACTTATGGCAGGAGCCTGCTCTGTGGGAGCAAATGTAGTAGACGTGGGAATCATCCCCACCCCCGGCGTAGCTTACCTTACCAAGAAGTACAGGGTTGATGCAGGAGTTGTTATCTCCGCATCCCACAATCCAATGGAATTTAACGGAATCAAGTTTTTTGACGGAAACGGCTACAAGCTTCCCGATGCACTTGAGGATGAAATAGAGGCTCTTATCAAGAGCAATATGGATGATGTGCCAATGCCTACAGGCGCAGCCATCGGTAGGATCAAGGTTCGTAAGGATGCAAGAGAAGAGTATGTCAACCATAATTTAACAACGGTTGATATCAATCTCAAAGGCATGAAGATCGTTATGGACTGTGCAGAGGGCGCTTCCTATTACACCTCTGTTGAAGCTATCAAGCAGCTGGGAGCTGAGGTTGTGGTTATCCACAACAATCCCGACGGAACCAACATCAATTCCAACTGCGGTTCAACCCATATGGAAGAGCTGATGGGCCGTGTTGTAACAGAGAAGGCCAATGTAGGCCTTGCTTTTGACGGTGACGCCGACAGATTCCTTGCAGTTGATGAGAACGGCAAGATGGTAGACGGTGATCAGATCATGGCTATAGTTGGTAAGCACCTTATGAGCAAGGGCAAGCTTGCAGACAATACAATAGTAACAACTGTTATGAGTAACCTCGGATTCTTCAAGATGGCCGAGAGAGAAGGCATTAAGGTTGAGAAGACCAAGGTTGGTGACAGATACGTTCTTGAGCGAATGAAGGAGATCGGCGCTAACCTGGGCGGTGAGCAGTCAGGACATATCATCTTCCTGGATGAGAATACTACAGGAGACGGTCTTTTGTCCGCTCTGCACCTTCTTGAGGCTATGGTTGAGACAGGTAAGCCCCTGTCAGAGCTGGCATCCATCATGGAGGTAATGCCTCAGGCTCTTGTAAATGCTCATGTACCTTCCCACAAGAAGGATGCATATATGGATTATCCTGAAATTGCCGGTGCTATTGAAGGACTTGAGAAGAAGTTCGCCGGAGACGGCAGAGTTCTTATCAGACCTTCAGGCACAGAGCCACTTGTAAGAGTTATGATAGAAGGCAAGGATCAGGCGATGATTGAGGAGGAAGCAAACAAACTGGCACAGCTGATTGAGGAGGTTATGCTCTAATATGGTAAGTCAAAAAGTGGTTATAACCAACCCCACCGGGCTTCATCTTCGTCCTGCTGGGAATTTGTGTAAGGTAGCAATGAATTACAAATCTCATATCACCTTCAGCTATGGGGAAAATACTGCCAATGCCAAGAGTGTACTTAGTGTTCTGGGGGCATGCATCAAGTGCGGTGATGAGCTGGAGTTCAGATGTGAAGGAGTCGATGAAGAAGAGGCTCTGAAGGCCCTTGTTGAGGCTATTGAGAATGGGCTTGGCGAATAATTCGCCGTATGTTAAAATCTGATTTGGCAATTTTTTAGAGAGGAAATTTGGTTATGAAAAGAGTTAAGGCACTGTTGATGGCAGGCCTGTTAACTGCGTCCATCGTTGGCTGTGGAAGCGATGATGATGCTGCGGTTACAGGGCTTAGCATTGAGAAGCTTGAGGATATTCAGGAGGTTATTCCTGAGGCACCTGCAGAGGAAGCCAGCGTCGAGGAAGTTATCGATGAGGATGCTCCTCCGGCTGAAGGAATGGTAAGAAGCTATTTTACCAACGAGTGGGTTGATGAATCTGTTAATGAGAACAGACCCCTTGCTGTTATGTATCCTATAAACAAAGAGGCTCAGCCTCAGTACGGACTCAGCAACGTAGCTGTTTTCTATGAGATAATGGAAGAGGGCAGCATGAGCCGTCAGATGGGAATTCTTGAGAACTGGGAGAACCTGTCACAGATCGGTAATATCAGAAGTATCCGTGATTATTTCGTATATGCGGCGCTTGAGTACGATCCGGTTATCGTTCACTACGGCGGACCTGAGCTGTATGTTAAGACCATACTTACAAGAGATGATGTAGATAACTTAAACGGTGTCGGCGGAGTTATGGGTTCTGACTACGGAGCGTTCTTCAGAATTCCTGAGGGAAGTACATCGGAGCACACAGCATTTACCGATGCTTCACATGTAACTTCTGCTATTGAGAAGGCCGGTTTTTCCAAGACACACAGAGATAAGTTTGAGGGTCAGCCTCATTTCACATTTACCGGTTATACCAATCCCAATACACTTGCGGATTATCCGGATGCTGTAGATGCCACAGAGATCAACATGGCAAGCTCATTCCCTGTTACCAAGTCTGCGCTTACCTATGACCCTGAGAAAGAGGTATATCTCAAGACTCTGTACGGCAACAAGCAGGTAGATGCACTTACCGGTGAGCAGCTGGCATTTGCTAATGTTATTATTCAGAGAACCTATCACGAAGTTCGTGATGACAACGGATATCTTGCATATCAGATGCATGATTCCACAAGAGACGGTTACTACATTACCAAGGGTAAGATGATCCATATTACCTGGTCCAAGACCGATGATTATTCACCTACAACATACTTTGATGACAACGGCCAGGAGATAACCCTTAATACAGGTAAGACAATGATTTTTGTCATCCAGGAAAAGGGCGGTTCATTCTCTAAGTTTGAAGTTAACGGAACTACAATTGCTGAGTGATCAATAAGGCATATATAGCGGACGGTAGAAATGCCGTCCGCTTTTAACTCATTTTGAAATAAATGTAATCTTTTTGGAGAAGAATTATGGAGAAGATAATTGTTACAGGATGCAACGGACAGCTGGGAAGAGCTATCAACAAGGAGCTTCTTGCCACCGGCAAATATGAGCTTGTAAATACCGATGTTTTTCAGGGAGAGGGCATAACTCCCCTTGATATAACAAGTGTTGATGCGGTGCTTGATCTGGCCAGAGAGGTTAAGCCTGCGGCCATCATCAACTGCGCTGCTTACACTGCAGTAGACAAGCAGGAGAGCGATATTGACCTTTCCTACAAGATCAATGCCATAGGCCCCAGAAACCTTGCTATCGCAGCAACAGAGATTGGTGCCAAGCTTGTTCATGTATCAACCGACTACGTATTTGACGGAAACGGAAGCAGACCCTACATTGAATTTGATAAGACAGGCCCTGTCAGTGTATACGGTAAGACCAAGCTGGCGGGAGAAGAGATGGTTAAACAGTTCGCCAAGGATTTCTTTATCCTCAGAACCGCATGGCTCTACGGCGATGGCAAGAACTTTGTAAAGACCATGCTCGGACTTTCAGAGAAATATGATGAGGTAAGTGTTGTTAAGGATCAGCTTGGAACGCCTACAAGCACTAAGGAACTGGCCAAGGCAATCCATTACCTTCTTCCCACACAGAACTACGGCGTATTCCATGCAACCTGTGAGGGAGATACCAACTGGGCTGATTTTACCGAGGAGATTTTCAGACTTGCCGGTAAGAAGACTAAGGTTAATCACGTGACAACAGCAGAGTATCTTGCCAAGAATACTCAGGCTGCTCCCCGTCCTGCCTACAGCATTCTCGAGAACTATATGTTCAAGCTTACTTCTGATTTTAGCTTTGCTGACTGGCATGATGCGATTGAGGAGTATCTTAAGGAACTTTTGTGATCCTTTGGCTGTAACGTTGAAATGAGGTTTTTATGAAGTTTTTCTATGAACTTCTGAGCAATGAGATTCTGATAGCTGCGTTTTTTGGCTGGCTCACTGCTCAGATTTTGAAGACGATAATATATGTGGCTGTAAATAAGAATTTTAATCCCGAAAGGCTTCTTGGGGACGGAGGTATGCCCAGTTCCCACTCGGCTACCGTTATGGCGCTGGTAACCGCAACGGGGCTTAATTTCGGTGCTGATACCTTTGAGTTTGCCGTTGCCGGAGTGATGGCACTTATTGTTATGCACGATGCCATGGGTGTCAGACGTGAGACCGGCAAACAGGCCAAGGTCATCAACAATATGATGGACTGGTTCATGCAGATGGACAGTGATATTTCTCCTGAGGAGAAGCTCAAGGAATTCGTTGGTCATTCACCTTCCCAGGTGTTCTTTGGTGCACTTTTGGGTATACTCGTTGGATTTATTACCTGCAATATTATAGGTTAAAGTATTGTAGTTACGCTTTACGGGGGTTATAAGCATGGCAGCAGTGATACTGATTTGGATATATGTTATTATCACCACATATATCATGGGCTTTGGAGTTCTTCATTTCATATCGTCATGGGATTGCATGAAAAAATCCAAGCCCGTCGGCAAAACTGCCGGAAAGCAGGGCAAACCTTACGTCAATCATTTCAAAGAGAGCAATATTGTCAGCGGCCTTGTGGTCGTCACTGTTTATGCCCAGTTTGCCAGCCTCTTCGGAGGGGTGGGCCTTGTGGCCAACCTGATCCTTATCGCACTTTGCGTGTCAATTGCGATTATTTACAGAGATGAACTTATTGAGGATCTGTTCCATTCGGGACACATATTCACTGTGGACAGGAACGGATTGTATTACTTTTTGATCTTTCTTCTGATGGCCTATGGAACATCCCATGGCATCATGCACTACGATTCCGATCTTTATCATGCACAGGCAATACATTGGATTGAGGACTATGGGATTATCAAGGGACTTGGTAATCTCCATGTGAGACTTGCCTACAACAGCTCTGCATTCCCGCTGTCAGCTCTGTACAGCATGAGCTTTTTTGGCGGCAAGAGCTATCATGTGATGGCAGGCTTTTTTGCACTGGTGCTTGCCTGGCAGTGTCTGGACCTTAAGAATATTGTAAGGCGTGGACACCCGGTGCTGTCTGACTTTGCAAGAATCGCAGCTATCTACTATCTGTTTACGGTGTTTGATGAAATAGTGGCTCCGGCTTCGGACTATTTTCTCTCTGCACTGGTATTCTATGTGATAATTCACTGGCTCGATATGAACATAAGGCACGAGAAATCGCTGCTTCCCTATATTCTGTTGTCCCTGACCGCTCTATTTGCGGTGACGGTGAAGCTATCGGCAGCGCCAATGGTTCTTTTGTCAATCATTCCGATATACAAGCTCCTTCACAACAGAACCGAGAAGACGGTGAAGGCCTTCTGGCTGTCGGTGCTTATGGCTTTTATCATCGTTATTCCCTTTATACTGAGGAATATTCTGATATCGGGTTGGCTGTTGTATCCCGTTACCTTCCTGGATTTCTTTAGCGTACCCTGGAAGATTCCCAAGGGACTTGCTGCCTATGACGCGTTGGAGATCAAGACCTTCGGAAGAGGTTATACGGATGTGGCGCAGTATGGCGATGCGCCCCTTTCACAGTGGCTCCCTGAATGGTTCTCCAAGATCACGGGAATCAACAAGCTGGTGCTGATACTGGACGTTGTAGCCATTGCATTCTATATTGCAATTTTGCTCTACTTCCTTATTGCTGTTGTGAGAAATGGCAGCAAGGTGGAAAAGAAGTTCGGGCAGTCCAAGGTATTTGATCTAAGCCACAGGAGCATGGTCAATATCGCAGATTTCCTGACAATAGGCGGAACAATGATAATATGTCTGCTGTTCTGGCTGTTTAGTGCTCCTCTTATCAGATACGGAGTGGTATATGTATGGATGACAGCTGCAATTGTATTGGGAAGAGTGTTCATCATAGTCTACAACAGGCTGAGCGATAAGATCACAGTGTGGATCTTTAGAGGCCTGGTGGCATTTTTGTGTCTGTGGATGCTATATAAGGGCGTTGGAATTGTTACTGAGGATGCAAAGAGGGCCAATCCTAAGTATCTCTATACACAGCAGGATTATGGTCACTACGAGGTTGACAGCTGCGAAGTTGAGGGATTGACCATTTATTATCCGACCTCCGGCGACAGAACGGGTTATGAGCCTTTTCCTTCTGCAACTCATGATGTTTCTGCGGAAATTCAATTTATTGGCAAAAATATACATGATGGAATAAAGTCCATAGGTGAATGATAAAAAGTTTCTTAAAATAATGTTACGATTCTAAAACTTTAGTTAAAAATGCCCGCAAATGCCTGTAATTTAGAGCTTTTTTTACCGAAATAAAGTATCATAGTTATACGAGTTAACACCTTTTTCTACTGAAAGGGGGATACTTTATGAGGAGAGTTTTAACCGCACTGATGGCGGTGATAGTGATGTTCATGCTGATCGCGCCCATCAAGGCACAGGCCACATGCCCGGATGATGTACTTGCTTACATGAACGCAGAGAGATCTGCAGCGGGGCTTCCGGGATTTACAGTAGATGATACACTGTCGGATATTGCGGCAGTTCGAGCAGTTGAATGTTCCACCAGATTTTCTCACATCAGGCCCAACGGCATGGCCTGGTACACGGTTTCCAAATCCACCAACGGGGAAAACCTGGCTCACGCCGTAAATGCCAACCAGCAAAAGCCCGAGAACGTGGTGCTTGCCTGGATGCTAAGTCCTACCCACAAGGCCAATGTGCTCAGGGAGACTTTCTCGGCAGTTGGAATCGCCTACTACTATAGTGATAATGGCGAAACCTACATTGTATGTGAATTTAGATGATATATTATTTCCAGCGTTGCCTATATTCCAGGGGACTGATTCCTTCAATCTGTTTGAACATACGTGAGAAATAGTACAGGGGCGAGATTCCACATCTCGCCCCTATTTCTTCGACTGTTTCGTCGGAGAAACGAAGAAGCTGCTTGGCGTGGGTGATCCTTACTATCAACAGGTAGTTGATTATCGATGTGCCGAATTGCTCCTTGAAATCTCGTGATAAGGTGTATTTGTTTATGAGGAAAATCTCCGACAGCTCGTCCAATGACACCTTTTCCTGATAATGTGTATCAAGATAGTCCTTGAGGGCAAAGGCATGTTTTCCGGCCTTTCCCGAGGGCTTGGCTTTTTCCGGCTGCCAGCTGAAGGACATAAGAAAGGTCAAAAGTCCTGCCAGGCATTCGTTTATTCTGATGTCCCTGATATAGTCCGATGAATAGGCAACATTGTGCAGGCCGGTGAAAATACCCATGGCTTCCTGCAGATTTTCCGGGTGAAAAACGGGCTGTCCTCCTCTTTCCACGTATTTTAGATAAATGGGAAGGATGCTTTCTCCGTAAAAGTGTATCCAGTCCAGAGCCCAGAGGTCCTCTGAGGTTCTGTGGGAATAGGGATTTTTGCAGTTGATGAAGACGCAGTCTCCCTGACGCACGGGATGCTCTTTGCCGTTGTAATCAAGGACGCCGCTGCCGCTTTTTACATAAAAAAACAGAAATGATTCCAGGTTCTGTCTTTTGCTGGTGTGGGTACTTTTTGCCTGAAGAGAACCAATTTCCTGCAAATAAATGAGGCTTGATTTGGCAAATTCCGAAGGGGTATATAATAATCTGTCTGAAGATACGGCTTTTCCTTGAAAAAGATGTTCACTCATATTTGTTCTCCTTATAAAAACAAGTATAAATTCCATGTCAAGATAATGCAAATCAAAATCAAGAAAGTGAATTCCAATAGGTAAATTATTCGTTATAATATTTGTAAATGGTTAATAAGGTGACAGGCACTTAAATAAGTAAAGTGCCTGTCACTGATGGAGGATATAAAAATGTCAAAAAAAGCACTTATAACCGGAATCACAGGTCAGGACGGATCATACCTTGCAGAGTTCCTATTGGACAAGGGCTATGACGTTCACGGAATTATCCGCAGATCATCTGTTGATTACAGAGAAAGAATCGCTCACCTTGAGGGGCATCCTCATTTCCATCTTCACTATGGAGATCTGGGAGATTCCATGAGTATCCTTGGAGTTGTAGGAAAGGTTCGCCCCGATGAGATCTACAACCTGGCTGCTCAGTCTCATGTTCAGGTTTCTTTCGATTCACCTGAGTTCACAGCTGACGTGGATGCAACAGGCGTATTAAGAGTACTTGAGGCGGTTCGTCAGTGCGGACTTGCAGATACCTGCCGTATATATCAGGCATCAACTTCAGAGCTCTATGGTAAGGTTGAGGAGGTTCCTCAGAACGAGAAGACTCCTTTCCACCCTTATAGCCCTTATGCTGTTGCCAAGCTCTATGGTTACTGGATCATCAAGGAATACAGAGAAGCTTATAACATGTTCTGCTGCTCAGGTATTCTTTTCAATCACGAGTCAGAGCGCCGCGGAGAGACCTTCGTTACACGTAAGATCACTCTTGCAGCATCACGTATTGCCCAGGGCAAGCAGGATAAGCTCTACCTCGGTAACCTCTCATCACTTCGTGACTGGGGTTATGCCAAGGATTATGTTGAGTGTATGTGGCTCATTCTTCAGAATGACAAGCCTGAGGACTTCGTTATCGCAACAGGCGTACAGCACTCAGTAAGAGAATTCGCTCAGCTTGCTTTCCACTATGCAGGAATTGAGCTGGAGTTCAGAGGCGAGGGCATCGACGAGAAGGGCTACGACAAGGCTACAGGTAAGGTTCTCGTTGAAGTATCAGAGGACTTCTACAGACCTACAGACGTAGTTAACCTCTGGGGAGATCCCACTAAGGCCAAGGAGAAACTCCACTGGAATCCTCAGACCACATCCTTCGAGGATCTTGTAAGGATCATGGTAGAGCATGATATGAAAAAAGTTGCCGTAGAGAGAGCCAACGAGCATGTTAAGTTCAACCTCGCTGAGTTCCTTGAGAAGGGTATCGATAAGTAATCGGATGTTAGGAGAAATATTATGATGGAGAAAAATGCGAAGATTTACGTAGCAGGCCACAGAGGAATGGTTGGCTCCGCTATCGTAAGAGAACTGCAGAAGCAGGGCTATAAGAATATCATCACCAGAACCCACAAGGAGCTGGATCTTACAAGACAGGATCAGGTAGAAGCCTTTTTTACCGATGAGAAACCCGAGTATGTATTCCTTGCAGCTGCCAAGGTTGGCGGAATCATGGGTAACTCAGAGGCCCTTGCTGATTTCATGTACGAGAACATGATCCTTGAGATGAACGTTATCAACTCAGCCTGGAGAAACGGCTGCAAGAAGCTGGAGTTCCTTGGCTCATCCTGTATCTACCCCAGAATGGCTCCTCAGCCCATGAAGGAAGACTGCCTTCTTACATCAGAGCTTGAGAAGACCAACGAGGCCTATGCACTTGCCAAGATCTCAGGTCTTAAGTACTGCGAGTACCTTAACAAGCAGTACGGCACCGATTATATTTCGGTAATGCCCACCAACCTGTACGGACCAAATGACAACTATCATCCCACACATTCACACGTACTTCCCGCTCTTATCCGCCGTTTCCATGAGGCAAAAGAGCAGAAGCTCCCCTATGTAACCTGCTGGGGAGACGGTAGCCCCCTTCGTGAGTTCCTCTATGTTGATGATCTTGCCAACCTCTGTGTATTCCTTATGAATAACTACAGCGGCAACGAGACCGTCAATGCGGGAACAGGTAAAGAGCTCACTATCAAAGAGCTCACCGAGAAGGTTGCTAAGATCGTTGGCTACGAAGGCGAGATCCGCTGGGATCCCACCAAGCCCAACGGCACACCACGTAAGCTCCTTGATGTATCCAAGGCCAAGGCTCTTGGCTGGACCTACACCACTGAGCTGGAGGATGGTATTAAGCTTGCATATGAGGATTTCCTGAACAATCCTATGAGAGCAGAACGATGATGAGATAATAATCAAAAAACGGAGAAAACATACCTGGCTTCGGCATGTATGTTCTCTCCTTTTTTTGATTAATGAAATTACAGCTGCGCTGTAGTGAAATGCACTGCGTGCATGAAATTCCGCGCAGCGGATTTTCATTCATCTACGATGAATTTCATTATATGTCAGACTACTTTGGGGGCTAATATAGCTCATTTAATGCACATTGAAAGAACCGCCGGATAAGTGTAAAATAGGGGTAGTGTGTAAATTTAAAATAAGGCATAAAATGCCTTAAATATAGTATTTGGGAGAGAGATATACAATGAAGTTACTTAGCGTGATAGTTCCCTGCTACAACGAGCAGGAAAACATAGCCGATTTCTACGTTGAGCTGATGAAGAACGAGAAGTTTTTTCATGAGCACGATGTGGACATCGAGATGATTTTTGTTAACGACGGTTCCAAGGATAACACCGTAGAGGAAGTCAAGAAACTCCATGAGAAGGATGAGAGGGTGCACCTTATCAACTTCTCCAGGAACTTTGGCAAGGAAGCCGGCATGTATGCAGGTCTTCAGAAATCCAAGGGAGACTACGTGGTCATCATGGACTGCGACCTTCAGGATCCACCGGCACTTCTTCCCGATATGTACAAGGCAATCGCAGAGGAAGGCTATGACAGCGTGGCCACAAGACGTGTAACCCGTAAGGGCGAGCCTCCCATCAGATCCTTCTTTGCAAGAATGTTCTACAGACTCATCAACAGGATGTCCAACACAGAGATCGTTGACGGAGCAAGAGACTACAGACTTATGACAAGGCAGTTCGTTGATGCCATCCTTTCAATGGAGGAGTACAACCGCTTTTCCAAGGGCATCTTTGGCTGGGTAGGCTTCAAGAACAAGTGGCTTGAGTTTGAGAACGTAGAGAGACAGAAGGGTGAGAGCAAATGGTCCTTCTGGAAGCTCTTTATCTACGCCCTTGACGGAATTGTTGCCTTCTCGACCGTTCCGCTGGCAATGGCCTCCATCTTCGGAGTGCTGTTCTGCCTTATAGCATTTCTTTTCATCATATTCATCGTTGTGAGACAGCTCGCATTCGGTGATCCCAACAACACCGTTGGCTGGGCTTCGACAATATGCATAATCTCCCTGGTGAGCGGCGTTCAGCTGTTTTGTCTGGGAATCCTGGGACAGTACCTCTCCAAGACCTATCTTGAGGTCAAGAAACGTCCCATGTACATCGTTAAAGAGGAGTTGTAATGGTAAGCATTGTTGTACCGGTCTATAATGCTTCGAGCTACATCGCAGATACCATAAGGATGGTCAGCGCCCAGACCTACAAGGACTGGGAACTTATCCTGGTGGACGATGCTTCCACCGACGGCAGCGCTGATCTCATCGAGAAGCTTATAGGGGCGCAGGGGAAAAGAATCAAACTTATCAGGAAAAAAGTTAACGCAGGGCCTGCAGAAGCCCGCAACACCGGAATCGGAGCATCCTCCGGAAGATATATAGCCTTCCTGGATGCGGATGACATCTGGAAACCGGAGAAGCTTAAGAAGCAGGTGGCCTTCATGGAGAAGACGGGAGCCGCATTCTCTTTTCACTCCTACGAATTCGGAGATGAGGATGCGAAACCTACTGGCAAGATTGTCCATGCACCGGCCAAGCTGACCTACAGAAAGGCCCTCTCCAGAACCGTTATCTTTACCACCACCGTAATGTTTGATACGGAAAAAATCGATATTGAAATGATTCACATGTCACAGGTTCCCAGTGAGGATACAGCCACCTGGTGGAGGATCTTAAAGAGCGGCTTTGTAGCCTACGGACTTGACGAGAATCTGGCCATCTACAGAAGGCCTAAGAAGTCACTGTCTTCAAACAAGCTTGTGGCGATTCAGAGAATCTGGTTTTTATACAGGAATATTGCCGATCTATCGGTTCCTGAAGCTATGTTTTACTTTGGGGGATGGGCTGTGAGAGCAACCCTTCGAAGAATTTGACCATAAAGGGGATTTATATATGAAACACATGGAGTCTGTTAAGAGAATCCTGGTACTCATATTGGGTTTTGTTGGACTTGGCATGGAGACAGCTGTCTATGCCTGGTTTTGGTTCAATACATATTATCCTATAGTATCCGCAACACGTATCAGCGTTGACGGCTACAATCTGGGTTCGGGTCTTAAACTCTACTTCAGAGGCCACCTCCTTATACTTGCAATTTATTTCATTTTGCTTTTGTTCTTTTCAAATACCTACGGAGGGCTGAAAATAGGCTATCTCAAGCCGATGGATGTATTCTTCTCCACGATTTTTGCCCTTTTCATGGTTAACTTTATTTCTTATTTCCAGATCGCACTTCTTAGGAACTGGCTGGTGCCGGTTATTCCAATGATAGAGATATTTGTGATCCAGCTGGTGATATCCTTTATCTGGTCCTATGCTACGAACTTCCTCTACATGGCGATTTTCCCGCCCAGGGAGCTCCTTCTTGTGAGCGGAGTGTATTCCGTGGATGACATTATCCGCAAGTTCAATTCAAGAAAAGACAAATATCACATTGCCAAATACATGAATATCAGCGAGGGTATCGATGCAGTCTACAAGGAGTGCCTCGGTAACTACGACGGTGTCATCATCTGGGATGTGCCAAGCCAGTTCAGAAACGGCCTGGTAAAATACTGCTACGGCAGAAATATCCGTATCTACGTGATGCCTAAGATAACAGATGTTCTTCTTAAGGGATCAACGCAGCTTCACCTTTTTGATACACCGGTACTACTCCTTAGAGAATATTCCATCAAGATTGAGAAGAGAGCTATCAAGAGACTTATAGACATCGTACTTTCTCTTGTTCTGATCATTCTCACATCGCCCATAATGCTGGTGACAGCTATTATCATCAAGCTCTACGACGGAGGCCCTGTGCTGTACAAGCAGGTTCGCTGTACCAAGGATCAGAAGGAATTTAAGATCATGAAGTTCAGGAGCATGAGGGTTGATGCGGAGAAGGACGGCGTCGCAAGACTTGCCAAGAAGAACGATGACAGAATAACTCCTATTGGCAAGGTTATCCGTTCCTGCAGAATTGACGAGCTTCCTCAGCTCTTTAACATTCTTGTCGGTGATATGGCCTTCATCGGACCAAGACCCGAGAGACCTGAGATCATCAAGCAGTACCTCGAGGAGATGCCTGAGTTTGCCTTCAGAATGAAGGTGAAGGCAGGACTTGCGGGATATGCGCAGGTTTATGGCAAGTACAATACAACACCCTATGACAAGCTTAAACTCGATCTTACTTATATTGAGAATTACTCAGTATGGCTTGATATCAAGCTGATGCTGCTGACGCTGAAGATTCTGTTTACTCCCGACAGTACAGAGGGCGTAGATGAGAATCAGACGACGGCACAGAAGTAACGGAAAATAATAAAAGTGAGGGGCACTTAAGAGGGAAGAGTATGGAAAGAGCAGATAAGGGATATATGAACGAAAAACTAAACCTTCGAAGCTTTTATTTAAGGCTTCTTAAAAAGCTGTGGCTTGTTCCGCTCACCGGAATAATATGTGCTCTTTTGTTCCTTGGGGTATATACACTTGTGACGGTGACCTTCGGACCTGCCAGGAGCTATCAGACAACCAGCCAGTTCTATATTAAGTTCGCCTATGACGAGAATGCCAAGAGCCAGGTGGATTCTTATAACGCCTACACCTGGAATTCCCTTATGTCCACCGATGAAGTCCTTGATGTGATCATGAAGGGGCTTGAGGCTGCGGGCTATGGTGATATGACAGGAAGCCAGGTGGTTAGCGATATCACCGCAGAGATTCCTTCCGATGTCAGAGTCCTTCTTCTTACCGTCAAGGACAATGACAGAGACAGAGCCCAGGCAGTGACAGATGCCGCCATCAAGGCACTTAAGTCCTATGGCGAGACCAATGATGCCTTTGACTCCATCAAACTTCTTAACAGCGAAGAGGCCACGCTTGTTACCTACACCGACAGAAGCGCTGTGGCAGCAGTGTTCGGACTGATTGTGGGACTTGTGGGCTCAGTTATGGCTCTTATGCTGATTGATGCAATTGACGATGCGGTCTATGTTCCCGAGGAATGTGAGTCCAGATACGATCTGCCTGTTCTGGGAGTACTGTTTAAGGGCGAAGACAGGAACACCACCGCAGATGAGATATTCAAAAACGATCTTATAGCCACCTGCAAAAAATATACAGAGGGCGCCTCAGGCCTGCTCTTCGTCTCAGTGGACAGCGTCAGGAATGAGAAACATTCGGAGGAAGACCTGGAGAGCCTTAAGAAGGCCCTTGGAAATAAGTGCCCTGAGGCCATCAGCGATATGACAGCCATCAGCACCCCCGGAAAAGTACTGGATAATTATCGCAAGATTGCAACTTCCGGCGGCGTTATCATGGCTGTTCCCTATGGGAAAAAGTGTAAGAGCATGGCGGATCGCACCACCAGTCAGCTTCGTAAGCACGGCTGCAGAATAGTGGGAGTACTGCTTACAAGGGCAGACCGCAGCTTTATGAAAAAATACTACAGGATCAAATAGGCGTGCGTTTATGAGCAGATTAGAGATACTGATTTCGTCAGTTAACAAGGATCCCGGCGACCTTGCTGACAAACTTCATATACATTCCGACGCGGTAATAGTCAATCAGAAGCCGGGAACGAGAGGTAAGACTGAGAAGGATACTTTTATACTGGATTCGTTTGTTATTAAGACAATCACCATGCATGACAAGGGTGTTGGTCTATCCCGCAATACAGCCCTTGAGAATGCTACAGCAGAGATAATACAGTTTGGCGATGATGACATCGTCTATGATGCAGGCTATGTGAACAGGGTCCTGGAGGAGTTCGATGCTCATCCCGAGGCTGACGTACTTCTTTTTAACGTACAGCAGCAGCCCGGGAGGGAGACCTATCACAACGAGGACTTCAAGAAGGTGTCCTGGTACAACTACGGAAGATATCCCGCCTACGCCATCTGCGCCAGAAGGCAGAAGATAGTGGACAGCGGTGTGAAGTACTCCCTGCTGTTCGGAGGGGGAGCGCCTTATATGAACGGCGAAGACAGCCTCTTTTTACACGATCTGTTAAAAGCGGGGCTTAATATCTACAGGACGCCTGTGGATATAGGACATGAGCTGGCAACCGGGACTTCTACCTGGTTTGAAGGATATACGGACAAGTTTTTCTACGACAGAGGAGTGCTGTATCACTTCCTATACGGAAAGAGCGCTTACCTCTGGGGATTCAGATTTTTGTTCAAGAACAGAGATGAGATGTGCAGGGAAAAAGGGTTTCTTAAATGCTTCAGGCTCCTTAGAAAGGGAGTTCGTCACGGCAGGACCCTGAAGAAGGTGTAAATTGGCTGTTTATCTTATTCTTACGCTCCTGGTGCTGACGCTGGCACTGCCGGTGCGGAAAAAACAAGTTAATAACGGTAGACTACTTGCAGTATATCAGGGGATGACGAGACAGGACGCAGTGAATATGATCGCTATCCTCATGATCTTTACTGCTCTTTTTGCTGTTTCAGCCCTTAGGCTCAATGTTGGCAATGACTACGCCAAGTACGTGGAGTTCATGCATCTGGTGTTCAGCCATGCCTATGTACCGACAGAGGCGGGATTCAATGCTGTAACATATGTTATTTATTACCTTTGCGGCTTTGAGAACTATATTCTGGTGTTTGCGGTGTTTGCCTTCTTTACCATTTTCTTCTTTATGAAGGCACTGTGGCAGCAGAGTGAGCATTTTACTTACAGTTTCATGATGTTTATGCTGCTGGGGTACTATTTCCAGTCAATCAGCACGGTCAGATATTATCTGGCTCTTGGTATAGCACTCTATTCGGTTAAGTTTGTGCTTAAGGGTGACTGGCCCGGATTCATATTGCTGATACTGCTGGGAGCCCTGTTCCACAAGTCCATTCTGGTGGTGCTTCCTCTGTACTTTCTGGCTTCTCTTCCCTGGAAGAAATGGATGATGCTTCTGGGAGGAGCCTTTTGTTTATCCTGCCTGTTTTTGCAGGATCTGTATCTTAAGATTGTTGTATTTTTGTACCCGTCCTACAAGGATACGGAGTATCTTACAGGCGGAACCAGCATTGTGAATATCGTCAGGTGCACAGCAATTTTGCTGTTTTCTCTGTATATGTACAGGGACTGTATCAAAGGCAACAGGACCTACAGTTTCTATTTCTGGTGCAACAACATGGCCCTTGCCCTGTATCTGTTCGGGTCCTTCCTTCCGATCATCTCAAGGATAGGCTATTACCTGACAGTGACACATATTCTGTTTGTTCCGGCTCTTATCTTCAAGGTTAAGGATGATAAGAAGAGGCAGTTCATAATATTGGCCGGGATTGTCGCCTGCCTGCTGTACTTTGCGATGTATATGCGCGGGGCGGCCAATGACGGAGTGAGAATTTTACCATATCAGACGTTTTTGTTTCATGAGATGCCCATGACTCTTTCGGAAAGGGGTTATTGATAACAGGTTCAAGCTATGAAGAGACCATTTTTTACAATAATAACAGTTACATACAATTCGGGAGACAAGCTGACGGAGACAATTGACAGCATTGTCACACAGAGCTTTGATGACTATCGCATTCTGGTTAAGGACGGACTTAGTACCGACGGTTCCATTGAGAAGCTCAAGGGTAAGTACAGCGTGGCGGGAAAAGACAGTAAGGGTAGCAGCAAGATAACCCTTATAGAGAGCTGTGATAACGGTATCTATCACGCCATGAACATAGCTGTGTCCTACTTATCAGAAATAACAGATGATATCAAAGCCGGCGATACACCCTCCTACGTATTCTTCCTAAACTGCGGAGATACCTTCAGGGACAGGGACGTGCTTAAAAATGTCCATGACGCCATAGTAAGCAGACAGGAGTCCTCGGGAACCACACTTTCTTCAATCTTTTACGGAGATATTTTTGAGGTCACAACGCTCCAGAGAGTACCCTCCAATCCCAAGATCGATGACTATGCCTGCTACAGGAACCTTCCTTCGCACCAGGCCTGCTTCTACGATGAGAGACTTATGAGAAGGAACCTTTTTGACCTTAAATACAAGGTTAGGGCTGACTACGAGCAGTTCCTTCGTTGCATATACAAAGAGAAGGCTGAGACAGTATACATCCCCATGATAATTGCCAATTATGAGGGAGGCGGCTTCTCTGATGTTAACAGGAAGATATCTGAGGAGGAGAGGAAGGTTATCATCGGTATGTACCTTCCCAAGTCCAAGATAAGGAAATATGACTTCTTGAGAATTGTTACTCTTTCGAAAGTGAGAACCTTTTTAGCTTCCAACAAAACCACTGCAGGTGCCTATAACGCAGTTAAGAACGCAGCTTACAAGGTAAGAAATGCCAAAAAGGAGAAGTAAGAATTGAGAATACTATGGCTTTGCAACATAATGCTTCCGGCTTATGCCAAGGCCCACGGACTTGACTTTTCGGTCCGGGAGGGGTGGCTGACGGGATGCCTTGAGAGAATAAAGAACAGTCATATATTGGGTGACAACGAGATAGAACTTGCCATAGCCTTTCCGGCGGAGGGTGATATCGCTTCTTCCAGTGAGGTCATTGATGGCATTACCTACTACGGCTTCGTGGAGGATCTAAGCCACCCGGAAAGTTATGACGGCAAGGTGGAGAACCGTTTTCATAACATTCTTGATGATTTTAAGCCTGATGTGGTGCACATCTTCGGAACGGAGTTTCCCCACAGCCTGGCGATGCTAAGGTGCTTTGGCAATCCTTCCAGGGTTCTGCTTGGAATCCAGGGTGTCTGCGGTGTTATCGCAGAGGAATATATGGCCGGTATTCCTGAGAAGGTGCAGCAGTCCGCAACCTTCAGAGACAGGATCAAACAGGACAGTCTTATCAAACAGCAGGAGAAATACAGAGCAAGAGCCGAACATGAGGCCGAGTGCATAAGGCTCACCGGCAATATCACAGGAAGAACTGATTTTGACAGGGCAAGGACCTATGAGATCAATCCTGAGGCCAGGTATTATCACCTTAACGAGACGATGCGTCCTTCCTTCTATACAGCCACAAGAAGGGAAAAGGATATAGAAGAACACTCGATATTTTTATCCCAGGGAGATTACCCGCTCAAGGGATTTCATTTTGTCCTTCAGGCTATGCCCGGAATATTGGAGAAGTACCCGGATGCTCATTTATATGTTGCCGGCAACAATATAATCGGCAAGGGCCAGAGCAAATACCCTTATTTTCTCAGGGCCGCTGCATATGGCAAGTATATTAAGGGGCTTATCAGGACTCTTCACCTTAAGAAGAATATAACAATGCTGGGAATGCTCAGCGAAGAGGAGATGAAGGACAGACTCCTTACAGCAGGCGTATTTGTGTGTGCCTCTGTCGTAGAGAACTCGCCCAATTCCCTGGGAGAAGCGATGCTTCTTGGAACTCCTGTTGTGGCATCAAGGGTCGGAGGCATTCCGTCAATGGTTGAGGATGGCAAGGACGGCCTTTTGTTTGAGAAGGCTGATCCTGAGGACCTTAAGAGATGCATTTTGCAGATATGGGACGATCCCATGCTGGCTGCGGTCTACGGAGACAATGCGAGGAAGCATGCCCGCGAAACCCACAGTCCCGACAGGAACTACGACAGACTTCTTGAGATCTACAGAGATATAAACGAGGCAAGAGCGTGATATGGTCATAACCTTTGTGTCCAACTACATAAACCACCATCAGCTTCCTTTTTGCAAGGCCATGGCTTCTCTTGATGAGGTAGAATTTAATTTTATACAGGTCATGCCTATGGAGGAAAAAAGGCTGCAGATGGGATGGGGTGTCAGAACTTCCGATTTTCCCTTCGTCCTTGAAATGTACAAGGATGAGGAGAAGTGCAAGGACCTTATCCTGGGCAGTGATGTGACGATATTTGGCTGGACCGAGGGTCTTACAGCCGAGATTGAGAAGGAGCGCTTATCTTCGGGCAAGCTATCTTTCAGAGTCAGTGAGAGGATCTACAGAGAAGGTCAGTGGAAGGCAATAAGCCCCAAGGGCCTTAAGAAAAAGAGAGAGGAACACTACGTCTACAGAAAAAAGCCGGTATTTCTTCTCTGCGCCGGGGCCTATGTGGCATCGGATTTCAGGCTCATTCACAGTTATCCCGGCAAGATGCTGAAGTGGGGATATTTTCCTGAGAGTGATGACGAAGGCAGGGAATATGGTAACTGCAACAGGAGACCCATTAAGATCTGCTGGGCAGGGCGCCTCATAGATCTAAAGCACCCTGAATATGCTGTGAAAGTTGCTGAGACCCTGAATAATAAGGGCTATGATTTCACCATGGAAATCATTGGAGACGGAAGGCTGTCCGGGACTCTCGCTGAGAGAGTAAGACGTGCCGGGCTCACTTCCGGGGTTACATTAACAGGAGGCCTTAAGCCTGCAAGGGTTCTGGAACATATGAAGGAAGCAGACGTTTTTCTTTTTACCAGCAATTATCTCGAGGGCTGGGGAGCTGTCGTGAACGAGGCCATGGGTTGCGGCGCCGCGGTGGTGGCATCGGGGGAAGCGGGAGCTGTTCCCTTCCTTATTGAGCACGGTTACAACGGACGAATATACAGAAAAGGCAGCTACGAGGACTTTGAGAAGAACGTCCTTTACCTTTTTGAGAATAATGATAAAATAGCTGAATATGGCAAAAATGCGGCTGATACTATAAGAAATTTATGGAATGCCGAAAAAGCTGCATCGGAGCTTGTAAGATTCTGCAAAGGCTACTTGGAAAAGGGTGAGGTAGAACCTGCTGCGGAAGGACCCATGAGCCTTGCTGAGGTATATAAGCCTGCGGGATTTGCAAGAACTATGCAAGAAAGAAATGTTTTGGAGTAAGAGGAGATTATGAGAGCTATCGATAAGTTTTTTAACAACGAAATTGAGGTGGGAAAAGTTACCATCAAGATGTTTGACTTCCTGTTTGTTATAGCCCTGAGCTGTTTGGGACTGATCTACAGGTTTGCCTTTTATAACATCTTATCGGGAGATTACAGTACTGCCTTCGCTGATTGGATGAGAGAGTGCCATGAGGCAGGAGGTTTTGCTTACCTTGGTATTACACCCGGTGTGAGCGATGCCAGCACCTTTGATTACAACTGCATGTTCCAGTATATTATCGTGATCCTGCACTATATTGGCGGAGGAATCAGCGATATTTATCTGATCAAGACGGTTTCGGTTATCTTTGATTTTGTCTGCGCAGTGGCTGTTATGCGTATTACTTTCCATGTGACCGGCGGAAATGTCAACAAGGCTATTATGTCCTATGCGGCAATCATGTTCCTTCCCACTGTAGCTCTTAACAGCGCAGCCTGGGGACAGAACGATTCCATCTACACAGCTTTTATATTGCTGTCTTTGTATCATGCTATGAACGAGCATGACAACAGAACTTTTATTTACATGGCAATTGCTTACAGCTTCAAGCAGCAGGCCATTTTCTTCATGCCCTTCATTATCATCATGTGGCTGAAGAACAAGATCAAGATAAGATACATTTTCTGGATCCCTGTTATCTATATTCTGGCCATGGTTCCTTCTGCCATCGCAGGAAGACCCTGGGGAGACCTTCTGGGAATCTACGGCAAGCAGGTGACAATGTTCTCAAGACTCTCCATGAACTATCCCAGTATCTACACCATTATCACCACTGATATTGAGAAATACACCAGAAGAGGACTTATCCTTGGCGGAACAGTCTGCACCCTTATGATCTTCGGCTCTATTGCCTATTATGTTTACAAAAAAGATTTCAAGATCACTTCAAGATATATGCTGACTCTTGCGATCTTTACCATGGAGGTGTGCACTTTCTGCCTGCCGGTAATGCATGAGAGATACGGCTATATCCCTGAGGTTATGGCAGTTATCTACGGAATGCTCAATTACAAAAAGATGCCCATCTGCGCGGCACTTCAGGTTATCACCATGATCACCTATACAAGATATCTTTTCGGTTCAACGGTTACTCTTTTGTGGCCGCTTACGATGGCAATGCTGACAATCATCCTGCTTCTTGGCTATGACCTGTACAAGCAGATGATCCCTGAGACTGTCATCAAGGTGACAGCAAATACCGGAAAGAGCGCGGGAAAAAAGTAAAACGGGAGAATAGATATGCCGGATTTTAGCAGTAAGATCTCAGTTATCATACCTGCATATAATATTAAAGACCTTTTGCCAAAATGCGTGGAATCCGTGGCTATGTCCGATTATCCAAGGGAGCTTCTTGAGATAATTGTTGTGGACGACGGCTCCACCGACGGAACAGCGCAGGTGGCCGATGAGCTGGCAGCAAAATATGCCAATGTGACGGCTCTCCACAAGGAAAACGGCGGCTCCAGCAGCGCCAGGAACCTTGGAATCAGCAGGGCTACAGGCGAATACCTGGGCTTTGTTGACAGCGACGATTACATCGACAGCCGGATGTATTCAAGGCTCATGGAGGCAGCCCTTAGGAACAATGCCGATATGGTGCAGATCTCCAGAGATGAGATCGCAGAGGACGGCTCCAAGCTTCCGGATGTGGTCATTCCTCCGAAGCAAGAGACTGTGATCACAGCCTCTGAGCACCTTAGGACCCTTCTTATGCACACCGGGGATGCTTCTTTTTGCACCAAGCTGACCAAAAAGAGTGCCCTTGGAGATATGAGATTTCCCGAGGGAGAGCTCAACGAAGACTTTTACCTGATGATACATGTGCTTGGAAGGATAGACAAACTGGTTATTCTTCCGGAGCAGTACTACCACGTATTCTATCGCACGGGCTCCAACTCCAGGAAAAAGGCACAGGACAAGGACTATTTTCCCTCCGTGTTTACAGATATTGTCAGAAATGCGGATGTGGCACTGGATCTTGTCAAGAAGCACCATCCCGAGCTGATCCCCGTGGCGGAGAGATTTGGCTATTATCAGAGGCTTGATTATCTGCTCCACATTCCGGTCAGCAAGATGACGGGGGACAACACCTTCTACAGAGAGGTTGTTACCTATATCAGACAGAACATGAGAAATATTAAGAAGAATCCCTATCTTACCTCCAAGCAGAAAACGTATCTTAGGATACTTGCCCCTGCGCCCAAGGCGGTGAGATGGCTTCATGCCAAGGTAAGAGGTCTGTGATATGAAAAAAGTGTATGTATGGCTGATCTTTCTTGCCTCAATAATAACTACTTTGTACTTCGGATTTCAGAAGTCGGGCTTTCATGAGGACGAATATTATACCTATTATTCCAGTAACAGGTCACTGGGGCTCTATCAGCCTGACAGGGAGTGGCAGGACAGGCAGACGATCCTTGATGAGTTCTCGGTGAAAAAAGGGGAGGGCTTTAGCTACGGACTGGTTAAGCTCGTTCAGTCCTGGGATGTGCATCCGCCGCTCTATTACTGGATTTTCCATACTATATGTTCGCTGACGCCTGGGCTTTTCAGCAAGTGGTCCGGACTTATAGCCAATCTGATAGCCTTCTGCATTTCCTTCTGGCTCCTATACCTTATAACCAAGGAGCTGGAGGTTCCAATGCTGGTTCAGCTGCTGGTTCTGGCTTTCTTCGGGATGAATCCCCAGACCATATCCTGCAATATGCTGATCCGCATGTATGCATGGCTTACCACTGCAGTATTTGCCTGTGCGCTGATACATATTAGATTTATCAAAAAAGAGGCATTCTCTGAAGGTTCATCTAAGGATGATGCGAAGGATATCAAAAAGCTGATTGCTGTTTGGGCACCGATTGTATTGGTATCCTATCTGGGATTTCTGACTCAGTATTTCTATCTGTATTTCTGGGTGGGAATCGGAGCTTTTACTTTTTTGTGGCTGGCCTTTTCAAGGTTTGATTTTAAGAAGGCCTTCATCTATGCGGGAGCCAATGTGCTGGCTCTGGGACTTGCGATCATTACCTATCCTTCCTGCATTAGCCATATCTTTGGTGGCTACAGGGGAGCAGATGCGGCGGGAGGTCTTCTGGATCTGGCGGGGACCTGGATGAGAATGTCCTTTTTTATCGGACTTCTTAATGACTTCGTATTCGGTAAGTGCCTGCTTATCATCATAACGCTTATTCTGATGGGAACAATGTACCTGAATCTTCGAAGGAGCAGGGACGTAGCTACAGGCAAGAGGCAGAAGTATCAGTCTCCAAGACCTGAGATCATTGGCCTTTTGGTGGCAACCGCTGTGTATTTTATTCTTACGGCTAAGACTGCGCTGCTGGTGGGAGCTGCTTCCAATAGGTATGAGATGCCGATTTACGGACTTATCATCTTCTTTATCATCTGGGATGTGTACATAGTTTTTTACCGGATTGAGAGCTTTGGCAAGGATAATAAGAAGAGAAGTCTTGTGATGGTAATGGCGGTGTTTTTTGCAATTCTCATCGTAAAGGGGCTTGCAACAGACGGAAACGTATTGTTCCTCTACAAGGAGGATCCGGAGAAGATAGCCTATGCCGCAGATCATAAGGATCAGGTGGCGGTTGTTATGTTTAATCCCGCAACGCCGCAGAATGTGTGGAGACTTACGGATGAGCTTCTTATGTATGACAGGGTCTTCTATATGAATGAGGAGAATCTTGAGGCTCTGACGGAGGGTGACGTGGTAAATGCAGACAGCATTACTCTGTATGCGGCAGATGATGATCTTCAGAAGCAGGCCTTTGACAATCTCCTGGAGAGCTGCACTAAGCTGTCTTCCATGGAGGAGCTCTTTACCGAGGACATGTGGGCTTGCTATGGGCTGAAGTGAGTGCCTATAATAGACAGGTAAACTTAATTTAAGGAGATATTATATGAGAGCAGCTGTAATCGGAGCAAGCTCTGAATCAATATATGGAATAAACAAGGCAAAAGAGCTGGGGATGGAAGTAATAGCTCTTGACGGTGATCCCAAGGCTCCCGGCCTTACCGCGGCGGATAAGTCCTACGTGGTGGATATCCGCGATCCCGAGAAGGTGCTGGAGATCCTGGATTCACAGAAACCGGATGTTATTATTCCTGTGCCCATAGGACGATACCTTACAACCACAGGTTACGTTAATGATGCCTACGGTCTTACGGGAGTATCCGCAGAAGCTGCAAGGCTCTGCACCGACAAATATGATTTTCACGGAAGGTTATCCGCTAAGGGTCTTAGAAACTGCGAGCTGTATCTGGTTCCCGCAGGAGAGACCTGTTTATATGCCAATGAGCTGAATACTGTATATCCTGTGGTGGTTAAGCCAAGATTCGGTTCAGGAAGCAGGGGGGTTGAGATCTTCGACAGCCCCGAGGCGCTTCAGGAGGGATTCTTGTCACAGCTTCCCTTTGATGAGGATTATGTGATAGAGACCTGCGTTCCGGGACCGGAGTTCGGCCTGGACGGAGCCTTCGTTGATGGCAAGTTCAAGCTTATTCTTCTTAGAGGCAAGGAGAATACTCCTCCGCCCTACAGGGAGTGTGTGGGATACTATTCCATTAATCAGACTTCCGATAACAAGGAATTTTTTGATAAGCTAAGGGCCTTCATGCAGAAGGTTGGAGAGACACTTGGATTTAGAAACAACCTGATCCATGCGGATATTATCAAGGACAGTAACGGCAATCCTTTCCTTATCGAGACCTCAGCAAGGCCTTCGGGACATAACCTTCACAATCTTTTTACTCCCATGGCAAGCGGAGTTGATGAGGTCGGAGAGTTCCTGAAAATGGCTGTACCTGCCCTTGGGAAGAGCTATTCCTTCGAGACAACAATCTCCGGGGATATGATGATAAGATACTTCGATCTTGAGAAAGTAAGAGTTAACTATGTTCCCACTGCAGATGAGCTTAAGGACAACTACCCGATAGTTGCCTGGAACTGCAATATCAGACCCGGTGATATCCTTGGCAAGGTGACAAACGGCGCTTCCATCATGGGAAGAGGGTACTTCTGCATTCAGGGTTCATCAAGGGATGAGCTGATTAAAATAGCAAATGATATACTTGGAGAGTTTGAAACGGAGGAAGTTTAATGGGCTCTGTTGCCATTATAACCGCAAGAGGCGGAAGCAAGAGGATTCCCGGCAAGAACATCAAGGAGTTCTGCGGTAAGCCAATCATAGAGTATTCCATCAGGGCAGCCCTTGATAGCGGCGTCTTTGAGGAGGTTATGGTATCCACCGATGACGACAGGATAGCTGAGGTTGCAAGAGCTGCGGGAGCAGCTGTACCCTTCAGAAGATCCGATGATACCGCAGGGGACTATGCTACCACCGATGAAGTAATAGCAGAGGTTCTTAACAAATACAGGGAGCAGGGCAGAGACTTCGACACCTTCTGTTGCCTGTATCCTACAGCTCCATTCATAACGGCTGATAGATTAAGAGAAGCCATGGAGCTACTTAAAGAGCACGAATCCGTAACACCTGTAGTTTCATTTTCCTATCCGCCCCAGAGAGGGTTTGTCATAGTGGATGGGAGACTGGTTAGAAAACATCCCGAGTTTGCCACTACAAGATCACAGGATCTTGAGAAGCTCTATCATGACAGCGGACAGTTCTACGCATGCAGAACAGATGCTTTTTTCCGTGAAGGAACCACTGACACAGAGGATATGGTTCCCGTTATCCTCACAGAGGATGAGGTCCAGGACATAGACACCATGGAAGATTTCAGAATGGCTGAGATTAAGTACAGGCGTCTGATGGAGCTTAAGGAAGCTGATAGATCTGCTGACAGAAAGGCTTTTGACGACAAGGAGCTTGCTACACCCTATTACAGAGTGGACGAGGCACTTCTTGACGGTGATATAGATATGCTGAAGGGCGCTCTGGATAAGAGCTGGAATAATTACATCTGTTCTTTTTCCGTGAAGACCAATTCACTGCCCTGGCTTCTTGCACACCTTCGGGACAAGGGCTTCTATGCGGAGGTTGTATCTGATAAGGAATGTGAGCTGGCGCTTTCACTTGGCTACAGCACCGACAGAATAATCTACAACGGCCCCATCAAGGATAGAGCAACTTTTGAAAAGGTGCTCCTTGGAGGCGGTATAGTAAATATGGATTCAAGCTATGAGCCGGTATGGCTCGGCGAGCTTGCCAAGGCTGATCCGTCAAAGAGTCTTAAGGTGGGACTTCGCGTCAATTATGACATGGTGTCCAGACTTCCTGAGGAGGTTCTTGCGGACGAGGAGGGAAGCCGCTTTGGCTACTGCTATGAGAACGGAGAGTTGGGAAGAGTCATTGATACTCTTAAGGCAATTCCTAACGTTAAGATAGCGGGACTTCACCTTCATTCCTCCACCAAGTCCAGATCTCTTAATGCTTACAAAGCGCTGGCGGAGATAGCGGTATCTGCAGCCGGTGAGTTTGGCCTTGAGCTTGAGTATGTGGACATGGGAGGCGGCTACTACGGCGGAGTTAAGGGTAAGCCTGACTTCAGGGACTATGTACCTGCGATAGCAGAGGTTCTCTCTAAGGGCTTTGATATGAATAAAACCAAGCTTGTTATGGAACCCGGTGTTTCCCTGGTTTCATCTTCCTTTGATTTCGTGACAAGTGTTATTGATGTGAAGAAGGTAAGGGAGCACACCTATATTGTGACCGATGGCAGCAGAGTGAATCTCAATCCTCAGGTTACAAGGCGCTGGTATCCTCACAGATTCGAGTACAGGGGCGGTGCATCCGACAGGGAGACGGTTCCTTCACAGATGATATGCGGAGCTACCTGCATGGAGTATGACAGGCTCTTTGAGGTAACCGATGAGGCGGCTCTTAATATAGGAGACAGGGTGGTATATACCAACGCTGGAGGCTATACTCTGTGCCTTACACCACTGTTCATCCATTACTTCCCTGCAGTTTATGTAAAAAAGGCTGACGGTAGCCTTTTCACAGCAAGGAAACCCTGGACCAACAACGAGTACATGATGAATAACTATACAGAATAAAACTAAGGAGAATGCGGGATGCCCGATTACAACCTTAATCACCAGATACATATAGGCAGTCGCAGCGTGGGAGCGGACAGCCCGGTTTACATAGTTGCCGAGATGTCAGGCAATCACAACAACGACTTTGGCCGCGCCATTGAGATAATCCATGCGGCCAAGGAAGCCGGCGCCGATGCGGTTAAGCTTCAGACCTACACCGCCGACACCATGACGATCGACAGCGACAAGAGCTATTTTCAGATAGACGGCGGAACACTTTGGGATGGCAAGACCCTCTACAAGCTCTACCAGGAGGCTTATACTCCCTGGGACTGGCAGCCACGGCTCATGGAAGAAGCAAATAAGCTGGGACTTGATTGCTTTTCCACACCCTTTGAGAGTACCTCTCTCGATTTCGTTGAGCAGATGAATATGCCTGCCATCAAGATAGCTTCCTATGAGATCACCGACATTCCTTTTATCAGGCTCTGCGCAGCCAGGAAGAAGCCGATGATCTTTGCCACAGGCGTAGCCCGCATGGAGGATATCAGACTTGCCATAGAGGCCTGCATAGAGGAAGGAAACAGAGACATCGTCCTTCTTAAGTGCGTATCCGCTTATCCCACACCCTACGAGGATGTGAATCTAAACATGATACCTACGCTGGCCAGGGAATACGGCTGCATCATGGGCCTTTCAGACCACACAATGGGCTGGACCGTTCCAATTGCAAGCGTGGCCCTTGGAGCCAAGATGATAGAGAAGCACCTGACTCTTCGAAGAGCCGACGGCGGCGCAGACAGCGCTTTTTCCATGGAGCCGGAAGAATTCGCGGAGATGGTAAGAAATGTCAGGATAGCCGAGAAGGCCCTTGGAAGCAGTGAGTACAAGCTTACGCCCTTCCAGGAGAAGGAAAGGGAAGGCGCCAGATCTCTTTTTGTGGTACAGGATATCAAAAAAGGAGAACTGCTGACCAAAGAAAACATCAGATCCATAAGACCACAGCAGGGAGCAGGACTTCCTCCTGTAGAAATAGATAATTGTCTTGGTAAAAAAGCTACTTGTGACCTTTTCAGAGGAGAACCGCTGAAAGCAGAAGATTTTGAGTGACATCACAGTTAAGAGGGGTAGAGTATGGCTAAGAAGATCTGGATTAAAGCAAACGGAAACGGTGCGATCGCAACAGGACATATCAGAAGGTGTATGACAATCGCAGCAGAACTGCGTGGCAAGGGCTGCGAAGTTACGTATATCCTTTCGGACGAGGACAGCGATCATGTGCTCCATGAGCTTTCGGAAGAGGGCGGAGATGAGTATGACAGCATTATTCTACACACCATTTATTCCCAGCCGCTTCAGGATATGGAGGCTATGAAGGTTCTGATGGCGGAGGAGAAGCCTGACTTTTTCCTGATTGATTCCTACTTTGTCACAGAGGAATATTTCAAGGCCTTAAGAGACCTGATCAAGGAACTCGGTCTTGAGGTTAAGCTTGGCTATATCGATGATCTCTACAAATTTGACTACGATGTGGATTTTATAGTAAATTATGACCTTAAGGTTCCCGAGGATTTTTACAGCGCGGGAGTTAAACTGCTGGGAGGAGAGTATGCACCTCTGCGTAGGCAGTTTGGAGACTCTAAATACAAGATAAGTAAGAGAGCCCAGAATGTGTTCATCTCAGCAGGAGGTACAGATCCCTACCGAATTGTGAGGAATATCCTGAATGAGATATACTTTGCGGAGAACAGTCCCTGCAGAGAGGTTCTGGACTTCACGGGAGTTATGTGTGAAGTTGTGGTGGGACCTTTGTTTGAGGAAGATTACGTTAAAGAACTGCAGGACATGGCAGATAAGTGTGAGTTCATAACACTCCACTACAATCCCGGCAATATGGCCGAGATCATGAATAAATGTGATTTTGCCGTATCCGCAGGAGGAACAACCCTCTATGAGCTGTGTGCGATCGGCGTTCCAACCTGTGTCTACAGTATGTCGGACAATCAGGTTCAGTTCGTTCAGGCTTTTGATGAGCTGGGAGCTGCCAAGTACGCCGGGGATATCAGAACCGACCACAGACTGATACAGAAGATAGTTACCTGGGGAACCGCAGCGGTGGATAACCCGGGATTTAGAAAGAGAATGAGTGATAAAGCCCGCAGCATCATAGATGGCAAGGGCGCAGAAAAGATAGCGGCTGCTATCGTGGAGATGATATGATAAGGCTTAGCATAATAGTTCCTGTTTACAACATGGCAGGGGAGGGGAAACTTGCCTACTGTCTGGACAGCCTTGTAAACCAGAAACTTGACAGGGGAGAGTACGAGATCATAGCGGTGGACGACTGTTCCACGGACAATTCCCTTGAGATACTAAAAGAATATGAGAAGAAATACCCTGACAGATTCATTGCTCTTCACTGCGAGGTGAATCACCATCAGGGAGGAGCCAAGAACATAGGACTTGCCATAGCAAAGGGCGAGTGGCTTGGCTTCATTGATTCCGACGACTGGATCGTTCCCGATTACTATAATCGTCTTCTTACAAGAGCAGAGGAAACCGGTGCAGATATGGTCGGCTGCGATTACTGTTTTACGGATGAGCACAGCTTCAAGGTGGGACAGATAGTCCATAACAACAACTTTGAGCAAACTGGTGTTATGGATAAAGAGCGATATCAGAAGCTCCTTCTTGAGACCGGAAGCCTTGTGGTTAAGGTATACAAAAGAGAACTGATCCTTGGGGACTATCAGCCCGCAGCCAAGGACAAGCTTGATATCTTCCCTGAGGATATCTTCTATGAGGATAATGCGGTAAGTAACACCTGGATGCTAAGGAGTAAGCACTTTGAATACATTCAGGAGCCGCTTTACTTCTACTATCAGCATAACACCTCCACTGTGCATTCCATATCAAGGAAGAACATGGAAGACCGCATGACAGCGGGAAGGCTTATAGTCAAGGAAGCTAAGGATAACAACTACTATGATGAATACAAACCGGAGATAGAGTATCAGTTCACGGTGTTATTTTATATCAACACGCTTTTTTCGGTTATGCCAAGGAGCTCCAATTTCAAGGGAAGCTACAGCTTTGCCAAGGCCCTTGCCAGGGAGATGAAGGAGACCTTCCCGGATTTTCAGAATAACAGCTACTATCAGGAGAAGGTTCATCCTGAGGAGAAGAAGCTCATAGGATATCAGATGAAATCACATCTGTTTTTTTATTTATACTACAGGCTCCTGTGGTTCTACAGGGGAATAGTGAGTTAGCAGAAGACGCTTGCGAGTCAATGGGGACGGTTGTGAGTCAATGGGGACGGTTCTCTCTGACTCACGAAGCGAGTCAGAAAGAACCGTCCCCATTGACTCGTCCCCATTGACTCATAAGGATACCGGGAGTGATTATGTACGACAGAATTTATGTATGCCACACCTTTTACCATGTTTATATAGCCTGCCTCAAGGAATTTGCCCTGGGGAAGAAGGGCGGTGCCACGCTGGTGCTGTCCAAGATGTCCAACAGGTTTGGAACCATGGTGGACAGGGCAAAGAAATCGCCGATATTTGATGAAGTCTATGAATATGACGAGAAAGAGGACACTTTTTTTGAGGAGCTGAAACCTCTCAAGACGGATTCCGGCAACATTGCGATCAATATGTTAAGGCGCATCCGTTTTTGCAAGAAGTTCGGTAAGCTCCAGGAAAAGTTCGTTCCTGTGGACTTCTCCAAATACAAGGACATCTATGTGTTCTGCGATTCAGACCCGATAGGCTATTATCTTAGCTACAAGAAGATCAGATACCATGCTCTCGAGGACGGCCTTGACTGCATCAGGTACTATGATACCGCCAGATACGATAACAGAGGTCATTTTAATATCAAGGCCAAGATGGCGGAGCTGGGACTTATTCATATTCAGAATGGTTATGGGAAGTACTGTATAGATATGGAGGTCAATGACATCTCTGTTCTTCAGTATCCATGTCCCAAATACGTGGAACTTCCAAGGAAGAACCTGACAGAGCGCCTTACAGCCTCTGAGAAGGAGCTGCTGCTGGAACTCTTCGTGGAGGATATTGATAAGCTGAGGAGCAAGCTGGACGAGACCAAGAAGGGCCTACCCACACTGCTTGTTCTCTCGGAGCCTCTCTGCGATCTGGATACGAGACGCAGGATCTTCGAGGATATCATAAGAGACTATGGCACGATCGATGGTCAGAAAGCCATCGTTCTGATCAAGCAGCACCCAAGAGATCTTTTGGAGTATAATAAAATCTTCGGGGACGCTGTGATACTGGACGGTTCCTTCCCCATGGAGATGCTCAATCTCATAGAGGGTCTGTCCTTTGACAGAGTGGTGTCCGTTTATACTGTTACGGATTCCATTAAGTTCGCCAAAGAGAAGCTCTATTTGGGCGACGACTTCATGGATATCTATGAAGCTCCCGAGATTCATAGACAGAACGAAGCTATATAACTGGTGCCTGTCACCATGAAATAAAGAGGAAATATATGCGTAAGATTTACAAGAAACTGATGAAACTGCTGGATGGCAGACAAAAGAGACAGATGGTGGGGATTGTGATCCTGATGCTCATAGGCGGAATCCTGGAGTCCCTGGGAATTGCCATGATCGCTCCTATTATGGCTGTGGTTGTAAGCCCGGAGAAGGTTCAGGAGAGCAGGGCTCTTTCATTTATCTATAATTCTCTTCATTTAGAGAGTACCAATCAGCTGGCAGCGGTTATCATGGTGTCACTTATAGTTGTCTTTGTGGTAAAAAATGTTTTCCTGTACTTCGTAAATGTTGTACAGCTTCGTTTTGTATATACCAATCAGTTTGCAACTTCCAGACGAATGATGATCAATTTCATGGAAAGACCCTATGAGTACTATCTTGGGGCTGACACCAGTGTCATTCAGAGAAACATAACATCTGATGTCAATAATATGTACGGACTGATCCTTAGCAGCCTTCAGCTCATAAGTGAGATCATTGTTTTCATCTGCCTTGTTGCAATACTTCTTAGCCAGGATCCTGTGATGACTATAACCATTGCATCCCTCCTGGTGGTTGTACTTCTTATAATCAAGTTCAAGATCAAGCCTATCATGGTCAAGGCCGGACAGGAGAATCAGGATTACTACAGCGGTCTCTACAAGTGGATCGATGAATCCGTCACCGGCATCAAAGAGATCAAGATCGCTAACAAAGAGAACTATTTTATCAATGGTTATGCGGACTGCGGAGCAGGATATGTCAATGCTGTTCAGAAGTACGGTCTGTACAATTCAACACCAAGGCTTCTTATCGAGACCATTGCCATTGCCGGAATGATCGGATATATGCTGGCTGTAATGGCAGGCGGAAGAGAGCTTACAGATCTCATCGAATCCCTGACGGTTCTTGCGGCTGCGGCCACAAGGCTTCTTCCAAGCGCCAACAGGATCAATAATTACCTGACTTCCATCGCTTATTTTGAGCCTTTCCTTATGAATGTGACCGACAATCTCCAGTCAGAGATTAACGATGCTTCCGTAAGCTACAACGAGACAGATTACAGAGTTAAGACTAATGTCGAGAAGCTGCCCGTTACCAAGAATATCGACATGGTGGACATCAGCTACAAATATCCCGGAACAGACAGATATGTTCTGGACAAGGCCAACATGAGTATTCCTGTTGGTAAGAGTGTTGGTATCGTTGGAACCTCCGGCGCCGGCAAGACTACCATCGTAGATGTGCTGTTGGGACTTCTTAAGCCCGAGGGCGGCAAGATCCTTGCTGACGGGGAAGATGTTTCCAAGAACTATCAGGGCTGGCTTAAGAATATCGGCTATATCCCCCAGACCATTTTCATGGTGGATTCAACCATCAGAAAGAATGTGGCCTTCGGTATCGCCGATGAAGATATTGATGATAAAAAAGTATGGCAGGCCCTTAAGGAGGCAGCTCTTGATGAATTCGTAAAGAGCCTTCCCGAAGGACTTGATACCAAGATCGGCGAGAGAGGAATCAGACTCTCCGGCGGTCAGAGACAGAGAATCGGTATTGCAAGGGCTCTTTTTGAAGACCCTGAGGTACTGGTTCTGGATGAGGCAACCTCTGCTCTTGATAATGAGACAGAGAGTGCCATTATGGATTCCATTAATAGACTCCACGGAAGAAAGACCCTTATTATTATTGCCCACAGACTGCAGACCATCGAGAAGTGCGACATGGTCTACAGAGTAGCCGACGGCAAGGCTGTGGTAGAGAAGTAAAGTGACAGGCACTGCGTTATACTAAAGTGCCAGGCACTTCAGTGGAGTAAAGCGGGAGGATGGTTGTGAAAAAGAGAAATGCGAGCATAGAGCTGTTGAGAATAGTGGCAATACTGATGATACTGTGCCTTCACTATAATTCCCATGCACAGGTGCTTCTGGAGCTGGGAATGCCGGCGTCGGGAGTTCAGATCTATGCCACGATCATAGAAGCTATCTGTATTCCGGGACTTAATACTTATGTGCTCATCAGCGGCTTTTTCCTTTCCAAGGGGAAGGTGAGACCCAGTCGTGTTATCACACTTCTTTGCCAGGTGTATTTCTATACCATTCTGATATCACTGGCAATGATGGCGGTCGGAACCTATGCTGTGGGCTCCGATGATTCCATGTACAAGCTTGTGCAGTATCTTTTCCCGATATCCTCAGAGCATTACTGGTTTGTGACAGCCTATATCATCATGTATGTGATGTCACCTGTTATGAACGCTGCCTGCGAGAGCCTTACGAGGAAGCAGATGAAGGCGGTTATCATGGGACTTCTCATTTGGTTCAGTGTGGTTAAGAGCTTCGTGCCTGTAATGTTCGTTACCGACCATCACGGCTATGACTTTGGCTGGTTCCTGGTACTCTATCTGATAGCTGCTTATATCAGAAAATATGATGTGCAGCTCTTCTACGATGCCAAGAGAAGCGCAGCAGTATTTCTGGTGTCTGTGGTGATTATAGCTGCCATGAGCATTGGGCTGTATTACATTAATCTATACAGAGGAGGCCTTGTGTATTATGCAGGGGTGCCTCTTGATCTTAACTTTATATTCACGCTCACAGGGTCCCTTGGACTGTTCTCTTTCTTCAGGTACTTCCGTATGAAGGAAAATTGGTTCGCCGACGCAGTGAGATTTGCAGCACCTTTTACTTTCGGTGTATATCTGCTTCATATGCATATTGAGATTCAGGACAGGTGGCTGTGGTGGCTTGAGCACATCTTCGGGGAGGTGCCTAAGACCAACGTGATCCTCTTTGCATGCCATCAGCTCATATGCATCCTTATCGTGTTTGCAGCGGGAGTGTTTGTGGACTGGATCAGAAAGATGATCTTCGACTTCCTGGGAAGAGTGCTTCATGAGACCTGGATTTTCAAGAGAATCAGACAGTGGGATGAGGGCTTATGTTAAAAAATATCAGAAGCTACTTTTACAATCTAAAAAAATATCAGGCGCCACTTGAAAAGTATGTATTCCCGGTGATTCTCCTTCTGTTTCCCCTTATCGGAGCAAATGCGGGACTTGATATAACGGATACTACCTATAGCCTTGGAAACTATCAGTATCTTGATACCGTTAATCAGATGTGGCTGTTTTCCACCTTCCTAAGTAACAAGGCAGGGCAGCTCATAATGATGCTGCCGGGAGCAGGCACAATGCTTGGCTTTAACATTTGGTGCAGCTTCATTACTTCGGCAATGGCTCTTGTTTCCTACTATTTCCTTAAGAGGTTCATGCCGGGGTGGATGATCTTCATAGGGGAGTTTATTGCGCAGGCCCTCTGCTTTTCTCCCAGAGGAATCCTGTACAACTATCTGACATATCTGTTCCTGACAATGGGAACAATATTCCTGATAGCGGGGCTCTTTGCCATAGAGCGTCAGAACCTGTATCTTATAATAGCAGGTGTATTTCTTGGAATGAACGTAATGGTGAGATTCCCCAATCTGGCGGAAGCATCACTGATCCTGATCGTCTGGTTCTACGGCCGGATAACGAGGGATAAGCTTACCGAAGTCCTTAAGAAGACCGGCCTGTGTATCCTTGGATATGTCTGCGGATTCGGAGTAGTATTCCTGGGGACCTGCGTGGGCTACGGCGGACCTGATGCTTATATAGGCGGAATTGCCGAGCTTCTCGGAATGACCAAGGGAGCTTCGGATTACACCTCAGGCGGAATGCTGGGAGCAATCCTTGAGGCCTACGGCACCAGCCTTTCTCATATGCTTATAGTTCTGCCTTGTATCGTAGCGGGTGTTATCATGTTCCTGCTTCTTCCCGGCAGATACGTATGGGTCAAGAAGTTCCTGTATATGGCGGGGCTTCTGGTGCTGGTCAGATTCTTTTTCGCAAGAGGCGTGTTTACCAGAAACTATTACTATTATGACTGCATGTTCCAGGCAGCTATGATGTTTGTTATTGTGGGCATTATCTTCTGCACTGTAGGATCGCTTGGTATCCTTAACGGCAGCAGGCAGGAGCAGACACTGGCCTTTACGGCTCTGATGCTGATCCTTGTGACTCCCCTTGGTAGCAACAACTATACCTTTCCTATTCTCAACAACCTGTTTTTGATAGCACCTATTATTCTCTGGCTATTTAGAAGACTTATGCAGAGAATGGGAGATGAGGACTGGAACTTCCCCTGGCAGAGCTTTGTAACAACTGTTATCATTGTCCTTTTCATCCAGGGCGCATTGTTCCATATTAACTTCTCCTTTTATGACGGAGCGGACGGAACACCAAGGGATGCAAGACTTGATATTCCCAAGGTTTCATCCATGGTGACTACAAGCTACAACGCAGAGACTCTGACTGACCTCTACAGCGCTCTTGGGGACAACGAACTGCTGGAGGATAAGGTTCTTTTATTTGGAACCGTTCCGGGACTGGCCTATATATTTGACCTGGAACCTGCCATTGACACAACCTGGCCTGATCTTGACAGCTACTACTATATGAATTTTGATTCAGAGCTGCTTGGACTTGATACTGCAGGCGAAACACCCACAGTAATCCTGGGAAAAGACAGCCCCGATATCTCCAGTGATAAGTCCAAATATGATACCTTAATGGACTTTATCGACAATCACGATTATAATATAGTCTTTGAAAGCGATAGGTTTATTGTTTTCGCAAGTAAGTAATGAGGAGTAAACAAAACTTTTATGGAGAATTCAACCAAAAAGAAGGATATTTTTGACAGGATCATGTCTCTTCCTGTACTGAATATTTTCGAACCATTTTATACCAAGCACAAGGAAGGCCTTATGTACCTGTTTTTCGGTGGACTGGCTTTCTTTCTGAGCATTTTCCTGTTCTGGTTCATGGACAGTGTGCTGCATATGAATGCGGTGCTTAACAACACCATTGACTGGATCATTTGCGTGGCTTTCCAGTTTTTTACCAACAGAACCTGGGTTTTTGACGGTCATGTTGAGACCAAAGGGGAATTTCTGAAACAGGCAGGCTCATTTACTGCAGGAAGACTTTTTACACTGGTGGTTGAAGATATTATTATCCTGGTGTTCATTAATATGCTGGGCTTCCCATCAATGCCTGTGAAGCTGGCAGCAACCTTTATCGTAATAGCACTTAACTATGTTATCAGCAAACTGATTGTTTTCAAAAAGAAGGATTGAGGACTGAAATATGCGTATAAACTTCAATGTACCACCCTACACAGGCAAAGAATTCGAATATATCAGGGAGTGCGTAGAGAATCAGAAGATCTGCGGCGACGGCCCCTATACAGAGAAGGCCAACAAGTGGATCGAGGCTAAGACCGGCTGCAGCAAGGCACTTCTTACAACCTCCTGCACTCATGCTACAGAGATGTCTGCACTTCTTGCAGGAATAAAAGAGGGTGATGAGGTCATCATGTCCTCCTACACCTTCGTATCAACAGCTAACGCCTTTGTTCTTCGCGGAGCCAAGGTTGTATTTGTTGATATCAGACCCGATACCATGAACCTCGATGAGAACCTTATCGAGCAGGCCATCACACCAAGGACAAGAGCAATCGTGCCCATGCACTATGCGGGAGTTGCCTGTGAGATGGATACCATCATGGATATTGCAAAGAGACACGGCCTTCTTGTTATCGAGGATGCTGCTCAGGGCGTAATGTCCACCTACAAGGGCAAGGCGCTGGGAGCCATCGGAGATTTCGGCAACTACAGCTTCCATGAGACCAAGAACTACAGCATGGGCGAGGGAGGAGCGCTGCTTCTTCGCGACGAGACCTATGTGGACGATGCCATAATCATCAGAGAAAAGGGAACCAACAGAACCCTGTACAAGCTTGGCAAGGTTGATAAGTACAGCTGGATCGAGCCCGGCTCTTCATATCTTCCAAGTGATATGAACGCCGCATACCTCTATGCACAGCTTGAGCTCGCAGATGAGATCAACAATGCCAGAATGGATCACTGGAACAGATACAATGAGGCTCTTATGCCTCTTAAGGAAGCCGGCTTTATCGAGCTTCCTGTAGTTCCTGAGGAATGCGTTCACAACGCGCACATGTACTACATCAAGTGCAAGGACTTCGAGGAGAGAAAGGGACTTATTGATTACCTCACAGGTCATGACATTCTTCCCGCTTCTCACTATGTTCCTCTTCATTCCTCCAAGGCAGGCGTTAAGTACAGCGTATTTAGCGGAGAGGACAGATACACAACCAAGGAAAGCGAGAGACTCCTTCGTCTTCCTATGTATTACAAGCTCACAGATGAGGATCTGGACGAAGTTGTCATGAGAGTCAAGGAATTCTACAAGTTTACCTGAAGCAGTGGGGATGACAAAAGAACCGTCCCTGTGTCATCAGAACCGTTCCTGTGACAGCTAAGGAGTATACATGGCCAAGACACGAAGAACTGACAATTACATAGTTACGGCCGTGCTGATCGCCTGCGTTTTCGTCATTGCAGGTTTCTTCGGCGACTATTATTATGACCTGAACGACGATGTTTTAATCAAAGATATACTCTCCGGCAGCTACACCGGCGTGCCGGAGGGCCACAATATTCAGATGCTATACCCGATCAGTGCTCTCATTTCCCTGTTCTACAAGGTGGCGAGAGCGCTTCCCTGGTACGGCATCTTTTTATGTGTGATCCAATACGGATGTTTTGCACTCATCATCAAGAGGACTGTGGATGCACTGGCCTTTTCCGAGAAGGGCTTTTGGAAAAAGATAATATTCCTTCTCTTTGAAGCGGGTATTGTCCTGGGACTGTTCCTTCCGCATCTGGTGTATGTTCAGTACACGGTGACCTGCGGGCTTATGTCGGCCACCGCAGCATTTTTGATACTTACCAAAAAAGATGATGAGAACAACATGTATGTGGTTCCGCTTATTCTGCTCCTGGCAGCTTTTTGCATCAGGTCTGAGATGCTTCTTTTGACGCTTCCGATGGTTCTGGTGGCGATTCTTATGAAGTATGTATTGGTATGCTTCGAGATAGATCTGAGCGGCATGAAGTCGGCGGAGGGCAGCTCCTATCAGGAAAAGAGGAACTATTTTATTAAGTATCTCAACCTCTGCCTTGGAATCCTCTCAGGGATTCTGGTATGCCTTGCGATCAACAAGCTGGCATATTTGTCACCTGAATGGAAGGAGTTCACGACTCTTTTTGAGAACAGAACGGAACTCTACGATTTCCAGAGTATACCTGATTACAATGAGAACAAGGCCTTCTACGACAGCATAGGAATGAGTGAGAGCTCCCAGAAACTCCTTCTTAACTACAATTTCGGACTGGATGAGAGCATTGATGCCGGGATGCTGGGGCAGATCGCAGACTACGCAGCTACCATACGAACTGACGAAAAGCCTATGGGAACCCGTATTGCAGAGGCTGCAAGACTCTATTTCTACAGACTGTGCCATGTATCTGCACCTAAGGGATATGAGTATCCGATGACGGATTTTCCTTGGAACATACCGGTACTTATTTTGTACGTGGCAGCTTTTATCGGCTGTTTTGGCGCCTTTAACTGGGATATGAAGAAAACGGTCGCATCGCTCCTATTGCTGGTTCTGGTGTTTGCCTGCAGGACGAGTCTGTGGATGTATATAATCGTAAGGGGAAGAGATCCCATAAGGATCACACATCCTTTGTATCTTTTGGAGATTCTCATCCTGGCAGGTATGATACTTGCTCTGTACTGCCTTCGCGGAAGTTACAGCAAGGACAAGGAACCGTTTTTTGACAGGGTACTGTTGGGATTTATGTGCGCTTCGACTGTGGCGGTCTTCGTGGGAATGCCTTATGAAGTCGCTGTGGTTGACAGAGAGCTCATCAGGAGAACCTCATCCCTTACCAGATATGAGACCCTTAACGAATACATGAAGGAGAGGAGCGATAATTACTACCTTATCGACGTGTACACCAGCGTCTCCTTCGCTACAGTAACCGGTAACGACGAAGCAACCTATTCAGAGAAGATGTTTGGCGGCGTCGGCAACAGCGGCTATAACCACGACCTTCTTGGGGGCTGGGCAAGTAAGAGTCCTCTCAGCGTAAAAAAGCTACATGACAGAGGCTATTCCTCCATGGAAGAAGCGCTGGTTTCGCCGGGAGTTTATTTTGTTCAGAACCTTGATACGGATACTGACTGGCTTGTGGACTACTATGCTTCCAAGGGTAAGACCGTTACGGTATCGCGGGTTGATACCGTGGAGGAAGTATTCGGAATATACAGCGTTTATGTATCTGAATAATATGACTTGGCTAATTCTGATGCTATGAAGAATAAAAGGTGAAAAATGGAAGATAGATTTTTGGCAGTGGGAAAAAACATATCCCTCAGGAAGATAACAAGAGACGATACACATCTCGTTATCAAATGGAGAAACAACGAAAGAGTGAGAAGTCACTTTATATACAGAGAAACCTTTACGGCACCGCACCATGAGAACTGGTTAAAAGAGAAGGTGGACACCGGCAAGGTGCTGCAGCTCATCATCTGCGAGAACGACAGAGATCACAGACCCGTGGGCAGCGTGTACTTTATTTTCCGAAATGAAGACAGGACCGAGGCGGAGTACGGGATCTTCATCGGAGAGGACGACGCAGTAGGCAAGGGCTATGGCAATGAGACCGCCGTTCTTGCGACGGAATATGTGAAGGAGAACACTCCCATCAAGAAGCTGATCCTTCGGGTTTTCACTTCCAATGAGGTGGCCAGAAAGAGCTATGAGTACGGCGGCTTTGTTAAAATACAGGATCTGCCCGCAGTGGAGTGCAGTGATGGTGAAAAAAGTGATATGATATTGATGGAGAAAATTTTAAAAGAGTAATCCAAAGAAACTGATTGAAAGGCAGATTTTTATTGATGGTCAAGAACCTGATAAGCTACGTTATTCCCTGCTACAGATCCGAGAACACCATTGAGAGTGTTATAGACGAGATAGCAGCTACAATGAAAAAAGATAAATTAAAGGGCTACTCCTACGAGATAATCCTTGTTAACGACGGCTCCCCCGACAACACCTGGGGGAAGATCAAGGAGCTGTGTAACGGCCCGAGGAAAGATGTTATTACAGGAATCAACTTCGCCAAGAACTTCGGCCAGCACGCCGCTCTCATGGCAGGACTTAGAGCCAGCAAGGGCGAATATGTCATCTGTCTTGACGACGACGGACAGACCCCTGCGGATGAAGCTGACAAGCTGATAGATGCCGTGGTTAAAGGCGCCGATGTTGCCTATGCAAGATATGCCAACAAGCAGCACAGCCTCTTCAGGAACTTCGGAACAGCCATGAATGAGTGGATGGCAAGTGCAATGCTGGGTAAACCCAAGGAACTGTACGTATCCAGTTATTTTATAGCCAGGAGATTTGTAGTTGATCAGATGCTCACCTATGAGAGCTCCTATCCCTACGTAATAGGCCTGGTACTTAGAACCACCAGAAACATCGTCAATGTTGACGTTACCCACAGAAAGAGAGAGGTGGGAGAGAGCGGCTATACCCTTGGCAAGCTCATAGCCCTTTGGATCAACGGCTTTACCGCCTTTTCCATCAAGCCCTTAAGAATAGCCACCATGTCCGGCGGAATCTTTGCGGTAGTGGGTATACTCTACGGTATTTACACAGTTATCAAGAAATTTGTTAATCCCAACGTCCCTGTTGGTTTCTCAGCCATGATGAGTGCAATCATGTTCATTGGGGGAATGATGATGCTCATGCAAGGTATGATCGGGGAGTATGTTGGAAGAATATACATCGCGCAGAACAAGAACCCTCAGTATGTAATTCGCGAGACAACAAGAGATGAAGAGGATGAGGCCTGACTTAAATACGGGGAACACAATTAAACAGGAAAAAAATGTCATATCAGCCTGGCTTTTGTCAGGCTTATTTGGCGTTTTATCGGGACTTTTTTTCGTGCTTGGTTATCAGCTTGAAAACAATGACTGCATCAATCTGAGTGACCGGAATGCAATGCTGACTATGCTGTGCATGATGATAATCATCACCGTCGATACCAGGTACGTCTGGAGAAATTATGACGCCCAGAGGCAGGGAGCCAAGCTGTTTGGATTATTTCAGACAAATGTGGCCAAAGAGCCCGGTGGCGTGATCGAGACTTCTCCCTTTACGTCGGCAGATTATCTCACCACCTGGGGAGCGCTGGCTCTTATGAACCTGCCGGTTCTTCTGGCGGAGTTCCCGGGATTCTTCGTGTACGATGCACAGGATGAGCTGAATGAGGTGCTGACAAGGAGTTTTTCTACACATCACCCGCTTCTTCATGTGCTGCTTCTCGGAGGCATCATAGCCTTTGTTCATAAAGCCACAGGCTCCTGGAATCTTGGTATTTTCACCTACATAGTTTTCCAGATGCTGATAATTACTGCAATCTTCGCCTATACACTTATGTACTTGCATAAAAGAGGTATCGGCAAGAGGTCAAGGATTCTGTGGACCTTGTATTACGGTCTTTTCCCAACGATAGTCATGTATACGCTCTGCTCAAGTAAGGACGGGCTGTTTTCGGCGTTTCTCCTTCTTCTTACGGTGCTGCTGGCTCAGCTTACGGATGATCCCGCTCTTTTTATACAGAAAAAGAGCAGAGCTGCAGCCCTGTGTATAACTGCCTTCCTGATGCCGTGCTTCAGGCACAACGGCTTTTATGCGTATCTTGTGTTTATTCCCTTTGGACTTATCTATCTGTGGAAACATGTTGATACCAAAAAGCTGTTTGGAAAGCTGTCGGCGCTGTTGGTGATCCCGGTCGTAGCATATCTTGTGTTCAACAGTGTGCTGGCGGCGGTCTTTGCATCAGAGGGAACGCACCATCAGGAGATGCTGACTGTTCCTATTATGCAGATGGCAAGAGTCTACAAATACGATAGGCAGTCCATGTCGCAGGAGGATATTGACACGCTGGTTTCCTATATTCCGGAGGCTAATCTTGAGAAGTACACCGAGAGAGTGTCGGACCTTGTGAAGGTGGATTTTAACAACGAATACTATGAGCAGAACAAGGCAGGTTTCTGGGGACTGTGGTGGAAGCTGTTTAAGAAGCATCCCATGGTGTATCTGAACGCCTGGCTTCTTACCTCCTACGGATATGTATATCCGCCGGCCAATATCAACGTATACAAGGGCGGAACCATGTTCACGTTCACCTATGAGCATTCCTCCTATTTCGGATATGAGGTGGAGCAGCCCGGAGAGAGGCACAGCTTTATCCCTGTGATTGACAGTCTCTACAGATACCTTTCCATCGGAACCTTCCATGATGATGCCAAGGCTTTGTACCTTCTGTTTTCACCGGGAATGATGCTCCTTATCTATCTGTTTGTGCTGCTGTACAGGCTTCGCATCAGGGATTTCAAGGGGATCATACCTTTTTTACCCATGGTGCTGACCTTCCTTACGGTGCTGCTGGGTCCTACATACCTTGTGAGATACGTGGTATATCTGTGGCTGTGTCTTCCGCTTCTTTTGTGCAACAGAAGGCTTGGAGCGGCCCCGGCCAAGGTTGTATAAGAACCGCATTCTGTGATAATATTTAATGATGGCTTTTTAGGCTTAAAATTACTATCGGGAATAGATAAATGAGAAGAATAATAACCAGGAAGACGGCAATAGAAGTGACAATTCTATTGCTTACACTTATTTGCATAATGACCATATGGCCCCTCAGGATTTTTGCTGATACCTTCGAATATTCAGCCGGTGGCAATCTCCTGGAGGAGACCGTTACCGTCAACCTTGAGAACAATGCGGTTCAGAAGTTTGTCACCCGTTTCGACAGACTAAGGTCCGTGGACGTATATGTCTCCGAGATGCTCAACGGCAGATATATCAGCGTGGCGGTCAGGAACGAGAATAACGAAGAGCTTGTTAAGGTTCCTGTGGATACGGCGGATTATCAGCTGCCTGCCTATGTCAATGTCCCCATGGAGATTGATGTGGAACCGGGCAAGGAGTATTATCTTTTGTTCGAGTCCTGCAGATCCAAATATATGCTAAGTCTTGAGGATATTCCGGAGAATCCCGAATATGTTGGAAGCCTGTACTCTCGTTGGGCTGAGATTCCGGGAAGACACGCTGCATGCTATTACAATTACAAGGTGCCCATGTCCAGGTCAAGGTCAATTAAGTGTATCGGAATTATTGCAGCTATCGCATTTGCTTTGATACTTGCAGAGACTATATATTTCAGGAAAAAGCCTGAGAAGAACACGCTTCTTACTATTGGAAAGCTGATAAAGTATGTGGCTAACCCGCTTAATGCGATTGTTTTTCTGACGCTGATGATCATGGTATTTCCGCTTAAGCTTTTTGATGCTCGTGCGACGGATATCATCTTTTACGAGATCGGACTTATCATCTGCGCAGGCATAGGGTTCTACGCCATCAACCACAATGTGGTCAAACAGAATGTGGGCGTATCCTTCTGGCAGAGTATTGACAATGCGGATAGGCCAAGGGACTGCCTTATGATGTTCTCAATAGCAATGTCCCTGTGGTATGCAAGCTGCTACATGAACGACCTCTACGACATATATCACACCCTTTCCGAGAGAAGGATGGTCATCTGGCTCATAATCACGATGCTGCTCACCTTCACCTTCAGAGAGGCCTTCAATATCCCCAATCTTGTGTGGCTTGCAGCTTCCCTGGTAGCGGGGATCAGATATTACGACGTTCATCGCCTTGCTGAGACGGAAAAAGAGTACGACCTTCACAACATGGCCCTCAAGTATGGCATCATCATCGTTATCCTGGGCGGCTTCGTTGTTATAAGTCTTGTGAGAAGGGCCATCGCGCTTATCAGGAAAAAGGCTCTTCGCATTATAGGCCATGAGGAAGACAGGACCACTATTTCTGCTTTTGCGATACTTCTTCTGGTATTCATGGCAGCGCTTATAATATTCAGGAACACCAGATGGTGGGGAGTTGCCCTGTCAGTCGTATTCGTGTGCCTGTATCTTAGGATCGCGGGATGGAAGGGAAGAAAGAACTGGTACAAGGTTCTTGCGGGCGGCCTTATGGTCAACTTTCTCTTATCACTGGTATTTAGTCTTCTGCACAGATATTTTGCGGGCTTTGTCAGCGGAAGATTTGCTTTTATCTTCCACACAGTAACCGTCACAGCCGAGTATCTGTCGCTTATGGCAGCAGTGGCTACGGTTATGCTGGTTGCCAAGATTGTTGCTATACCTAGGAAAATGGGCATTGTTGTCCTCTTTAAATCCGCCTGGAAGGAAATCGTCCTCTTTGGCTGGATCATATCCTATGCGATATTTACGGTATCAAGGACTGCTATACTGGCCATTGCCGTTACCGTGATCGCAGTGCTGCTGGTGACTGTCTCCGTTCACAAGAAGCAGTTCATCAGGATCGTTGCTCTTATGGCGGCAGCAGCTATTATCTGCTTCCCCGGGGCCTTTACATTGCAGAGACTCATTCCTGCCATTGTTGCCAAGCCTACATTCTATGTCATTGACGATACGGATGTGCTTGTAAGAGGCGGAGCAGACTGGGACAACACCAACTTTATGTGTGTTGAGAGATTCGCAGGACTTTTTGCTGAGAAGATTCTTGGCGTAAGTCTTGGAGACTATAACTATCCTATCGATGTCAACAACTATGACAGCGAAGGCAAGCCTATTTATGACAACTATGGATTTAACGGTGACAAGAGCTTCGAGTTCGAGGAGCAAAACAGCGGCTCTTCCCAGGATACACCCGATGATCAGGGTAGAAACGATGAAGGAGTGACTGCTCCGGCAGACAGGCTCCTGGTAGCTATTCCCGGAACAGAGGCTGAGCGCCATATCATCTCCGAAGAAATGGGCGGCTATGTTGACACCACCGACAGACTTGATATGCTTTCCAACGGAAGGATAACCATATTTAAGTCCTATGCAAAGGAACTGAACCTTACGGGACATGATGAGATGGGAGCCCTCCTTCCCAACGGAGAGATCGCAGTTCACGCCCACAACACCTATATGCAGGTGGCTTACGACAACGGAGTGCCGGTGGGAATACTGTTTATTGTGGTACTGATTACAGCAGCGGTTCTGGGAGTTTCGATCTACAAGAAAAATCACAGTACCAACCCTATACTGCTGTTAATATTTGCTGTTATAATGGCTTTTGCTTTTGCGGGAATATCTGAGTGGGTGTTCCAGCTGTGCAATCCCATGACAGTGGCACTTATGCTTGCGTTTGCAGGACTTACCTATAAGGAAACGTTGAATAAATGAAAAAAGAACCCTTTAATTATGCCAAATTATACAGAAGGACAGGACTGATAATCTACGATATTATCAGCGTCATCGCTGCCAGCTATATCGCGATTCTTTTGAGGTACAATTTTCACATAGATGAGATCCCGGATCACTTCATGAATCCGGTAACAAAGTTTTTGCCGATAAATATTATCATCACGCTGGTTGTGTTCTATGCCTTCAAGCTCTATGACAGCCTCTGGGCCTATGCCGGAGAGCGTGAGATGCAGAACCTGGTTATGGGCTGTGCTCTCTCAGGTGTTATTAACGCCATCGGACTTCAGTTTTTCAAGTCACATACACAGCCGGTGCCTCAGAGTTACTATTTCCTGTATGCTTTTTTCCTGCTGACATTTATCTTCGCCAGCAGGTTCTCCTACAGGTTCCTTCGCAGTCAGAAGCACAGAGCGGAGAACAGGCACAACTCCAAGGCGGTTATGATAATAGGCGCCGGTGAAGCGGCTAACATCATCATCAAGGAGATTATTACCAGCAACTATTCCACCATGTCCATCAAGTGCATCATCGACGATGATTCCAACAAATGGGGCAAGTACATCCAGGGAATCAGAGTTGTGGGAGGCAGAGACAGGATCGTTGAGTGTGCAGATCTCTATGATATTGACGAGATAATCGTGGCAATTCCTTCGGTATCAAGGGCTGAGATGAAGAAGCTCCTTGATATATGTAAAGATACAGATTGTAAGCTTCGTTCACTTCCCGGAATGTACCAGCTGGTTAACGGCGAGGTAAATGTATCAAGACTTCGTGACGTTGAGGTTGAGGACCTTCTCGGAAGAGACCCCATTGCGGTTGACATCGATTCCATCGCAGGTTATGTGAAGGACAAGGTGGTTATGGTAACGGGAGGCGGCGGATCCATCGGCTCAGAGCTCTGCAGACAGATCGCATCCCACGGACCCAAGAGACTTATCATTGTTGATATTTACGAGAACAATGCCTACGACATCCAGCAGGAACTTAAGAACAAGTACAAGGAGCTGGATCTGGTGGTTCTTATCGCATCAGTAAGAAATACCTTAAGGATCAACAATATTTTTGACGAATACAAGCCGGATATCGTATATCACGCAGCTGCCCACAAGCACGTGCCTCTTATGGAGGACAGCCCGGGAGAAGCTATCAAGAACAACGTCTTCGGAACCTGGAAAACTGCCATGGCAGCAGCCAATAACGGCTGTAAGAAGTTTGTTCTCATCTCCACAGACAAGGCTGTTAACCCCACCAATATCATGGGCGCCAGCAAGCGTATCTGCGAGATGATAGTTCAGACCTTTAACAAGCATTATGAAACTGAGTTCGTTGCGGTAAGATTCGGTAACGTCCTTGGCTCCAACGGCTCGGTTATTCCTCTTTTCAAGAAGCAGATAGCGGCCGGAGGTCCCGTTACAGTTACGGACCCTAACATCATCCGTTATTTCATGACCATTTCTGAGGCAGTATCTCTGGTACTTCAGGCGGGAGCCTTTGCCAAGGGCGGAGAGATCTTCGTTTTGGACATGGGTGAGCCCGTAAGGATCCTGGATCTTGCCGAGAACCTGATCAAGCTCTCAGGCTACAAGGTGGGCGAGGACATCAGAATCGAGTTCACCGGACTTCGCCCCGGCGAGAAGCTCTATGAGGAGATGCTCATGGACGAGGAGGGCCTTCAGGACACAGCCAACAGAATGATCCACATCGGTAAGCCTATCGATATGGATGAGATGAGATTTTTTGCTCAGCTTGAGAAGCTCAACAGAGCCGCCAGAGAAGAGGCTCCTGAGATCCGCGAGCTTGTGAAGGAGATTGTAGAGACCTATCACCCCGATGTCCACAGATATGTAATGACAAGGGAGAGAAAGGAAGCCCTGAACAAGGCCGCCGAGGAAATTAACGGCTAAATGGTGACAGGCACTTTAACGTGATGAAGTGACAGGCACTTTAGTATAGCAAAGTGACAGGCACCTAAGAGGAGAATTTTATGGAAATTAAACCTTTTGAGAAAAAAGTATGGCTGTCATCTCCGACTATGCATGGAGATGAGATTAAGTATATGCAGGAAGCCTATGAAACCAACTGGATGAGTACGGTAGGCGCCAACATAAATGAATCGGAGAAGCAGATCGCAGAGTTTATCGGCTGCAAGGATGCGGTGGCTCTTTCTTCGGGAACCGCTGCGCTTCACCTTGCGATCAAGCTGGCAGGTGAGAGGCTCTATGGACTTCCGAGAGTTGGACATGGATCTCTGGAGGGTAAAAAAGTATTCTGCTCCGATATGACCTTCGATGCCACCGTCAATCCCGTGGCCTATGAAGGCGGAGAAGCAGTGTTTATCGATACCGAGTATGACACCTGGAACATGGATCCCAAGGCTCTTGAGAAGGCCTTTGAGATATACCCTGAGGTAAAGCTGGTGGTGATCGCTCACCTCTACGGAACTCCCGGCAAGGTTGATGAGCTGAGAGCTGTCTGTGATAAGCACGGAGCTCTTATTGTGGAGGATGCCGCCGAGTCACTGGGAGCAACCTACAAGGGTGTTCAGACAGGAAGATTTGGAGATTACAGCATTATCTCTTTTAACGGAAACAAGATAATCACAGGATCTTCAGGCGGAATGTTCCTTACAGACAATGTGGAGGACGCCCACAAGGTCCGCAAGTGGTCCACCCAGTCCAGGGAGGACGCTGCCTGGTATCAGCATGAGGAGCTGGGCTTCAACTACCGTATGAGCAATGTTATCGCCGGAGTTGTAAGGGGACAGATCCCATATCTTGGTGAGCATATCGCCCAGAAAAAAGCTATTTATGAGAGATACAAAGAGGGACTTAAGGGCCTTCCGGTATCCATGAATCCTATAGATTTCGCAAACAGCGAGCCCAACTACTGGCTCTCCTGCCTTATCATCGACAAGGATGCTATGTGCAAGCAGGTCAGAGGCGAGAAGGATGCACTCTATGTGACAGAAGCACGTAAGAGCTGCCCTACAGAGATACTTGAGAAGATCGCTGCAATCAATGCGGAGGGACGTCCTATCTGGAAGCCGATGCATATGCAGCCGGTTTACAGGATGAATCCTTTTATTACGGCGAGCGGACAGGGAAGAGCGAGAAGTAATGCCTACATTGATGAGGGGGTTACGCCTGATGTGGGTATGGATATCTTCGAGCGCGGCCTGTGCCTTCCTTCCGACAACAAAATGACGCCTGAGCAGCAGGATGTGATCATTGAAGTTATAAAGAAATGCTTTGAGTAGTGTTGAGTGAGGTCGTGCCTCCGCCGCAGAGAAAAGCCTGAGTATACAAAAATATGTCTCACGGTGCTAAACGCTTCAACAAGCCCAGGACATGAAGTGTTTCGTGCATAAGGCACTCACACTTCATTGGTCTTGTTTACGCAGCCCCGAAATCGACATTTTTTTGTATACTCAGGCTTTTTCTGCTACGGAGGCGCTCGGTACAGGCAAACACAAGGTTTCAATAGATGCATATCTGACAATGCAACAGTACACTAGAAATCTTCCCTGCTGCGGAGGCGCTTGGGACAATCAGAGATGTGGAACTCAAATAGTGTAGATTTGTTAATGCAACAGTACACTAGAGATCTTCCCTGCTGCGGGGGCGCTTGGGACAATCAGAGATGTGGAACTCAATTGGTGGAGATTTGTGGTTGCAGGGAAGATATAAAAAGATATAAAATTGAATCAGAAGATATAAAAAGATATAAAAGGGAAATGCAACATATAAAGAGATATAAAGAGATATAAAGAGGTATAAAATGCCAAATCCTTTTACCATATCATTTGGAACAACACCTGCGCAGTACATCTCCAGAATCACGCAGACGAATCAGATACTTGAGAGCTTTACTGCTGAGAGAGCCGCCAATCAGGTATTTATGCTGACGGGAATACGAGGCTGTGGCAAGACGGTACTGATGACTGATATCTCAGAGAGGCTTCGCAGTGAAAAGAATTGGATAGTATTGGAGCTGAGTCCTGAGAGGGATATGCTGGCAGCTTTGGCGGCGAATCTCTATGCAATTCCGGAGTTACATGCTCTTTTTATCAAGGCTAAATTGAACTTCTCGGCACTGGGACTTGGCGCATCAATAGAGAATGCGGCGCCGGTTACGGATTACGAGGTGGCTGTGGACAGAATGCTTGAGCATCTGACTAAGGCAGGCAAAAGGCTCCTTATAACCGTTGACGAAGTTACTAACACCCCTAATGTGAAAGTTTTTGCAGCTGCATTTCAGATATACTTAAGGAAAAGCTACCAGGTGTATCTGATCATGACAGGACTCTATGACAATATTTATGACCTTCAGAATGAAAAGACACTTACATTCCTGTACAGGGCTCCTAAGATAGTGCTTGAGCCACTGAATTATACTGCAATTGTTGCTCATTACAAAAAGGTGTTTGAGCTGGAAAACGAGAGAGCTGAAGAAATGGCAAAGCTCACCAAGGGTTATTCCTATGCATTTCAGGTGCTGGGGTATCTTATGTGGGACAGCAAGGACAGAAATCTTGAGGATATCCTTCCTGAATATGATCAGTACCTTGAAGAGTATATTTACGATAAAATATGGTCAGAACTATCCGAAACTGACAAAAGAGTGCTCTGTAAGATGGTGGAGACCGGGGAAACTAATGTCAGCATTCTCCGTGAGAAGCTTGATATGTCCACATCACAGTTTTCTGTTTACAGAGACAGATTAAAGAGAAAAGGACTTCTTAATACATCACAGTATGGTCATATTTCCCTTTATCTGCCGAGATTTGATAATTATGTGAGAAATCATGCGGATTTTGTGTGATGATCTAAATATTACTGATACCGGAGGATAATCTTGTATAAGAGGTATATAAAGCGATTATTTGATATAATTATTTCATTGGTAATACTACTTCTGTTTTGCTGGCTGTATATTATTCTTGCCATTTTGGTGAGGGTGAAGCTGGGGAGCCCTGTTTTGTTCAAGCAGCCACGCCCGGGCAAGGACGAGAAGATCTTTAACATGTACAAGTTCAGGACCATGACCGATGCCAGGGACTCAGAGGGTAAGCTCCTTCCCGACAAGGACAGGCTAACTTCCTTTGGTAAGTTCCTGAGGAAAACAAGTCTTGACGAGCTTCCGGAGCTCTTTTGCATATTAAAAGGCGATATGAGCTTTATAGGGCCAAGACCTCTTCTGGTTGAGTACCTGCCCTATTACACCGAGAGGGAGAAGCTGCGTCACACCGTTCGCCCCGGACTTACGGGCCTGGCACAGGCCAGCGGACGCAACACCGTTGACTGGGATACGAGGTTTGAGATTGATGCAACCTACGTTGAGAACCTGAGTTTTCTCATGGATCTCAAGGTCATCGGAATGACTTTTAAAACGGTATTTGGCCACACCGACCAGGTGGCAGAGGATACAAACAAGGTCGAAGGCAATTTTGCGCAGATAAGAAAAGAAAGGCTCGAAAGAACCGGAAAGTTGACGAAGGATTAAGTCTATGGAAATTAACATTTTGATCTTAAGTGCAGGAACAAGAAACAAGGTGGTACAGGCCTTCAGAAAAGAGATTGCCAACAACGGCAACGTGATCGCAACGGACTGCTCCAACATTGGCCCTGCTATCTATGACGCAGACAAGGCAGCCATCGTTCCAAGGATCGACGACCCTAAGTACATCGACAAGATCCTTGATATCTGCAAAAAGGAGAAGATCAACGGAGTATTCAGTCTCATCGACCCTGAGCTCTCTCTTCTTGCCAAGAATGCAGACAGGTTCACAGCTATAGGCACAACACCCATCGTGCCTTCCTATGAGCTGTGCGAGACCAGCCTTGATAAATACAAGATGTATGAGATGCTGATCAAGCTTGGCATTCCTACAGCCAAGTGCTATCTGTCCATTGAGGACTTTTTAAATGCAAGAGAAGAGGGTGACATCGATTTTCCTGTATTTGTCAAGCCAAGGAGAGGCAGCGCTTCCATAAATATCAATAAGGTAGAGTCCATGGAGATGCTGACAGCTCTTTTCCACGACTATGACGATCTGATGATCCAGGAATACATGAGAGGTCAGGAGTACGGCGCAGATGTGTACATCGACCTTATCTCCGAGAAGTGCACCTCGATCTTCCTTAAGAAAAAGATCAAGATGAGAGCCGGAGAGACCGACAAGTCCGTATCCGTGATCAATGAGAACATCTTCAAGCAGATCATTTACTTCGTTGAGACCATCGGATATACAGGAATTGTTGACATAGATCTTTTCCATGACGAGGAGAATGACATCTGGTATCTGTCCGAGGTTAACCCGAGATTTGGCGGCGGATATCCTCATGCCTACGAGTGCGGCGTCAATGTGCCCCGCCAGATCATCAGAAACCTCAAGGGCGACGAGAACCCCATAAGGATCGGTGATTACAGAGAAGGCGTATACATGATGAAATACAATGAGATCTGCGTAATGCCCGAGGAAAGGCTTCTTAGATAATTAGGAAAAAGGTGATATTTATGCCAAAGGCACTTATACTTGGAAACTCCTCCAGTGGTCTCTATGACTTCAGGAACGAGTTGCTACTGAAACTGTTGGAGGAAGGCTACGATGTTGTGATCAGCCTTCCCGATGAAATGAAGACCGCGCAGCTTACGGAAGAGGGCTGCAGGGTCATCCATACAGATATTAACAGAAGAGGCGTCAATCCTATTCAGGATATGGCGCTTGTTCGCGCTTATAAAAAGCTTATCAAAGAGGAGCGTCCGGACATCGTTCTGACCTATACGATCAAGCCCACCATCTATGGCGGATACGTCTGCAAAAAGCTGAAGGTGCCCTATATCTGCACCATCACAGGACTTGGATCAACCTTCGAGAGGGGCGGAGTACTGCTTAAGCTCATTGTCACCATGTACAAGACAGCGCTTAAGAAGTGCAAATGCCTGGTGTTCCAGAACGATGCCAACAGAGCTATTTTTGAGCAGCACGGAATAAAGGCTCGGAAGCACATTACCGTGAGCGGCTCAGGAGTTAATCTTGAGAAGCACCGTTTTGAAGAGTATCCGGGACATAAGGACGACATCACGAGATTTCTGTATATCGGACGCCTTATGAAGGAAAAGGGCACCGATGAATATCTCTATGCTGCAAAAAAGCTCCATGCGAAGTACGGCGACAAGGTTTCAATCTGCGCCATAGGCTATTTTGACGACGACTATGAGGCTCAGGTCAAAGAGGCAGAAAAGCTCGGATATTTCAAGATGATCCCCTATCAGAAGGACATTCATCCTTATATAAGAGAAGCAGATGCCATCGTTCATCCTTCCTATCACGAGGGAATGAGCAACGTCCTGATGGAGGCAGCAGCCACCGGAAGACCCGTGATCGCATCGGACATAAGCGGATGTAAAGAGACAGTTAACCGTGACGTGTCGGGAATCTTGTTCAGGTCAAGGGATAAAGAAGCACTGTTTGCAGCCATGGACAGATTCATGGGATTGTCTGTGGAAGAGAGGCAGGCAATGGGAGCTGCCGGCAGGAAATGGGTGGAGGAACACTTTGACAGGAAGAAGGTTGTTGAGGCGTATATGAGAGAGATTTCATGAGAGGTGGACGGTTGTGAGTCAATGGGGACGGTTCTTGCTGACTCGCTCCGTGAGTCAGCGAGAACCGTCCCCATTGACTCACAACCGTCCAAATTTTGATAAGATTGACAAGAGTAGTATAATATCCTATGTATGTAAAAAAATAGATACAGAAACATTTAAGTGTGGAGGAAACACGATGAGTTTATATGAGAAGCTCCTTGCGGGCGAAGAAAAGCTGTCACTGGTAGGACTTGGATATGTCGGCATGCCTATCGCAGTTGCTTTTGCAAAGAAAATCAAGGTTGTAGGATATGATTTTAACGCAGCCAAGGTTGATCTGTATAAAAAGGGAATCGATCCCACAAGAGAAGTGGGCAATGATGCCATCAAGGAGACAACAGTTGAATTTACTGCTGATCCCGAGAAGCTTCGTGAGTGTAAGTTCCATGTTGTTGCGGTACCTACACCCGTTAATGATGATCATACACCGGATCTTTCACCGGTTGAGGGCGCAAGCCGTACTCTTGGTAAATATCTCACCAAGGGTTCAATTGTAGTATATGAATCAACAGTATATCCCGGAGTAACAGAGGATATCTGTGTTCCCATCCTTGAGGAGGAGTCCGGACTTAAGTGCGGCGTAGATTTCAAGGTTGGATATTCACCTGAGCGTATCAACCCCGGTGACAAGGTTCACAGACTTGATACCATCACCAAGATCGTATCCGGTATGGATGAGGAGACACTTGAAGAAGTAGCCAACATCTATCAGCTGGTTGCTCTTGCAGGCGTATACAAGGCACAGTCCATCAAGGTTGCAGAGGCAGCCAAGGTTATCGAGAATTCACAGCGTGATATCAACATCGCTTTCATGAATGAGCTGTCCATTATCTTCCATAAGATGGGCATCGATACCAAGAGCGTTCTTGACGCAGCAGGAACCAAGTGGAACTTCCTTAAGTTCTTCCCCGGACTTGTTGGCGGACACTGCATCGGTGTAGATCCTTACTATCTCACCTACAAGGCAGAGGAGCTGGGCTATCATTCACAGATCATCCTCTCCGGAAGACGTATCAACGACGATATGGGCAAATATGTGGCAGAGTCAGCAGTTAAAAGACTTATTGCCAATGATATTCCTGTTAAAAACGCTAAGGTGGCCATCCTTGGATTTACCTTCAAGGAGAACTGCCCTGATACCCGTAATACCAAGGTGATCGACATCTACAACGAGCTTGGCGAATACGGCATCACACCTGTTGTAGTAGATCCTCAGGCTGATTCAGATGAGGCTAAGAGACTCTACGGCATTGAGTTCAACTCTTTTGACGACCTTAAGAATCTGGATCTTGTGATCATGGCAGTATCTCACGAGGAGTTCAAGAAGCTTAAGCCCGCAGATATCGCAGGATATTACAATCCTTCACATAAGACCAAGATCTTCATGGATCTTAAGGCCGTATATAATCTTGAGGATTATAAGGCTCCTGAGTTTGATTACTGGAGACTTTAATTTAGTTTTGAAAGGATAAACATTTATGAGTTTCAAAGAGTTAAAATTTCCTGAAGATTCTGTTTTCCTGGTAACAGGCGGAGCAGGCTTCATCGGTTCCAATATTTGTGAGGCGCTTCTTGATATGGGCTATACCGTTAGATGTATGGATAACCTGTCCACAGGCCATATTGAGAACATCCAGCCTTTTATGAGCAATCCGAAGTTTACTTTCCTTGAGAAGGACATCAGAGACCTTGATGCCTGCATGGAAGCAACCAGGGGTGTTGACTATGTACTTAACGAAGCAGCCTGGGGCTCAGTTCCCAGAAGTATCGAGATGCCTCTTTTGTACGAGGAGATCAATATAAGAGGAACTCTTAACATGATGGAGGCTTCAAGACAGAACGGAGTAAAGAAGTTCGTTTATGCTTCCAGCTCCTCTGTATACGGCGATTCCACAGTGCTTCCCAAGAAGGAAGGTCAGGAAGGCAACGTACTGTCACCTTATGCTCTTACCAAGAAGACAGATGAAGAGTACGGCAAACTCTACAAGAAGCTCTACGGCCTTGATACCTACGGCCTTAGATATTTCAACGTATTCGGAAGAAGACAGGATCCCAACGGAGCTTATGCCGCTGTTATCCCTAAGTTCTTAAGACAGCTTATGAACGGCGAGACACCTACAATTAACGGCGACGGCAAGCAGTCCAGAGATTTCACTTATGTAGACAACGTTATCGAAGGAAACCTTCGCGCCTGCCTTGCATCCTCAGATGCAGCGGGTGAGGCTTATAATATCGGAGCCGGCGGAAGAGAGTTCCTTATCGATGTTTATCATCATCTTACAGATGCCCTTGGCATGGATGTAGAGCCAATCTTCGGACCACCTCGCGCAGGCGATATCCGTGATTCCAACGCCGACATCACCAAGGCACGCGAGAACCTCGGCTATGACCCTTCTTATGACTTCAAGGCAGGAATTGAACTTGCCATCGAGTGGTACAAAGCCAACCTGTAAATTTATATAGGACGGACAATACTGACAGAGCGTGGCTGACTGGTTTGCAGTAATAAAGATTTTGTCATAACCCATCGGGAATTTATGGCACCCCATCCAGCAAGTCCTTCTCGTTTCACACCTGTTCAGAACAGTCGAAGGACTTACTGTCTGCGGCGCTCATAAATTCACCTCAGCGTTATAAGACAAAATTTTTATTACTGCAAGCCACCCATCCACGCTCTGTTAGCATTGTCCTGTGTATAGATAACTTACAGGAATTGATAAAGTGTACTCTCGGCTGCGTTCTTAACATCAATCCTTGGGGGATGGGTTAAGGATGGGGATTTTTGGGGAGTGGTCAGGAAGGATTCATTAAGCTTGGGAGATTCGGGCATGAGGAATGTATCAGGCTGTGGGGATGAGGCGAAAATATAGATTCAGTATGATATAATCAAAGGGAATTTGGATGAGAATTAGTATTCGAATGGATGATATAACTCCGGATATGGACTGGGCTAAGTTTCTTCGGTTCAAGGCTATACTTGATAAGCATGGCGTTAAGCCCCTTATCGGAGTGGTACCTGATAATAAGGACAGAAAGCTGCAGATTCAGACACCAAGGAAAGGCTACTATGAATATCTGAAGCTCCTTGAAGAAGAGGGCTGGCTTATTGCCATGCACGGCTTCAACCACCTCTATACCACAAGAAAGGGCGGAATATTCCCTCTTAATCACAAATCAGAATTCGCAGGCCTCTCTCTTTCAGAGCAGGACAAGATGATCAGAGACGGCAAGCGTATTCTTAGAACCAACGGAATTAACACCGACTTTTTCATGGCACCGTCACATTCCTATGACAAGAACACTCTTGTCGCTTTGAAAAAGAACGGTTTTACCAAGATAACAGATGGCTTCGGCACACGTCCCTATGAGATGAACGGCATCACCTTCTATCCCATCTCAGTCAGCAAGGGCAAGAGCCTGAAAGACACCTCCGACGGTATGGTGACCTTCGTCTATCACGCAAACACCATGACAGACAAGGATTTTGACTCCTTCGAGAAACTTTTCGACAAGGCAGAAGTTGTTTCCTATTCAGACTTCTTGAACATAGACGCCGAAAAGCAGACCTTCGCTGCAGAGATTAAGGAATACCTGACAGCTACAGCTAAGTATTATGCTGTAAAGTTAAGGAAAATGATCAAGTGATAGATTGAATGAGTAACTGAGTGAATGAGTGCTGAAAGTGTGATGGCTGACATGGTTATTGCTACGAATGCCGGACGCAATCCTTGACATTCATAAACCAGCATGTAGCCATACATCTACCGATGGCGAAAGACTCATGAGCAGCTGCAATCATTCTCCATCGGGCAACTCAGTGTAACATGATGTTTTCTGAACATCAAGGACAAGCCATGCAAGCATGGTGGCTGCATACATTACCTCCGGCTCCAGATCTTTGAGCAGGCTGAAAAAGATTGCGACCAGATTGACGAAACGAGATTTGACTCTATCAAAAGATTGCGGCCAGATTGACGAAACGAGATTTGACTCTATCAAAAGATTGCGGCCAGGTTGACGAAACGAGATTTATATCTACCAAATAGATTACAGACATATAAGTAACAATCGGTATATACGCACAGGTATGCTTCGGAGCTGGGATTTGGAACGCACATTTTACGCGATTTCAAAGCTACGGAGTAAAGACCAATGCATCAAGTGCCTTATGCACGCAGATGCATATCTCTGGGCTGAGCGAAGTGTCCAGCTTTGTGAGCGGAAAATGTGCGTTCCAAATCCCGGATTCGAGGAATACCGTCCGGGTAACCAATACACTTCCGGGTAGGAAAATAGTGAGGAATTATGGAATACGGTTATGGGCAGATAAGAATACTGCATGTCCTTGGGGGACTTGGGGTTGGCGGCGCAGAGTGCCGCATTATGGATCTGTACAGGAATATGAACAGGGATAAGATTCAGTTCGATTTCCTGGTGCATTATAGCCCCGAAAAGACTGGAAAAAAGAGTCCGACTTCTGATGAACTGATGGCAGTCAGGGAGCCGGACTATTTTGATAATAGCGTTAAAAAACTCGGAGGGAGAATTTTCTGTCTCCCTAAATTTGTCGGCACAAATATCAATGAATACAAAGCCGCCATCAAGCAATTTTTTAAGGAACACGAAGGAGAGTGGAAGGTTGTCCAGGGCCATATGACCAGCACCGCAGCCATCTATCTTCCCATTGCCAAGAAGGCAGGTGTTCCCATCACAATAGCCCATGCCAGAAGCGCCGGTGTAGACGCAGGCGTCAAGGGCCTTGCCACCAAGTTCTTCCGCTCGCCTCTTCAGAAGGAAGGTTCCACAGATTGGAACTTTGCTTGTTCCAGGGAGGCCGGCTACTCGGTATTTGGCAAGAATCTCATGGATATCGGCAGTGTCCGCATCATTCCCAACGCAATCGATCTTGGTCATTTCGCCTACGACGAGGAAAAGAGAAATGTACTTCGTAAGGAACTTGGAGTCTCCAATGCCCTTGTAATAGGACATGTGGGGAGCTTTAGATATGCCAAGAACCACGAATTCTTATTAACAGTATTTGCCAACGTATGTCGTCTTCTTGATAACGACGACCTTAACCAATACACCATACTCCATGGCATGCGCATAAGACTCCTTATGCTGGGCAAGGGCCCACTCATGGAGGATATGAAGAAGCTTGCTGACAAGCTCCACATCGCCGACAGATGCATTTTTGCGGGAAATAAGAGTAATGCCAGCGATTATTATCAGGCTATGGACTATTTCTGCTTCCCTTCAAGATATGAGGGACTTCCCGGAAGCGTTGTTGAGGCACAGGCAGCAGGACTTCAGTGCCTGGTGTCAGACTCTGTAACACCGGAAGTTAACGCAACAGAGCTGGTGTCCATGATGAGCATTAACTCAGAGGCAAGGGACTGGGCAAGAAAGATCATTGATGACCTTATGCTCCACGAGGACTACGGCTCACAGCCCCTTATGGAGGAGATCAAGCTCAATCAGACCCTTACAGCTATAACAGGAGAGAGAAGAGAGAGCATTTTTGAAACCGACGATACTCCCGATATGGACCTTCTTGACAAGGATACGGGCTTTGATACCCTCAATACCATGACAGAGGAAGAGCGTCAGGAATTTGCCCAGATGGCAATAAGGGAGAAGGTTCCCGGAAACAGAATGCACAGAAGCATCGAGTATTCCATCGGTGACAGGAGCCAGTCCTCCAAGTACATCATTAACAAGCTCAGAAATGCCGGATTTGACGTCAAGCTCCAGGCAAGAGAACTGGAATATTTCTATGAACACGGACATTTTTGATAAGAGTCCATATTTACACAAGAGGAAGATCTAATGGATAAAGCCAAAAAGAACCTGCTCCTTATGGTGCCAATGCTGCACCAGGGCGGCTTTGAGAGGGTATGTGTCAAAACGGCCCGTCTCATGCAGGATTTTTACAATGTACATATCGTGATCTTCAGCTCCAAGGACATCAACTACGATGTGACGGGGCTGGATGTAATTGACATAGATGTGCCCGCCAGGAAGGGCATCGTCAACAAGGTACTTAACGTATTTAAGAGGGTAAAAAAGGTTAAGAAGCTTAAAAGAGACCTAGGCTGCGATATCGCCTACAGCTTTGGCTCCAGCGCCAACTACGTAAATGTACTGTCGGGCGGCCCGGGCAAGGTACTGACCGGACTTCGTTGTCAGACCGACATGGAGAACCCAAGGCAGCTTCGCCTTTTCTGCAGAAAATCAGATCAGGTTCTGTCCTGTTCCAAAGAAATCGTAAGACAGCTCCTTGCTGATTATAACTATGATAAGAGCACCTATATCTACAATCCGCTGGATATTGAGGACATAGAGAAACATGCGGCAGAGCCTGCAAACGACATACCCTTCGCTGCAGGGAGAGCAGAGGGCAATGTCAAAGTCATCTCCTGCACAGGAAGAAACGACTACATCAAAGGCATCTGGCATCTCGTCAAAGCCTTTTATCTGGTTCAGCAGCGTCACCCCGAGGTTCGCCTTGCCGTATACGGAGCCGGCGACTGGTCAGGCTACAAGGAAATGGCAGAGAAGCTTGGAATTGCGGACAAGACCGCTTTTCCCGGTGTTAAGAAAAATGTATTTCCCTATGTGGCAGCTTCGGACATATATGTCTGCAGTTCCAACCACGAGGGATTTCCCAATTCGGTCCTTGAGGGAATGGCACTCAGAAAGCCCCTTGTCAGCGCCGATTGTAAGACAGGCCCCAGGGAGATTCTATTGTCAGACAGCGAGTATGAAGAGCTGATAAAGAGGAAACCCGACGGCAGCAGTACCGACAAGGTTATTGAAGGTGCCTACGGAATCCTTGTTCCCGATATGAGCCCTGAAGTTAACATGGATCCTGAGGTCATCACCGATGAAGAGAAGGTCCTTGCAGGGGCGATAATAAGGCTCCTTGATGATGAGGCTCTGTTCAAGAGCTATTCAGACAAGGCCTATGAGAGAGCACTTTTTTACACGCCTGAAAAATACAGAGATGCCATACACTCAGTGCTGTCACACTACGAATAACAGGAAGAACATATGAAGAGCATAGCATTTCATTTAAACTGTCTGTGCCAGGGCGGCGCCGAGCGTGTTGTGTCCAATCTTGCCAACCGCTTCGCCAAGGAGGGCTACAAGGTCTATGTGGCCACCGAATGGACGGACGAGAACGAATTTGAACTTGTTCCCGAGGTCACCAGAGTTCACGTGGGACTTCGCCCCGAGGATGAGAAAAAGGGCAGGGTAACCAAGTTCCTATTAAGAGTTAAATATCTTAAAGAATTCACCAGGAAGTACAATCCCGACATCCTGGTAGCCTTCGCCCACAGAGCCAATTACAGAGCTCTCATGGCGGCCGGGAACAGTGATATTCCGGTAGTACTGTCCGTGAGGATCAACCCCATCGGCTACTACGATGCCTTTTCAGATAAGATCCAGATCAAATGGCTCTTTCCAAAGGCTGCGGGCTGCGTGTTCCAGACTGAGGAGCAGAGGGATTTCTTTAAACCCTACCTGCAGGACAATTCAAGAGTTATAATTAATCCGATAAATCCTAAGTATTTCGGTGTCACACATCCTGAAAACAAGGAAAAATGCGTGATGCACCATGCAAGACTTGTGGACTTCAAGAACCAGCCTATGCTGGTCAGAGCATTTCTCAAGGTTCATGAGAAGCACCCGGATTATCAGCTCAAGATCTTCGGACCTGATTCCCAGGACGGAACCAAGGAAATCCTGGAACAGCTGATTGTGGAGAATAGCGCTCAGGACTACATCCATCTCATGGGACCCTGCAGCGATCTTGAAAAAGAGATTCCAAAGGGTGAGGTATATGCCTATTCCTCAGACTACGAGGGAATGCCCAATTCGCTCCTTGAAGCCATGGCCATGGGAATGCCGGTGGTATCAACGGATTGTCCCTGCGGTGGCCCCAGAGCGGTTATAAGGGATGGTGAGAACGGATTCCTTATTCCTGTGGGAGATGAAGAGGCTCTTACAGACCGCATCTTAAGGCTCATTGAGGACAAGGAGCTGGCAAGTCGCTTTGGAGAAGAGGCAAGAAAAATTGAACAGGTAGCCGGCGAGGATGCCATCTTTTATCAGTGGAAAGAGTATCTTGAGTCGGTCTATGATAATGCCACAAAGAAGTAAGATCGCACTGATACCAAAAGCAACGATAGATAACAATAGTAGAAATCAGCAATAGATAACAGCAACTGAAACCAACGATAGGAAACGAGCAGCTACATGTGCGGAATTTGCGGATATATTTCCAGAAACAGAATAACTGAAGAAGAGCTACGGATCATGAACGATACCATGTATCATCGTGGTCCCAATGACAGCGGCGTTGAGATCTATGAGGGAAAGGACGGCTACAGTATCGGCTTTGCCCAGAGGCGTCTCTCAATCCTTGATCTGTCACCTTTGGGTCATCAGCCAATGCATTCGGCGGACGGAAGGCTCACAATCACCTATAACGGAGAGATCTACAACTTTTTGGAGCTGAAAAAAGAGCTCTCCGATTATCCTTTTAAATCAACCTGCGACACAGAGGTCATCCTTGCAGCCTATCTTAAGTGGGGCATCGACATGGTGGACCACATCAGCGGAATGTTCGCCATGGCGATCTATGACAGGGATACTCAGGACGTATATCTTGTCCGTGACCGCATAGGCAAGAAGCCTCTTTTTTACTGGGTAGACGGTGAGAACATTGTTTTTGCCTCAGAGCTTAAGCCCATTATGAAGTGCCCCGGATTCAAGGGGGAGATCAGGCGCGAGCTGATTCCAAGGTTTTTGTTCCAGCAGTATATCATCGCTCCGGACACGGTCTTCAAGGATGTGTACAAGCTTGAAGCCGGCGGAGTTCTGAAGTTCCATAACGGAGAGATCAAGAAGTGGAAATACTGGGATATCAAAAAGGTGTACGCAGAGAAGTCCCGGGAGCCTGTAAGAAGCTATGAGGAGGCTAAAGAGGGCCTCAAGGAGAGACTTAAGAAGTCTGTTGCGGACAGAATGATAGCGGACGTTCCTCTGGGAACTTTTTTGTCAGGAGGTTATGATTCCTCACTGGTTACAGCTATCGCTCAGGAGCATTCGAATCAGCCTGTTAAGACTTTCTGCATAGGCTTTGACGTTCCGAGATACAACGAGGCGGAATATGCCAAGGAAGTGGCACAGCACCTTGGCTGTGATCATACGGAGCTGTACATTTCCGAGAAGGAGATGTTTGAGCTTGTCAGCAGCATTCCCCAGTACTACGACGAGCCCTTTGCGGACAATTCCCAGATCCCGTCCATGCTGGTAAGTAAGCTGGCCAAAAACGATGTGACGGTAGCCCTGTCAGGAGACGGCGGAGATGAGTTCTTCTGCGGCTACAACATATATGACAACGTGGCTCAGGCCCAGATGCTGGAGATTCCCGGAGCCATTGCCTACGGCGTGGGTCAGATTCCTGTGGGCGGCGGCAAGCTCCTTGATAAGATGCCCTTCAGAGTAAGGGTTGTGGCAAATAACAGAGATAAACAGACCAAGACCCAGCTGGTGTCCGGCAGCTATATAGAAGCGGCAGCAGCCTTCGTGGATACAAGGGATATAATTCCTATTCTGTACCCCTTTGAGAGTAGCTACGGAGTTAACAATTTCCAGGTAAGGCGTATGCTCCTTGATATGGATACTTACCTTCCCGAGGACATTCTGGTGAAGATGGACAGAGCTTCCATGAAGTACTCACTGGAGTCCAGATGCCCTATCATGGATACTGAGGTTATGGAGTATTCCTTCAGGATCCCTCACAAGTTCAAGTACTGCAAGGGCGACAAGAAGCACATCCTCAAGGATATCGCCTACGACTATATTCCAAGAGAGCTCCTGGAGAGACCCAAGACCGGCTTTGGAGTTCCCATGGACGAGTGGCTCAGGGGCCCTCTTAAGGAGCAGCTCCTTGACTTCAGCAGCACTTCTTTTCTTAAGAAGCAGGGAATATTCGACAGCGATTATGTTTCGAAATTTATAAATGACTACGTGGTAAAAGGAGACGGCGGCCCCGCAACGGGAGCTAACTTTAGCAAGATTGCCTGGTCCTTCTTCATTTTCCAGCAGTGGTACAGTTTTTATAATATCTGATCATATTAAATGCTAATTACAGGCTAAGGAGAATACATTGACTAACCCCGTTAAAAAGGACAAACCCCATATCGCCATGTACATCGGATCCCTTCAGAAGGGCGGCGCAGAGCGCGTCATGGTTAACCTTGCGGATTACTTTTTTGAACAAGGCTATAAGGTGTCACTGGTTACGACCTATCTGGCACCGGAGGAATATGAGGTTAAGCACGCAGCCTGGAAGGTAGTTCCTGCAGGGCACGACGGCGCAGTCCTTGTAGCCGATACGGAGGAAGGTCCTGCCTGGGTGGATCCTGAGGGGAATGAGCCCGGCGGAATCAGGAGATATTTTTCCGCACTGCTAAGAAGCGAGCAGGAGGGGAGAGTCAAGAACCTCAAGAAAAGGAGCGACAAGCTCACTGCGATCTGGAAAGAGCTTAAGCCGGATCTGATCCTTAGCTTTATCGGCAAAAACAATATAATGGCACTGTCCACCGCCACCAGAGAGGATATCAAGGTGGTGGTATCGGTGAGAGCTGACCCCCACATGGAGTACGACACCATGGCTCTTAAGAGCGGAATGCTGGCTACCTTCGGCAAGGCAGCAGGTGTGGTGGTTCAGACCGAGGATGCCAAGAAGTTTTTTCCTCCGCATATCAGAAAAAAATGTACTATCCTTCCCAATGCCATCAATCCGGCATTTCTTCGTAAGCGCTATGTGGGCGACAGAGAAGGCAGCATCGTAATGGTGGGAAGACTTGATGAGAACAAGAATCACTCCATGGTTATGGAGGTCTTTGCAGAGGTAGTTAAGGAAGGCTACAAGAACCTGGTGTTCAAGATCTACGGCGATGGCCCCGACAGGCTGAAGCTCCAGCGCAAGGCCATAGCTCTCGGAATAGACAAAAATGTAGTATTCGTAGGAATGGTCAGCAACGTGGCAGAACATATCGAGAAGGCTGACCTCTTTGTCCTTGCTTCCAGACAGGAAGGAAGTCCCAACGCCCTTATTGAAGCCATGGCACTGGGGCTTCCCTGCATTTCCACGGACTGCCCCTGCGGCGGACCCAGGGACCTTATTAAGGATGGCGAGAACGGCATTCTTATCCCTGTGGATGACAAGGCTGCTCTCAAGTCAGCAATGCTCAGGATCCTGGGTGACAAGGACTTTGCGGAAAAGATCGGTATGAATGCCACCAAGGTACAGGAGAAATACTCTCCCGAGGCATCCTACAGGAAATGGGAAGAATATTTTCAAGGTATCCTGAAAGGGTAAGTTTTTATGCAGTTTAATTCATATATTTTCATATTGTTTTTTCTGCCCCTTACGCTTATTGGGTACTTCGGACTTCACAGGCTGGGCATGGAAAAGCCGGCTAAGATATATCTGCTTGTGATGTCGCTGTGGTTCTACGACTATTTTAACGTGTTGTACCTTATCGCCATCAGCCTTAGCATAGTAGCCAACTACTGCTTCGCAAAAGGGATTAAGGACAGCAGCGGCAAGACAAGAAAAACCGTGCTTACGATGGGGATTCTCTTTAACGTAGGCATGATCTTTTATTTTAAATACAAGAATTTCTTTATAACCAATATCAATGCAGCCTTCGGAACGGATTTCAATATGCGAAATGTGTTCCTGCCCATTGGTATCAGTTTCTTTACCTTCCAGCAGATCGCCTTTCTCGTGGATGTATACAAAGGAAATACAAGTGGGGATGATTTTGTGGACTATGCGCTGTTTGTGTCCTTTTTCCCACAGCTGGTGCAGGGCCCTATAGTGCTGCATTCCCAGATTATTCCGCAGTTTAATGACAGCAAGAATTACAGAGTAAATTACGATAACCTCTCCAGGGGACTTATGATGTTCACAAGGGGCCTTGCCAAGAAGGTGCTTATAGCAGATATGTTCGCAGGGGCTGTGGACTACGGCTTTACCCAGGCAGGGATCATCGCTGTGGGTGAGGGTGCGCTGACACCGCCGGAGATCCTTATTGTGATGCTGGCTTATACTTTCCAGATATACTTTGACTTCTCGGGCTACAGCGATATGGCGATCGGTGTTTCATCTATGTTCAACATTGAGCTGCCGATGAACTTTAATTCGCCCTACAAGGCACTGTCCATCACGGATTTCTGGAAGCGGTGGCACATGTCACTTACAAACTTCCTGACCAGATATATCTACATTCCCCTTGGCGGCAACAGAAAGGGAACCGCAAGGACCTATCTCAACATCATGACAGTGTTCCTGATAAGCGGTATCTGGCACGGCGCCAACTGGACTTTCATCCTCTGGGGCGTAATTCACGGATTCTTCCAGTGCATCAACAGAGCAGGGAAGGGACTGTATGAGAGTATAGTGTCGGGGGCAAAAAAGCTGCCGGCGGCTCCTGTATTTACCGGCATTATCAAGGCTGTATCCTGGCTTGTGACCTTCATTATCGTAAATGTGGCATGGCTTCTGTTCAGGTCAGATAGCATTACCCAGTTCATTCAGCTGATGAAGAGACTTACGGTATATAACTACGATATCAGGACAGAGCTTCTTGAGAGCTTCAGAATACCAAAGATAAGGTATCTGTTCGCAGCTGTCGGAGCGGATCCTTCGGATATGTTCACCCTTGGATTCTGTACTGTAGCTGTGATGGCAGCATCCCTGGTGATGGTACTGTTTTTCCCAAATACGGGAGAGTGCAGGTACAGGAAAAATATATCGAATGTCATCGTAACAAGCGTGATATTCGTTATCTGCGTGGTGTCACTTAGCAGAGTCTCCACGTTTTTGTATTCTAATTTCTGATTGTTTTGAGGATTGTGATGACAGGCAAAAAATTCTTTTTATCAAGCCTCATATTGATTATTGCAGTGTTGGCGGTGCTGGCGGGTACCGTCTTCGTTGTGGACCCCTTTTTCCATTACAGGGCTCCCAATCCGGATTTATATTACAGGCTCTATGACCAGAGATCCCAGAACGACGGCATTACAAGGCATTTCTATTATGACAGCATTGTTACGGGAACCTCTATGGCTGAGAATTTCAAGACTTCACGGTTTGATGATGCCATGAATACCAGGTCTGTCAAGGTGTGCTACTCAGGTGCAACCTACAAGGAGATTAACGATAATCTGAAGGTAGCTTATGAATCCGGCCACAGCGTCAGATACGTATTAAGGCCCCTTGATTATTCTCTTTTATTCAGAGATAAGGATGTACTTCGAGAGGATATGGGTGATTATCCGGATTATCTCACGGACCGCAACCCCTTCAACGATGTGAAGTATCTGCTGAACAGGGACGTTGTCATCAATTATACGCTGCCTGTTCTGGGACATATGGTAAAAGGCGACGCGGCGGGATATACCGATTTTGATGAATACAGCTATACAGACAATGACAACGTGTATGGCAGAGAATATGTGCTGATGGGTATTGCCGGTTTTGATGCGCCCCAGCAGGAGGAGGTCAATCCGAGAGCTATGGCCACTCTTCAGGGTAATATCGAACAGAACGTGGTAGCCCTTGCAAGGAACCATCCGGAGACCACTTTCATTTATTTCTTCCCGCCCTATTCCATGGCTTACTGGGGAAGTATCAGAAGCGAAGGGGCTCTCTCAGCTATGCTGGAGGGCAAAAAAGCTGCCATAGAGCAGATGCTGGAATGCGACAACATCCATATTTACAGCTTCTCTTTTTATACCGACATCACCGAAAACCTTGATAATTACAGGGATCCGGCCCATTACTGCGCTGAGGTCAATGACCTTTTGATGGACAAAATGACACAGGCAGAGGTTTCAGGAGAGGCCACATATGATAGAATAACCAAAGATAACTACAAGCAGTATCTGGAGGATGAAAAAGAGCTGTTTGAAAACTACGATTACAACAAGCTCCTTGCAAACTAGGGGGAGAAGAGGCTAATATGTGCGGAATAGCAGGACTTATTAAATACAAGGGCGATGCGGGAGAGAACATTCACAGAATGAACGAGCGCATGCTCCACAGAGGCCCCGACGATGGCGGAATATTCGTAAGCGACGACGGGAATGTGGCGCTGGGACACAGGAGACTGTCCATTGTGGATCTGTCCAAGAACGGAGCTCAGCCCTTCGTATCAGCTTCCGGAAAGACTGTAATGGTCTACAACGGCGAGATCTATAACAACAAAGAGATCAAGGACAGGCTCGTAAGAGAGGGCAAGGTTAGCACCTTCAGGTCCACTTCGGACACAGAGGTTCTGATAGAAGCTATAGAAGCCTACGGCATCAAGGAAGCCCTGACCATGAGTAAGGGCATGTTCGCACTTGCTGTCTACGACAAGGAGAAAAATACCATTACCCTTGCAAGGGACAGAGTTGGAGAAAAGCCCCTGTACTATGGCAAGGTGGCAGGTGCCTTCGGATTTGCTTCCGACATTGGATGCCTTCGAGTTGTTGAGGGTTTTGATAACAAGATAAACACAGGGGTTCTGGATATTTATTTTACAGAAGGCTATATTCCTGCACCCTATTCTGTTTACGAGGGTATTAACAAGTTGGAAGCCGGATGTATTCTGGAACTTGATGTAAATACACTTGAGTATAAGACTTATCCCTACTGGTCCATGTATGAGGTAGCCAGAAAAGGTCAGGAGAATCCCTTCACAGGCAGCAGGAAAGAAGCTGCGGATGAGCTGGAGAGACTCCTTAAGGCCTCCATCAAGGATCAGATGGTGGCTGATGTTCCTGTCGGAGCTTTCCTGTCAGCGGGCATAGATTCCAGCACTATCGTATCTCTTATGCAGGATCTTGCGCCGGGCAAGGTTCGCACCTTCACCATCGGTATGGAGCAGAAGGAGTACAATGAGGCGGTTTATGCCAAAGAGATCGCGGCGCACCTTGGAACAGATCACACAGAGCTGTATATCACAGAGAATGATGCCAAGGCCGTTGTCCCCAAGCTTGCTTCTATGTTTGGTGAGCCCTTTGCGGATTCATCACAGATACCGACTTTCCTTGTAAGTAAGATGACAAGGGATCATGTTACGGTGTCCCTCTCCGGTGATGCGGGAGATGAGCTTTTTTGCGGATATACCTCTTATAACTCCGTATCAAGAATATGGGGCAAGATGAAGAATATTCCGTATTTTATCAGAAAGCCCGCCAGTGCGCTGGTGCTTCACAGCCCTCTCGCCAAAAAGGACATCTACAGGATTAAGGGTACGCTCCTTGGAGCCAAGGGCCCCGGCGATATTCACAGGCTGGAGCATGAGACGGATCCTCTGACCAAGAAGATAGCACTGTCACAGACTGTTTTACCATATAAGTACACAGAGCTTGAGAAGATACCGATGGATGAAGTTAATCATCAGTGCATGCTGATGGATATGCTGGTGTACCATCCCGATGATATTCTGGTGAAGGTGGACAGGACAGCCATGGCGGTGTCTCTTGAGACAAGAGTTCCTATGCTGGACAGAGATCTGGTGGAATTTGCCTGGAGGCTTCCAATTGACTATCTGAACGACGGACAGACGGGCAAATTGGTTCTTAGGGACGTTCTGTACAAATATGTGCCCAGGGAAATGATGGAGAGACCAAAGAAGGGCTTCGCAATTCCCATAGACACCTGGCTTAAGGACAAGGGCCTTAGGGAGTGGGCAGAGAATCTTATCGAGGAGAACAAGTTAAAGGCTCAGGGAATCCTGGATCCTGCGGTGGTTAAGCGCATGTGGGAGGACTTCACACAGAAGGGTATCTACAGGATTGAGATCTGGTACATTCTCATGTTCCAGCAGTGGTATGAGAACGAGTATATCGGAAACGTTGAGTAATAGGCTATTGTAGGTTATAATGATTAGGAATATATTGAGTTTTTTCGGTTGAGGGGCCATGTATTTATGATTATCATTCAGCTTAAGGGTGGTCTGGGGAATCAGATGTTCCAGTACGCTCTTTATAAGGAACTGCGCAGCAGGGGTAAAGAAGTTAAGATCGATGACGTTACGGGATTTGTTGACGACGAGCTGAGAACCCCGGTACTTCAGAGATTCGGAATTGAATACGACAGAGCGACCAGGGAGGAAGTGGTTAAACTCACCGATTCCAAGATGGATATCTTCAGTCGTATCAGAAGGAAATTGACAGGCAGGAAGACCTGCAGAATAGATGAGGAATCAGGAACCTTTAATCCCGATATCCTTGAGCTTGACGAGGCCTATCTTGTGGGCTACTGGCAGAGCGATAAGTATTTCAGGAACGAGGATGTTATCGCGCAGCTTCGCCAGGAATTCCAGAAGAGACCCCAGGAGATCATGACGGATTCAGCCAGCTGGGCTACGCTTCAGCAGATTGAGTGCTGCCAGTCAGTGAGTCTCCATATCAGAAGAACCGATTACATCGATGAGGAGCACAACCATATCCACAATCTGTGCACGGAGAAGTATTACAAGGGTGCGATTGACAGGATAAGGAGTCAGTATCCAAGTGCGGTGTTCTTCATCTTTACTGATGACAAGGAGTGGTGCAGAAACCACTTCAGGGGACCGAATTTCTTCGTGGTTGAGCTGGCAGAGAAGGAGAATACGGATATTGCGGAGATGCTGCTGATGAGTTCATGCAAGCATCATATATGCGCGAATTCGTCCTTTAGCTGGTGGTCGGCGTGGCTGAATGATAGCCCGGAGAAGATGGTGATCGTACCCAATAAATGGATCAACAACCGCGATATGGATGACATCTATACCGACAGAATGACAAAAATGGCGATCTAACCCGGGGATGGGGTCCGGGCTGTGGAGTGGCGGTGTGCTGTGCACATTTATAAAGCTCATCAAACCGAACATTCCGATCAGCCCTAAGCGGTAATCTTCGCGTGCATAAGGCACTTGAAGATTACCAGGTCTGATCTCCATGGTTTGACAATCGCTTTAGAAATGTGCACAGCACACCGCCACTCCACAGCCCTCACTCCTACCGGGA
>NZ_ATVS01000015.1 GCF_000420845.1 Butyrivibrio sp. AE3009 | reverse complement strand
GGTATACGTAAGCCACTAATGTATTGAGCATGCTAACTAATTCGTTAAACATTGAGAAATCTAGAATGGTATATAGAATGCAATTTTAGGTATACATAACCGCTAATGTACTGGGCATGCTAACTAATTTGTTAAACATGAGGATTTAAAAATCACTTCGTATACTCATCGTATATTGCTACATGATCGTAGATGCATCTCCATGAACTATAAGCATCTGCAGTTACGCATATATAGTGAGTTCCGTCATTAGATATCTGATAGCTGGCGCCACAGCAACCTGACTGATTAACAAATCCGGTCTTGGCACCTATAACTTCTCCATGCGTATCTTTGTCTTCAATTCTACGAAGAAACCAGTTTGATATAAGTATTCCTTCAGGATGCTCGGTTGTTGCTGAAGTTGTATATTTCCTTGCATTCAATACTTCATGACAAAGCTTGTTTTCTTCAGCGGCTTTGAGAATCATTGCCATATCAGTAAGTGTACAATAATGGTCTTCGTTATATATTCCGACACAATTGGTGAAATGCGCGGTATCTGAGATTCCAAGCTCTTCCAGCTTATCATTCATCATGGCAACAAATTCTTCCTGTGAGCCGGCTATATATTCTGCAAGACACATTGCAGCATCTGCACCGGAAGGGAGGATTGTGCCATAGAGCATATCTCTTACTGTAACCTTCTCTCCTACTGAAAAACCAACCTGGCTACAGTCTTTGCTGAATACGAAATCTCCGATTTCCTGTGTCATTTCATAGGTATCGTCAAGATCTTCAATATGCTCAGCAGCTACAAGTAATGTAAGAATCTTGGTCATGGATGCGGGATTAATACGAACATCGCCGTCTCTGGAAGCTACTACCTTGCCTTCATCGAGATTGATAAGTACCGCGTTTTTGCTGATTACTTCTTCACTTCCGAGATAAGCTATCGAATCCGCTGAGGGCTCATATCCTTCAAAAAAGCTCTGGGCATCCTCAGATTTTTCGAGAAAAGGATTGATATTCTCCGGTTCTGAAGAGTCAGTATCATCAATGATTGTCTCAACAACAGTTATTTCTGCTGTTGCTTCTTCTGTTGGATTTTCTGCTGCTTCTGCTTCCACAGGGGATTTGCTGGTGAGCTTACTGATAATTAGGAAGACAGTAAAAATTAGAGCAAGTACACCTGCTCCAAGAAGACTTAAGTGAAATATGATTTCTTTTTTTCTGCGAGATTTATATTCTGATACGGTCAGACGCTGACCGTCTTTTTTTCTGTAATTTGCTTTTTTCTCCAAAACTTTCTCCACCCAATAGAAATAATACTTATAAATATTATCATTTAACATAAAGCCCCATCAAGTGGCATTTTTACTTAAATTTTGGCTTGTTCATGGTATAATTAGACTATGCAAAACAAAATTGGAAATGATGAAAAATATTATAACGAACAGGACAAGCTCAACACTATCAGAATGAGGGAAGTGCTCGATACTCTTCCACATTTTTGCAGGCAGTTCTTCAGGGGAATTGAGACTACAACATCTGCAAGAACAAGACTTGGTTATGCTTATGATCTCAGGACATTTTTTGAGTATCTTCATAGTAAGAATCCGGCTCTAAAGAATATGGCTATTACCGAGTATAAACTTGATATTCTTGACATGATCGAGCGCGAAGACATTGAGGAATACCAGGAATATCTATCCTTGTATGAGAAGAAAGACAAAGAGATAACCAATGCCGAGCAGGGGAAGAAGAGAAAAATGTCAGCTCTTCGATGCCTATACACATATTTCTACAAGGCGGAACTCATTCAGCGTAATACAGCGGAACTTGTGAAGATGCCAAAGCTTCATGAAAACGAGATCATAAGACTCGAACCGGATGAAGTAGCAACTCTCCTTGATCAGGTTGAAGCCGGCGATAAGCTTACCAAGGGTCAGCTTAAATATCATGAGAAGACAAAGTTAAGAGATGTGGCGTTGCTTACTCTTCTGCTTGGAACAGGAATACGAGTATCAGAATGCGTCGGTATTGATATTGATGATATCGATTTTAAAACCAACGGAATCCGTATTCACAGAAAAGGTGGATATAATACAACCGTGTATTTTCCTGATGAAGTAAGAACGGCTTTGATCAATTATCTGGAAGACAGAAAGCTTAAGATTCCTGAAGAAGGTAGTGAAAATGCATTGTTCTTGTCAATGCAGAATAAGAGAATCACTGTTAGAGCTGTTGAGAATCTAGTGAAGAAATACTCTCGGAATGTAACTACTCTTAAAAAGATAACGCCGCATAAACTGAGAAGTACCTTTGGCACTAATCTCTATAAAGAATCCGGCGATATATACCTTGTTGCAGATGTACTCGGTCACAAAGATGTAAATACGACCAGAAAGCATTATGCTGCTCAGGATGATGAAAATAGGCGAAGAGCCGCGAACATGGTTAAACTAAGAGAAAAATGACAAAAAAGAAGAGGATGTCCTCTTCTTTTTATTTTGCGCTCTTGTATATAGATTTGAACATATTGCGATCCATTATGAACATATCATGTGGATCATCTCTATTTACGCAGATATAATCACCCTTTTCACCAACCATGTACTTCTCTTCATCCCAATATGGGAAAACTTTGGTGGTCTTTTTGAGCTTCCTTGCATAGATATTATTCTCACCGGAAGTAAGACAGGCCTTAGCAACTGGCATAAGAGCAAAGGTCTTACCATTATCTGCATTCTTGATTGTGGGCTGATAATCGGCGATGTCCAAAACAAATTTCTTACGTGTCGTGGAATAGCTGCTTTTAAACTTTTCTTCGGAAATGGCGGATACATGACCGTAGATGTTAATGATCAAGACGGTATTATCCTTGATCTCTACGTTAATATCACCTCCGATAGTTCTGACTATGGCCATGGAACCGGGTTGAATAAATTCTTGTGGTCGTACATAGCCCACGATAATAGGAGGTGTGGTGTATTGACTCATCTTGGATGTATCTAGTGTAGTATTGATAGCATAGATAATATCAGCGTTCTCAAAATAATCCGACATCCTCTCTCGGATGATATTGCTGATGGAATGTCTGGCAGAGTCATCATCTATCTCTGTATAATCAGAATAATGCTTGATGATAAGTTCGTTTTTGAGAAGACCGCCGGATTTCTCGGTATGTCCCCCTCCTGAACCAATATTTCTGGCAATATATGAAGCCAACTCATCAGCACGAGTCTCCTTGGAACAGCTCCTTATAGAGAACTTAACTCCAAAGGACAGTACACTGTACACTAGGCAAACATCTATTGAATCGACCGCTACAATGAAGTCGCCGATAAGGCCAAGTATATTGGGATCACAGGGCTCACTCCTTAGAATCGCGTATCGCTGGTCCTTATGATACTCAACACCAAGCATGGCGACACCGGCAATTCTGGCTTCCTTAAGAGTAAGATTCATATTCTTGAGCTTAAGAATAAGGCTCTTATCATAAGGCAAAGTATCTATCATATCTCGGTCAAGAGGGTGAGATACCTCGGAAAAAGCATTGGTATCCGAATAAAGACCATAATAAAGCGCAGTACCAACAGCTGTATCGATGAAGTATTCCTCATCTTCTATTTTCAGAAGATTCCAAATTACTGAGCAGCAACTTCCAAGATTACTTCTGACCTCGTTCTCTTTAGGTAGTTTGCCGGTAACCTGGTGATGATCAATGACGGCTACATTCTCAGCCTTGAATTTCTTGACATTACCCTCTCCGTATTGGCAGTCAGTAAGTAAGAGAAGCTCAGGCCTAATCTTAAGAGTCTCTACATACTCGATTGGGATCTTGAGTTCGTTGATCAAATAAACAAGATTGCTCTTGGTAATCTCAAAGTTACCTGAATAGATAAGACGCACGCTCTTTTTGTGCTTTTCAAAAAACCTATACAAAACATACCCCGAGCAGATTGCATCTGCATCAGGGTTGTCATGACATTGAATCGTTATATCGTTATATTTAAGTAAACTGGAAAGCTTCATAAAAACACCTCTTCTTGCATTATATAACATGAAGAGGTATTTGTTGTGAAAAAAGTAATATTTTTCAATATTTTATCTGAATTCTGTAGAATAATAAGGAATGATGAGGTCTTCACCGGCATTAACGATACTGTCAGACTGGAGCTTATTGATGTTGTTGATCTCTCTGATGTACTCATTAATGGACTTGTACTGAGTGCTATCGAAGTTATCATTAGCAATGGACCAGACTGATTCACCGGAATGGATTGTAACTGTCTTGTAATATTTATAATTTGTTACATGATCTTCACCTTCAGCACCTGAAAGAATGGTTGTAAAGGAAAAGCATAATGTAAAAATAATTATTGCAATAATTGTACCTAATGCAAAATATTGTCTTCTGACAATGCGCTGACGTCTGACCTGATTACGTCTGATTCTCTCTTCGCTCTCGCTGAAATATCTGGGATTATTGTATAAAGATGCTGCTACTCTCATTGCCTCACTCATATTCTCACCTCAGCCGGTATCGGCTACTTTCAACAAACATGTGTACGGAACAACTGTTCTAAAATAATATTATCGAACATACTTTTGTTTGTCAACAAAAATCGAACAAATATTCCGAACAAATTTTCCGAACAGATATTTGCTTTTGCGTAAATGCTGTGATATACTAATAAAAACGATTATTAAGGAGGTTTTCATGGAAAAAGGGAGCATATCTAAGAAACAACAGGAAATTTTAGACTACATAAAAGAACAAACTCTCGTAAGAGGATTCCCTCCTGCGGTTAGGGATATCTGTAAGGCTGTTAATCTCAAGTCAACATCTTCTGTTCATTCACATCTTGAGACATTGGAGAAGAACGGATATATCAGAAGGGATCCTACCAAGCCCAGAGCAATCGAGATCTGCGACGATGGTTTCAATATGGTAAGAACAGAGATTGTCAGCATTCCCGTTATAGGACAGGTGGCTGCCGGTACTCCTATTCTTGCTGAGGAGAACATTGATTCATATATTCCTATTCCTGCCAGCATGTGCCCTAAGGGATCAGATGCCTTTATTCTTAATGTTAAGGGTGATTCTATGATCAATGCAGGAATTTTTAACGGCGATAAGATTTTTGTTCAGCAGTGCAACACAGCCAAGAACGGCGATCAGGTTGTAGCTCTTATTGATGATTCAGCCACAGTCAAGACCTTCTACAAAGAAGATGGTCATATAAGACTTCAGCCGGAGAATGATACCATGGATCCTATCATTGTAGAGGATTGTCAGATACTTGGTAAAGTATTCGGTATCATGAGATTCTATTGATTATTCATATAAATATAGATTTTTCCATATAAAAAAGCAGGGCTCATTCGAGCTCTGCTTTTTCAATGGACTTACCGTCTCTCCATATTCTCTCAAGATCATAGAATAATCTGTTCTCTCTGTCGAAGACATGTACAATGATATCGCCGAAGTCAAGAAGAACCCAGCTTCCGGTATCATAGCCTTCAACATTCTTGGTCATATGACCAGCTCTTCCAAGTACTTCCTGGACGCTGTCGGCCATAGCCTGAACCTGATTTACGTTAGTTCCGCTGGCAATGATAAAATAATCTGCAAGAGTTGAGATCGTACTGATATCAATAACTTTGATATCTTCGCCCTTTCTGTCTTCAAGAGCATCAATTGCCATTAGTGCCATCTTTTTAGATACTGCTAAATCTGCCATATTTACCTCGTTATTTATAAAACTTTTTGTAGTACAGATAGGCATTCATTGTTGCCTCATCGCACTCTTTACCAATAGTTTGCAAGTACAGAACAGAATCGTGAAGTATGTGTGCAAGACATCTGTCTATGTCTGTGAAGGCCTCTTTACGAATCTCATCCATGCCTTCAAGAGGCCTTCTGTTGGGCTCTATAAAATCTGCGATATAAATGATCTTCTCAAGAAGGGACATATCTTCTTTGCCTGTCGTATGCCATCTGATTGCTTCCAGAATTTCAGGATCATAAATATCATATTTTGCTCTGGCAAGATACATTCCAGCTTTTGCATGGAGCAAAGAGTGATTGCGTCTCTCAACTTCTGTAATCTCGATTTTGTTCTTTTCACAGATCTTGACCTGTTCTTCGTGAGACATGCATTTAGCACAGTCATGGAGCATTCCGGCTATCAGAGCTTTCTCAACATCTGCACCGAATACGAATGCTATACTGGCTGCTGTATATGCCACTCCCAAAGTGTGGTCAAATCTGTCAGGCTTTAACTCTTTTTCGAGCTCTTTACGAAGCTTCTGGGAAATCTCAAGTATTCTCATTTGTACAATCCTTTGATACACATAAATTCAATGCATTCATTAGGCATCATGTACCTTACGGAGCGGCCTTTAACAACTCTCTCTCTGATATCTGTTGAGGAGATATCAATTCGGTTAAAGGTCATCAGACGAATATCCGCATTATACATTTTCTTGAGTTCTCTTCTCTTCCTGTCAAGAGACGGAAGATCATCTTCTTCTCTTACTGCTGCGAGAATAATGCAGGATGTGAGTAGATCCTTTGCTTTGTACCAAGTGTCGATTCCGATAACAGAATCTGCGCCCAAAATAAGATAGAGTTCGTCCCCGGGATACATAAGTTTCAAATCCTGAATTGTATCAATTGTATAGCATCCCTCCGGCTTGTCTATTTCAAGCCTTGAGCATGTGAAGTACGGGTTGTCGCTGATGGCCATTTTAACCATCTGATATCTTATATCTCCACTTGTGACTTTAGCTCTGTTTTTTAAATGAGCAAGATTGTTGGGGATAAAAATTACACGGTCAAGATCAAATTGTTCTCTTGCCGATTCTCCAAGCAGCAAATGACCGTTATGTATCGGGTCAAATGTTCCTCCTAATATACCAATTCTTCTGCATTCCATAATTAAGCCTCCTCTGGTATAGTCAGATGTTGCCACGTGTTATTTAATATTTTAGTTCTTCTTGGATGCCTTGGGTAAAATGATCTTAGGATCATCCTTAAAAGGTTTGTATAGTACGAATCGTCTTCCGATTACCTGTACCAGCTCAGATCTGGTTCTCTCAGAAACAGTAACTGCAACGTCCTTAACATCTTCTACACAGTTCTTGAGTACTGTGATCTTAACCAGCTCATGTGTATTGAATGTCTCTTCAATAGCGCTTGTTATTTCAGGAGTAACAGTTGCTTTTCCAATCTGGAATACAGGCTCAAGGTCTGATGCAAGGCTCTTTAAATAAGCTCTCTGTTTACTTGTAAGTGTCATAAATCCTCATCCTCTTCTTCATAATCGCCGTCATCAAACACCGGTTGGGTATCTGCGTTACGATAGTATTCAAATTTGAAGCCATACATTCTGACAGTATCACCTTCATGAATGTGGAGCTTCTCGAGTTCATCAAGAATTCCGTTGTCTGCAAGGAATTTCTGGAAGAATGCGAATCCTTTTTCAGATTCAAGATTGGTATAACCAAGCATCTTCTCAATCTTAGGTCCTTCAATAACATATTCGGACTCGTCCTTATCGTAGAATACTTCGAAGGCTTCATCGGCACTTCTAAGTGCCTCTTCAGGGAAGTATTCCTGTTCAAATACGATAGGCTTCTCCTGAATCTCTGAAAGCGTCCTACTTACATAGTATAACAGTTCCTTAACACCTTTTCCAGTTAGGGTAGAGATTGCAAAGACCTTAACGCCAAGAGGTTCGTACTTGTCTCTGATCTTCTGAATTATCGCTGCATCCTCACCTTCGGGAAGCATATCTATCTTGTTAGCGGCTATAACCTGTGGTTTCTTGGTTATATCTGCGTTGTAGCCTGCAAGCTCGTTATTGATGAGTTCAATATCCTCAAGAGGATTTCTTCCCTCTGTTGAAGCTGCGTCCACAACATGTATCATCATTCTGGTTCTCTCGATATGACGAAGGAACTCATGACCAAGTCCTGCTCCTTCTGAGGCACCCTCGATAAGTCCGGGAATATCGGCTACAACGAAGCCTCTTGCGTCATCAAGATCTACAACACCAAGCATAGGTGAAAGGGTTGTGAAATGATAGTTTGCTATCTTGGGCTTGGCATTGGATACCTTAGAAAGGAAGGTTGACTTACCTACATTGGGGAATCCAACAAGACCTACGTCTGCTATAACCTTAAGCTCAAGAAGAACTTCAAGCTCAAGGGAAGGCTGACCCGGCTGAGCATATTTGGGAGCCTGCATGGTGGAGGTTGCATAATGCATGTTTCCGTTTCCGCCTTTGCCGCCCTTAAGGATAACCATTTCTTTGTTATCACGACTCATATCGGCAATTACCTTGCCGCTCTCAGCTTCTTTTATAACAGTTCCTTCCGGAACCTTGATAATGAGATCGCTGCCGTTTTTACCATGGCAACGTCTCTTGTTTCCATCCTGACCGTTTTCGGCTTTGTATTTGCCGCCGTAGTGGAAGTCTGCGAGAGTATTAAGGCCTTCGTCTACCTTGAAGATGATATCTCCGCCCTTTCCTCCGTCTCCGCCATCAGGGCCGCCGTTTGCCACAAATTTTTCTCTTCTGAAGGAGATGTGGCCATCTCCGCCTTTTCCGCTCTGAATAAATATTTTAGCTTTATCTACAAATACAGGCATGTCTAAATCCTCTTATGAAGTCTTACGGGTATCATTAATATAATAACAAATTCTATTTCAAAAAATAAGGCTTCAAACTATTGGTAAGTTTGAAGCCCGATTAAATACCTGATTACTTATTCTCTACAGGATGAACGCTAGCCTGCTTTTTATCTCTGCCCTTGCGCTCAAATCTAAGAACACCATCAACAAGTGCAAATAATGTATCATCGCTACCGATTCCTACATTAACACCAGGATGAATGTGTGTTCCACGCTGTCTGTATAAAATATTACCGGCCTTTACGAATTGTCCGTCAGCTCTTTTTGCTCCAAGTCTCTTGGATTCTGAATCTCTACCGTTCTTGGTTGATCCAACACCCTTCTTATGAGCAAAAAATTGAAGGTTCATATTCATCATGACTTATTCCCTCCTAAATTTAATGTTCAAATACTTTTTACCATATTGCTGATAAATTGATTCAATACCAAGTTCGAATGACCTAACTAAAAGCTCTGCATCATGAGACGGGGTATCCTTAAACTCGAATCTAATGATTCCCTTGTCTTCGTCCTGAAAAACGCTTATCTCATCCTTGGTAAGATTATCAAGTGAATTGATAGTGTTGATAGTCAGAACAGATATTGCGGAACATACAATGTCACTGCCGTATTCGGCAAAACCGGCATGTCCGTTGCACTCTATGCTCTTGTAATTATCATCAGAAGTCTTGGTGAAAATGATTGATGTCATATTATAATGAGATCTTGTTGATCTTAACGAGAGTGAAAGGCTGTCTGTGACCATTCTTCTTGTGATAGCCTGTCTTTCTCTTGTACTTGTAAACAACAACCTTCTTGTCACGGCCCTGCTCAACAACTGTTGCGCTAACCTTAGCTGAGCTAACAGCGTCAGCTACCTTAAGTGTACCGTCGTTTACTGCAATAACATCAAATGTTACTTCTTTTCCGGATTCAACATCAAGTTTCTCAACTTTGATCTGATCTCCCTCGGAAACCTTGTACTGCTTACCACCAGTTACAATAATTGCGTACATAAGTTACCTCCTTCTTCAAAAAACTCGCTAACTTCGGCGGGGCAAAAAGGCCCACTTATGCCTAGTTAAGCGGCATACCATGATATATTAACATCTAATATCAATGTTGTCAACAGTTTAATAAAGTTTCTTTTAACGATTTATCATTTTTATTACGGATAAGCTCCATTATGCCAAGGCCCGTGATATCTATAAAAGAGGTATGAACAGGGTCTCTCCTGCATAAATCCTTCATGACTTCTATCAATTCTTCGTTATCTTCCTTACTCTTCATGTTGATAAAATCAATCAATATCATTCCGGTAAGGTTACGGAGTCTGATCTGTCGAATTATCTCTTTAGTTGCTTCGAGATTGACTTTTTTGATGATATCATCTTTGCCGTTTATGGCTTTGCCGGTATTAACATCTATTGCATTGAAGCTTTCAAGCTGCTCGATTATCAAGAAAGCTCCACTTTTAAGCCATACCTTATTCTTGCATAGTTCATCTATCTTGCTGCTAATACCCCAAATGCCTGAATCATCTTTCATTTCATAATCGGATATACCGTGGAGCTTCATGTAGTTCTCTGCTTTGGCAATGTGCTGCTCAAGGAGATCTTCGTCAGATGAAGTTTCAGAAAATGTGGAATATACTTTTCTGGTGCCCGCTTCAGCTAAAAGGTTCAAAAGATTGTCAAGATTGTTCCTGATATCCTGAATAAGTATATCGCCTGCATCATCAGGATCAAGCTCTGCTGCATCAGTTCTGATGATTGTGCCAAAGCAGTCTCCACATAATCTATCAAGATACTCAGAAGTAATGCTTGAAATATCCTCTTTTACAATACCAATAAGTCTGTTTCTGACAGCATCTTCAAGCTTAACAGAACAACCTACACCGTTTTTGCCAAGAGTGATTACCGTATACTTGCCTGAAACACTGATGCAGGTGGTTAGTTTGGTTTTCTTGGTCTTAACGGCTTCAGACTCAACCTGTACAAGGATCTCATCGCCTTGGCGCAGGTCATCTTTCGGACCGAGCTTTCTGTTCAGAACACAGCATTTATTGACGTTCTTAAGGGAAAGATATCCCATGTTATCATTTGACAACCGAATGAACGCGGCGTTGATATTCTTAACGATATGGTCCACCCTGCCGAGATATAAATTGCCCAGGTCACTTTTTCTTACGAATGAAAGAAATTCAAGCCTGCCATCAACCAGACAGGTGACGACAGGCATGTTTTTGTAGTTGGATTTGATTATCATTCCCTGATTCATAGTGTTAAACTTCCGTAATACAGAATCTTTCATTGATATCATCCGATATAAAAGGCTCAGCGAAGCGCTTTTCTCCCTCAATAACCTCTTTGTATATATCTACTCTATGGATTGCGAGGGCATTTTTGTTAAACTCCTTACCTACATAGGCAAAAAAGCCTTCGAACAAAAGCGTGGGTTTAAGAGTCGCGGAGCTACTCATGCTAAGAAGAATATTGACTTCTTCTTTTGCACTGTCTATGCAGTATTCAAAGATCATGGGCTTCATATCGATCTCTTTTTCACCGCTCTTGGTCTTCTTCATGGCAGGTAGCTTGTCCTGTGAAAGATATTCTTCAAATTTGGAGCACCAATCAAAATCCGGTCTTATATTCTCTCTGAAGTTTAGTCTGTATCTGGCAGCAAAAGAAGCTGTCATGGCCTTCTCATCTCTTTCGGACAGTTCTGTTATCGCCAGGATCTTAATCCCTTCGTTAAGCACATTGTTAAGCCTATCCATGATATCTTTTGTGGAAACCATGGAATTGACGGTCATATCCATATATTCTCCGTCACTTGTAGCACCTACGCTTAAGGGCTGTGCAAATGATATCACCTGATGAGGGCTGAAGCCTTCAGAATACTTGACATCAATATCTGCTCTTCTGATGGCCTTCTGAAAATATCTCATTACATCCAAATGTCCAATGAACTTAATCGGACCGTTTTTGCTGAATTTAAGTCGCAGTTTATGCATTGTTTCGGCCCTCCTTACATACTCCTACGCCATAGGCCGCTGCACCGCAGCCAAGACATTGCTGTCTGCAGTTGGAGGATTTTTTGCCTTCCTGAGAGGTGTGCCATTCTCTGAGAAGGAATGCCTTTGTGACACCACAATCAATCATGTCCCAAGGGAAGATCTCATCATCTGAACGTTCTCTTGTAGTATAGAAAAATGGATCAACGCCGCATTCTTTGAATGTTTCCATCCATACGTCAAATTTGAAATATTCACCCCATGCATCAAAGATACAACCTTTTTTGTACGCTTCCAGGATGACTTTGCAGAGCTTTCTGTCGCCCCTTGCGAGAACTCCTTCCATCATGCTGGCATCGGCTTCATGCCAGTTGTATTTGATGTGCTTCTGGTTGATCTGAGCCATAATACCTTTTCTGGTCTTATTAGCCTTATCAAGGAATTCTTCTTTTGTGTTCATTCTTGCCCACTGGAAAGGTGTAAAGGGCTTAGGAACAAAGAAAGAAGTACTTGCAACGATGTCAATTGCTCTTCCGTTTCTCTTATCCTTCGGAAGCGTCTCATAATACAATGCAGCAATCTTGTTGGAAATATCGCCTATTCCAAGAATATCTTCATCTGTCTCCCCCGGAAGACCCAGCATGAAGTAAAGCTTAACCTTGTTCCAGCCGCCTAAAAAGGCCTGCTCAGAACCTCTAAGGATATCTTCTTCGGTAAGTCCTTTATTTATAACATCTCTCATTCTCTGGGTTCCGGCTTCGGGAGCAAAAGTAAGACTACTCTTTTTAACATCCTGAACCTTGCTCATAACATCAAGGGAAAAAGCATCAATTCGCAGAGATGGAAGTGAAATATTTATCTTCTTCTCGTTACAGTGCTCTATCAGGAAGTCTATAAGCTCAGGAAGCTGCGTATAATCGCTGGAGCTGAGTGAGCTAAGAGAAATCTCCTCATATCCTGTATTGGCAAGAGCTTCCAGTGCAAGCTTTTTAAGTCTTTCAACATTCTTTTCGCGAAGCGGCTTATAGAGCTGCCCTGCCTGGCAGAATCTGCAGCCTCTTATGCATCCGCGCATAACTTCAAGGACCACTCTGTCCTGAGTTATCTTGATATAAGGAACCACGGGCTTGGTAGGATAAAACATCTCATCGAGATCAAGACACATCTCCTTCTTAACAGTTGAAGGTATGTCGTCATAAACAGTCTCAATCTTGTCGATTGTTCCGTCTTCTTTGTAAGAAATATTAAAGAGTGAAGGCACGTACATACCGGGTATCTTAGCAACCTCATGAAGGAAATCCTCCCTCGAAATGCCGTCCCTCCTGGCTTTCTTATACATGTCAAAGAGCTCTCTATACCTGGTTTCACCCTCACCTATGTAGAAAATATCAAAAAAGTCTGCAATAGGCTCAGGATTATAAGTGCAGGGACCTCCACCTATAACAATTGGATCATCCCAGGTCCTGTCCTTTGTCATAAAAGGTATACCTGACAGATCTAGAATCTGCAAAATGTTTGTATAGCACATCTCGTACTGAAGCGTAAATCCAAGGAAGTCAAAGTTCTTGACAGGGTCCTGTGATTCAAGCGCAAAAAGAGGAATGTTTTTGCTCCTTAGTAGTGCATCCATGTCGGTCCAGGGTGAATAAACCCTCTCGCACCAAACATCGTTGTAGGAGTTAAACATTCCGTACAAAATCTGAATTCCCAGATGGGACATTCCTATCTCGTAAACATCAGGAAAGCAAAAGGCAAATCGGATATCCACCTCTGATTTGTCTTTTGTCACTGAGTTGACTTCATTTCCTATATATCTCTCGGGTTTCTCGATACTAAGCAAAATGTCGTCTGTAAGAGCTAAATTATAATTCATATCGTTTCCTTATCTTCTTGACAGTTCGTCGGTTATATCCTCCCAGCTGACATTTTTTTCAGCCATAAGGACCATCATATGATACAGGAAATCAGACATTTCGTAAACCACTTCATTTTCATTCGGGTTCTTGGCGGCAATAACCATCTCTGTAGCCTCTTCGCCGACTTTCTTAAGAATCTTATCAATGCCTTTGTCAAAAAGGTAATTGGTGTATGAACCTTGTCTTGGATTGACTTTGCGATCCTTGATAACTTCATATACACTGTCCAAGACCTTCTGCGGGTTCTTTTCGTTATAATCTTTCTCGGCGATCTTGTTAAAGAAGCATGAGTAACTGCCGGTATGACAGGCAGCACCCACCTGCTTAACCTTGGCAAGGATGGTATCCAGGTCGCAATCGGCATACAATGACTTAACAAATTGGAAATGTCCGCTGGTTTCGCCCTTTAACCATAGCTGGTTTCTGCTACGGGAAAAATATGTCATTTTTCCTGTCTTCAATGTATTATTATATGCTTCTTCGTTCATGTATGCCAGCATCAAAACCTGATCCGTACGATAATCCTGAACAATTACAGGAACCATGCCGTCTGAGTTCTTCTTAAGATCTTCAAAAGAAAATTCAGGCTCCAGAACAAGAATCGGAATGCTCTTTTTGATGCAATCGGACTTGTATGCATCGATTTTTTCAGCATTCTGGTTAATATATGGACCACTCACACCGGAAATTTTCTCGTCCTGCAAAACATCGAATAAATTACCTGCAAACGCTTCGGGAAGCACACAAATAACCGGAAGTTCAGCATCAGCAGGAATAGCTGAATAATCATTTAAACAGATAAGCTCGGTGCTATAAGTTCTGACTTTATCCAAATTAGCAGAAATATCGTCCGAAGATGAAAAAGTGATAAGTATCTTATCCTTGCCGAATTTATCTGAAATTTCTTCTGTTATCTCAACGTTCTTACCATCGGAATAATCAAGGCACGCTCTTTTGCAGCCTGCATAAAGGAGCTTTTTTATATCCTCCATACGCTTAACATTGCCGGCACCTATTACGGGAACGTCAGAGGCTTTGCAGATGTCCTTAAGATCATCCATAGCTTTTTCATGAGCTTTGTCATTGCCGGGTTCTGACAGGTCGAAAACAAGAATCTCATCTGCACCGAGATCACTAAACCTTGTTGCTGCTTCTACAGCAGAATCAATCAAAACTGCATCGCCTGACATATCAGTCATGGCTTTACCGTCTTTTAAATATATGCAGGGGATAAAAAGCTTTTTGTAATTCATATCATAATGCTCCTTTTGTACTGAGAACGTCCTTAATTCTGGAATCATAAGAGGATGCTTCATCCAATGCTTTGGAAAAGGCCTTGAACAGAGCTTCTATCTTGTGATGATCGTTGAGTCCGGTGATTACACGAAGATGGAGATTCATAGCTGCGCTGTAGGATACTGCATAGAAAAACTCTCTTACCAGCTGTGTGTCGAATTCACCAACCATAGGAGCAGCAAAATCAGCGTCCATTACGAAATACGGTCTGCCACACAGGTCTACAGCACTCATTACAAGAGTTTCGTCCATCGGAAGAATCATAGATCCATATCTTTTAATACCCTTTTTGTCGCCAAGCGCTTCTGCAATAGCCTTTCCAAGCACAATTCCGGTATCTTCAACGGTGTGATGTCCATCAACCCGAAGGTCACCTTTAACTTTAACTGTAAGATCAAAAAGACCATGTCTTGCAAAACCATCAAGCATATGATCAAAAAAACCTATGCCTGTATCGATATCAGCCTGCCCTGAACCGTCCAGATTCAAGGTTATTTCGATATCAGTTTCTTTTGTACTGCGTTTTACAGTTGCAATTCGGCTTGCATTTCGGATATCCATAATTAGTATCTCCCTAGGCAAATCAACAAAATATTGTTGTTTAAATTATTAACAAATTATAAAACTTGCATTTTATAGATAATTTAGAAAGTTCACTTGCAATTATTATGATTACAGTTGATATGTTATCGATATTAACCATATCAGTCAGTATATAATAATGTTAACCGTATTAGTCAAACCTTACGGATATCGAGTTTGCGTGTGCGGTCAAGCCCTCTTCTTTGGCAAAAAGTTCTATATCCTTATGAACCTTCTCAAGCCCTTCTCTGGAATAAGCGATAATGCTTGTCTTCTTCATGAAATCATCTACATTAAGAGGTGAGAAGAATCTTGCGGTTCTGTTGGTCGGAAGAATATGGTTGGGGCCTGCATAGTAATCTCCGAGAGGCTCTGATGAATATTCTCCAAGGAAGATGGCACCGGCATTCTTGATCTTGGTCATAACCTCGAAAGGATTCTTGGTTATTATCTCAAGGTGCTCAGATGCAACAGCATTGGCTGCATCAATTGCATCTTCCATGTTGTCAGCCACAAAAATATAACCGTAGTTATCCAATGACTTTTTAATTATATCACTTCTTGAAAGTGTCTTAAGAAACTCATCAATCTCGCTTGAAACTTTTTCTGCCAAATCTGCTGAAGTTGTTACAAGAATAGCACTTGCCATCTCATCGTGTTCTGCCTGAGATAAAAGATCCGCTGCCACATATCTGGGATTGGCAGTTTCATCAGCAAGAACGAGGATCTCACTGGGGCCGGCAATAGAATCAATTGATACGTGACCGAAACACGCCTTCTTGGCAAGAGCAACAAAAATGTTACCGGGGCCTGTTATTTTATCAACCTTTGGTACACTCTCTGTTCCAAAAGCCATTGCAGCGATTGCCTGAGCACCACCTACTTTATATACTTCGGTAACACCTGCTATATCTGCTGCAACAAGAGTTCCGGGATTAACACTTCCGTCCTTACCGGGAGGTGTGCACATCACAATTCTCTCTACGCCTGCAACCTTAGCGGGAACTACATTCATAAGAACACTTGAAGGATAAGCAGCCTTACCACCGGGTACGTAAACGCCGGAGATTTCAATAGGCAGGATTCTCTGTCCTAAGATGCTGCCATCTTCCTTGGTGTCGATCCAGGAATTCCTCTTCTGCTTCTCGTGGAATACGCGGATGTTCTCGGCACTCTTTTTCATAACCTCAACAAATTTAGGTGCAAGCTTCTTATAAGCTTCGTCAATCTCCGCTCTGGTAACCAGAATGTTATCAGCTGTTATGTCACATTTATCAAACTTCTTGGTGTAATCAAATAACGCACTGTCACCATTATTTCTTATGTTCGTGATTATTTCATTAACAGTTGCTTCGTATTCGGAGTAACTTCCGGGATTTCTTCCGAGAAGATTGCCGAGAAGTTCATTTTTGGTCTCTTCATTTAAACTAACGGTTCTCATATATCAAAGGTTCTCCTTCATTGCATTAATAATCTTTCTGATACGTTCTGTCTCCATCTGCATGCTGACCTGATTGACGATCATTCTTGCAGACAGGGGACAAATCTCTTCCAAAACTTCCAGACCGTTCTCTCTTAAAGTGGATCCGGTCTCAACAATATCAACAATAACATCTGATAGATTAACGATCGGTCCAAGCTCAACTGAGCCGTTAAGCTTAATAATATCAACTGTCTGATGCTTCTTATTGAAGAAATAATCCTTGGCAATATTAGGATATTTGCTGGCTACTCTTATCATCTCGCGATGCTCGAGAAGCTCTTTTGCCTCATGAGGTCCGCAGACACACATTCTGCATTTGCCAAAGCCAAGATCAAGGACCTCGTAAACACGTCTATTTTCTTCCATAATTGTGTCAGCGCCAACAATTCCTATATCAGCTGCGCCATATTCAACGTAGGTAGGAACATCCGGTCCCTTTGCCAGGAAAAACTTAAGCTTAAGCTCTTCATTTGTAAAAATGAGCTTCCTGGTCTTCTTGTCCAGGATCTCTTCACACTGAATACCGCATTTATTAAGTATCTCCATTGTGGAATCCACAAGTCGTCCCTTTCCAAGGGCAAATGTAAGATATCTCATATATTCACCAATTAACCTTTCTTGTAACAAAGGGCAACTTTCTGACCTGATTTACGAAGATCCGCAGCTTCCGAAAGCTGTGCCTCAAAACTATTCTCATCAAATTCTAAGATAACCACTTCATCTTCGTGTTCAATCTCTACATTTTGTCTATAAAGAGCTGACATAAGGTCATCCAGGATGATAACAAAGCCGATGGCAGGTGCATCCTTACCATATTTACCCAGAAGTGAATCGTATCTTCCGCCTTTGGCAATTGCATCTCCTACGCCATAGGTATAAGCACTGAAGATAACACCTGTGTAATAGTTGAATTTGCTCAGCATTCCAAGGTCAAAGGAGACATATTGGCTGCAGTTATATTCCTTAAGTACCCCATACAAGCTCTTGAGGCGCCTAATTGCTGACAGTGACCTCTTGTTGGAAACTTCTTTCTCAGCATTATCAAGAGCCTCATCTGAACCGATAAACTCAGATACCTTCACAAGAAGATTTCTGTATTTATCCTGGATGTTACGCTCAACCATAATACTCTCAGCAGCAAAATAGTTCTTCTGAACTATCTGTTCTCTGATAAGACTCTCAGTCTCGGCATCAATTCCAGCTTCCTCACAGATTCCTTTGTAATAATCAGCATCACCGATGCTGACCTGGAAATCGGTAAGGCCTGAGCTCTTAAGAGATTCGATAAGAAGAGCTATCATCTCAGCGTCGGCATATACAGAATCGTCATTAAACAGCTCAACGCCGATATCATAGTTCTCCTTAAGTTTGCCCTGAAAGTTGGATGTATTAAGGAAAGATTTACCCTGATATACAACTCTTATAGGGGTTCCGTTCTCAAGCATGGACTTTGAGGCACATCTTGCTACAGATGGAGTAAAGTCAGGTCTAAGAACCAGAGTGTTACCCTCTTTATCAAAAAACTTGTATAATTCTCTGGCATCTGAAGCATTGATCTCCTCAGCAAAAACATCGAAGAACTCAAAAGTAGGAGTCTCCATATCTTCATAGCCAAAAAGCTTCATTTTGTCGTGGATTTTCTCTTTGACAAGAATTCTGTCGCTGCACTCTCTTCCGTAAATGTCTCTTACACCATCAGGGGTATGTAATAGCACTTTAGTCATAAACACCTCATTTCAAACGCTTTCACATGGTACAGTGGTAGTGTGATAATTCGCTAATATAATAAAGATTTTATCTTATAGCCAGATTATTGTCAACAATTTATACTGCGGTGATTTAATCGCGAAGATCAAGATCTTTTTGTATTGCATCAAGATATGGGATAAGAAGGCCGTTTTCTCCTGGAGATCTGATAATAAACTCATCATCAAGTTCATCTCTCCTAAAGCTCTTACGGCCGCCTTCCTGTGCTCGTGTCCAAAATTCTTTTAATTTTCTGAAGGGTAAATAATAGAACTCATTTCTGCCTGTATAATAGATAAGAAAAAAAGCAACACCATCCTGCTTTTCAAAGCTATCCATGAACGCAACCTGATGGGGATGGATATTCTCAAGTGCAAAGGTAGTGGCAGCGCATTCCTTTGCGTCAAAACAAACGGGAATACCCTGGACTGCTCCGATGTAGTCCACGGTACTTTTCTGATCAAAATATGCGAGAGTTATATGCCTTGTCTCCTTCTCAATATTGATAGGAGTAATAGGCGTAGGAATCTTTTGAATGAGCGCCAGAGACAGCTCCTGATAGCGCTCATTAGTCCTGTTTATCATATCTTCTAATGTTGAACCACGTAGACCCCTTGATTTCCAGGTTGGCATATTATCCCTCTCTGAAGAACTTACCAAAAATCTCCGGAAGTTCTGCCTTGTATTCTTTTCCCATGATGCTCGTAAATTCCTCCGGCAGATCATTGGGAAACTTAAGTCTGTAGCTGTGAAGAAGCTGTGATCTAAGACCTCCGATTTTTCTTCCGCCGTATTTTACATCACCTATAATCGGATGGGAAATACTGGCAAGATGAGCTCTGATCTGATGGGGTTTACCGGTTATAAGCTTAACCTCCAGCAGGGTAAGATCATTTTCTTCATTGTATAAAAGAGGCTGATAGTAGGTCTCTATATAGGAATAGCGATCATCCTTAGGGTCCTCTTTTTTTATAAATACCTTATTCTTCTCTTCATCCTTATATAGGAATCCGGTCAGCCTGACAGGCTCTTTGAGATTACCACTGACAATTGTTCGGTAGTATTTATCTACATTTCTGTCCTTAAGGAGCTTATTCATGGTTCTGGCTCCTAAAAGTGACTTGGCACAGATAACAAGACCGCTGGTATTTCTATCTAATCTGTTGCAGACAGAGGGTCTGTAGGTATCAAGTGACTGAGCCGTAACTTCGTTTTTGCTGTACAAATAATAGATAAGCCATTCATTTAGGCTGACATCTTTGGGAGTTGCCTTCTGAGTAAGCACTCCGGAAGGTTTGTTAACAAGAATAATGTTATTGTCTTCATATATTACTGAAATATTGCCGAGAGCTTTAATATCTTTGATTTCTTTATCGGTAAAAGGCTCAGCACTACTATCTTGGTTACTCTTTCCCTTGAACTTCTCAAAAGTCTCATCAGAGAAAAAGATATTGATCTTATCTCCTACTTTTAGTTTCTCTGTTCCGGAAGCTTTCTTGCCATTGAGAGTAATATTTTTCTTCCTTAGCATCTTGTATATGAATCCGGTGGAAGCTTCAGGCAGATAGGCCTTAAGAAAACCGTCTAATCTCTTATCTATTTGATTTGCACCAATAACTATTTCCTTCATAACACTCCGTTAAAGTGAAATTGATAAAAGTACCGAAGCAGCTGTCTCCACCGTTCCGGGAACCCAGGCATCCTCAATTGCCTTGGGATCAATGTTTTTCTCGCTTCGAAGCTTTTCAAGCTGAGATAGTCTACTACAGAACTGATCAATATCCTTGAAAATCTTGATACTGTAGCTGGAATAGCCGCTCTGGGCAATCATTTTCTTGATATGCTTTTCGCAGTCGTGAATATCAAGCTTATCATCAGATGCATAGAGACAGATATTTTTATCCAGAACTGTGGATGCTGCTATATTGTAGTTGGTATCATAGGATGTTATAACATGATCGTAATGGATCAAAAGATCACCTTTGCAGGCCTCAATCTTCTCATGATCTGCATCGCTGCAATAAGCTGCTTTCAGAAGCATGATAAGATTCACACCGCTCCAGCCTGTGGGAAGACATCCGAGAGCTGCAATGATACTCATACCGTTTTTCTGTGTCTTAAATAACAGAAGACCTGTAACATACATACCAATTGCGGCAATCAGGCAGATAGCGGTTCTAATGATCGCAACCTTCCTTCTGTATTTGATATAACCAAATTCACCTTTATAAACCTTAGAACTCATATATGAAAAACTCCAATTAACCAGTATTTATTCAATATCCAAAGCTTTCAGCTCTTCATCGGTGAGCTTTCTGTACTCTCCGGGATGAAGGTTGTCATCGAGCTGCAGAGGCCCCATGGACAATCTTTTTAAAAACAAAACTTCGTTGCCCACTGCTTCCATCATTCTCTTAACCTGATGAAATCTGCCTTCATGGATTGTAAGATGAACAACCGGATGTCCGTCCTCATCGATACCGGCATCGCTTACTTTAGCAGGAAGAGTAAGATCAGGACTGCCATCATCTTTGTAATCACCGATGTTAACTCCGGTCTCAAGCTTCTTGGAATCAGATTCTGAGAGCACCTCCCTTAAGTGAACTTCATACACTTTGTCTACATGCTTTTTGGGAGAAAGAAGACAATGAATCAGTCCTCCGTCATCTGTTAAAAGAAGCAGTCCCTCAGTATCAATATCGAGCCTTCCGGCAGGGCTTAAACCCTTAACATTTTCATCCGCAAGAAGATCAAGAACAGTTGTGTTCTTGCCGTCTGTAGTGGCTGAAACAACACCGGCAGGTTTGTATAGCATAAAATAATGAAATTTACTGTATTCAAGAACTATACCGTCAAATGCAACCTTATCGCTGTTCTCATTGATATGAACATCCGGCTTGGTAATAACTTCGCCGTTGACGGTACATCTGCCGTTCTTAAGATACTCTTTAATCTGCTTCCTTGTGCCTATATCATAGGTGCCAAGAAATTTGTCCAGTCTCATATAGTCACCCTTTTTCCAAATCTTATCAAAAGAAAGGCTGTCGCAAATGCGGCAGCCTTGTATATGTATTAGTTAAGCATATCAAGATTTATGGATTCCTCAGCTGCGGGCTGTACATAGTTCTGATCTGCGCCGGCAGCCACCGGTGGACGAAGGTCTGCCCTGTTGGAACGAATAATCTCGCTGTACTGTGTAAGCGCTGAAAGAATGCTGTCATTGCTTGCAGTAACAGACTGTACCATATCGACGCTGTGCTGCTTGATAGCTTCAATGATGTCATCATTGTTTCGGCTGCTGGCATCGATTGACTGAGAAATAACATCCTCAACTCCAGCAAGGAGCTGATCTGTATACTGTACTGCTGAAGCCTTCATCTCATTGGCTTCGTTCATTGCATTGTCGAGGATCTCCTTGGCCTGCTTGGCAGCCTGAGAAACCACTTCGTTGGCCTGTGCATATGCCTGCTGCATGATCTCATGCTCGTTAATAAGCTCATTGGTATGAACTGTTGCTTCATCAATAAGAGCCTGTGCCTTCTGACGGGCATCATTCAAAATGGCTTCTTTGTTGCTGATGATCTTCTGATATCTCTTTATCTCTTCAGGAGTCTTGCTGCGAAGCTCTCTAAGGAGCTCATCAATCTCCTCTTTGTTAACGATTATCTTGGTTGAGGAAAGAGGCTGAGGCTTACAATTATCAATATATGTCTCGATTTCATCAATCAGCTGTTCAATCCTGCTTGTCATATTATTTAATCCCCCTACTTTTTATTTCCGATCTTCGTGGTCGGATGTAGTAGTATCCTTTCGGTGTCCAAATTTTTCATACAAAGAATCTGCGATAAAGGGCGCAACGCAAGGTGTGATATCTCCATTGTAGCTTGCTATCTCCTTTACCACCGAACTGCTCAGATAAGAATATTCCAAGGAAGTTGTTAAAAAGACAGTATCGACTTCATTGTGAGACAGCTCCTTGTTGGTCTGAGCTATCTGAAGCTCGTATTCAAAGTCTGTTATCGCTCTGAGTCCCCTGATAACTATGTGAATATCGCGCTCCTTGCAGTAGTCGATCATTAACCCGCCAAAGGAATCTATTTCGACGTTATTAAGGTCTTTTACAGATTCTCTTAACATTTTAACACGTTCATCAAGGGTAAACAATGGAGTTTTGGCTGAATTGAACATAACCGCCACTATTACTTTGTCAAACATTCTGGAGGCGCGCCTTATAATGTCCAAGTGACCATAGGTTACAGGATCAAAGCTTCCGGGATAAACGGCTATCTTCATTACTTTTCCTTTCTGTAGATAAAGACATGCTTGTTTGTCTTATATTCTTTTTCACGTCTTACTTCCAGTCCCAGATCCACTACAAAAGAGAAATCCATCTCAAGAGGACTCTCTATAATGATCATCGTGTACTGTGTAACGTAATCCATAGTGGCAAGCTGAGCCAGTGTTCTCTCGTAGAGATCCTCGTGATAAGGAGGATCAATAAATATGATATCAGCTTCCTCTTCATGGATATTCCTAAGGCCGATGACAACATCCTGTTTAAGAACAGTAGCCACATCTTCAAAATGCGTGGTCTTAAGATTGGTGGTTATACATTTTACGGCATTTGTAGCGTTTTCTATAAAATATGCTTTTTTGGCGCCTCTTGAAAGGGCCTCAATACCGATTCCACCGCTTCCCGAAAAAAGGTCAATAAACACTGAACCCGGAACCTGAAGCTGGATCATATTAAAAAGCGTCTCTTTGATCCTGTCCTGGGTAGGTCTTGTGTCATTACCGTCGGGGGTTATTAGTTTCAATCTTCTTGCAGAGCCTGCAATTACTCTCATAATCTTACCTTTGTTCCCTTCGTATCTCTGCCGGTTACCTTGAGATGGCCAAGTTCAAGTTTCTTGTCATTGTGGTCGATGGCCTTCTCTTCCATATCGTTAAGGAAATATACATCCCTTACGAAATCATTTTTACCAAGTCTCATGCCTCTTACGCCTACAGCAGCTTTCTTCTTCTCAGGTACGGTCTCAACATAGAATCGTAAGAAGAATCCGTCATTCGACTGCAGAATAACAGTCTTCTGCTCATGGAGAACCTCAACTTTTACTACTTCATCGTCGTCAGCAAGCTTGGTTGCGGCTACGGTTCTCTTGGAAACATCAAACTCACCACCATCAACGATCTTCATCATTGACATCTTAGTGGTAAACATCAGTCTGTACAGATTAAGGTCTGACTGACTTGCAGCAAGGACTATTGTCTCCTTGGCAGTATCAAAATTACTGATGTTATCTATCGGAACGCCCTTATCCCTCATTTTGGCCTGAGGCAGATCCATTGCCTTAACTGTATGAAGATTACCTGTATTTGTAAAGAAGCATACTTTGCCGGTATTCTTCATAACAAAGGAGAACTTGAACTCACTCTCGATTGTCTCCTTGTTCTTCTCATAGGTGTTTACATCAATAGTCTTGGCATATCCAAATCTGTCCATGATAAAGGCAACATCGATCTCTTCTACAGGCTTTTCCTCGTAAACAGCATTCTCTCTATTGTCTATCTCGGTCTTTCTGGGAGATTTGAATTCCTTTTTGATTTTGTTAAGCTCATCCTGTATTACAAGAGACATGGATTCATGGCTCTCCAAAATATCTTCATATCGATAGATATTGGCAACGGTCTGCTCATGCTCTTTAACGAGAGCATCAAGCTCAAGACCAATGAGCTTGTACAGTCTCATATCAAGAATAGCATCTGCCTGTGCATCTGTAAAAAGAAGCTGAGATGCCATTGCCTTGGATTCTCTTGACTTGAAGTTAATACCATCGGTTACGCCGTTAACAAGGCAGTTCTTAGCCATTGGCCTGTCTTTTGAGCCTCTGAGGATCTCAATTACAAGGTCGATTACATTACAAGCCTTGATAAGGCCTTCCTGAATCTCTTTCTTCTCCTGTTCCTTCTTGAGAAGTGTTGTATATTTCCTGGTGGCAACTTCAAACTGGAAATCGGCGCATGCTCTCATTATTTCCTTGAGAGACATGGTCTCCGGCCTTCCGTTATCAATAGCCAGCATGTTAACACCAAAAGTATCTTCGAGCTTAGTCTTCTTGTAAAGAAGATTGGTGAAGTTATCTACATCAGTATCCTTCTTAAGCTCGATTACTATACGAATGCCTTCCTTGGAAGACTGGTTGGAGATATCAACAATGTCGTTAGTGATCTTCTTTTCCGCAAGCTCAGCCACATCAGCCATGAACTTACCGATACCCATGCCGATCATGGTGTAAGGAATCTCGGTTATAACAAGATTGATATGTCCATTCTTGCCCTTCTCGGTGGTTACCCTTCCGCGAAGTCTTATCTTGCCGGTTCCGGTTTCATAGATACTAAGGAGTTCATCTTTATTGATGACGATTCCTCCTGTGGGGAAATCCGGCCCTTTAATATACTTCATCAGATCTCTTGTTGTTAAAGAGTCATCCTGAATATATGCAATCTCAGCATCAATGACCTCTGCAAGATTATGAGGCGGTGTGCTGGTAGCCATACCTACTGCGATACCCTCAGATCCGTTTACCAAGAAGTTGGGGATTTTTACCGGAAGAACTGAAGGCTCTTTCTCGGTCTCATCAAAGTTTGGAACGAAATCAACAACATTTTTGTCCAGATCTTCAAGAAAGTTCTCCTGCGTTATCTTGGATAGTCTTGCCTCCGTATAACGCATGGCAGCAGCACCATCACCCTCGATGTTGCCAAAGTTACCGTGGCCGTCTACCAGCGGAACCGTCTTTTTGAAGTCCTGAGTCATTACAATAAGGCTGTCGTAGATAGAGCTGTCACCGTGAGGGTGGTATTTACCCATTGTATCACCCACGATTCTGGCGCTCTTTCTGTAGGGCCTGTCATATCTGATGCCCAGCTCATACATATCGTAAAGTGTTCTTCTCTGAACCGGTTTAAGGCCGTCTCTTATATCAGGAAGCGCACGGGCTACGATAACGCTCATGGCATAATCTATGAAGGATTTCTGCATAAGGTCGGAATATTCGGTTTTTATAATTCTATCTTCCACGCTATTACCTCGCAGTGTTTATCAAATATCAAGTGCAGCATCTGTCGCATGCTGATGTATAAAATCTCTTCTTGGCGGAACATCAACGCCCATGAGGAGCTCAGTCATATGTGAAGCCATCTTGGCATCTTCAATCTCAACGGATTTAAGAAGTCGTCTCTCCGGATCAAGAGTTGTCTCCCAGAGCTGGTCAGGATCCATCTCACCAAGACCTTTGTATCTCTGAAGAGTAAAAGGTCCCTTGTGCGTATTCCTGTACTTGGCAAGGGCTGAATCATCGTAGAGATATTCTTCCTTACCTCTTGAAGGAATGGCCTTATATAGCGGTGGCATAGCCACGTAAACATGCCCCTGGTATATAAGCTCCGGCATAAATCTGTAAAAAAGCGTAAGAAGAAGCGTTGAAATATGCTCACCATCTACGTCCGCATCGGCCATGATTATTATTTTGTCATAGCGAAGCTTGTTAATATCAAAATCATTACCGTAACCTTCAGAAAAGCCACAGCCAAAGGCATTGATCATTGTCTTGATCTCGGCATTGGCAAGAACCTTATCGATACTTGCCTTCTCAACGTTGAGGATCTTACCTCTGATAGGAAGAATTGCCTGATAATTACGATCTCTGGCCATCTTGGCACTGCCACCGGCGGAATCTCCCTCTACGATAAAGATCTCGCATTTAGAAGCGTCCTTGCTGATACAGTTGGCCAGCTTACCATTGGAGTCGAAGGAATACTTCTGCTTGGTAAGCATGTTGGTCTTAGCCTTCTCCTCAGTCTTCCTGATCTTGGCAGCCTTCTCAGCGCAGCCTATGATGGACTTAAGGGTCTCAAGATTTCTGTCAAAATATCTTGTGACCTCATCGTTAGTGATCTTGGATACGATCTTGGCTGCGTCCTGATTATCCAATTTGGTCTTGGTCTGTCCTTCAAATCTTGGGTCAGGATGCTTGATGGAGATAACGGCTGTCATACCATTTCTAACATCAGTTCCTGTGAAGTTATTATCTTTGTCCTTAAGGATATTCAGCTCACGGGCATACTGGTTGATGATATTGGTAAACATGGTCTTGAAGCCGGTAAGATGTGTACCGCCTTCAGCGTTATAAATATTGTTACAAAAGCCAAGAACTTCTTCATGGAATTCGTTGACGTACTGGAATGCTACTTCGACCTCAATGCCCTCGCACTCTCCGCTGAAGGATATTACTTCGTGAACAGTCTCTTTGGATTTGTTCATATCCTTGATAAAGCCGGTAATTCCGTCGGGCTCATGGAATTCGATGTATTCCTCAACTCCCGGTCTCTTATCCTGGAAAATGATTGTAAGAGAAGGATTCAGATAGGCAGTTTCATGAAGCCTTGACTTGATATCATCCTCTTTGAATCTTGTTTTCTCAAAAATAGTATCATCAGGTAAAAAATTGATGGATGTACCGGTCTCTCTTGTGGTTCCAACAGGTACGAGAAGCCCATCCTTAAGCTCTGTCGTAGGAATACCTCTTGCGTAGGTGTCCTTATATATATATCCGTCCTTCTTAACAACTACGGACATTCTTGTTGAAAGCGCATTGACAACAGAAGATCCCACACCGTGGAGACCTCCTGAAGTCTTATAAGCATTGTTATCAAATTTTCCACCGGCATGAAGTACAGTGAGAACCACACGCTCTGCTGATACGCCCTTAGCGTGCATCTCCACCGGGATACCTCGTCCGTTATCTTCTACGGTAGCCGAACCATCGGCCTCAAGAGTTACATGGATTTTGGTGCAGAATCCTGCAAGATGCTCATCTACAGCGTTGTCTACAATCTCATATACAAGATGATTGAGACCTCTTGTAGTAACACTTCCGATGTACATTCCGGGACGTTTACGTACAGCCTCAAGTCCCTCCAGTACGGTGATGCTGGAAGCGTTATATTGTTCATTTGCCATTGGTTAACCCCCAAAAAACTAAATAATACTGATCGATCAAAAATGGACCTTGCGTGAAATAGCAAGCGCCAGTGCTCCTGGACCTATATGACAGGATACAGATAATGAAAGCGGATCCATATGGATATCAACGCCGGGAAAAGCAGCTTCTGCCTCTTTCTTCCATTCCTCTGCAGCCGCAAGGTCTTTGGAATATGCTATTGCAATGTTGAAATCTTTAGCCTCAAAGCCTCCGAATCTGTTCTCAATGTCGGCTTTGATTGCATTTATCATAATGGTCTTGCCCTGGGAAGATGTTCTTGCCTTGGCAAAAGCATCAAGTTTCTCTCCCTGGATCTGAAGAACCGGTTTAAGTCTCAAAAGAGTTCCCAGTGCAGCAGCTGCAGGTGTGATACGACCGCCTTTTTTAAGGTAATAGAGTGTATCCAACATAATATAGATACTTGATTCAAACTTACACTTCATAAGCTTGTCTACAACTTCTTCAGCAGAAAGGCCGGCATCAACCATTGCCTTGGCATCCAGAGCTGATTGCCTCTGGGTAACGGATATTCTCTGATTGTCTACAACGAATACCTTGCCTTCATATTCCTCTTCTGCGATCATATGAGCGCTCTGGCAGGAACCTGACAGTCCGCTGCTCATGGGAATATATATAATCTGATCGTAGTCCTGAAGTACCTTGTCCCACAGAGTCATAAGTGAGTCCGGTGAGGGCTGGCTGGTAGATACATTCGCATCACCTTCAAGCTTCTCGTAGAACTGCTCCTGTGTAAGGTTAATATCTTCAAAATAGTCTTCTTCATTGATCATGAAAGGCATAGGAACCACAAAAAGACCAAGTTCCTTGGCCTGTGCCTGAGTTACTCCGCTGTTACTATCTGTGATTACCGCAATCTTAGACATTTCAGTATTCTCCCTTATCAGCAAATGCTGATAATACTCCTATATTTTAACTTTAAACTAAAACTATCTTACTTTTAAAGGGTTGCAAAGTCAACCGAATTTGCAGATTTTGTGGTTAAAAGGCTTTTGAGCACACTATATTGTATTGAAGAAAGTTCCGGATCTTCGTTCAGAATCCTATCTGCATCCATTGCTGATTCTTTTACCAGATCGCTATCATGATAAATATCACCAACTCTGAAATTCAATTCTCCGCTTTGTCTTACACCGAACAGATCTCCGGGGCCTCGCTGCTTCAGGTCCTCTTCTGCTATTACGAAGCCATCATTGGTCTTGTTCATGGTACCAAGTCGTTCTTTGGCTTCTTCCGACTCGGAGGTATTAAGAAAAATACAATAGGACTGAGCATCTCCTCTGCCTACTCGGCCGCGAAGCTGATGGAGCTGCGAAAGACCGAATCTCTCAGAATTCTCTATCATCATAACGGTAGCGTTTGGAACATTGATACCTACCTCAATAACTGTGGTGGATACAAGTACATCGATATCCTTCCTGGCAAAAGCATCCATTATCTGATCTTTTTTATCAGGTTTCATCTTGCCGTGAAGCATTTCTACTCTTACTGAGGCAGGGAGGTTTTGCCTAAGTGTCTCTGAATAATCGGTGACGTTCTCGACTCCGTCAAGTTCACCTTCCTCTACCATGGGACAAATGACATAAGCCTGATGACCGGTTGCCACCTGATCAGCAATGAATTTATATGCCTTTGGTCTGTAGTCAGTGCCTACAACACAGTTCTTGATAGGAAGTCTTCCCATAGGAAGCTCATCAATAATTGAAATATGAAGATCACCATATAGGATAATCGCCAAAGTTCTGGGAATTGGAGTGGCGCTCATTGCAAGAACATGGGTATTCAGACCCTTTCCTGCAAGAGATTCCCTTTGTCTTACACCAAAGCGGTGCTGCTCATCTGTAACGACAAGCGCCAGATTCTTGTATTCTACCTTGGCCTGTATAAGCGCATTTGTACCGATGATGCAGTTAACTTCGCCCTCTCGTATCTGCCTCTGCGCTTCTTTTTTGTCCTTGGCAGATAATGATCCTGTCAGAAGTACAGGTTTAAGAGCTGTAATCCCATACTTCTTGATCATAGAGGTGAAATTCTCATAATGCTGAGTAGCAAGAACTTCCGTGGGAGCCATAAGAGCTCCCTGGTATCCGTTGGAAGCAGTCATTAGAAGAGCCAAAAGCGCAAGAACTGTCTTACCGGAACCCACATCACCCTGAATAAGTCTGTTCATCACGTTTTTACCGGTAAGATCCGTCTTAATATCCTCCCAGGCTCTTTGCTGTGCTCCTGTAAGATTGTAAGGCAGTTTCTCAAGAAGCCTTACAGTATCGGAGGTTTCTATCATTTTATAGCTGCTTTCTATTTCTTCCTGTGAAGCTTTTAATAGACGCAGTTGTAAAACGAACATAAGGAATTCATTATATGCAAGACGTCTTCTTGCATTCTCAAGGTCCTCTTCATTACTTGGAAAATGAATACCATAAACTGCTTCCGAATACGATATAAGCTTAAGTCTGTCGAGAATGTCCTGAGGTACAAATTCCTCAAAATGGCCTGCGTTCACAAAGGCTGCGCTCATTGCTTTTTTGACTGTGTTGTTTGATAAGCCTTTAACCAGAGAGTATCTTGGCTGAAGGGTTCCAAGAAGAGCTGCGTATTCTTCATCCTGGTACATCTTGGGCTGATTCATCTCAAGAAAGCTCCCCTTTTTCTGAACCAAACCTCTGAAAATATGCGTGGTTCCAGATTTCAGTGAGCTCATAAGATACGGAGAGTTAAAATATGCGATTCTTATCTTGCCTGTAGCATCCGCTGCTTCAAATGCGATTATTGATAGATTGCGAACACGGCGAAGTGTTACTCTGCCTATTATTGTAAGCTTTACAGCACTGATTTCTCCGGATCTAAGATCGCAGGCCCTGACAGGGGCTTTGAAATGATCGTAGCCTCTTGGATAGTATTCAAGAAGATTACCAATGGTCTTAACACCGCATTTTTCAAAGAGCTTGCCTGTCTTGTCGCCTATTCCCTTTAGATTAGTTACAAGTTCCTGTAATTCTTTGTTTCCCACTCTTTTTCCCCTTAACAAAAGAATCCTCTGATAAAGTAATAGCCGGGATAAATCCCGGCTAATCATTGTTATATAAATTACTCTGCGGAAACGATGTAATAATAAATTGGCTGTCCGCCATACTGAAGCTCAACATCGCATCCGGGGAAGTTCTCGCTGATTCTTGCACGAAGATTCTCAGCATCCTTCTCATCAACATCCTCTCCGTAATAAACACTTATAAGTTCAAGCTCATCATTCACCATCTTGGAAAGCATGTCAAAGGTTACATCTGCAATCTCACCGCCTACAGCAAGGATTCCGGCATCACCGATTCCCATGTAGTCGCCCTGTCTGATCTGAACATCATCAATGACAGTATCTCTGACTGCATAAGTAACTTCACCTGTATTAACTGTTGAAAGCGATTCTGTCATTGCAGCTACGCTCTCTTCCACACTGCCGCCCGGTACATAATTGATAAGAGCGGTAATTCCCTGAGGAACAGTCTTGGATGGAACCACTACAATCTTCTTGTTATCATCATTGTCCTCAGACATAATTGCAGCCTGATTAGCGGCAAGAATAATATTCTTGTTATTGGGCAGAACGATTACTGTATCGGCGTTAACTTTGTCAACAGCATCAAGAATATCAGCTGTTGAAGGATTCATTGTCTGACCACCCTCGATCACATAATCTACGCCAAGTCCTCTGAAGATATCAGCAAGTCCGCCACCTGCACATACAGTTACGAAACCAACTTCCTTGTGAGGCATCTCGGGTTCAGCCTTCTCTTCCTGGCCCATATCGACCTTCTCACCAAGAGGAATATCATCTCCGGGGAGGTATGTTGGTGTAAGCTCAGCTGCACCATTGATCTCTGTCTTGATCTCAGCCCAGGAACCGTCATTATTTTCATGGAACAGCTTCTCGCGATGCTCCATTCTCATATTGTCAATCTTCATATTGGAGAGCTGGCCATACATAAGAGCTCTCTGAATAGCAAGTCCGGGATCGTTGGAATGAACGTGTACCTTACAAATCTCGTCATCAGCAACCATAACAATGCTGTCGCCGATAGACTCAAGGAAAGCCTTGAAGTCAATCTCCTGCTTAACATTAAGAGGCTTGGATAAAAGAACGATGAACTCTGTACAATATCCAAACTTGATATCTTCTTCGGCTGCAGCCTTGTCCTGTTTCTTGGAAACGGGAGTTACTGATTCTTCCTTAATAGAAAGATCTATCTCTTTACCAAGATATCCATCAAGGGCTCCCTTAAGCACCTGAACCAGTCCCTGTCCGCCTGAATCAACAACACCGGCCTGTTTAAGAACAGGAAGCATATCCGGAGTCTTGGCAAGAACTTCGTCAGCATATTTAATAACTTCTTCACAGAAACGTACGATATCATCGCAGCCTTCCATAGCGAGCTCATGAGCCTTCTCAGAAGCACCCTTGGCTACGGTAAGGATTGTACCTTCCTTGGGCTTCATAACCGCCTTGTAAGCAGTCTCGACAGCCTTCTCAAAAGCCTCTGCAAGTACTGATACAGTAAGCTCATCATGTTCCTTAACAACCTTGGTAAAACCACGAAGGAGCTGAGATAAGATAACTCCGGAGTTACCTCTTGCACCACGAAGTGAGCCGGATGAAATCGCCTTACAGATAGCCTGCATATCAGCGTTGTTACCAAGAGAGCTAACTTCCTTGGCTGCAGACATGATAGTCATTGTCATATTTGTTCCGGTATCTCCGTCGGGAACGGGGAATACGTTAAGCTCGTTGATCCACTCTTTCTTAGCCTCGAGATTCTTAGCACCTGTCAAAAACATCTTCGACAGCATCTTAGCGTCGATACTATTATTACTCAAAACAATCTTCCTCCAAATCAATCAATAACGCGGACGCCTTCGATGTAGATGTTGATCTTCTCGATTTCAAGCCCGGTAAATTCCTCTACTTTATATTTAACCGTATCAATAAGATTAGTTGAAACGGCTGAAATGCTAACACCATAAGCTACTATAACATGGAAGTCAAGCTTCAGCTTCTTATTCTCATCCAAAGTTACATTAATTCCTCTTGTCATGGAATCCAGCTTAAGCAGGCTGACAAGTCCGTCCTTCACATTGACATTGGCCATACCTACGATTCCAAAGCACTCCATAGCAACTGCACCCGCATACTGGGCAATTACTTCATTATCAATGGAAATATTTCCCATGTGAGTGTTCATTAGAGAAGCCTTCATATGTGTCCTCCTTAAAATGTGCGATATTTTACTGCCTTTTTCGCATACATATAGTATTATAATAGCAGTTTTATAAAAAATAAACTATAATTTTTGCAGATTTTACTTGCAATCCTTATTTGTTTCTGCTAAGATATCAATGTTGCGGATAAATTCGCAATAATTTTGCTGTAAGAAACAGATTACATGGCTTATAAGGAGGTGTCAAAATGGCTAAATGTGATATTTGTGGCAAGGGCGTTCATTTCGGTAACAACGTAAGCCATTCCCATAGAAGATCTAACAGAGTTTGGAAGTCAAACGTTCAGCACGTTGCTGTTAAGGTTAACGGATCAACTCAGAGAATGCACGTTTGCACAAGCTGCCTTAGATCTAACAAAGTTGAGAGAGCTTAATTTCAAATGAACTAAGAAAACTACCTGATATCAGTCAGGTAGTTTTTTTATGCCTTTTTTATTCTCTTAAACCGGGAAAGCAAATAGTGCCAATTTGGAAATTATCAGCTCTCTAATGATCATTCCCCTATCTTCTTTTGATTCCTTAGATATTCTTACAAGCTCAGGAATTGTATATACTTTCTCTTTAAACCCTTTTTCCCTTGCAAGAGGATTCTTGTATTCAGATACTCGTACTCTCCCCTTTAGCTGCTTATAAATCTCGTAGTCAAAATTATCGTCGGTCAGATAATACAGATGACTCTCTAATGTTGTATTAAGATCCACGTCATCTTTCATATGTTTGGAGATTATGGTCTTGAACTTAAAGGGAACCATCTCGTTCCCCAGAAGTTCGTTGTAATTGTATCTACAGCCAAAATAATGACGTTCGATATCCTGCATGTAATATTTAAAATCATCTTCATTAACAATATTGTTCATATATCAGTCTTTCTTCTCTCCACTGTCAAGATCTTCGATATTATCTGCGCTGAACTTGATGGCTGTACGAATTTTGTCTTCATCCCAGCCGGTCTCCTCCATGAGTTCCTGAACAGTTACTTTTCTTCTGAGGTCTTCAGCTAGTTCTCTTGCTTTGTCGGCTACTTCATTTACCAGCTCAAGCACCTTCTGACTTCCTGCATCTTCCGCAAGATTGTCCTGAATGATCGCTTCCATCGCATCAAGCATCATTTTATAAAGGAAACTCTCGACCTCTGAAGGTTCTCCCACGGCATCGAGCATTGTAACGCCTTTGGTCAACGCAAAATTACCTTCTCCGATAAGATCCTCAAGAAAAACACCCTGCTCAGAATACATTCTGGCAACATCCACAACGAGAGGAAGATAATTCTCTATCAGTTTGGACTGAGCATCCTTATCTCCTGCTATTGCGGACATAGATACTGCCTCAAGCTCTCCCTCTGTGAGTTTAGGAAGAGCTTCCAGGCTCTCCAGATAGTCATTCAGATAATTAGTCTCTTCCTCTGTAAGATTCTCATCTGTAAAATCTACCTTTTCATCAACGCCGATATTGTGTTGTTTCAGGTAGTCAAACACCATTTCCATCTGCTTCTCATCAAGCTCAAGCTCTGAAAATGCTGTCTCCACCTGCTCTTTGGTGATGAAATTCCTGTTCTCTCTTGCTGTTCTTGTTACAGTCTTAAGTATAGAGGCAAACTCCACCTCTTTATTATCAATATTTCCCATTATCTATAATATTCTCCGTATTTTTATTTAACATGCTGATGTGTAAAAAGATGATCCTGGCAGTATTCATAATTGCCGTTACACTTGGAACAGAACCTGAATTCAAGCTCAGGGTTGGTTTCTTCTGATTTTCCGCATACCGCACATTTATGTCTTGTGACACCTTTGGGAGCCATCCTGACATTTCTGCTGAAATCGTGTCTTCTTTTAATGTCCTTTGGCTTAAATCTGGACATACGTCCTGTCTGTAAATAAAACAAGAACAGATTCAGAAGCTGAGAGCCGATTGCGAAGAATACAGCGTAATTCTGATCCATAAGGCCCTGAATACATTCAACTCCGAGAATAATACCATAGGCGATGCCCAGCCATTTTACTTTGATTGGAATAATGAACATCAAAAGAACCTGCATCTCAGGATAGCAAATAGCAAAAGCAAGGAATACCATCTCCTGTAGATACATCATATTGTAGAATCCTGCAGTTATCTCCATTATCTGAACTACATCCGCAGGATATCTCAGCAGATAAATCAAATAAGAAAGAAATGCGCCTATGATCATGAAAATTATTCCGCTGAAAATAAACAGATTGTAGCGGAAGGTTCCCATGGTTCTCTCCATGTTGTTACCAATGAAATAATAAAATATTAAGGTAATGATCATAAGAATGCTAAATCCATCCGACGGAGGTATCAGAACCCATGAGATAAGTCTCCATACCTGCCCGTGGAGAATCTTATAGGGATCCAGGCTGATATAATCAAAAAGTCCGTTCAGTCTGAATATCATCATGATATAACCAATCGCATACAGCGCAATGATATACATGGTGAGATTGGGAATAGCAAACTTTCCGAATTTTCTCTCAAGCTTGTTAATAAAATTGTTCATTTAAAAATCCTCTTTTAACTCTTAAAAATTTTAGAGAAGACTTCTGTCATCTCCGCGATGTCATAGGGCTTGGTAAAATAGTATTCTGTAAATAGCTTTTTATCAGTGCCCTCATCGTTTACCGGAACTTCTGATGTTATAGCAACAATGGGAATGTCAGCCTTGGCATAATTGTTAAGGCTTCGTATCTTGGTTGCAGCCTCAAAATCATCGTTGTCCCTTACATCCATGTCCATGATTATAGCATCAAAATAGCCTTCAGGTGCAGCATTTAATTTATCATAAGCCTCTTCGCCGTCAGATGCGCACTGGATCTCAAATCCCAGTTTTTTGAGAATCTTGCCGGTCACCATCTGATTCTGCATTGTATCCTCAACAACAAGTATTCTTTTGCCCTTGAAGGTCTGATTCTTATCTTCAAGTTTGAACTGTCCGCTCTCAAGTCTACTCATGTTAAGGATATTGTTTATTACTTCGCTGAGCTTACTACTGTATATCTCCATCTCTTCGATGTAATTCGATACTTTATTGGAATCTTCGGTTATTTTAGCCTTATGTATAAGAGAATTAAGACCTCGCATCGGTTCGCCCATATAATTGGCCATTTTGTTTACAAAGACGAATTTGTCGTGATCGGCCTTCTCAATCTCTATTCTTGCTCTTTCTTTTTCAGCAATCCTCTCTCGGCCAATCCTTATATCCTTTATCAGCATATGCATGATGAAAAGTAAAAAGATCAGAATAGCCGCGAAGATGAACCAATAGTACTTTTTAAGAAAATCTTTTAAAGTGGGTTTATCAAGATTTTGAGAATAACGAAATGCCATATTCTGATAATCAGAACCCGCGATATGGATGCCTCTGTTTAACAGCATCAAAAGTCCGTTATTTCCAATTTTGACACCAAAACAGCTGTCGTCCTGATAGCTTAGCTGAATGAAAGAAAGCTTATCATAAGACTTATTTTTTAGAACCAATCCTGTTCTGAGTCCGTTTAATGTTGTATATGAAACATCGCCTTTTTCAACTGCATCAAGACAATCTTCCAAACTGGCATATTGCTTTATGCTGGAATGGGGATAATTATTCTTAATATAATAATATTGAAGTTTGTTTTTCTCATTTACCGCAAAATCAATAGTTCCTGTACTGGGTCTTTTCTCACTGTATACGAGATCGGTCAATGTGGACAAAACAGGATCTGATATAAGTATGCCGTCCTCCTCGGAATAATAGAGGCCTCCACCTACAGGGAATGCCACATCAACCTGTCCACTTCCTATTGCAGCAATAAGTTCATCGTAGGTGTCATATCCCTTGTATTCATAGGTGAGTGAGCTTATTCCCAATTGCTTAAATGTATAGGGGAATATATCAGCCACCATTCCCGTTACATTACCGTTTTTATCTGTATCACTATACGGCAAAAAGTCATTCAGATAACCGATGGTTAACTCTTCATTCTCTTTTAACCATTTCAACTCAGTTTTATTAAAAGCACGGCTGGATAATGCTGATGGATAATATTTGTTGCGAAGGTTACTGATATAATCCGGGTTATCAACATAGAGCTGAGCCTGAGCCATATTAAGAGCTCTTACAAGGTCAGGTCTTTTCCTGCTGACGCACATATAATAATCATTTTCGCCAAAATAAGACATTACTTCGGCGTGATACCTGTCATAGATTCCGTCAATCTCAGCTGCAATAAGATCGATTTCTTTTCTGTCGAAGCATTCCAGCAGATTACCGTAATCACTGAAGGTGATAACCTCCGCATTAACTCTTTCTTTTTTGAGATAGTCATTAAGAATATCTACTATTGCGGAATCAAGGACTCCTATGGTTCGTCCGTTAAGCGTTGCAGGATCTGATGTGAGTGAATCATCACCCTCGTGCTTAACAAGGCCATAGCTCTCAAAGCCCATGGGCTTCTCGGGATAATAGATCAGTGTTGAACGTTTCTCTGTATATGCAAGTCCCGCAACTACATCAACTTCCCCCTTAAGAAGCATATTGTAGATGTCAACAAAATCTCCGTATACATATTCATAGGTCCATCCGGCGTACTCGGATATCTTTCTGTAATACTCGTAGGCATATCCTTTTTTTATAGCACCATCATAGCCACCGTCTTCAAATACTTCATTCTGATAATATCCGACTTTGACAGTCTTGATCTCGTCATCGGATGCTGCGTGAACCAAAAAGGATGAAAAGCTAAGAGAAAAAATTGCCCCCACCAAAATCAGACTTAAAAAACATCTAAATTTTTCCAACATAAATACTTCCCCTCATAGATACTTACTAAATCATGATACCACATTTTATATTTTGTGCAATTTATGTTAATTGATTTTTGTTGACCGCTGGATTATAATCATAGAGATTGTCATTTTGGCCTTATTTTTACTTATTATATAGGGTTAAATATTTTTATGAGGTTTATATATGATTTCTAAGGATTACACATTAGGCATTGATATTGGATCTACTACAGTTAAGATTGCACTTCTTGACAGCGAGCGAAACATAGTATTTTCCGATTACAAAAGACATTTTGCAAATATTCAGGAGACACTCGCAGAGCTTCTTAAGGAGGCCAGCAAGGTATCCGGTAACATCATACTCCATCCTGTCATCACAGGATCCGGCGGACTTACACTTGCAAAGCATCTTGAAGTTCCTTTCGTTCAGGAGGTTATCGCTGTTTCCACATCGCTTAAGGCACTTGCGCCTAAGACAGATGTCGCTATTGAGCTAGGCGGCGAGGATGCCAAGATTATTTATTTTGAAGGTGGCAACGTTGAACAGCGTATGAACGGAATCTGTGCCGGTGGTACAGGTTCATTTATTGACCAGATGGCGGCTCTTCTTCAGACCGATGCATCAGGTCTTAATGAGTATGCCAAAAATTATAATTCTTTATATACAATCGCTGCACGTTGCGGCGTATTTGCCAAGTCCGATATTCAGCCTTTAATTAATGAAGGCGCAACTAAGGAGGACCTGGCCGCTTCTATTTTCCAGGCAGTAGTTAATCAGACTATTTCAGGTCTTGCCTGCGGTAAGCCAATCAGAGGTCACATTGCCTTTCTCGGCGGTCCTCTTCACTTCCTGGATCAGCTTAAGGCAGCATTTATCAGAACGCTGAACCTTGATGAGGAGCATACCATCGATACAGATAATTCACATCTTTTTGCTGCAATTGGTTCAGCTCTTAATGCTAAAGAAGAAACCAGCTACAGCATGGACGAGATGGTTGGTAAACTCTCTCATAAGATTGTGATGGATGCCGAAGTTTCAAGACTTGACCCTCTCTTCAAAACAGAGGATGACTATAACGCATTCAAAAACAGACAGTCTCAGTACAAAGTTAGGACCAAGAAGCTCGATGACTACCAGGGCAATGCTTTCCTTGGAATTGACGCCGGTTCTACTACAACTAAGTGCGCACTCATCAGTGAAGACGGTGATCTTCTCTATTCATTTTATTCAAGCAATAACGGAAGTCCTCTTAAGACTGCTATTTCCTCAATTCAGGAGATCTACAAACTTATGCCTGAAGGCGTGAAGATAGCAAGAGCCTGCTCAACAGGTTACGGTGAGGCTCTCCTTAAGTCTGCACTTGTTCTTGATGACGGAGAAGTTGAGACAATTGCTCACTATAACGCTGCTGCTTTCTTCGATCCTGAAGTTGACTGCATCCTTGATATCGGCGGACAGGATATGAAGTGCATTCATATCAAAAACGGTTCTGTTGACTCTGTACAGCTTAACGAGGCATGTTCTTCAGGTTGCGGATCCTTTATAGAGACCTTCGCCAAGTCCCTTGATTATTCTGTTCAGGACTTTGCCAAGGTAGCCCTTTATGCAAAATCACCGGTAGATCTGGGAACAAGATGTACCGTTTTCATGAATTCAAGAGTTAAGCAGGCTCAGAAGGAAGGCGCTGATGTTGCCGATATTTCTTCAGGACTTGCATATTCCGTTATCAAAAATGCTCTTTTCAAGGTTATCAAGGTATCAGATGCCAAGGATCTTGGCGAGCACATTGTTGTTCAGGGTGGTACATTCTATAATGATGCTGTTCTTCGTGCATTCGAGATTATTTCCGGTGCTGAAGCGATCCGTCCTGACATTGCCGGAATCATGGGCGCATTTGGTGCTGCACTTATCGCAAGAGACAGATTCGGTGAAACCGCAGACTATAAGACCACAATGCTTACCATTGATCAGATCAATTCACTTGAGTACACCACCAGTATGACAACCTGTCAGGGATGTACCAACCACTGCCGTCTCACTGTTAATAAATTCACCGGTGGACGTCAGCATATTTCAGGTAACAGATGTGAAAGAGGTATAGGTAAAGTCAAGAACGCTGACAATATTCCTAACCTTTTTGATTACAAATATAAAAGAATCTTCGGTTATGAGCCTCTTACCGCTGACAAGGCGCACAGAGGAACTGTTGGTATACCAAGAGTACTCAATTTCTATGAGAACTATCCTTTCTGGTTTACCTTCTTTACCAATCTTGGCTATAGAGTTGTTCTCTCACCCAGGTCAACTCACCAGATATATGAGCTTGGAATCGAGTCAATTCCAAGTGAATCAGAGTGCTACCCTGCCAAGATCTCACACGGACATGTTGAGTGGCTTATAAGACAGAACGTTGATTTCATCTTCTATCCCGGTCTTTTCTATGAGCGTGAGGAAGTAGAAGGTGCAACCAACCATTACAACTGCCCTATTGTAACTTCTTATAGTGAGAATATTAAAAACAACGTTGAAGCCATAACCGACGGTAAGGCCAAGCTTCGTAACCCCTTTATGGCATTTACAAGCCTTGAGACTGCCACCAAAGCTCTGGTAAAAGAATTTGCTGAGCTTCCCGCAGACGAAGTTATCAAAGCCGCCAAGGATGGCTGGGATGAGATGGCAAAAGCCCGTCAGGACATTAGAGACAAGGGTGAAGAGACACTGAAATGGATGGAAGAAAATGGTCGTCACGGTATCGTACTTGCAGGAAGACCATATCACGTAGATCCGGAGATCAACCATGGTATTCCTGACATGATCTGCTCCTATGGCGTTGCGGTACTTACAGAGGATTCAGTATCTCACCTTGGAACTCCTGAGAGACCTCTTATCGTTTCAGATCAGTGGATGTATCATTCAAGACTGTATGCCGCAGCCAGCTTCGTAAGAACCAGAGAGGACCTGGATCTTATCCAGCTCAATTCCTTCGGATGCGGACTTGATGCCGTTACCACAGATCAGGTCAATGATATTCTTTCAGGTTCAGACAAGATTTATACCTGCCTTAAGATTGATGAGGTCAACAACCTTGGAAGTGCAAGGATCAGAGTTCGCTCTCTTCTTGCCGCTATCAGAGTAAGAAAACAAAAGAATAAGAAGATTCATGTAAATGACTGCTCTAATCACAGAGTACTTTTCACTGAGGATATGAGAAAGAACTACACCATCCTCTGCCCTCAGATGTCACCTATACACTTTGACATATTGGAGCCTGCCTTTGCTGCCTGTGGTTACAACTTCGTTGTAATGCAAAACGACAACAGACATGCTATCGATATGGGACTTAAGTACGTAAATAATGATGCCTGCTATCCTTCACTTTGGGTTGTAGGTCAGATTATGGATGAGCTTCTGTCCGGCAAATATGACCTTAACCGCACTGCTGTCATCATGTCCCAGACAGGTGGCGGATGTCGTGCTACCAACTATGTAGGCTTTATCAGAAGAGCCCTCAAGAAAGCCGGAATGGAACAGATTCCTGTCGTATCACTGAATCTGTCCAAGCTTGAAGCTAACCCCGGTTTCCATATTAACCTTGAGATGCTGATGAGAGCTGCTTATGGTGCCATCTTCGGAGATGTATTCATGCGATGCGTTTACCGTATGAGACCTTATGAGAAAGTTAAGGGCTCAGTAGATGCCTGCCATGAGAAGTGGATGGGACCTGTAAAAGAGTTTGTTACAGCTAAGCATATGAGTTTCTTAAAGTTCCAGAAACTCTGCAAAGAGATCATTGAGGACTTTGATAAGATAGAAATTACCGATGAGATCAAACCAAGAGTTGGCGTAGTTGGTGAGATTCTTGTTAAATTTGCTCCCGCAGCCAATAACCACCTTGTAGAGCTACTTGAGGCAGAAGGCGCAGAGGCTGTTGTTCCTGATCTTATTGATTTCATGCTCTACTGCTTCTACAATCAGATCTACAAGGCAGAAGAACTCGGAACCAGTGCTAAGACCGCAACACTTATGAAGGCTGCCATTTGGGGAATAGAAAGACTTAGAAGCGGCGCTTCCAGAGCATTTGAGAAAAGTGAACATTTCGATCCTCCTACAAGCATCTACAAGCTCGTAGAATATGCAAAACCCATCGTATCTATCGGTAATCAGACCGGCGAGGGATGGTTCCTTACAGGAGAAATGGTTGAACTTATTAAAGAAGGTGCTTCAAATATAGTTTGTACACAGCCCTTCGGTTGCCTTCCTAACCATGTGGTTGGTAAGGGTGTAATCAAGCAGATGCGTCACCTCTATCCCGGTTGCAACATTGTAGCAATCGACTACGATCCCGGGGCATCCGAAGTTAACCAGCTTAACCGAATCAAACTGATGCTTTCTACTGCTCAGAAGAAAGTTGATACAATTAAAAAAGCCATATAAAAAATAGGACGCAGAAAAATCTGCGTCCTATTTATATTCAAAATATACAATTATTTCAGTTTGGCATTCAAACGCTCGATGGCATCTTCATGACGCTGAACTGCGAATTCAGCGGATTTGATCTTAAGCTCTGTAGCCATACGCTTTTTGTGTATCTCATTACTCTTTACATAGTAATCATACACAACGTCGTCATCTACTTCCAAAAACTTGTCTGCGATGCAGCCGGGAAGAACGAACTTCTTAACTACGTCTGAGAACTTAACTTCTATATACTTACCGTCCTGCTTGATAATCTCGCCTGCGCCGAACTTCTTATGACTAACCTTAAGTCCCATGGCAGATTTATCTCCAAGAGCAGAATCTTCCTTATCAAGTCCCGCAAGCTCTTCATTCAGTCTGGATTGTTCCAGCTTGAGGTCTTCAATCTGCTTGGCGTTCTCTTCAAGCATTTCCTTAGTTTTTTTGGTTGGTTTTTTCTTTAATTCCGTTGTCTTTTCTTCAAGCTCTTCGTTTTCCATATCAAGTGGCATAAGAGAGTCTCCTTTTCAGAGAAAAAAATTAACGTCTTAACATTTATATTTTAACTTATTTTAAAGAAAATTACAACTCTGTGGTAATGCCCGGTTTACATTCAACTGTCTTTTTGTCTACTTCAAGAAATACACTGATAGCGCTGGGATTATAGGCGAAGTCACCCTTTACAGATACCTGCATACGGCCGGCTGCGTCAAGATAATCTACAATTTCTATATTGGAGGCATACCAGATATCATCCTGACCTCCCATATCAGCTGCAAAGCTTTCAATTACGTGCCAATTATTGTTTACCTCAAATTCATAGCTATGGCCCCAGAGATAAAAAATATAAAGATACTGAGTTTTCTTAAGGGCAAGAAATTCCTTCTTGAGATTATCAAGGCCTTCAAAATTATGGTGACAGGTAGGATGCCATCTGAGAAAATCCTCGGGAAGATAGAATCCCCCTGTTGATCTTACTGTTCTGGCATGTCTGATACCGCAAGCTTTGAGTGCATCAACAACTTCATCACTGTATGAGCCGTTAGGATAGGCACATCCCCGAACTGTATAGCCCATAACTTCTTCCAATGCTCTTCTATCCTCGATGATCTGACGAATCATCTGTTCCTTAGGGCATCTTGCTATAGTGGGATGCGTTACAGTATGAACTGCTACTTCGTGACCTTTGTAGAGGTCTCTATATTCTTCCATTGGAATTCTTTCCTTGTAATACTCATCGAAATGATCGTTTACAAGACCGGAATTGACGTTGAAGGTAGCCTTAATGCCGTTCTCATTCAGAATATCAACAAGGCGTCTATCCTCAATTTTTCCATCGTCGTAGCTAAGCGTCAGAACCTTATGCTTGCCTCCGGGGAACTGCGTATAAATATTTCTTAATCTTTCTCCCATTTTGCACCTTCTAAATATTTAATATGCTTAATTCTGATCTACTTTCTTGGTTAAGGCCTTGGCAGCCATCTTTCTCTTGTCCTCGTCAAGAATCTGCCCCCACTTATAAGGTGTGTTCTGATATACATAGTAGTTAAGCCAATTTGAGTATAGATTGTTGGCATGACCTCTCCATACCAGGTCAGGCTTCTTAGTGGGATCATCATTGGGATAATAGTGCTCCGGGATATGAATATCCAGGCCTTTACCCAGATCTCTTTTGTATTCACTGTCAAGGGTAAGTCTGTCATATTCAGCATGACCCATTACAAAAATCTGGCTGCCGGACCTGTTCATGCAAAGAAATACTCCGGCTATATCAGATTCTGCAAGAACCACAAGATCGTCACATGCATGAATATCTTCTGAAGGAGTTGCGGTATGTCTGGAATGAGGCATCATGAATATGTCATCGAAACCTCTTACCAGCGGCACTTTCCTGTTCATTACTCTGTGCTGGAAAATACCGAACAGCTTCTCATCAAGAGGCTTCTTATTGATTCCGTAGTGATAATATATTCCTGCCTGAGCTCCCCAACAGATATGGAAAGTGGAAGTGACATTGGTCTTACTCCACTCAAATACTTTGCACAGTTCATCCCAATAATCAACCTGTTCGAAGTCCATTTGCTCAACGGGAGCTCCCGTGATAATAAGACCATCGTAGGTGTTATCTTTAAGCTCATCAAACGTGTTATAGAATCTGTTCAGATGGTTGGGGGATGTATTTGATGAATGATGAGAACTCATCTGCATAAAAGATACATCCATCTGAAGAGGCGTATTGGACATAGAGCGAAGAAGCTGGAGCTCTGTGTCTTCCTTAAGAGGCATAAGATTCAGAATACATATCTGAAGGGATCTGATATCCTGATGCATAGCCCTATTCTCATCCACCACGAAAATATTCTCCCGCTCAAGTATTTCTCTTGCGGGTAAATCGTTCTGTATCTTAATAGGCATTGGTCTGGGTTCTCCTTGTTGTAATATTTTATAACGATAATGATATCATATTATTTTATCATCTCAAGAAACTCTGCTTCATCGATGACTTTTATTCCAAGTTCCTGTGCTTTGGTAAGTTTGCTACCTGCGGCTTCTCCCGCAAGGACAAGACTTGTCTTCTTAGAAACGCTTCCTGAGGCTTTACCACCATTTTTTACGATCAGTTCTTCCGCTTCTTTTCTTCCCAGAGTCGGAAGAGTTCCGGTAACTACGATAGTCATTCCGGCGAGCTTGTCTGAGGCATCGGCATCTTTTTCGGCTGCCATATTAAGGCCAAGCTCCTTCATTGTATTAAGGATCTCAAGGTTAGCAGCTTCATGGAAGAAATCATACAAATCATTTGCTGTTGTTTCTCCTATATCAGGAATCTGAAGAAATCCTTCTACTGTAACATTTGTAAGATCCATGAGATTATCAAAATGCTTCATGATTTCTCTTGCAGTAGATTTGCCAACATTTCTGATGGCAAGACCGGTTAGAAGTCTTACCGGATCATTGGATTTGGATTTTTCTATCTCATTAAGGAGTTTGTCGGTGTTTTTCTCTTTGCCGATTATTCCTTTTTCCACGAGTTCGTCTCTGTAGTCTCTAAGCTTATAAATGTCTGAATAATTCTTAAGATATCCCTCGGAGACAAGTGCGTCAACAAGGGTGTCTCCAAGCCCCATGATATTCATGGCATCTCTTCCTGTGAAATAAGCTATAGTACGAGTCACCTGAGCAGGACATGTGGGATTGATACATCTGATGTCAGCAGTATCCTCCTCACGAATCAGATGACCACCACAAATAGGACATACATCAGGGGCTGTATATACAACTTCAGGGGCTCTGACACATCCGTTCAGTTTGGGAATGATCTCACCGCTCTTGAAGAGTTTGTATTCTCCGCCTATTCCTATCTGCATCTGAGTGATGTAATCCTGGTTATGAAGAGTTGCTCTGGATACTGATGTTCCGCAGAGTCTGGCAGGTTTGCCTGTTTCTCTGTCATGGAAGCTTCCGGTGAAGGTAAGTTTACCGGTTCTGCCAACATCAACCAATATTTCGTCCATTACGACAATTCGTTCTTCCGGAGGATACTTATATGCGATATGTCCACTGGAATACTTGGAGCCTGCAGGAAAATCATCTCTCCAGGCCAGGTTATCAACTTTTATTACTGCACCATCCAAGTCAAACTCAAGGTTATCTCTCATACTGCCGATGTCATCAATGGCGTCGATGATTTCGTCATCATCTTTGCACTGCTTATGAAAAACTGTCTTGATTCCGGCATTTTCAAGGGCATCAAGGCCTCCGCAATGAGACTCTCTAAGCTCCGAAGGACCATCCTGAATGTTAAAAACGAACATCTTAAGGCCGCGGTTTCTTGTTACTTCAGGATCAAGCTGTCTGAGAGTTCCGGCGGCAAGATTTCTGGGATTGGCTGCGATTTTCTTACCAAGTTTCTCCTGTTCATCGTTAAATCTCTCAAAATCTTCGTGGGACATATATACTTCACCGCGAAGCTCCAGATATTCATAGGGAAGGTTAAGAACTTGCATTATATCCGGGATTACAAGAGCATTAGCTGTTACATCCTCGCCAATGAGTCCGTCTCCTCTGGTCTCTGCCATAGTAAGGTGCATCATGCCATCTTCCTGTCTTTTATATCTAAGGGATAAGCTAAGTCCGTCAATCTTCTGTTCCACGGAAAACAGTGCTCCGGGGTGAACAGCATGAACCTTATCTACAAAGGCTCTTACGTCTTCTTTATTGAACACGTCCTCAATTGAAAGCATCGGAACGTTGTGTATTATCTTAACTCCTGCTTCACGTTTGGCGGTTCCGCCGATGATCTGTGATGGTGAATCCTTGGTAATAAAAGAAGGGTTGTCCTTCTCTATTGCTTTCAGCCTCTGCATGAGCTGATCATATTCATAATCTGAAATCTCAGGTGAGTCCTGATTGTAGTATAAATCCATATGATGCTTGATGGTTTTAACAAGGGCATCATATTCTTGTTTGAGTTCTTCTGTATTTGCCAATTCTTTATCTCCCAACTTTTTTCTTTTCTGCGGCGGATGTGAGTCAATGGGGACGGTTCTATGTGACTCACGAAGCGAGTCACATAGAACCGTCCCCATTGACTCACATCCGCCGTTTAAATCATTCTAAGACCGGCAGCTAAATATAATTTCTTCTTGTCCGCTTCACTAAGCTCCACATATTTTCCCGGAGCAAGCTTATAATCCTCCAGTTTAATAGTCATAACCCTGATTCTCTTAAGCTTCTTAACTTCATACCCAAGAGTCTTGCACATTCGTCTTATCTGACGATTAAGTCCCTGAGTCAGAATAATATTAAAAGAACACTTACCGGTTCTGTTAACCTTGCATCCTCTAGTCGTCTGGTCAAGTTCCTTAAGATAGACTCCTGAAGACATCTTTTTTAAAAAATCGCCATTTAAAGGTTTATCTACGGTTACTTCATATTCCTTCTCGTGTCGCTTAGCGCCTTTCATCATAGCATCTATGAGTTTGCCATCGTCAGTCATAAGAAGGAGCCCTTCGGAATCCTTGTCAAGGCGGCCGGCATATGTAACTCGTTTGTTATAGCTAAGGTCCTCGATAACTGTCCTCTCGGCATGTTCATCCTTCTCGGTGCAAGTGACTCCCACTGGCTTGTAATATGCAATAACCACAGAAGACTTGGAGGGTTCAATCTTCCTGCCATCAACAGTAACAACATCCTTGTCTGTTACCTGAATTCCCGGCTGAGCGTTATTCCCGTTAACAGTGACCCTTCCGGCATCTATTAGCTTATCCGCTTCCCGCCTGGAGCATACTCCGCAGGACGCTATGTACTGATTAAGTCTCATATTTTTCTCCATTTAACTATAAGAAAAAACGGCCAGGAACAAATCCTAACCGTTTAATTATAATATTTCTTAAGTGTTTCCTCAATACGTTAATATACTGAATTAGCAGTTAAAATGCGGCTTCAGCAAGCTTGTTTATTGCATCATCGGCAATGAGAAGTTCATAGTTCTCCTTCATATGAGCGATGACATTTTTGTTGGTTGCCTGGAAATGAGCAAACTCATAAGCCATTGTAAAGAGTCCTGCAAATACCTTGGGATCCTCGTTCTCTCTCTTGAGGTCAAGGTAATACTTGCCATCCTGTTCATTCTTATAAAGTGCACTTGAAATGCTGATGTCCTTAGGTGCCTTGGCACAGAAAGACATAACAGTGTGAATATCCTCGAATTTGAATACATATTCATGGAACTTAAGTCTGTTCTGATCTCTCTTGGCCTTCTCTTCCTCGGCAATAACTTCAGGATTCTTCTTGGCTGCGCTGGTGATTTTGTCAACCTTGGCCTTGTTACCGGATACAGTCTCATTTTTGTTAAGAAGAAGCTTGTCGTTTTTGTCAGCGATTCCGTTCTCTTCCATAATATCCTTGACGGAATTGGTAAGCTGCTTAAGGCTCTTCAAATACTCATTAAGTCTGTTGATTCTCTCATCTCCGGCTGCATCTCCAATATCCTCAAGTACATTCTTGGGAATCTTGATGCCTGCCTTATCGGTAAGGTTCTTGAGAATCTCTCCGAAGGAAGCTGAAGCGTTCTCTGAAAGTGTCAGTGAAATAGAATGATCGGGAAGTACTGTGATCTGCATAGGCATAAAGGAACCTGTAGGCTTGTAGTCAACCTCTTCCTCTGCCTTTCTCATTACATCATGAAGAAATTCCATAGCCTCTTTCTTCTTCTCAAACAGGTCCTCAAGCTTGATTCCCTGTTCGTCCATATCATCCTCAGTTATGATACACGTAACCGTGTCTTTATTTATTCTCTTAAATTCCATTAAAAGTCCTTTCAAAAACCGACGATCTATTGTTAATCCATATTATCTAGAGATTAGTCTGTTTTGTCAAAATTAAAATTCTATAAAAATTTTCTCAAAAGACAAGGTTTATTTTACAACATTTAACAAATTCTTGGAAGACCTTCTCCGTACATCAGTCCCACTATGCGTTTGCCACCTATCTTGGTACGCAGTACCACACTGTTATCATCGGATGAGGTGTCCTGTTTATGAACCTGCCCGATAATGCAAGCATTTTCGCCGTATTTGGCACTTCTTATAATGGAAACTGCTCTGTCAGCGTCATCTGCGGCAACAGACAATACCATTTTACCTTCATTTCCCATATAAAGAGGGTCAAGGCCTAACATTCCGCAGAAATTTCTTACTGAATCAGATACGGGAAGACTCTGTTCTTCTAACTCAATTGTACATTTGGAGCTGTCACTGAATTCGTTAAGTACCGTTCCAAGGCCGCCTCTTGTCACATCTCTCATGGCATGAACCTTAATGCCTGCATCAAGCAGTGCAAAAACCATCTCCTTAAGAGGTGCCGCATCGGATACGATATTGCTCTCAATTCCCATTCTTTTGCCCAAAATGGCTGCATGATGATCTCCGAGATTGCCTGAGATTATGATCTTGTCTCCATCCTCAAGATTAAAGGGACCGGGAACCGCAAGATTCTCATCGATAAATCCAACTCCTGAAGTATTGATGATAAGTCCCGGCTCTCCGCCTTTGTTCTCAATAACCTTGGTATCGCCTGTAACCACAGTAACTCCTGCTTCTCTGCAGGTCTCCGCAAAAGAGGCAATAATGCGGTCAAGAACATCAATATCAAGGCCTTCCTCCAAAATACAACCGCAGGTGATATACTGTGGTCTTGCACCGCTCATAAGAAGGTCATTTACAGTACCGCATACGGCGAGCCTTCCGATATCTCCGCCGGGGAAAACAATAGGGGTCACCACAAAAGAGTCCGTAGTTACGGCAAGCTTACCTGCGCCTTTAACTACTGCAGAATCCTCAAGTTTTTCAAGGATCTCGTTATGAAAATGTTTGGCAAAAACATCTTTTATAAGCCTGGAAGTGGACTCTCCTCCGCTTCCGTGAGCCATTGTAATCTTCATGAATCTATATCTCCAAAATACTTATTTTCTTCCTGATACAAAATAGTTGTAGCAGCTTCCTTCCGTTGAAACCATGCATGCTCCGTGTGCATTATCAGGAGTGCAGGCTTTGCCGAATAATGGACATTCATAAGGTCTTAGCTTACCTACAAGCACATTTGCACACTGACATCCAGGTGGCATATGATCTTCATCAAGACCTATACTGCCAGCATCAAAAGGAGAGAACTCTTTTCTCAAGGTCATACCTGAACCCGGAATCTTACCCATACCGCGCCAGGATGAATCAGAAGGCTCAAAGTACTTGTTAACCACTTCTTGTGCCTTAATGTTTCCTTCGTAGCTAACTACATCTTTGTAGAGGTTTTTCATTCCGGTTTTGCCCTTCATGGATATAAGAGCATATATTGTCATAAGAAGCTGAGCTCCTTCAAACCCCGATACAACAAAAGGGATTCCCAGCTCTTTGGACAGTTCCTCAAAAATACCGCTACCTGTAACTGCTGCAACATGGCCGGGGGCAATGAAACCATCAATGCCACCACCATTAGTTACAACCCACCTGATTACTTCCGGCATTGTCTTAAGTGATGTGAGGAGCTTCAGGTTCTTAAGATCCTTTTTAACAGCTTCCTCCAACAGCATTGCATATACAGGCGTCGTGGTCTCAAAGCCGATTGCAGCAAACACATAGGTATGCGCAGGGTCTTCTTCAGCAAGTTTAATTGATTCCATTGGTGAATACACCATTCTTACGTGAGCTCCGTCTGCCTTGGCATCTGCCAATGACTTGATGGTTCCCTTGACTCTTATCAGATCGCCAAAGGTAAGTACGCAAGTATCCTCTCTCATGGCAAGCTCAACAAGTTTATCAATTACAGCGGTAACCGTAACGCATACCGGACACCCGGGACCGGATATCAGCTTGATCTTAGGTGAAAGCATATCCGGGATACCATTCTCTGATATTGCGGCAGTATGTGTACCGCAAACCTCCATAATACGAACTTCTTCACCGTCATATTCTTTTAAAGCCGTGATTATCTCTTCAAGATTTCGCATCAGACTTCGAGCCCCTCGATTTCTCTGAATAATTCCTCCATCTCATCTGCAAGCTTGTCATCCATTGTCTGAATGATACATCCTGCGTGGACAAGAACCTTATCACCAACCTTAACATTAACAAGGCCCGCTTCTGCATTAACTATATTTCCTGAGAAATCTACTGTAGCCTTGGTTCCCTCAAGTTTAATTACCTTACCGGGTATTGCAACACACATATTGTTCCTTTCTTTTACTGTATTATTCTGAAAGCATTAGACCGTAATAGGCCTGTCCCAGAGAAATCCCAGCATCACTGGCCGGAACTTGTTGGTTCCAGTACACTTCGTAGCCGCTGATGCTCAGTAAATTAATTGTTTTGGTCAAAAGAAGTCTGTTCATGAAAACACCACCTGATAAGCAGACTTTCTTTTCTCCTGTTTCTTCTCTAATAATGTCACAGACACTTTTGATAGCGGTTGTAATAGCCACATGGAACGCATAAGCACATAAAACGGTGTTATATTTGCCTTCCCTTTGGCACTCTACTATCTGCCTAAAAAAATCAGCCTGATCGGTGATAATATTACCATTATCATCTCTATATACTTTAAGCTCAAATTCCGGTCTGTCAATACCTGTATACTTCCAGGCTTCTTTTTCAAGGGCTGTGGCGCATTCTCCTTCATAAGAATTATAGCCACAGATTCCAAGAAGAGACGAAACAGCATCAAATAGTCTTCCAACACTGGAGGTTTCGTAAGTATTGATGTTATTGTTAAGTGCAGATCTTATTATATCCGGAATAATATCGCTCTCACCATCGTTATCGCAGGCAAATCTATAACAGTCCCTTACAAGATCGGCTTTTTTGGGTGCCATATCTCCGCCGCAGAGCTTGATGTAAGACATATGTCCGAAGCGTTTAACAGAAGTCTCGTTGCAGTAGAAATACTCGCCGCCCCAGACTTTGCCGTCATCTCCGTAGCCTGTTCCATCGAAGGAAATGCCAATACAGCTATCAATTCCGCTTTCGGCCATTACAGAAAAAATGTGAGCGTGATGATGTTGTACTTTGATAATAGAGCTATCATCCAGATTATTAGCTTGTAAAAGTTTTGCAGCATAACCCGAAGAAAAATATCCGGGATGCTTGTCACAGATCATTCTGTCAAAGGAAAAATGGAACAACCCTCTGCAATAAGGAATCAGCTTCTTATATTCTTCAAATACGTCTACATCAGCCAGATCTCCCAAATGCTGAGATGGGATAATTTTATCCTTCTTTGCAAATGCAAATGTATTCTTAAGATCAGCTCCCAGGGCAAGTACAGCCTTATTACATGAAGCACCACTGCAGCTTTCAGGACTATTATTTTTCAAAAGTACAGGAAGAGGAAAATATCCTCTAGATCTTCTGATAAACTGCGTTGAAAAACCTTTGGATGACCTGATGACAAAGAGTACAGAATCATCCTGGGCAATATTTATCTTTCTTTTATGGTAAAGAACTCCATCTGCGTGAAGTTCATTTTTTTCATCCAAAAAAATATCAAAAAACTTCTCATCTGAATAAATCATAGGCTGGTCAGACTTGTTAGCACTGGTGACAATAAGAGGTCCCAGTTCATCGCATAACAGTCTGTGAATTCCTGAAGAAGGAAGAAAAGCTCCGATGTATCGGCTGTCTCTGCAGACCTGCTCAGGAAAGTCTTTTTTCTTCTGAAGTAAAACGATTGGTCTTGCAGAAGATAAAAGAAGGTCTTTCTCCCTATCGTTCACATAACAATATTCTGATATTTCTTCAAGTACGGAGAACATAACGGCGAAGGGCTTCCTCTCGCGACCCTTCAGTTCTCTGAGCCTTGTAGCGGCTTCTGTTGTCGGAAGGCAAACAAGCTGATAACCCGATATGCCCTTAAGTCCGATTATTCCGCCATTTGATAATACCTCAATAGCCTTTTCTACGGCTTCTTCCCTATTTACCTCAGATTCTGAATATCTGAAAATCATCTGAGGTCCGCAGCTATGACAAGAAATTGTCTGTGCATGGCGGCGTCTTCCTCTGCGATATTCGCTATCACAATCACCACACATTTCAAAATCAATCATTGTAGTGGTGTCGCGATCATAAGGAAGTTTATTCAATATACTGACCCTCGGACCGCAAACTGCGCAGCTGATAAGAGGATAATGATATCTTCTGTCCTTCTCATCCAGCATTTCATTCATGCAGTCGTCACAGATCCCAATATCCGGCAGAAAAACAGGAAGCTCAGAGGAAAGATCAATCTCATCACTTGGAACAATCATAAATTCCGAAAGGGATGTCTCATCATAGTTCACGATTTCCTCTGCAGACAAATCAAGAATAAAAGCACCTGCCGGATACTCACTTTTAATGCTCTCGATAAATAAGTCCAATTCGTCCCTATTTCCAATCGCAAGAATATCAACAGCTGCTCCGATATTTTTGACATTACCTTTTATGCCGTATTTAGTTGCCGTTTCAGCAATAAAGGGGCGGAAACCAACACCCTGTACCGCCCCTTTAACTCTTATCTTAATTGTCATAATCTGATCTTTTTGTCTCAAAAAATCAAGCCTTAGGTTCTTCTTTCTTCTCTACATTTCCTGCTGCGGCTGCCTGTGCTGCCTTAGCGGCTGCTGCAGCTGCTGCACGTTCCTTAGCTGCCTTCATAAGAGCTTCCTGAGCGGCGATAGCCTTCTCAGACTGCTTGAAGGTCTTGGTAACCTTCTCAGGACCGGGTTCTGTGAATCTAAGTCCCATAGAAAGTGATTTCTTAGGGCAGTTATCTACACAGCATCTGCACTGGATGCAGCTCATAGGATTGATGGACCAGGTCTTCTCTGCCTTATCAATGCTGATAGCATGAGTAGGGCATTTGATGGAGCACAGACCGCACAATACACAGAGATCCATATCATTCTCAACATGTCCTCTTGTGCCTACGGGGTACTCTTTCTCAACCTTTCTGGTCTTAGGCTTTGATACAAGATTATGAAGAATTGTGTTTTTAAAACTAATCAAAGACATATTTAATCACCTCTCTGTACAGCTGATGCAAGGATCAATGGTAAGAACAAGGATCGGAACATCTGCCAGATCGCAGCCCTTAAGTGTCTCAACAAGACCTGAAAGGTTTGCAAAGGTGGGGGTGCGGACTCTCATTCTGTCTATGAACTTGGTACCATTAGCCTTTACGTAGTAATGAGCCTCTCCTCTGGGCTGCTCAAGACGCATGAAATACTCACCGTTTGGCATGCCCTTAACGGGAACATCAATGTCTCCCGCAGGAATCTTGGCGATTAACTGCTTAATAATATCAAATGCCTGGAAAATCTCTTTGATACGGCACTCTGTTCTTGCATAGGAATCACCATCATTGCTGATGATAGGCTCAAAATCAACATCGCCGTATGCGCAGTAGCCTGTGCTACGAATATCACGGGCAATACCGCTGGCACGAAGGAAAGGTCCGCAGCAACCAAGAGCATCTGCCTGCTCAGCAGTAAGAACACCTACGCCGCGAAGTCTTGTCTGAACGGCCATATCGTTAAGGAAGGGCTTGGCAATAACCTTGAGATCCTCTTCCATTCTTGTAATACGCTCTGCGAAGTCTCTGAGCATCTCATCAGAAACATCTCTTCTAACGCCGCCAATCTTCATAGCGGAAAAGATAACACGTCCGCCGGTGGAAGCCTCAAACATATCAAGGGCATCCTCACGAAGTCTCCAGCAATCCATGTAAAGAGACTCAAATCCAAAAGCATCAGCCAAAAGACCAAGCCAAAGGAGATGTGAATGAACTCTGGAAAGCTCAGACCAGATAGTTCTAAGGTATTTAGCACGCATAGGTACATCGATATCCATGATGTGCTCAACAGCCTCTGAATAGCCAAGGCCGTGGCCAAGAGAACAGATACCGCAGATACGCTCTGCAACGTATACCATCTCGTTAAAATCTTTTTTATCAACCAGCTTCTCGAGACCTCTGTGGATGAAACCGATGGAAGGAATAGCCTCAACTACCTTCTCGTCCTCCATAACAAGATCTAAATGAATGGGTTCCGGAAGAACCGGATGCTGGGGTCCAAATGGAATTACACTTCTTGTAGACATTTTTGGTTCCTCCAATTATTTAAATGGTGTCTCGATCGCTGTACGATAGAGCTTACCTTCAAAGTCGATATTGATCATCTTAACCTGCACACCGAAAAGATCGTGCATCTCGTTCTCATAGATGAAAGCACAGGGATAGATGCTTGTGATGCTGGAAATCTCCTGATCCTCGGGAAGAGTGATCTTGAAATGCTTCATCTCAAGGTCCTTTCCGAAGGAATAGATCAGCTCATAAGCTCCGGGAATTCTTGTAGCGCACTGCTGCATAAGGTGATATCCCTGGAATTTGATCTTCTGAGTCTCATCGATAACGCTTTCAGGATTAACACTGATAAATTCTGTATTCATTATGCGTTTTCTCCTTTCTTGGTGTTATCGGCAGCGGGCGCTGCTGTAGGAGCCTGTGCAGGTGCAGCTGCATTAGCTGCGGGAGCCTTAGGCGCTACGGCTGCAGCCGGCTTGGGAGCAGGCTTTGCAGATGCCTTGATCTTCTCTTCTGCCTGCTGTCTGAGAGCCTCCTCTGTAAGAACAGCATCATACTGATTGCTGGGATCATAGTCATCAGCAGTTGTATGAATTGCAATCTTGCTATAGTCAACGGTACAATAGCCGGCTTTCATGGATTCCTTAAGTTTCTTTCTCTTCTCTTCAAGAATTCCAACAGCCTTAACTACGCCCTCAATAAGAGCTTCAGGTCTAACGGCACATCCCGGTACATAAACATCAACGGGAACAACCTTGTCGGCGCCTCCCAAGATGTTATAGCACTCTTTGAAGATACCGCCGTCGCATGCGCAGATACCGCAGGCAACTACTACCTTGGGATCAGGCATCATATTGTAGAGCTGTCTGATTACAGGAGCAGTCTGGGCATTGACGCCGCCTGTAAGAAGCAGAACGTCAGCATGCTTAGGGTTACCTGTATTAATAATTCCGAATCTCTCCACGTCATAAAGAGGAGTCATCGTTGCAAGTACTTCTATATCACAGCCATTGCAGCTGGAGCCATCATAATGTAACACCCATGGTGATTTAGATATTTTCATTGATTTTTATTCCCTTCATCTTATTTCAAAACATTGAGGATCAACAGATTTGTTCCTGCGAAAATAAGGATAACAGACCATGTTACCTTAAGCATGGTGATGTACTTAACACGAGGGAACAAATTGTCAATAAGTGTCTCAAGGAAAAATACCACTGAAATAGCTATGATTGCCCATACTCTGCTGATAGGGTTGGATGTAATAAAGAACATTCCAACGATACCCATCATAAGTACCAGATCATACCACTCGGCAATCTCAGTAAGTGCAAGGTTTCCACCTGAAAGATCCGTTGTAAGACCCTTGACCATCTCCTGATGCATATGGTGAGATGTACTAAGGTCGAAAGGAGACTTTCTCAGCTTGATGATAAGGATGAATACAAAGCCGATGAAGAATCCGGGAATCTGTACGATCGCAGGAACCTCTGCCTGAATCAGGTCGTTAACCATGAAGCTTCCGTTTGCATAGTAGAAACCAATTGCAACAAGAAGAGTCATAGGCTCATAACACATCATCTGAAGGAGTTCTCTCTGTGCACCCATGATACTGTAAGGTCCGTTGGTTGAAAAAGCAGCCATAACCATCATAACCTCAGACATGGACAGCGCAAAGAATACAAGAAGCATATCTCCGCCGCCGAAGAAAAGAGCACCTGTAAAAATTGTCATAATAAGGTAGCCTGTTACAAACAGAACCTGAATACTGTTAACAACGGTGGTCTGCTTGTTTAAAAGCTTGAACACATCATAGAAGGGCTGGAAAAGAGGTGGGCCCTGTCTGCCCTGCATACGTGCAGAGAAAATTCTGTCCACACCTGCAAGAAGTCCTCCAATAAAAGGTGCCAGCACTATATAAATTAAAGCCTTAACAAAAATCATCACATCCATCAGAAAGCACCTCCAACTACTACGATAAGCATTACAGCAACAAGCACTGCAGCGACGATAATGCTGGGCCAGAGAAGCTTCTTCTCACCGAAATAATCTTCCATGTACCAGTTGGACATGTAAAGCGCTCTCTCCTTGCCGAAGGAATCGATGTAATGTCTGTCGTCACCTGCATTAACACCGGCCACATAAGACATTGACATCTTGCTGTTCTTACCGATTGACATAATTCTTGATCCGATAGGAATCATAAATATCATCGCAACCATAATCATCATGATGATAACATCGCTGCCACCGATAACATCAGGAATGTTGGTGTTGAATGCCTCATCAAGAATAGGCTGGATCATGTTGCCTGACATCCAGGGGAATGCAAAGCACATAACAACAATCATTGTTGTAAGAGGGAAAATGGAAACCATCTCACTCCTTGGTGTAATATCCTCAATCTCAAAGGACTGATGGATAACTGTACAGATCTTGCCAAGCCATTTAGCCCAGTAGAAAAGTGTTGAACCTGAACCAAATACAAGGAAAAGGACCAGCCATACAGAACCTGAATCCACGAAGGATTTAAGAGCAGCCCACTTAGATACAAGCATTCCGAAAGGAGCCATGAACATACCGCAGATACCGATGATCATGATGAATGCAAGTCTTGGAAGCTTGATGATAAGTCCGTGCATATCCTCAATATCACGGCTGTGCATACAGTTCTCAATATCACCAACAGTCTGGAACAGAAGTGACTTGGAAACAGCATGGAAAAGAACCAGCATAACAGCAGCCCATACACCTTCTGTTGTACCGGTGCCTGCGCAGGCTGTGATAAGTCCAAGGTTTGAAATTGTAGAATAAGCAAGCACCTTCTTACCGTCACTAACAGTTATTGCAAGAAGTGATGCTGCAAAGAATGTGAATCCACCGATGACTGTGATCATGATACCTGTAAGTGTTCCATACATTACAGGAGACAATCTGATGAGCATGTAGACACCGATCTTAACCATGGTCGCTGAGTGAAGCAGCGCACTGGAAGGTGTAGGTGCCACCATGGCGCCGAGAAGCCATCTTGAGAATGGGAACTGAGCACTCTTGGTGAGAGCCGCAAATGCAAACAGGGTTGCAGGAATAATTACGAACTCTGCAGCTCCTATATCGGTAATCTCACTAAGGTTGGACATTCCAAGCTGAAGGTTGCAATACATAAGGCCTGCAGCGAAACCTACTCCACCGAGAAGGTTCATCCACAGAGCACGGAAGGAGTTGTTAACAGCTTCCTCTGTTCTTGTATAGCCAATCATAAGGAATGAGCATACGCTTGTGATTTCCCAGAAGAAATAGATCCATCCAAGATTGTCGGATGAAATAAGACCAAACATTGCTCCAAGGAATACATACATAAGAGCAAGGAAATAGTTTGATCTGTCTGCTACATCTGTGTGATGATGATGATAATCTTTCATATAACCACTTGCGTAGATACAGATAAGAATACCTACAATACCTACAATAAGGTACATAACGGCAGCAAAGGTGTCGATACGAAGATGTGTATTGCCTTCCACTGCATTACCTGAAAGGTCCATCCAGAGCACGGGAATTGTACCTACAAGTGAAATTATAATTGCATAATACTTTTTGTACTTGATACTTAAAAAGCATACAAGACACATAAGAAATACTTCGCCGGCCATAATTACATAATTGGGGATCTCCGCATCCTCCAAATACATAAATTGTGAAGTATCACCGGACATAAGTACGTTAACGGCAACATAAATAGCAGCAGCCATAATAGTAAAACCGCCGAGCATGATTACAGCGCTTCTGAAAGGAGAATAATATCTGAGAAGCCCTATTATTATTGCCATTAAGAAAGGAAATAAAATTAAGAAATAAACTACATTAAGAATTGGGATAGCCAAGGTGTTTTCGCCCCTTTCACATACATTTTCGTAAGACTGGCTTACGAATTTTTCATAAATTTGTCGATGGCGTCATTAAGTTCATGAATTGCGTCATCATCGCCGTCCTGAACAGCATGAACAATACAATGACTGATGTGCTCTTTTAGGATTGCCTTGCCTGTGTTGTTAATGGCACTTCTCACAGCTGCCAACTGAATGAGAACTTCTGTACAATCCCTGTCATCTTCTACCATTTTTTTGACCGACTCAAGGTGTCCGATAGCCTTGGACAGTCTGTTGACAATGGCCTTCATGTTTTCAGGATCATGGTGATGATTATGATTGTGTGAACTCATAAAAACCTCCATAATAAATGTGCGTTTTTGTTAATTTTTTGACTTTTAACAGTGAAAAAATTTTTATCCCCAAAACCGCACATTTGACCGATGTTTATTATATTTCTAATAGCAGAAAAAATCAATAAAGATTATGTGTTAATTGATATAATTGAAAGAAAAAAGCATAAAGTTTATCTAATATTTCCGATAATCTTATACAAAAGGTCATAGAGAAGTTTGGCCTCTTCTTTGCTAAGGCGGACACAAGCTCCCATCTCTGCCGGAATATCAATAGCCATGTCCTTAAGCTTCTCACCTTCTTCTGTGATTGTTACAACAAGATTACGTTCATCCTCACTGGAACGAACCCTTGTTATGTAGCCCTTGGATTCAAGTTTCTTGAGAACAGGTGTAAGAGTACCGGAATCAAGATAGAGACACTCTCCAAGAGTCTTGACGTTGACTGTCTTCATCTCCCAGAGAACCATCATAGCAATATACTGAGTGTAAGTAAGGTCTATCTTATCAAGATAAGGCTTATACTTTCTGATGATTTCCTTTGCACAGGCATACAGCGGAAAACAGAGCTGATTGCCCAGCTTAAGTTGTTCATACTTTTCATTTTCATTACTCATAACAAAAAACTCCCACGTAAATAGATTTTATCCTATTTAATATTATCACACTGCATTAAATTTTGCATGGTTTTTTGCAACATGAGTTATTGAATATTTATGCATCATTTAACGTTGTGATTAATGTTTTTGATCGGAATATTAGCATAAAGAGCCGGTGCCGATTTACCACCGTTATCCTCTCCGTCCATCTGAGTAATATTGATGTCAATATTGTCCATATCAATCTCAGCGTACTTGGATAATACTTCTATGATATCGCTCCTGATCTTCTGCATTATCTCCGGTGAGCAGGATGCTCTGTCGGAAACGAGTACAAACTTAAGTCGGTCCTTTGCAACATCACTGGAAGATTTCTTCTTGAAAAAATCTGATAATTTCATTACAAAGTCCCCCTTATCTTTTCTTAAACCAGGAGAAAAGCCCTTTTCTTGCCTCAAGATCAAGGAAAGGAACAGACTCTCCGATTACTCTTCTGCAGATATTCATGTAAGCCTGTCCTGCAAGAGAATTGTCACCTACAAGAGGCTCACCGTTATTGGTGGCGATTACGATATTCTCATCATCCGGAACCTGTCCAATGAGGTCTACTGCAAGAATATCTATAACATCCTCAGCTGACATCATGTCACCTCTCCTTATCATATCAGGACGAAGTCTGTTAACGATAAGATGTGTCTTCTTGATCTCATTTGCTTCCAGAAGGCCTATAATTCTGTCTGCGTCGCGAACTGCAGATACTTCCGGAGTTGTCACAACGAGTGCTCTGTCTGCTCCGGCAATGGCATTCTTGAATCCCTGCTCAATTCCTGCGGGGCAATCAAGAATAATATAGTCATATTCCTTCTTGAGCTCATCAGTAAGCTCCTTCATCTGCTCAGGTGTTACAGAGGTCTTATCTCTTGTCTGAGCTGCAGGAAGAAGGAAAAGATTCTCATATTTCTTGTCCCTGATAAGTGCCTGCTTAAGCTTGCAGTTTTTCTCGATTACATCAACCAGAGTATAAACGATCCTGTTCTCCAGTCCCATTACTACGTCGAGGTTTCTGAGTCCTATATCAGTATCAATGAGGACTACTTTCTTATTGAGCTTGGCAAGGCCGGTACCCACATTAGCTGTTGTGGTGGTCTTACCTACGCCTCCCTTTCCGGATGTGATTACAATAACTTCTCCCATATGTTTCCTCCAAAACTTAGATTATCAGATCCTGTAAAAAGATCTTAAAAACTGATGGCCATAGCCTGTCTTAATAATATGTCCATTCTCAATATAAGCTACTTCAGGTTCATCAACACTGTTCATTAGTTTCTTCCTGCGAAGCTTAAGCTTGGGACCTTTCTCTGCATCAGGTGAAATAGCAATGGCATCTGCTATTCTTACCTGCAGAGGATTGAGCTTCAATGCCATAACAACAGAGTCCCTGTCACCATCAGCACCAGCAAAAGCGTTGCCACGAAGCTCACCAAGTATAAAAATGCTGCCATAGGAAGTCACGCTGGCGCCGGGCTTAACATCTCCAAGAACAATAACGCTCTCCTTGCAGGAAATGTCCTGTCCGGATCGTAGATTACCCTTGATGATTCGTGCATTGGATGGATCAACTTGTGTAAACTCCGATGCTTCCTCCTGCTTCTCGGCTTCCGGATTCTGCAAAGTGCGGCGAAGGATTGCTTCAGCCATAAACTGATCAATCTCAGATTCCTCATTGATAATGCAGGAAATTGTAAGCTCAGAATTCTCTTCAATTATCTCAACGACTCTTGTTTCCTGCTCGTCATCCAGATCTCTTCCTCTGATAACAAGACCCATACTGCTCTTACCAAAGAAGGCTGCCGCTTCTTTGAATTTGTCTGCTATTTCTTTTTGTAACAATTCAAAGGGATATTTATCATCCAGAACCAGGATGATGCCTGATTTGGTACCTTTAATAGTAACTTTCTGATTCAATGATGGTCACCCAACCTTTTAAAAAATTCATACCCATCAATTATATGCCATTTAACATCAAATTTAAACACAAAAAATCCGCTTAAAATCTGACGAAATACAGTCTTTGACTGCATTTTCATTTAAAAAGACCGGGCTCTTTAAAGAACCCGGTCTCAAAAATCATATTATTGAGTCTTCGCTGAATTAGTTAAGACCTGCAGCCTGCTTAGCTACTTCCTCAGCAAAGTTCTCGTTCTTCTTCTCGATACCTTCGCCGGTCTCGAAACGAACGAATCTCTTGATCTTGAGGTTAGTTGAGTTAGCCTTACCAACCTGTGCAAGGTACTGGCTAACAGTCTGCTTGCCATCCTCAGCCTTTACATAAACCTGCTCGTTAAGGCAGATCTCCTTGAACTCCTTGTTAAGACGTCCAACAAGCATCTTCTCGATGATCTCCTGAGGCTTTCTCTTGCCCTCGGGAAGCTCCTCGTTCTCCTTCATAGCCTGAGCAAGAAGGATCTCCTTCTCGTGGTTTCTGTACTCCTCAGAGATGTCCTCTGAAGAAACGAACTTAGGATTAAGAGCTGCAACCTGCATAGCTACGTTCTTAACTGCGTTCTTGATGTCATCGTTAACAACATCTGTCTCAGCCTCTACGATAACTGAGATTCTTCCGCCACCGTGTGTATAAGGAACTACAACACCGTTAGAAGCAACAACCTTCTCGAAACGTCTGATAGAAAGCTTCTCTGAGATAACTGCTGTGATCTCGATAAGAGCTTCGTTAACTGTCTTGGACTCATCAAGATTCCACTTCTCAGCCATGAATGCGTCAAGATCAGCTGCATCTGAATTAACAGCCTGAGTAGCAACTGCCTCTACGAATGCCTGGAACTTCTCGTTCTGAGCAACGAAGTCAGTCTCTGAGTTAACCTCAACAACTGCTGCTGTCTGATCATCCTTAACAGCTACTCTTGTAAGACCCTCAGCTGCGATTCTGCTGGCTTTCTTCTCAGCCTTCATGATACCGTTCTTTCTAAGGTATTCTACTGCTGCGTCCATATCTCCGTTAGTCTCTGTAAGAGCCTTTTTGCACTCCATCATACCTGCGCCGGTAGACTCACGTAACTCTTTAACCATTGCTGCTGTGATAGCCATTTATTTTTCCTCCATATTATGTTTTAAATATAACGAATTGCTCCATTGCTTCGCAATTCTACAAACATTCTAAAATAGATATACTCATTCTTCGTATATCTATTTTCTCATGCTTGTTAAGTCTTCAAGGTCGAATACATCTTAATGCAAGCATTGATGTATTCGACTTTGAATCCATTTATCATTCAATTACTCAGCTGCTACAACTTCCTCGATATCAGAAGCCTCTGTCTCAGCGTCAGCTGCAACATAGTCAGCTGCTGTATCAGCCTCAGCACCCTGATTAGCCTCGATTACAGCGTCAGCCATCTTACCAACGATAAGCTTAACGGCTCTGATAGCGTCATCATTACCGGGGATGATGAAATCAAGCTCCTCGGGATCGCAGTTTGTATCGCCGATACCGATAAGTGTGATGCCAAGTGACTCTGCCTCCTGGATGCAGATTCTCTCCTTCTTAGGATCTACTACGAAGATAGCGTCAGGGATTCTCTTCATATCTCTGATTCCGCCAAGGTTAGCCTGAAGCTTGGAAAGCTCCTTCTTAAGCTGAGCTACTTCCTTCTTAGGAAGAACATCAAATGTTCCATCTTCCTGCATCTTCTCAATAGCCTTCATTCTTGCGATTCTTGACTGGATGGTCTTGAAGTTTGTAAGCATACCGCCAAGCCATCTCTCGTTTACATAGTACATTCCGCAACGCTCTGCCTCAGTCTTAACTGCGTCCTGAGCCTGCTTCTTTGTTCCAACGAAAAGGATTGTTCCACCCTGCTGTGCAATCTCGAATACTGCCTTGTAAGCCTCGTCAACCTTAACAACTGACTTCTGAAGGTCGATGATGTGGATTCCGTTTCTTTCTGTGAAGATGTAAGGAGCCATTTTAGGGTTCCATCTTCTTGTCTGGTGTCCGAAGTGTACACCTGCCTCAAGTAACTGTTTCATTGATACAACGCTCATGATATTACCTCCATTTGGTTTGTTCTTCCGTACAATCCTAAGCCCCATATCGCACCGCGGCGCGTCTTCCGTAATGCAAGGCTCTCAAACTGATCGGATATCATATCCGACACCGGAATGAGTCTGAATGCACGTGTTTATTTGTTTCCGCTGTTTCTTCAGGGCATAATTCACCCATAAGTCCACAGCTTTTTTACTATAGCATACAGTTTTTAATATTTCAAGAGGGGAATCAAACAAGATTTTTAGAATAACCGAGTAATTGGATGAGTTTTTATACCAATGGGGACGGTTCTGTTTGGTATAGTTTTTTGAAAAACTTTACCAAACAGAACCGTCCCCATTGGTATAAAAACTCATCCGGTAAATTATCCTCTACATATGATATTAGCAATCTGCTCATAATCAGATCCTGCCGGAATTGTCTTTGCCCCGCTTCTTATATATCTGTCCTTGTTATGCTCTATCAGGTAACGATTGAAATTGGTAGCATTATCAATGATGCCTTCTTTATATAGAATGGCAGCAACAGAATCGCTGCTCATACCACCGGGAATCGATACCGTTTTTGTTTCGGAAGTCTTAAAGCCATCGGTGGTAACAGGAGTATCATTCTCCGTTATTTCGCTCTCAGTCATGGCAACCTGAGTAGTAGCTTCCTCCTGCTTATTAGCATCAGACTGCTGTGTCTCAGATGAAGAATTTTCGTTGGTATTGTATGATTCATCAGTCTTGGCCACATCTTTGTTTGCTTTATCAGTATCAGACTTTTTATCTGATTTATCTGCTTCAGTCTTATTCTCTGTTTTTACGTCTGCTTCATTTTTTCCTTCTGCTGACTTATCCGTTTTAGTATCTGAACTTGCCACTTCGTCAGAGTCCTGTTTAGAAGTTCCAGCAACTTCTGCTTTCTGATTTTCTCCTTCCGGCGTTTTCTCAAAAAGGTCCGAAATTGATTGATCTGTCGAAGCGACCCCTTGGTTGTTTTCTTCAGGTATCTTTTCTCCTGTTTCACCCAGTGACGAATCGGATGTAGTCTCATTATTGTCATCCTCCTGTTCCTGGCTGGAATATTGTGACAAAACCCCTGTTCCCGCCTCAACCATACCGAGAGTCTTGGCTCTCTCTATGACTTCAGCATCGCTGATTGTTTTCTTACGGCCTCCCAGGGCGAAGCCCATAACAATCGCGGTAAGAATTACTCCGATGCCCATTCCGCGAAGGTAATACTTGAGTTTCATCTGGTCATTTTACCTTTCTGTGTTTATTGGAAAGATCTATTACTAGCTTAACTTCACCTATTCCAAGCCCAAGTTCTCTGGCTATTACCATATTGGACTTGCCGGCTTTGTGCATCTCTATGATCTGCCTGTTCTGAGATATTGGATCATTGGCAGTTAATTCCTGCATATTCCTGTCGGGGTTCTCACGTCTGGGCGCATCGTTTATTGAAACAACCTTGGCCTGAGACGGCACTACAACTTCCTTGGAAGTATTGCCTATTACATGAAGATTGTTGTTCTTATCAGTGTTAACAACTTCTGACCTAATCTGACTCAGTTCCTTGAGCTCCTTAAGATTGCTCTCATCAACATATCCGCTCTCTATGGCAAGTGGAGCCTGTGGTACTTCGATCTTGTCGGGCTGCAATGGTTCAAAGGAAGGTTCTGCGCTGTTACTCTCAGCTCTGGCGCTTGCAGCAATTGCTGCTTCAATTTGTGCAGCCTGCTGAGTTCTGATGGGCTCAGGTCCGCTGACAGGAGTTTGCTCTATCTGGAGATTTTGTTGACCCGCTTCCGCAAGTCTCTGAAGTCCTGATACAGGCTTTTCTTTATATGGAATATGAATTCCGCTGAGCTTATCCTCCTCAGTATCAAGAAAGATTGCTCTGACATTTTCTTCTTTTGCTGCTCTTATTGCGGCTGCTTCCTGTTTGGCATCTCTTGCCGTTGCTTCGGCATCGAGAACAGCCTGTTTAGCTTCATCTGCACGCTTGGTAACCTCAGAGACAACTGAGGTGAGATTCTTATGCTTATCATTAAGCATATCGTACATGAACATTACTTCATCATGATTTTTGTGAATATCGTTTATGACAGTATCGGAATATTCTCCGATCGCAGAAAGTTTTTCGTTGGAAATGCGCTCCATGGCGCGCTCAGTTCTGTCAAGTGAATGATCAACAGTGTCATCAACCATGTTCTCAATGGTCTCCTTCTGATCCTCCACTTCACGCCGAACAAGCTCACGGATCTCCCTCTCCATGAGCAGCTTATCTTCTTCGTCCAGTTCTTTGCTGGCCGGAAGAAGGTAGCCCAGTATAATTGCTGCGAATCCCGCAACAATAAGTACAATCTCCGTAATGCTAATCATATCTCCGCCCAATACCCCACAAAAAAACGCACGCGCATACAATATATTGTATGCAGTATAACTAAATTATAATATATTTATACTAAATCTTCAAATCAAATCCAGAGGAAATACTAAGATCGACAGGTTTTCCGTGTTTGTCTAACATACCGCTTGATATTTTCTCCATTTTCTCAAGAGAAAGCTGCTTTTCCAAAATTGCATTTTTCTCTTCTCCGCCTCGTGAACCCCTGCGATTCTGACCACCGTCGCCCATATACTCATTGCTTCCCTTTTCCTGGGCATCAGAATGAAGCTCGCCCTGCCCTACGTCATCCTTCTGATTGACCTGATTCCTCTGGTTGTCAACCTCTTCATTGAACTGGGTCTGGAAATTCTGTTGATTAATTAACGGTCTTGCATCCTCGGCAGCCTTGATCGTGGACACTTCACTTGAGGCAGCAATAACACCGAAGTCAATTCTATTAATAGACATGACTACCTCCTCTCATTGCTGTTCATACCTGTAATGACAAAAGCTTTATGTATCCCCATACACGTAATGCAAGCTTTTTGTCACCTTAATTATATCAAAAAGGCGCCAAACGTACATCCCCTTTATCAACAACAAATCGCGTATGTTGTGCTTCTTTTTTGACTATCATAGAAAGCTCACCAATATTGACCGTAACCCCCGGGTAAGCAATGCCTTCAACCAGTACTTCAGCCTCTTTCTGTTCCTGAAGTTTTTCCATTAAGACGCCGTATTCTTCTCCTTCAGATTCCATTTTGGCTTTAAGAGCCTTATCGAGCTCCATAAGCTTTTTTACGTTTGCAATTTGATCAGGAGTAAGTTTGGCACCTGCCTTGAGTAGTTTGCCAAAACCATCCAACGTAGGTCTCATCGCTTCAATTTGCTTACCTGCCTCAGCCATGGACTTCTGTATTTCTTTTAGTCTTAGTTTAACCTGAGGATCTGCACCTACTTCGACTATTGTATTTGTGCCCATTTCTGATCCCAGAACCTTGGCTTCTATCTTTTCCGCAGCTATAACCTTACCGCCGGCGATGAAACCTCTTTTACCTGTTACGTTAACTTCGGTTCCGGATATAACCTGTGAATGTAGTATGCACTCGCATGTTACTCCGCCTTTGGCAGTAATCTTTGCATTCTCAATAAACTTGGCGATGACGTTACCGCCGGCGATGATATTTCCTCCGGCTTTAGCACCAACTTCCAGTATTACGTCGTTTCCTGCTTCTATTGTGGCACCTTCCACAATACCCTTAACGATAACATTTCCTCCGGCTTTCACACTGAAATTGGAGGCAACAACGCCTTTTACTTCAACGCTTCCCTCGCAGTCTATATTGCCTGTTTTAACGTCGACATTTTCAACCACCAGTACGTCAGAAACAGTAATCTTTCCTTCTTTAATCGTTACGTGACCGGATTTCGCTGCCGTAAGCGTGGTCTTATCCTCTGACAGCGTAGTGTTCTTGCCGAACTTGATCATTGAAGGTTTGACAGGTCTTGGCTTAACAGTCTCTCCATATACATTGGTTCCCGGTTCGCCCTGTACTTCAGGATGATATGTGGCAAGAAGCTGCCCTTCCTGTACATTATTGATAATATTCAGATTAAAATAATCAACGCTCCCATCGGGCTTAAGAGTTGGCTTTGGTCTAAGACTTTTGTTAAAGTGGTATTCCACTTCCCCGTCGCGGCCTTCCTTTACAGGTTTTCCCTTGGCAACAACTATCTCTGTGCAGTACCTCCTTCTCTCAAAGAAACCATGAATTGCATCATTTTGTATTCCAAAAGTTATCTTCCTGTAGGCAAGACTGTCATAAATCTCTTTTTCCTGCATAAGCTCTGCGCCTTCAGAAGGAGGATAAAAAAAGGCCGTAACAGTCATACGGTCCTTGGAAACGTCGAATTTTACAGCTTCTCTTTCAGGCAAAATCTGCGCTTCAGAAAAAATGTATACTTCTCCGTCGGCCTTCGTCACAGCTTCATTTACAATAACAACGTCATGTTGAATTTTTCTGTCGTCCAAATAGTCCCGGACATCATTAACATTTAAGGGTTCACCTCCATCAGTTGGAGCATAAACCCTTAATCCAGTACCTTTTGGAGTGATAACAAGCTGAAAATACCCATCCATGCCAATACTCCTTATCGATTATCTGGAATTGGTGAGAATTCCCAAATAGGCTCCGAGCTTCTCTCTCATTTTATGAAGAGCCTTGGTATGAAGCTGGGATACTCTCGATTCCGATACCTCCAGAACTTCGCTTATCTCTTTAAGAGTAAGTTCTTCATAGTAATACAATAGAATTACTTTTTTCTCTTTATCTGTCAAAAGCTCAAGTGACTGCGCCAGCATTTTCTTAAGCTCTTCTTTTTCAATTGCTTCCTCGGGTTTAACAAATCCAGCGCTTCTGTTATTTACATCCTCCGGTATATCTGCGCCCTGGTCCATAAATTCGTTAAGTGAAACGACTCCGGTAACCTTCATCTGGCTCTGCCAGTTGGCGTATTCATCCTCGGAGATTTCCATCTTTGCCGCTATCTCGGCATCTGTGGCCACATGTCCTTTATCTCTTTCAATCTCACGGATTGCGGCATCAATTTTTTTCTGTCTCTGTCTTATGGTTCTTGGAATCCAGTCCATCTTTCTTATCTGGTCCAAAATCGCACCACGAATACGAAGGCTTGCATAGGTCTCGAATTTAACGTCCTTCATCAGATCGAACTTATCTATAGCATCTATCAGACCAAAGATGCCATAGCCTACCAGATCGTCGTACTCAACGTTAAATCCAAGGTACATGCTAAGTCTTCCGGCCACAAGCTTAACCAAAGGAGCATACTCCAAAATAAGCTGTTCCCTCAGTTCCTGCGTTTTATTCTTATGGTAATCTTCCCATAATTTATTCTTTCCCGCTTCATCCATGCGTCACAACCCCAAATTCTCAGAATATATTATTTGCGGGGAAATCCTGATCTTCACTTATCTGTGTTTCATCTCCCGCTTCAGCTTCCATAGCTTTTCTGGCTTCCTCGGCAAGTCTGTCGGCCTCTTCTTTTTCCGCCAGAAGCTTTTGGTAGTTAATTTCCAAAAATCCGGTTATCATCTTCTCGGTAATAAATCCAATAATCAGGAAAATGACAACAGATGAAAAAACAATAACAAACCAATCCCCCACCGGATAGCGCTTAAAGTACGTAAATACCGCAATCACGGCAGTAGCAGAAAGCACTATCAGTGGTGTGATCAGTTTAGTATTGATCTTTTTGATAGCTTCGATGTTATCAAAAGAACTATTTTTTTCTCTGGTTTCCTCGTTTTCGAGGTTTTCTGTATCCGTACTCATATCGTTTTCTCAGGCTTTCCAACAGCTCTGATTATATAGTTCCCGTTTTCCGGATAAAAAATGACTGTTCTTCCATATGAATCACCTGTATCCTGAGCAAGAACAGGTATGTTCAGTTCTTTAAGCTTCTTAAGAGAAGCCGCAACATTCCTATCACCCACACGCATTGTCTGGTTATTTGACTGGAACGCAAACATCTGGGCACCTCCGGCGATCTTGGCGACAAGCCTCGATCTGGACGCACCTTTAGCCACAATCTGTTTAACCAGTTCTTCAATACCGGTGTCGGCAAATTTGGGAATATTGGAATTGTTCTTTATCTCAGTGGAGTCAGGCAACATAACATGTGCCAGTCCGCCAATCTTGGTCACCGGATCCCTTATGGCTATGCCTACGCAGGAACCTAGCCCCAGTGTGGTTATACCGTCGGGGCTTACGCAAATATTCAGATCGGCCATTCCAACCTTAATAATCTGACTCATAAAATGCCCCTTCGTTAAAGTGAAATATCTCCCATTCCCAGTGAAGAGAGAATCTTTGTATAGCCATCCACATCAGGTAAAAGAATAAAGTAACCGGATAACTTAAGCTCATCAAAAAACTGTGTTTCAATAAGGAGTATCTTATCGCCCATCATACCGAACTGAATTGCCGGTACTGACAGTATAGCCGCAGCCATATCAATGGCAACGTACGGAATTGATGGAACAAGCTTGAGGTTCGTCATCATTGACAATGAATTAAGGTATGAACCTGTGATAATATTGCCGACTTCCTTAAGAGCCGACATCTCAACCTCATCAAAATCAGCTTCCTCAGGTTTACTTCCGGTTCCCATCAGTTTATCTACAAGATGTCTTGCAGCCTGTTTTCCCAAAAGGAACATGATACTTCCGTCTATATCTCCTTCAACGGCGAGGTAAATACCTGCCATGATCTTCTCTGCACCGCCCATAAGGTCTCCGACATCCTTAAAGTCAAGAAGTCGTACCTGGGGCACAGACATATCTACCTTGGTTCCGATCATCTGTGCAAGAGCTGTTGTGGCATTACCGGCACCGATATTACCAAGCTCCTTTAAGACATCGAAATACTGGCTGGATAAGCTGTCCAGACTCATTTCTCCCATGTTTCATACCTCCAATCAGCTTGCGCTTGCTGCCTTCTCTTTAATTTCCTTTTCTGAAACTACCGCATCAAGATCAAGAATTGATACAAGTCCTCCATCATAGTGACCAACTCCGCTTACGAAGGTTGTTTCCTCTTTGCTCTTCTTGTCATCATAGCGAACCTTCTCAATATTGTTGGAGCCAAGTGTAAGAACCTGGTTAACCTGGTCAACAATGATTCCAACAAGATCGCCCTCTGAAGTCTTAAGAATAATGATTCTGGACTTATTGGTAATCTCTTCCTCTGCGAGCCCCATCTTCATACGAACACTCATAACAGGAACAATCTCGCCTCGGATATTGATAACGCCCTTAAGATAATCATCAACCTTAGGCACACGGGTAATCTGCTGCATTCTTACAATGTTATCAATAAATTTGATATTGATACCATATTGCTCTTCATCGATTTTGATAACGATATACTGAATAAGTTCTCCTACATCAGCGGTATCTCTAAGTTCATTCATAACGATTTCTCCTTTTCATCTTCATCAGAAAATTGAATTGGTATCAAGAATAAGAGCAATCTCACCGTCACCAAGAATAGTAGCACCGCTGATGAGCTTACACTTATTGGTATATTTGCCAAGAGGCTTGATAACGATTTCCTGCTGACCCATGAGTTCATCGATTACAAGACCTGCGAGCTGATCGCCCTTTCTTGCGATAACAACAACCATATCTTCGTCAGGTGATCTTGTGGACTCAGTATCAAGAACTTCGTTAAGTCTGATGAGAGGAAGTACGCTTCCACGAAGGTTGATAACCTCTTTGTTCTCAACAAGCTTAAGATCTGCAGGATTAACATCCTCGATACTCTGAATTGAATCCAGAGGAATCGCATATTTTTCATTTCCGATAACAACCATGAGAGCCTGGATGATGGCAAGGGTAAGAGGAAGTCTGATAACCCAGGTTGATCCTTCACCAAGCTTGGTCTTTACAGTTACTTCACCGGAAAGTGATTCAACTTTAGATTTAACAACGTCAAGACCTACGCCTCGACCTGAAATTTCGGAAACAACCTTTGCTGTAGAGAAGCCGGGATGGAATAAAAGCTCTACGCACTGTTTCTCTGTAAGAAGTGCTGCCTGCTCAGGAGATACGACACCTTTTTCGATGGCCTTATTCTTAACTGCCTCGGCGTCAATACCGTTACCATCGTCACCAACTTCGATAACAACGCTGTTGCCGTCCTGATAAGCATGGAGGAAAATCTGTCCAACTTCCGGTTTGCCACGCTGAGCACGAAGCTCTGCAGACTCAATACCATGGTCGGCACTGTTTCTGATAAGGTGCATCAGAGGATCGCCGATTTCATCAACCACGGTACGGTCCATTTCTGTCTCTTCACCGGTCATGGTCAGTTCCATCTTCTTGTTCAGAGTCTTGTTAAGGTCTCTGATCATACGAGGGAATTTCTGAAGAACGCTCTCGATAGGAACCATTCGAACTTTCATGACCGATTCATGAAGGTTGGTGGTTACACTCTCAAGATACTCTATCTGTTCATTTACGTTACTTACGCCTGATGTATTGGCTGCGGAAATAAGTGAGTTCTTAGCAATAATAAGCTCGGATACAAGGTTCATGAGAACATCGAGCTTCTCTATATCTACACGGACTGTTCTGTTAACAACGGGCTTACCAACAGGCTTCTTGCCGCCTGCTCCGCCGCCTGCTGCTGCAGGTGCGGGAGTATTGGCTGCGGGTGCTGCTGCAGCTGCTGGAGCTGCTGATGCTGCGGGCGCAGGTGCTGCTGATGCTGCAGGCGCTGCTTCTTCCTTATCCTCTGCAGCTTTCGCGCCGCTGGGATCAAATTCGCCGCAATCACAGCTCTCTACTTCAGAAACAGCCTTAACTATCTCTTCTACCTTTTCTTTTGACTCATCAGTAATAAGGATAAGGGAGAAAGTGAATTCAAACTTTTCATCCTCAATATCCTGGGTTGTGGGATCAGAAACAGCGATCTCACCGATCTCTTCCAGTCCCTTGAATACAAGGAAACCTCTTGCAGCCTTAAGGATGCAGGATTCCTGGATATGAACGGTAACACCGAAAATATTCTTACCCTGATTTTTGGCTTCTTCCAATGTGGATTTTACTGACGGATCAAGGCGAATTGCCCTGTAGTCTGATGCTCCGTCGGCTCCGGGAGCTGCATCGCCACCATCGCCGGAAGCTGCCTCTGCTGCAGGTGCTGCTGCGGGAGCTGCATCGCCGTCACCACTTACACCATTTCTGATATCAGCAAGAGACTTTATGATATTCTGATGTTCCTCAGTTCCTTCATCCTGATTCTCGGTGATATTGTCAACATATCCCTGAATAGCATCAAGGCACTGCAAAAGAACGTCGATATCGGCAGATTTGATCTTGATCTTGCCGGCACGAACATCGGAGAATACGTCCTCCATGTCGTGGGTAAGGTTCTGCATTCTGGTATAGCCCATGGTTCCGGCCATACCCTTCATGGAGTGGGCAGATCTGAAGATCTCATTAATACAATCTTCATTCTCAGGATCCTGCTCCAGAACCATAATATTATCATTAAGGGACTGCAGGTGCTCCTTAGCTTCATCGAGAAAGACACTTAGATACTGGGAAACATCCATAACCTATATACCTCCATAAGAAAAGTTAAGTACAAAAGTACACGTATATTATCGCATACTTTTGTACTAAATATCGACATTTCATATAGAGGAATTTGCTAAAAGTCTGTTAAAGAATAATTAAAAAGTAATGAAATCCCTCAAGACACGCCGACATTCATAATGATTTCCCGGGCAATGTCATCGAGTTTTACAACCTGATCAACAAGTCCGGCCGTTGCAACTGCTTTGGGCATTCCGTAAACGGTACAGGTACTCTCTTCCTGTCCGATCACATGTACTTTTTTCTTAGTCTTCAGATTTTTAATTCCTTCTGTTCCATCAGCACCCATACCTGTCATAACTACACAACAAATCTCATCATAATCGGATTCCATGAGAGATTCGTACATGAAGTTAGCACAAGGTCTGACGCCTTCTCTGGTGGGACCATCCATATAGTGAATAGTGCTTTTGCCCCCGTTTTTCACTATATGCATATGTTTGCCGCCCCTAGAGATGTAAACCGTTCCCGGCTGCAGGATATCTCCTTCAGCTGCCTCCTTAACCTTAACCTCTGAGAGAGAATCAAGTCTCTCCGCAAGAGATGCGGTAAAGCCTTCCGGCATATGCTGAACAAGTACAACCGGCGTTTTCAGATTCTTAGGAAGTTTTGGTATTACTGCCTGAAGAGCTCTTGGTCCTCCCGTAGAGCTTGCCACTGCTACAATTCTGTTACCTGTTATCTTGCTGGCAGATTTGCTGACAAGATCCACAACCTTCTTGGTTTCTTTCACGTCTTCCATGGAGAAACTCTTGGTTGAAACAGGTGCCTTGGAATCGGCTACGGCTGCCAGAGTGTTAATAAAGGTCTTAGTAAAGTCCTCTCCCCTACACTCCGAAGCTCTATCCGGCTTATGAACGAAATCCAGTGCTCCCAGATCAAGGGCATCCATGGTAACCTTGGCACCCTCTTTCGTGTCGGTGCTGGCCATCATGATCTTTGCTTTGATCTTGGCCTTATTCAGCTCCTTGAGCATTGTGATTCCATCCATTCTCGGCATATTAATGTCGAGAACAACGGCGTCATAGGTCTTCTTTTTAAGTAAATCAAGTCCTTCAACACCGTCTTTAGCCTTATCTACTACCTGAAATCTTGAATCTGAATTAATGATATCACTGAGGACGGTTCTCATAAGTGCAGAGTCATCAATAATCAAAATTTTTTTCATAATTAAGTTTGCTTCTTTCTTATTTTTCGTTCTTCTTCAAAGATAAAATGTATAATATCTTCTCTGGAAGTCTCGTCAATGTAAATGTACTGAATTCTGTGTTCATACAGGCCAGGCTTGGCTTCCAGCTCTTGAACCTTTAGAACATTGCATATCATTTCGTACTCTTTATCGTTAATATTTCCCGGTAGTCTATAGGAGCAGTAGATTGTACTACCTTCCTCGTACATGAAGTTGGCAACAAATCTCAGGCCTCCTCCGCTGATATCTACCACAACACTTTTTTCAAGGGAACCCGGATCAACAAGATATTTTCTGTTTCTCTTGAAGGCTTCAAATTCTTCGGTGCTACATAACCTTGACTTAAGTTCCAAAGCGCAGCTGAATCTGTAATATTCCCTTCGTTGGAGCTTTTGCAGGTTGCTCGTCAGATCCAGCACCAAAATATACATGTTGTCGCTTCTGTACCGGTCTACAATCCTGGAATAGCATTGGAAAAGTCCCTTGGTGGAGTAAAAGCACAAACTGTACTCTCCGTCCACAGGCAGCAGCACAAGTTTTCCCTTCTCAAAGGGCATCAGCACCTCTATCCTGTCGTCAGAGGTGATATCCATGACCTTACTCATGTAGATCTGCTTTGTCCTAGCATCCTCATCCATCCAGATTTTGCCGGTAGCTTTCAGTTCTACTCTGTTTCCCGGTGAAATGTAATCAGCCAGCATAAATTGTCAGTTTCTCCATTTTCTCATAAGAAATTAGTTGGTAGTGTTTTGTAAATTGACAGGGCCGCTTGTCCCCGGCATTTGAGCACTGCTCAGTTTCCTGCCTGTTATGATATGTGAGAAAAAAGCAGCCATTCCCCTCTGCTTAATCTCCTTTGCCTCAGCCGGACTTACCAGTTCTCCGGCGATTCTCTCAAAAGCCTTAACCGACTTGGCATTGGGATACTGAAGTGAAACAGGTGACTGTTGCATCACGCTCCTTGACAGCATCTGATCCTGCGGTATCGCCCCCATATAGGTAAGTGGGAGTTTCAAATATCTTGCGACGACAGCATTTAATTTGTTAAACAACTGCTGACCTTCTTCGTCGGAGGATACCTTGTTGGAAACAACCTTGACCTTGGTGAAGTCTCTTGAGAACCTCGGCGTCTGATTAAGAGCCTTCAAAAGCGAATAGGAATCCGTAATTGATGTCGGCTCCGGAGTTGTAACCAGAATAATCTCACCACTGGCTACAAGGAACTCCATTACTGCACTGGAAATACCCGCTCCTGTATCTATTATTATTATATCAGCAATTGCATCAAGTTCGGCAAGATTTACGATAATATAAACAAGATAATCGCGGCTTAGATTGTACATGCCGGATATTCCTGATCCGCCTGAGATAAAACCGACTCCTTCAGGTCCCCAGGTTATGATATCCTTGATATTCTTGCCCTGATAAATAAGATCCGATAGATTATGTCTCGGAATGGTTCCGAACATTATCTCTATATTGGCCAGTCCGAAATCCGCATCGAGAATAATAACCCTCTTACCCATTTTTCTGAACTGAACCGCAAGGTTTATGGCCACATTGGACTTGCCTACACCTCCTTTACCACTGGTAACGGTAATGATTCTGGCAAGCGGTCTTTGGGGCACACCCTGACTTTTTATGATATTTCGTAGTTGTTGTGCCTGATCCATAATAATCCCCGAATTAATTCTTTCCACCCAATAAATGTTTAACGATACGCTGAGCGTCAAATACGGCTATATCATCCGGAACATTCTGACCGTTGGTGATATATGCTATAGGTGCCCCTGTATGCATTCTGACATTATAGAGGTTACCCTTGGCTCCGGTTTCATCCATCTTGGTAAAGATCAGCTTGTAAGCCACCATGGATGAATAACAATCAGCAATTTCTATCAGATCTCTGTACTTGGTAGTAGCTGACAAAACGAGGAAATTCTCACATTCCATCACATCCTCCAGAACTCTGATAAAGTTCTCAACGCTCTCCTTGAGTTCCTCGTTCTTAAGCGAATGTCCGGCCGTATCTACCATGATGTAGTCATAATCCTTGAAATCTTCTGCAGCCTGCCTCATCTCATCCTCGGAGTATACAACTCTGAAGGGAATTCCGATTATTGAAGCGTAGGTTCTTAGCTGCTCCGCTGCGGCAATTCTGTATGTATCAACTGTCAAAAGTGCTACTTTTTTCTTCTGATTAACTGTAAGATCCGTTGCCAGCTTGGCAATTGTAGTGGTCTTACCAACGCCGGTGGGTCCGACAAAGATCTCTGCTCTCGGCCCGTTCTCAACGTTATCTATGGGTTCGGATTTGCCAAACTTAAGTACCATCTTCTGATATACATTGGACAGAGCAAAGTCAAAGGGCATTCCGGGTTTACATATTTTCTCAACTTCATCCGTAAGCTGATTGACATAGATCTCATCAACTTCATTCTCTATAAGAGTATTATACAACAGTTTTATGAAGGACAGAGTCTCCTCGGAGATGTCGCTCTGCTTGGGCGTTCTCAGGGTCTCAAGTCCTGATTTGGCAGGCTCCTTAAGTTCCTTTGAAACGTCATCTTTTTCACTGAATTTAATATTTTTCTCCAGGAGGCTACTGAGATTATCGAGTTTTTCCTCGATAGCGCTGCTCTCATCGATGATATCCTTTGGCCTAGCGGGCGCAGAAGGCATTGACTGAGTAACGGCGCCGAGAGTCTGAGCCGTATCCTTCACTGCCTCATCGATTACAGGTTTTCTCGGAGTCGGCCTTGAGTTCTTATCGGGAGAAAAAGTCCTCTGCGGTTTCTCTGTCTCCTCCTCAAGAGCCACCGTCACCTCGATTTTCTGAGACTGAAACAGCGCAAGAAATCCGCTTTTTTTCATGGGTCTTACGTTCATAACGACGATGTTCTGCCCAAGCTCCTTCTTAGCCTCATCTGTTGCTTCACTTTCAGTTTTTCCAACATACTTTTTAATGATCATATTATGCAGTTACCATCCCCACTGATTGCAATTCTATGTTAGGTTCCACTTCGTTGTAGGAAATTACAACCAAATCCTTGTAGTAATCCTCGGTCATCTTCTTGAAATACATTCTGACAATGGGCGAAGCCATTATAATAGCTTGTTTGCCGGCTTCCTCCAGCTTTTGTACCTGTTCCCCTACAGCATTCAGAATGGATTTCGTTCTGGCAGGATCCAGAGTCAGATAAGCTCCGGTCTCTGTCTGTTTTACGCTGCTTAGGATCTCCTGTTCAACCTTAGGATCCAGAGTGACTACCGAAGTTGTTTCACCCACAGCAAAATATTTGCTTGAAATTGCTCTCTTAAGACTCTGTCTTACATACTCCGTAAGAATATCGGGATCTCTTGTGGACGGAGCAAAATCAGCCAGTGTCTCAAATATCGTAACAAGGTCTCTGATAGATACGCCCTCACGCAGGAGATTCTGAAGCACTTTCTCAATCTCTCCAAGACTCATGAGCTTAGGCACAAGCTCGTCAACAAGAGCGGGATTGTTCTCTTTGAGATTATCAACAAGATTCTGCACATCCTGTCTGGTCATAAGCTCGGCGATGTGCTCTCTTATTATCTCAGTAAGGTGCGTAGCAATGATCGATGGCGGATCTACTACGGTGTAACCAAGGCTCTCCGCCCTCTCACGCTGTCCTTCCGTGATCCAGATCGCAGGTAGATGGAAGGAAGGCTCGAAGGTTGGAATACCAGTGATCTCGTCCTCGACATGTCCGGGATTCATGGCCATATAATGATCAAACAAAATCTCGCCATCACTTACCTGTATACCTTTAATTTTAATGATATATTGATTAGGATTCAACTGAATATTATCCCTCAGTCGAATGATGGGAACCACCGTACCAAGTTCCAGTGCTACCTGACGCCTTATCATAACAACTCGGTCAAGAAGGTCTCCACCCTGATTGACATCAGCAAGAGGTATAATACCGTAGCCAAACTCAAGCTCTATAGGATCAACCTGAAGAAGGCTGGTAACATTCTCGGGCTGTCTGATCTCCTCAGCCTGCTGTTCTTCAGGTGTAGCAACTTCCGTCTCTGTCTTGACCTCTTCAATAGTTCTGCTGGCAACTCTTCCAAGTAGGATAAATCCTGCTCCGAAGGTAACATACAGTACCGTAGGAAGCGGTGATAAAATACCAAGTCCTGCAACTACACCGCCTACAAGGTACAACGTCTTTGGCATACCAAAGAGCTGATTGATAAGCACATGACCGAAATCCGCTTCTTTTGATCCCTTGGTAACCAGAATGCCGGTACTCATGGAGATCATCAGGGAAGGAATCGAACTTACAAGACCATCGCCCATGGTAAGGATTGAGTAAGTATCGATAGCTGCATTTACATCCATTCCACGTCTTAGAACGCCCATTGCGATACCGCCCAGTAGGTTGACTGCCGTGATAATAAGTCCCGCGGTAGCATCACCCTTTACATACTTGGTGGCACCGTCCATGGCTCCGAAGAAGCTGGCCTCTTCCTGAATCTTCTCTCGTCTCGCCCTTGCTTCCTGATCCGTAATGGCTCCGGTGTTAAGGTCGGCATCAATAGCCATCTGTTTACCTGGCATAGCGTCCAAGGTGAATCTTGCTGATACTTCAGCTACACGCTCAGAACCTTTATTGATGACCATCAGCTGTACGATGATGAGAATTACATATACGATGGCACCTACGATCAGATCGCCGCCACCCACGAAGGAACCAAATACCGTGATAACCTGTCCCGCACTTCCCTGGGTAAGAATAAGTCTTGTGGAGGATACGTTAAGGGCGATTCTGAAAATTGTGGTGAAAAGCAGGATTGTAGGGAAGAAAGACATCTCCAGAACATCCTGTGCAAACATTGCGGTGAACATAATTACAAAGGAAAGTGACATATCCATCGCAAGAAGTATATCCAAAAGCCAGTCCGGGAGCGGGATGATCAGCATTACAACCGCTGCCACGATATATAGCGCCAGGCCGTAGTCATATATTCGATCGACTATTCTTTTTTTATCCATCCCATGTCCCCCTTTCTAAGTATTTGACAGTACAGCTAAAAAAAGTACTATCATACCTTGCCCTGTAAGTGATAAACATATGCAAGAACCTCAGCAACCGCCTTGTACAGCTCCGGCGGTACCAGCTCGCCGACTTCAACGTTGGCATAGAGCATCCTGGCAAGGGGCTTGTTCTCAACAATCTCAACGCCGTTTTCTCTGGCTGTTTCCTTGATCCTCTGAGCCAGATAATCGGCACCTTTGGCGATGACCATTGGTGCTTCCTGTTCCTCAGCATCATATTTGATGGCCACTGCGTAATGTGTAGGGTTGGTGATGACTACATCCGCCTGAGGGAGCTGCTGCATCATACGTCTCTGGGACGCTTGCATCATTCTCCTTCTCTGAGCTGATTTAACGGCAGGGTCTCCTTCGGAGTTCTTGAACTCGTCCTTAACTTCCTGCTTGGTCATCATCATATCTTTGTTAAACTTGCGTCTCTGATAAATAAGATCCGCTAAGGCAATTATCATGTATGCTATGGCAATTCGAAGTCCCAGGTCAAAAATAAGATTTCCCATAAGGCCAATTGCCTGTCTTAGAGGCATGTCATACAAAAGGAACAGGCTCTCATCTCTGCCGATAAAAAATGAATATATAACCACAGCCATAACAAGGAGCTTAAGTATTGACTTAGCCAGCTCGAAGAGTTTTCTTGTCGAAAAGATCTTCTTCATACCTGAGATAGGATTGAGCTTGGAGAGCTTAGGCTGCAGCGGCTTGGAGGTTGGTTTAAATCCTACCTGAACAATGTCGCTCAAGAATGCGATCAGGAAACCTATCAGGAAAAATGGTGCACACAATAGCAGCATTGTCAGCATTGCGTTATTAAGTGTGCTGGTTATATAAGCCCAGGGAAGATGTCCGTCATAGGTTCTGGCAATATTTGGAATGTTGTCATACACTCTTCCAAATATACCTACAAAGTTCTCGCCCATGAAGCCATAGCCAAAACGAAGTATCAAAAACAAAGCGAGTAAGCTGAAGGCAGTGGCGATTTCCTGGCTCTTCGCAACCTGCCCCTCTTTTCTGGCATCATCCAGCTTTTTGGCGGTGGGCTGCTCGGTTTTCTCAGCACCGTTGGCATCCTCAGCGAAGAACTGCAGGTTATATTCTATTCGAAGCTGAAACCTCTCTTCTTCAGCCGCTCTGCAAGCTGTAAACAAATCTTTCCATCAGCTCCTTCATGTTAATGAAAATAAAGTTGGCAGCATCATCCAGCATTGTAACAGTGATGAACATTATCATTAGTCCAACGATGATCTTGATCTGAATACCAACAGAGAACATGTTCATCTGCGGCGATACCTTAGCCAGTACGCCAAGAACAACGTTGGTAATAAAGGTGATGATAAATACCGGAAGACAGATTCTGAAACCTATAACAATGTAATCCCTCATAAAAACAAGCATTGATTCAAGGAATCTGTCGGGATTGATCACCGCACCGTTTATCGGAACAAGGGTAAATGTATCTGCAAGTGCCCTAAGTATGTACTGATACATTCCCGTGATAATAAGCATCATTGTGAGAACTTGTGAATAAATTGTTCCCGTGATTGAAACCTGCTCGTTGGTATTTGGGTCAAACAGAGAAACCATTGACAGACCGATCTGCATATCAACGACGGTTCCTGCGAAATTGGCTATCAGTTCACAGATCATGACTGCGTAGCCGATAACCCAGCCGACCATAACCTCTTTTAACACAATAACGGTGTATCCGGTTATCGTATTGTATGCCGGCGGATTAAAAGGCACTGCACCGTACAAAAGTATCGCAAGTAGCAGGCCAAAACCTATCTTAACCAGGTTAGGTGTCTGTCTTCCTCCAAAGAAGGGGGCGACAAATATAAAGCTTGTAACTCTTACAAAGATCAATAGAAATATCTCAAGATCTCCGTAGCTGAAGGAATAATCAATCATGGCCCCGTCCTCTCCTTCGCCTTATCGGACATATTTGGAAAAATCCGACCAGAGAGAAATGATATATCCCGATAATTCGGTAAGCATCCAGTTGCCAAGAAGCATTATCATTACAAATACTCCGATTACCTTGGGCACAAAGGTAAGGGTCTGTTCCTGAATTGACGTAACGGTCTGAAAGATTGAAATAATAAGACCGATTACCATCGATGTCAAAAGGATAGGCAGTGACATCTTGATAACCATATAGAGGGCTTCGCTGATTATTAAGTTGATATCTGAAATTGTGATCATTATCTTCCCTCCCTCATATGGTTTAATGACTTAATTCTTAAAATATCAATAGAACGATTTCACCAGATTGCCGATCACAAGACTCCATCCGTCAGCCAGGACAAAGAGCAGAATCTTGAAGGGCAGCGAAATTGTTGTGGGCGGCAGCATCATCATACCCATACTCATAAGTACCGACGCCACAACCATGTCTATTACAATAAAAGGAACATAGATCAAAAATCCTATGATAAATGCAGTACGAAGTTCACTGACGATGAAACTTGGAACCAGAACAATATTTGGAATGCTCTCCAGCTCGCCATCCCACTCTATTTTGTCAATATCCATGAAAAGCCTTACATCCTTGGTCTGAGTCTGGCCGTACATGAACTGCCTGAAGGGCTTCATTGCGGTGTCAAAAAACTCCTTCTGATCCATCTGACCGTCTTCAAAGGGCACAACCGCCGTATCATAAGCCTCTTTTAACGTAGGCTGCATAATGAACAATGTCATAAAAAGAGCGATTCCGATGATTACTATATTGGGCGGCGAAGTCTGAGTACCTATAGCCGTTCTTGTAAAGTGAAGCGCAACAATGACTCTGGTAAAAGAAGTCATCATTACGATAAGAGTCGGTGCAAGAGAAATAAGCGTTAAAGTAATGAGTATCCTAAGCGCACCGTTGAGGGATCCGTTGCCGTTGTCATAGGTTACCGTAACGGTATTGGCAATATTAAGTTCCTGAAGGTCTTCAGGATCCTCGGATACGCCGGGCGGATTGATATTGGTCCTCTCATCCTTCTCCCCCGTCAGATGCTGATCCTCATCAAGGGTTGGATCCGTAGGTGTTGAATCCTGGATGATATTCTCCGTAGCACCGGCTGAAATAGGAATGGAAAAAGAAAGAAATGCGAACATGCCAATTAAAGCAAGAGCCGAGATCAGCCCCTTCTTAAGATTGATTTTCAGATTGTGATTCCCATCTCCCCTTAGTCTCTTCATTAACCCTTTTTCTCGCCTTTAAATTTTTCAAGTATATCTTTGAAGCTAACGTTTTCCTGAGTTTCATCCTTGATGATAAGATCTTCCTTATTCACATCACCAAGTGATGTTACCTGGTCCTTGGACACTGCTATGGCGACGTATCTGCCGCCTATCTGAACTATCTGAATATACTTGGTCTGAGAAATCCTGCAGGTTTCAATAATCTTGATGTTTTTGCCGGTATTTCCCATTCCGCTCTGATAATTCGCGATCCATTTGGTGACATAGTAGGCTGCCGCAAGAACCAGGATAAAAATGATCAGGACCGAAATAAACTGTAAATATGTACTCCCCGTCATTTGCGGTCTCCCTTTTTTACTGAACGATCTCCGTTACACGGACACCGAAACTTTCTTCGATAACTACTACTTCTCCCTTAGCTACGAACTTACCGTTAACCAGTACGTCAACAGGCTCACCGGCAACCTTATCAAGCTCTATGATGGTTCCGGGTGCAAAATCAAGAATATCCGCAATGGGCTTGGCTGTTCTTCCAAGTTCTACGGTAACCTCCAATGGTACATCCTTGATAATACCGATGTTCTCGCCGCCTGCCATAATGGTGGTTCCACCTGCAAAATTCTGGAACTGAGCAGGCTGGATATTCATATTCATCATCTGGGGCATCATCTGCATCTGAGGCATCATCTGCATCTGAGGCATTCCCATCTGGGGCATACCCATCTGAGGCATTCCCTGCATCATTGAAGGATCCTGAGCAGGCATAGGTCCGGGTGCCGGAGCAGCTTCCGGAGCGGGCGCGGGTGCCGGAGCAGGTGCAGGTTCAGGAGCAGCTTCAGCGCCTGAATCACCAGAAATAACTGTATCCTTCAGAGTCTTGGCAAAATCTATGGGATACAACTGCATAAGCGTTGAATCTACAAGATCTCCGACCTGCATCTTGAAGGAAATTCTTACGAAGGTTCCTGTCAGGAAATCCGCAATATCCGAAGGATCGTCATTAATCATGTCAAGAAGGGTAGCCTGCGGTGGGCTGATATCTACCTTCTGATTGATCATGGTGGAAAGAGACGTAGCCGCAGCACCCATCATCTGGTTCATGGCCTCAGAAATGGCTGACAGTTGGAGCTCTCCGATCTCACCTTCCGTATTGGTACCGTCTCCGCCCATCATAAGGTCGGTGATTACCATTACGTCGTGTTCTTTCAGGATCAGGATATTGGTTCCGTCAAGACCTACGGTGTATTTGATCTGGATAAATACGCAGGGTCTCTCATAGTTATTGATCACAGTCTCCCAGGTAGCAAGCTCAACCTGAGGGGTTGTGATATTTACTTTCTGGTTAACAAGGGAATACAGCGTTGTTGCCGATGATCCCATGCTGATATTGGCCACTTCACCGATGGCATCCTTTTCGGAATCCGTAAGAAGTGACTCATCTATTCCGCCTGCAGCAGGCGCCGATGCGGCAGCAGCCTCGGCCGGAGCATCTCCTGCTCCATCACCGCCGGCATCACCTCCACCGCCGGAAGTATCCATACCGGCCAGTAAAGCATTAATTTCGTCCTGGGATAACATTCCATCCATGCTCTACTCATCCTCCTCTCTTACAACCGACGTAATTTTGACGGCATACTTGTCTTTGGCAGTTCCGGGCAATGCAGTAAATTTGAAGAGATTTCCTACATATATCTGCATGTCCGTATTTACTCTGTTATCAAGCCTTATTATGTCTCCGGCCTGTAAATGTACAAAATCATTAACTGAAACATTGCACTTACCAAGTATCGCTTTTACAGGAACATCAACGTGCTTGACCATGGTTTCAAGGGTCTCTTCATAGTCCTCGTCGTTGTTCTTCTGCATTGTTGAGAACCAGAACTTGGTATTGAGCTTGTCCATAACACTCTCAAGAGTGAAGTATGGAAGACAGACGTTCATCAGACCTTCCGTATCACCGATCTTGATGTTAAGCGTTACGATGGCGATCATATCCGTTGGTGAGATAACCTGTGCAAACTGCGGATTGGTCTCAATTCTCTCCATTACGGGATTGATGCCTGCTACGTTCTGCCAGGGCTCTACCATCAGCTGCATACAGATGGTAACAAGCTTCTCTATAAGGGGCATCTCAATGTCGGTGAAGGGTCTTGGTTTATCAAGGGTTCCTCCCTCACCTCCAAGCATTCTGTCAATAAAGGAAAAACCTATATTTGCCTGCAGCTCCAGAATGATGGTTCCCTGCAACGGAAGGAAATTGATAACTCCAAGGATTACAGGGTTTGACAGGGCGTTACTGAACTCGGAATATGTTACCGTCTCAGAGTTGGCCACTGATACCGATACATTCTTACGAAGATACAAAGGCAACGTGGTAGACAAAAGTCGGCCATAGTGTTCGTAGATCATCTCCAGAGTACGAAGGTGTTCTTTTGAGAACTTCGCGGGACGTTTAAAGTCATAGTCTTTGACTTTCTTTTCGTCCGCGGCCTGCATTTGGTCTACATCAAGCTCACCGGTTGAGAGTGCTGCCAGCAGACTATCTATTTCATTTTGTGACAGTACTTCACTCACAATGTCTCTCCTCTCTTAAAACTTTTTTCTGTAAAAAACATTACTGATACAGCACACTTGAGAAGCTTACTTCATAGATAAAGTTGGAACCGAACAGATCCTGAACAGATTCAAGGATCTCATCCTTAACAGTAGCTTCGTTGGCCTGAATCTCTTCCATAGTGTGTGATGACAGAACTTCCTGAACCTTAGCCTTTATAAGGCTCTTCTTGGCTGCCATTGATTCGGAACTTCCCATTGTTGCGTAGTCCGTATTGGCTGTATTAAGTGAGAATACAACTTCCACAACCATGTAATGTGTCTTTCCATCGGCTCCTGCCTTCAGGTTGATTGTCATCTTGTCATCGCCGGTAAGTTCGAAGGTAGCAAGGTTGTCAACGCCTACAGGCTGAACTGCCGAGCCCCCGAAGCCTCCGCCGGAGCCACCGCTTGCTTCAAGTTCAAGAGCAGCTGCTATATCCGATATCAGTTTGGCTGTCTGGGAATTGGTGGACATGACGCTAAGAAGCATAAATCCTGTCATTCCCAGATTGATAACAAGTAATGCCAGAATAATGATGGATAAAAGGTTCTTTTTCATTGTCTGTTTTTTCCTCCTGCTCAATAAGAAGCGCTAAGTGGATTGTAGATCTTAATTTCAACACGTCTGTTTCTTGCCCTGCCTTCGTCCGTGGAATTATCAGCAATTGGGTCGTATTCCCCTCGTCCTGTATGTACAATCTTTGAAGGGTCCAGGTTGGTGTTCTCTTGAAGATAATAGAACACCGACAGAGCTCTTCCGGAACTTAGCTCATCGTTATTGGAATACTTTCCTTTTCCTCCCATGGGTATGTTATCTGTATGTCCCTCAATCTCGATGGTTCCTCCGGCGTAGGTCTCAAGGATCTGTCCCACTTTGTCAACGACGGGAAGTGCGTCCTCCTTAAGATCAACCTGTCCGGAATCAAAAAGTATTGCGCCCTGGATTGTGAGCTGCACATACTGACTTGTGTAATTTACATAAACCTGATCTTCTATTTCTCCCTCTTCAAGAGCTTTCTCAATCTTCTCAGCAAGCTCAGCGGATGCTTCCAGCTGTTCCTCTTCCGCTGCCTCCATGAGTTCCTGCTGTTCCATCTCTCCCACCGCATCTCGTTCCTCCTCAGCGTCATCGCCGCTCTGGGCAAGGCCCATTGATGTGGTATAAGCAGATAACTCAGTCAGCTGGGACACACCGTCTCCAATAAGTGCTCCCTTGCCAATTGCCATCTCACCTCCGGAAAAGATACCGAAGGCTGAACTGAAGGATGCTGCCACCTCTTCAAACTTCGCCGCATCCATACTGGCCATTGAGAAAAGCAAAACGAAGAAGCAAAGAAGAAGATTCATCAGGTCACCGAAAGTTCCCTGCCACGCAGGCAAACCCGGTTTAATCTCTTCAGGTTTCTTTGCCATTATTCGCCGCCTCCATCGCTGGAACCATTCTCTGCCTCATAAGCTGCCCTGTCGGCAGGTGAAAGGAATGATTTAAGCTTTTCTTCGGTAACACGGGGGTTTTCGCCGGCCTGAATCGATAACAGACCTTCAATTATGATACTTTTTGCCATATATTCTGCATTGTCCCTGGCTTTTAACTTATTCTCCGCCGGGTAACAATACCAGTTAGCAAGAACTGAACCATAGAATGTAGTGATAAGAGCAACCGCCATGGACGGTCCGATTGAAGAAGGATCTGACATGTTCTGAAGCATCAGAACCAGTCCGAGAAGTGTACCGATCATACCCCAGGAAGGGCCCATGCCGGCAACGTCTCCGTAGAATGAATAGTTTTCTTTATGTCTTTCGGACATGGCATCGATCTCGGCTTCCAGAATGCTTTTTACAAGCTCCGGTTCTGTACCGTCGACGATAAGTCCTACGCCTTTTTTCATGAAAGCATCTTCAAGATTACCTGCCGCTTCTTCCAGTGCAAGGAGTCCTTCCTTACGGGCTGTATTGGACAGGTCGATGATCTGTTTGATGGTGCCCTTAGTGTCAAAATTGGGCATCTTAAAGATAAGGGTGTAAGCCTTCAGACCGTTAATGAAACTTGGCATGGTTCGCGAAGCAAGAACCGCCATGAAGGCTCCTCCGAATGTGATCATAGCAGAAGGAGCATCCAGAAAGTACTTTACACCGGTGATTCCTGCACCGAACACAATACTCAGAATCATGAATATGAAACATAATACTACACCAAGTAATGACGCTATATCCACGTAATATACCCCCTTATAGTATATTTATACTACCTGTTCATAAGAAAATCACAAAAGACCAACAAGGTCATCCTTCCTGGATCATTTTTACAATCTCATCCAAGCTTTCTTTAACAATAAGTTTCCTTCCCCCGCTTAGAATTATGACTGTGTCCGGACTTGATTCAATTGTCTGAATACACCGAGAATTAATGACTATTTTTCGTGTATCCATCTTGGTCAAAATAAGCAATTGGCTGTCCATGTCATCTCATCCCCCGATGAATTTCAATTAGCCTATTATTTCAAGAATTTTGAAATTTTATTTCTGTCTATCTATATTTTATCATTTTTATCCCCCTAAATCTCCATGTAATGTTCACATTTTGGTCACAAATGGAGAATAATTTCATTTAACGAAAAATTATATGAAATTAATTTGCTAAAACAATAAATATAAAAAGGCATAATACTATATATTGTGGTATTAAAATAATTGTACCACTTATAAACGTAAAAAACAGTAATTTTTTGATAAAACAAAAATGGCGGCTGAAAATTTATTTTTCAGCCGTCATTTTATTATATAAAATAAGTTCTTAAGCGATTTCACGAACAGCGCAGCCCTGCTTGGCAAGAACTGTTTTCATGAAATTTTCAGCCTGCTTTGAAGTCTTGAATTTGGCGATATACATATACTGACCCATAGCTTCCCAATCTGATTCAGGCATAAAACGGTCGATCATAACAGCTTCGCCGAACTTCTCCATGAGCTCTTCATGGGAGAACTTGTAGCAGAAATGCTCTTTTCTTGCTGCATAGGCGCAGTAATAGGTATCCTTGGAAACCAGTTTCTTTAAATCCTCTCCCTTGACCATTCTTGCGTACAGGTCATAGATATCGCAGGAGCCTGTAAAGTTCATCATATCAAGAGTGAAACCGCCGGGAGCTCTCATGTTGTGCTCAAGTACTGATAAATCGCCCTTCTTCCCGATTCCAGGATAATCCTGGTCAAGTTTGATAAATTCAATATGAGCAAGGCCTGACTTGGCACCAAGGGTATCGATTATCTTTTTTCCAAGAAGATGCACATTAAGAGGCACCTTGGGAATTGTAAAGTAAGATAAATCATTTCCTTCAGCGACAGCATCCATGATAGGATCACATTCCATAAACTGCTCGAATACTATCTCACCATTGGCATCATAGATAGCATTGAATGCACAGATTCTTCCGGAGAGGAACTTCTCCATAACATAAGTAGTCTCGGGAAGCTCATCAAAAAATGCCTTCAGTTCCTTGTCATCTCTGATCTTCCAGGTTCCGGATGCCCCCATTCCTCTCTCGGGCTTAACAATAACAGGATAGCCAACCTTCTTGGCGAACTGCTTAGCCTTTCTAAGGTCAGTTATTGTGATCTGGGGTGCTGTAGGGATCATGGCATCTGCATACATCTGATGCATCATGGCTTTATGTACGTATTTATCAATCTCGCTGCCCTTAACGCCTGTATTAACATTGAAATCCTCGCGGAGTCTGGCGTCATTTTCAAGCCAGAATTCATTCTGGGATTCGATCCAATCTATTTTTCCATAGTTAAATGCGAAATATGCTACTGCCTTGTATACCTGGTCATAATCCATAAGTGAATCAACCTTGTAGTACTCGGTAAGTGCCTCCTTAAGCATATCAGAAAGCTCATCATAGGGAGCATCGCCGATACCAAGGACATTAACGCCGTTCTTTTTTAATCTGTCGCAAAAATTGCCGTAGCACTCAGGATAATTAGGTGATATAAAACAAAAATTCATTACTTCTCTCCTTTTTTACTCGAAAACCAAAAGCTCATTCCTTAACACTAATCCATTCCCTTACGGGTTCCTCCCCTTTTTTACCGTTAAATACTATGTCTGCGCAGACGAGAAGTATGCATAATAATTCTGTCAGCGGAAATGCAATCCATGCACCGTTTATTCCGATAACCTTTATCAGAACAACGGCAAGTCCCGCAATCATCAGGTTCTCAGCTATTGAAAAGACATTTACCAGAGTAATTTTCCCCTGACTCTGATAAACCTTCAGAAGAAGATTCAGTGCTGTGTTGAAGATCAAAAATGACGGGAACACCAAAAGCATGTCTCTTGTCATAATATAAGCCTCTTCATTAAAATCAAAATAAAATGATGCGATCATGCCGGAAAAGATCATAAGTACAGCAGCTGCAGTGGCAGAAAGAGCTGCACCGATCTTCATGGCAAAGCTAAACCCCTGGGTAAAGCTCTTTTTATCCTTACTTCCGTAGTACATACTTCCGATAAAGAGGAAGGCTCCAGCACAGCCCTGGGGTATTGCACCAAGGAAGCTGCAGAGAGTTCCCTGAACGTTAGCTGTTGCAATGGCGGGAATGCCAAAGCTGCTGACAAGGACTCTGTTAAAAACATAAGCCTTAACTACGGTTCCCAGCGTAAACATAAGGTTCGGCGAACCAAGTCTGATGGCTTCAGGCATATCCTTGAACTTAAGGTTCTTAAAGCCAAGCTTCAAAAGTCTTCCGCTCTTGGTAAAGCCAGGAAGCATGATGGCTGCGGATAGAAGGTAGCTTACTGATGAAGCCAGGCCCATTCCGAAGGTTCCCATGTCCAGCACCAGTACATTAACCAGGTCAAGAATTATGTTTGAACTTATCATTGCCACAAGGCCGAAATAGGATTTTTTTGTATCGTCGTTCAGAGGCAGAAAGATCATAAATATGGCACACAGGACGTCCCCCACAAATCCAAGGGAATATCCCGAAATATAGTCCATAAGGAGCTGCTTTGAGCTTTCATCTGCTCCAAGAAGCTGTGACAGCACAGCTCTGAACAATATGCATATAGCAGTGGACAGTATGCACAGAAGGGCCGCCATAAATATACAGGTTGAAAAAAGTGCGCTGGCTTCTTTACTATCCTTTTTTCCCATGGCGTTACTACAGAGGATCTCAAAGCCTGTAATAAGGATCATGAAAAATCCCACCGCTGAGATAACAGGTGCAAAAAGGCCTATTGCTCCAAGGGCCTCAGAGCCAATGTATCTGCCGGTAATAACGCTGTCGATCAGAGCGTTTGTTGCCGACACCAAAATACCGATTATCTGGACCGGGAGTAGTTTTAAGTATTCTCTTTTAATATCTTCCTGTTTCTTCACTTAGAGCTCCTCCTTGTCTTTTTTGCAATAAGGATTGTAAGGCTACGGGGTTCTAATGTAATACTGTCGTTTATATCAGTTTTCTTATACTTCCTGTTGGCAGAGGTTACGTAAAGGCTCCATTCAAAGCCTTCCGGAACGATGGGGAGTCCTAAAGTCTGGTCTTCCCAGAAAGCGTTCACACCGCAGTATATGAAGCAGTCTTCATCTGCATTGTGATCAGCCTTCGTCTCAGCATACATAAACCCGAAAGTTAAGAAAGGTGCATTCTCATCAAGCTCCCAGGGAGTGGTTCCATGGAAGGAAAGCTCCGGGTAATCGCTTGAATTCTTGTCAGTTCCTTTATATGTGGATCTAAGAACAGGATGATCCTGCCTAAGTTTAATTACTTCTTTAAAGAAATCGTGTACGTCCTTGTGGGCCTTCTCGTTTTTCCAGTTAATCCAGGAAATCTCGCTGTCCTGTGAAAAGACGTTGTTGTTACCCTTCTGTCCGTTTCTGATCTCGTCACCTGCAAGCATCATGGGAACGCCGCGGCTTAGCATAAGAAGCGCGAAGGCATTTTTTACCTGCTTGCTGCGAAGGCTCTCGATCTCTTTATCATCAGATTCACCCTCTACACCGCAATTCCAGCTGTAGTTCTCATGGATTCCGTCTTCGTTGTTCCAGCCGTTTTCTATATTGTGCCTGTCGTTGTAGGAAACCAGATCATTCATGGTAAAGCCATCGTGGCAGGTCACATAGTTAACACCAAAGTGTGTGTAAGTTTCGTTGTAAATATCAGGAGATCCCTTGATGCGCTTTATCAGCTCAGGGCCTGCGCTTTCATCACTCTTGATGAATTTCCTGATACAGTGTGAGAACTTGTCGTTCCACTCTCCCCAGCGGGAATCAGCGGGGTAACAGCCCACCTGATAAAGTCCTGAAGCATCGATAGCTTCAGCTATCAGGATTGCATCTGCAAGAATAGGATCTTTTGATATCATGTCGAGGACAAGAGGGTTACTCATTACTTCCCCTGTGGCGGATCTGCTGAGGATCGCTCCTTCGTCAAATCTAAAGCCATCCACATGATACTCATCCTTCCAGTATCTGAGGCAGTCCACGATAAAGCCTGCCACCATGGGATCATTACATTTAAAGGTGTTGCCGCAGGCTGTGTAGTCTGCATACTCACCGTTCTCATCAAGAATATAGTAGGAACGGTTGTCTATGCCGCGGAAATTGTAGGTAAGGCCCAGCTTTCCGTTATATTCCGCGGTGTGATTAAACACAACGTCAAGGATTATCTTTATACCGTTTCTATGAAGCTCCTGAACCATGTTCTTGAATTCATGAGCTATGCCGTCTGGAGTATTACTCTTGGCATAAGCAGCCTTCGGGGCAAAAAATGAAACCGTGTTGTAGCCCCAGTAATTGTAAAGAGGCTCTCCGTTGTAGGAACCGTTATCCTCCAGATCGTCAAACTCAAACACAGGAAGAAGCTCGATACAGTTGATTCCCAGGTCCTTGAGATAAGAAATCTTCTCTACAATGCCGTTATAGGTTCCTTTGCACTTTACCTTGGATGCAGGATCGTTGGTAAAACCTCTGACATGCATTTCATAAATTATTAAGTCGTTGTAGGAAAGGTCAATCAGTGGATTATCATCCCACCGAAACTCCTCTGTGAGAATCTTGCCTCTCATGGGAAGTGAAACATCCTTGTGCCACTCTTCTCTGCCCGTTACGCTCTTAGCATAAGGATCAAGAAGTGACCAATCAGGATTAAACCTTAAGCCTTCAGAAGGCTCATATCTTCCTTCAAATCTATAATTATAGGAAATCATCTTTGGATCCAGTCCATAGACGATGATCGAATAGTTGTTGCCCTTTTTGAACTCCTGTGGAATCCTGATGTTTGCAAAAACAGGTCCGCTGTCTTTTTTATATAGTTCAAGGATACATGCTTCAGCGTCTTTGGAATTTATGGAAAAATTGATTCCACCGTCACCTGTCAGCGACGCACCAAAAGGCAGCGCATGCCCCGGAGCACACTTAACTCCATCAAAAATATAGTTCATAGATTTTTTCCTCATAATCTAAACGAAACGCAAACGGCAATATTTAATCATAAATTTTTTCTAAAATCAATACAAAATACTGTTTTATAATTCACGTATTTTTATTACATTTGTATAAGACCATTATCTGCAACTAAATTTCACAATTACTTCACGATTTTTGCCTGTGAATGTGCTATTATCCTTATGTCAGCAATTCTTGCTGATTTCAATTTGGGCTATGCCCTTCAATTTTGACTGATCGTCAAAGAATCCCAAGTATGCTTGTACACAGGGTTAATAAACATTAAAGAAAGTGAGATTTTATGGAAGAAACAAAAGAATCAAAAGAATTACAGGAATTAAGACAAAGAGTAATTAACAATTTATCGATGCCCGAAGATGTTAAGCAGAACCTGCTGGATATCTTTGACAACAAAAAGCTGGCCTCCATCGCAACAGATACAATCAGTAAACTCGTCCTCTCTCCAGACATCCATCCCGAGAGATTCGATTATCTAATGCAGCACGTAACCGGAGACTATACCATCTTTGCAAATAGCTCCGCCACAAATGAGCCACCGGTAGATTCATTCGAGGCCAAGAAATCTATAACTGATATCCCCTCTTGGCTTAAGGATGAGCGATATGCAGATCTGGAAATACAGCAAGTGGCACAGGAATTTATATTTAACAGAATTGATATCTATTCCTCCAAGGCACTGCTTCTTCAATATTCTGCCAAAGCAGGAAAATCCAAAGGAGAAATCAACTATTCAAATATCTTAGATGTAATATTCGTCATACTAATGAAGGAATCTCCCAAACTTTTCAAAAACTTTGACAGCTCAAGATACATACATCGTGTAAACAAAGCTATATCTGACACAGGTATGGAGTTCCCTATGCTCAGAAATATAGCATTTGTACAGTTAGATAAGGCTCTTGAACAGTTTGTGAACAAAACCTATAATGAAGATGAAGATTTAGAGCTTCTTACATTGCTCGCCATGATTGCAGATATCAATCATCCCGCTGTAAGAGAGGCAATACGAAGCAATCCTTTTCTTTTAGATCTTTATAAGGACGTTGCCAAGTTTTCAGAGAATCATGAGGTTAGAAAAATGATAACTAATGAAGAACTTGAAATGCTTACCATAAATAGTTATAAGCATCAATTCAGAGAAGAAGGCCTCGCCGAAGGACGTGAAGCCGGTCTTGCTGAGGGTCGTACAGAAGGCCGTGCAGAAGGCCGTGCAGAAGGCCGTGCAGAAGGCCGTGCAGAAGGCCGTGCAGAAGGTGAAAGCCATATAAGTCTTGTATACAAATGGCTCCTTGATTCAGGACGCAATTCCGACATGGTAAAAGCCCTTGATGATCCTACGTTCAGAGAACAGATCTGTAAAGAATACGACGAAGCAAACAAGCAAACCTAAGCATTTTCATATGCCTCGACTCCTTGAGTCGAGGCTTTTTCTATCTTCATAAAATCTCCTCTCTCCCCCAAACCAGCATGGACATGGTGTGGATAAATCC
>NZ_ATVS01000014.1 GCF_000420845.1 Butyrivibrio sp. AE3009 | reverse complement strand
ATAGAGTTTGCCCTTACAGAAGAGAGCTATACTTCAAAGGCTGATTTTCTTGCAATGGATGAATTGCCTGTATATTGTAAAGGAGATGACAAACCATACTCTTTTTCCGGAAAGAGGATAAAGAGAGGCCTATACAGGCATTACGATGGTACTGTAACAAATGCAGACATAAACGGGGCTGCAAATATCTTAAGAAAAGTATTCCCAAAGGTAACCCAATGGGATAGGGGCATAGTGGACATGCCCTGTTCTGCATGCTGCGTAGAGCAGCCTGCAGGTTCATGCCGCGAAGCGGCGTAACAGAAACCCTTTCCGACGCAGAGTCGGTGAGGATAGTTCATATCAGAAATATGATCAGCGATCTTATAAAGGTGTTCACTGAGCTGAAATGTAAGGATGTTATCATCAGAAAGTATGGTGCCATAGGCCTTGACGTATCACAGATAGACTGTGATTACTATGAGTATAAAAAGGATAATCCCGCAGCTATCAATTCTTTCAGAGGAGAGTATATGTCCCAGTATTCCTGGGCGGAGAATACGCTGGGAACGCTGATGTTTAAGAATGAATAGAAATGAAAAATAAGAGGCTATACCGTAGCAGGTATAACCTCTTTTGTTCGTGTGCGAAATCGAGTAGGAGTCAGCATACTCGATTATTCATGATTAATTTAGTTGAAAATATTAAAATCCTCGTTATCCTTCTCATGATACTTGTCATAGAGCTGTGAGAGATAGGTCTTAACGATCTGGATGTTGGCCATCTTGCGAAGCTCTGCGTTGCCCATAAGTACGGCAATCTCATCTGCAAGAAGGAGCATGTTGTAGATCTTGAGCTTGAACTGGTCTCTTGTGAGCTCGTCGATGTTGATCTCCATAAGAGGAGCACCCAGCTTCATGGTAACATTCTCATCGGCGATACCTGTCATGGCTGAGCGGGTCTCGGGATCGTAGTTAACGTAGATGATGAGTTTCTCTTTCTCGTGCTTCTTGAGGGTGATGGCGGTCTGGTGTGACTGCTCCATCCACTCATAGAGGTCTGCCTCATCGGGATTCATAAGATACTTGGTAAGCTCTTCCTTGTTCTTCTCGATGTACTGCATATATTTGCTGGCGTTGGGGCCGGTGTAGGTCATCTCAACCTTGATTCCATGCTCTGTCTTAACGAGACGGCACTTTTCAGCTACGTCTCTGATCTTTAAAGAAGTTTCTGTATTGCCGATCATCTTGAACAGACCGGTGTCTAATTCCTGTGTGAACTCCATTTTGCCTCCTTGTTCATAAATACATGTTAAAATGTTATCCATAGCCGTTTTGCGGCGTATAAAGCTAATTCATGCTTCAAAATCAGTAGATAGTATAGCATAAAGGGGTCAAAAATGATATACTATATTGAGTTTTGTATAAGTTTTATTTGAACTAAAATAAGTTTTGTTAATGGGGAAAACATGGCTTCAAATAGTAATAAAAGGGGAACTAAAAACAGCAGGAAGAGCTCAGGGTCAGCCAGAACATCAAGAGCCAAGGCTCAGAGAGCCAGAATGGCTGATGAGGAGTTTGATTATTCTTTAAAGAGCGAGATCATAACCATTGCGATGATCGCGCTTACTATTTTTCTGTTCCTGTGTAATTTCAGGATCTGCGGCAAATTCGGCAATTTTCTTAGTGACATTTTATTTGGATTATTCGGCTTTACGGCTTACGTGGCACCTATTGTGATGCTGGGAGGCGTGCTTATCGGTATCGCCAATTTCGGCTCCAATGCTTCCATCAGGAAGATTGTTTCAGGTGTTGTTCTGTTCTTTTTAATAGGAATTATACTGGAACTGATAACAGGGCGACCTCAGAATGCAGAGAGGTATGATATTGCGGCTATTTACGGCGCAGCCAGAATGGCGCACAACGGAGGAGGATTCTTCTCGGGATCCCTTGCTTATGTATGCTACAAATATCTTTCTCTGGCAGGAAGTCTTCTCTTGATATTCCTTCTGGGAGTTGCAAGTCTTGTGGTATTTACACAGCATTCTTTCGTTGGTGGTATCAAGAAGCATGGCAGACGCATTATTGACAAGACCAGAGAAGAGGCCGAGAACTACCGTGATTATGCTGAGCGACGCAGAGAGAAGATGGAGGAGAGACGAGCTCAGATAGAAGAAGAGAAACGTCTTGCCATCGAGCAGAAAGAGGATGAGAAGATCCTCCGCATGGAGAAAAAAGTCAGCGGAGTAATGATAGACACAGCTCTTGAGAAAGATGATGAGTCCGAGGATGAGTTCGAAGCCTGGGAGAAAGAGCGCAGAGATAAGAATTCCGACAAGAACGAAAGAGTATTTATTCCTGACGAGGAAATTCACGACGATATTCATGAGATTATTCTGAATAAGGGTATAGAGACAGACGTTGAGCCTGATGGACAGAGAGTTCTGAGAACAGGTCCGGTGATCCACGGAATGGGTTATGATGATGACTACTCTGATGATGAGGATGATGAGGTTCAGGAGACACCTTCCTATGAAGGGGAGGAGCATGATGCAGAGCCTGTTGACTCCAAGATCAGGCAGATTAAGTCTGTTAAGCCCGTAGCTACACTAAGGGCAGAGGACAATCATGAGGATATACTGCCGGATGTGCCTATCCATGCAGAAAATCTGGGGAATGGCATGAATGGTGATTATGTCATTCATGCACAGGATCATATTTCAAGGAATCCAAATGCATCTTCCAAGATCGATGGCTCAGCACCTTCATCAGCTACGCAGCAGGCCCTTAGCGGTACTGCAGGACCTCATACCTCCAGCCCCGGAATGGAGCAGGAGATTGAGGAACATAAGAGGAAGATTCCTAAGAAATACGTTTTTCCTCCCGTATCTCTTCTTGAAAAAGGTAGCAGAAACAAGAATTCAGATTCTGCAAGACAGCTCAAAGAAACAGCACTTAAGCTGCAGGATACTCTTAAGACCTTCGGCGTCAATGTAACCGTAACAGATATCAGCCAGGGACCTGCAGTTACCAGATTTGAGCTTCAGCCGGAGGCAGGAGTAAGAGTAAACAAGATCGTTGGACTGGCAGATGACATCAAGATGAATCTCGCAGCCAAGGATATACGTATTGAGGCACCTATTCCCGGCAAAGCCGCTGTTGGAATCGAGGTTCCCAACAAGGAAAACACAATGGTTGCATTCCGCGACCTTTTGGAATCTCCTGAATTCAAGAATTTTGATTCCAAGCTTGCTTTTGCAGTGGGTAAGGATATAGCCGGTAAGACTGTCGTTACAGATATCGCCAAGATGCCTCACCTTCTTATTGCAGGTGCGACAGGTTCAGGTAAGTCGGTTTGTATCAATACCATCATCATGAGCCTTATTTACAAGGCTAAGCCCGAAGAAGTTCAGATGATCATGATCGATCCTAAGATTGTTGAACTTTCAGTATATAACGGCATACCGCATCTTATGATACCTGTAGTTACAGATCCCAAGAAGGCTGCGGCAGCGCTTAACTGGGCTGTTGCCGAGATGACCAACAGATACAAGAAATTTGCCGATTCCGGTGTTAGAGACCTTAAGGGCTATAACAAGATAGCAGAGAGTAGTGATGATCCCAACATGACTGTTCTTCCTCAGCTGGTTGTTATCGTTGACGAGCTTGCGGATCTTATGATGGTATCCGCAAATGAAGTTGAGGATGCCATCTGCAGACTTACTCAGCTGGCAAGAGCAGCAGGTATCCATCTTATTATTGCTACGCAGCGTCCTTCCGTGGACGTTATCACAGGTCTTATCAAGGCCAATATGCCAAGCCGTGTGGCATTTGCGGTATCAAGCGGTGTGGATTCCAGAACAATCCTTGATATCAACGGCGCCGAGAAGCTTCTTGGTAAGGGTGATATGCTCTTTTATCCGCAGGGCTATACCAAGCCTGCCAGAGTACAAGGCGCATTTGTTTCGGATAAAGAGGTACAGGCAGTCACAGATTTCCTTAGGAATCAGAAGATTGATGTTTCCTATGGCGAAGATGTTGAACAACAGATTAACAGCATGCAGAGCTTTGGCGGAGGTTCTTCAGGTTCTGCAGGCGGCGATTCAGGCTCAGAGCTTGACGAATATTTCGTTCAGGCTGGAAATATAATCATCGAAAAGGAAAAAGCTTCCATCGGAATGCTGCAGAGAGTCTTCAAAATTGGCTTTAACAGAGCGGCCAGGATCATGGATCAGCTCTGCGAAGCCGGAGTCGTGGGGGACGAGGAAGGAACCAAGCCAAGGAAGGTTCTTATGACCAAAGCAGAATTCGATGCTTATGTTAACGGGACTGAGTCAGATGTTGTTTAATTGTATATGGGAAGAGCAAAGCAGTTAATTCTGCGGAAATGGAGAGACCTATGGCTGTAAAAAGTGATATCGAGATCGCTCAGGAAGCGAAGATGCTCCACATCAGAGATGTGGCACAGAAAGTCGGAATTGTTGAAGACGACCTTGAATTCTACGGTAAGTACAAGGCTAAGCTTACCGAAGAATATCTTAAAAAGGCTGAAGGAAACAAGAAGGGCAAGCTTATTCTTGTAACCGCCATCAATCCTACTCCTGCGGGGGAAGGTAAGACCACAACCAGTATCGGACTGGGAGATGCTATGAACAGACTGGGCTATAAGACTGTTCTTGCTCTCAGAGAGCCATCCCTGGGACCTTGTTTCGGAATAAAAGGAGGAGCCTGTGGAGGCGGATATGCCCAGGTTGTTCCTATGGAAGATATCAATCTTCATTTTACAGGTGATTTTCACGCTATCACATCAGCCACCAATCTTTTGGCTGCTCTTTTGGATAACCATATCCAGCAGGGCAATCAGTTGGAAATCGATACCAGACAGGTAATCTGGAAGAGATGTGAAGATATGAACGACAGAGCTCTCAGAAATATCGTTGTGGGCCTTGGAGCCAAGGCAGACGGTGTTCCCAGAGAGGACCATTTCGTTATAACTGTTGCAACTGAGACCATGGCAATCTTGTGCCTTGCTAAGGATATGAATGATCTCAAGGAGAGGCTTAGCAAGATCATAGTTGCTTACACCAGAGACGGTAAGCCTGTTACAGCAGGTGATCTCAATGCTGTCGGAGCTATGGCGGCTCTTCTTAAGGATGCAATCAAGCCTAATCTTGTTCAGACCCTTGAAAAGAACCCGGTTCTTATTCACGGCGGACCTTTCGCCAATATCGCTCACGGTTGTAATTCTGTAAGAGCAACCAAACTGGCTCTCGGAATGGCAGATTATTGCGTAACTGAGGCAGGGTTTGGCGCTGACCTTGGCGCAGAGAAATTCTTTGATATCAAGTGCAGAATGGCAGGTCTTAAGCCTGATGCTGTTGTTCTTGTGGCAACCATCAGAGCTCTTAAGTATAACGGCGGCGTTCCTAAGAGCGACCTTGGAACCGAGAACCTTGATGCGCTTAAAAAGGGCATCGTAAATCTTGAAAAGCACATTGAAAACATTCAGAAATATAAAGTTCCTGTTGTTGTAACACTTAACTCCTTCCTTACAGATACCGAGGCTGAAACAGAGTATGTAAGAAAGTTCTGCGAGGAGAGAGACTGCAAGTTCGCTCTTTCAGAGGTTTGGGCTAAGGGCGGCGAAGGCGGAGAAGCTCTCGCAAAAGAGGTTATTGCTACACTTGAGACCAAAGAGAGCAACTTCACACCTATTTATCCCGATGAGCTGTCACTTAAGGATAAGATTACTACAGTTGCCAAAGAGATATACGGCGCTGATGGAGTACAGTTCGCCGGCTCTGCACTTAAGCAGCTGGACAAGATAGAAGAGATGGGCTTTGGTAAGCTGCCTGTTTGTATGGCTAAGACTCAGTACTCACTTTCTGATGATCCTACACTTCTCGGAAGACCTAAGGATTATAATATTCAGGTTCGTGAAGTATATGTTTCCGCCGGAGCAGGTTTTGTCGTAGCTCTTACAGGAACTATTATGACAATGCCCGGACTTCCCAAGACTCCTGCCGCATTCAACATTGATGTAAATGATGAGGGCAAGATAACGGGGCTGTTCTAAATAATCACGGATGAGATATCAGGAATATTACGGAGGATACCATGAGCGCGCAGTTAATTGACGGAAAAGCAATATCACAGCAGATCAAGGATGAGTTAAAGGAGAAGACAGCTCTTTTGAAGCAGCAGGGTACAGAGGTTACTTTGGCAGTTATCCTTGTGGGTGAGGATCCCGCATCACAGGTTTATGTCAGAAATAAGAAAAAGGCCTGCGAGTACATCGGATTCAATTCCCTTTCCTATGAGCTTCCCAAGGAGACCACTCAGGAAGAGCTTCTTAAGCTTATAGATGAACTTAACAACAAGGAAGAGGTGGACGGAATTCTTGTTCAGATGCCTCTTCCCAAGCATATCGATGAAAAGACAGTCATCGATGCCATTGCCCCCACCAAGGATGTTGACGGATTCCATCCTATGAATGTCGGAGCACTTTGCATCGGTGAGGAGGGCTTCGTATCATGCACACCTGCAGGCGTCATTCAGCTTCTTAAGAGAGGCTGTAAGGACATTGATATATCAGGAAAAGAGTGTGTGATAGTAGGAAGATCCAATATTGTGGGTAAGCCAATGTCGCTTTTGATGCTTAGAGAGAATGCCACAGTTACAGTGGCTCACTCAAGAACGGCTGACCTTAAAGAGGTGTGCAAGAGAGCGGATATTCTTATTGCAGCTGTCGGCAAGGCCAAGATGATCAAGGCTGACTACATCAAAGAAGGCGCTGTAGTAATTGATGTTGGCATCAACAGAAATGAAGATGGAAAATTATGCGGTGATGTGGACTTCGAAGGTGCCAAGGAGGTTGCGGGGTATATTACTCCGGTTCCCGGCGGCGTAGGACCTATGACCATCGCAATGCTGATGAATAACTGCTATGAAGCAGCAATTATGCATTCTAAGAGGAAATGATATCAGATGAAATGCCCCAATTGCGGACTCGAAATACCTGAAGGACATATGTACTGCGACAGCTGCGGTACGGAGATCAATTTTGTCCCGGATTTTGAACCTGAAGTTGAAAACGAAATAAATGCCACTCTTTCAGGAGTTGCAGAGGAGCTCAACAAAGAGGAGCGTCTTAAGAGGGAAAATAAGGAAAAGAGGATAGCTTTTCTCAAAAACCTTTATGGCAGGCGCTTTATCTTTTATGTTGTCTTTGCAGCAGTTTTACTGATAGTTGCGGGTATTTTCGTCTACGGACTTTTGAATCAGGGCTCAGCTGCCAAGTACATGAAAGAGGCTGAAGCGGCCCGTAATGCCGGCAATCTTGATGCAGCAATTGAGTATCTTGTGAAAGGTAACGCTGAAAACCCTACCAATTCAGATATAATTTTCAGATTATCAGATTATTATCTTGAGAATGGGGAAAATGATAAAGCTGTTGAGGCTTTACAGCTTATTATTAATTCAGCCGCTTTTACGGAAGACAAGATTAACAATGCCTATGAGAGCATAATTTCGATATACAGTCAGAGCGGTGAATCAGACAAAATCGCAGCACTGTTTAGCGAAAGTACAGATCCGGTGGTGATGGCTCTTAAGGATAAATACGTTCCTCATTCTCCGGTCATGGCTCCGGCAGGAGGAACCTTTGATGACAGCGTTTCAGTATCGGTATTCATGAATGACGGATCTTCCGACAAGATATATTACACAGTCAACGGACAGGATCCGGATGCAGAGAGCATTGCTTATGAGAACGAGATCATTCTTGATATTGAGGGTGAATATGTAGTCAAAACAGTGGCCATCAATGACTATGGCATTGCAAGTGCTGTAATAGAGAACAAGTTTGTAATTGAGAGAGGCAAACCAAAGGATCCGGATATTCTGGAAGCCAGCGGGGAATACAATCAGAATACAAGGATCGTCGCTGTATGCGACGCCGGACTCACAATTTTTTATACAACCGATGGCTCTGATCCCACGATGGAAGAGGGAATTCAGTACGTGTCTCCGATCACAATGCCTGTTGGTACTTCACATTTTAAATTTGCGGCATTTGATGCAGAGGGTAACAGCAGTGATATTGTTGAAAGAGATTATCACCTGATCTACACCCGCCTTGTTTCCACAGAGCAGGCTGTAAATATGCTGGTTAACACTTTGGTAAGACTTGATATTCTTCTTGATGCCGGAGGCAAGGTTCGTGGTCAGGAAGGCCATAATGAGTATATTTATACATCCGATATCGAGATAGAAGGAGCCGGAGAGTACTATATGGTTGTTGAGAATCATGTTCTCAATGATGGTACGACGGTGCCAACGGGTCTTATTTATGCGGTAAATACCCACGACGGAACTGTCAACAGACTGGGCTACGACTCCAGTGGCAAGTATACGCTGATAACAATTTCGAATCGATGATTTGTGAAAATTTTTTGATACTTTAATGATTTAAAGAAATAAAGATTGAATTTCTATTCGGCTTCGTTTAATATGAAAAAAGTATGAAATTACAATGTAGGAGGATTACTATGTTCAAGATTTTAGAGGCAAACGAGCTTACTACGAACATTTTTCAGATGATCGTTGAAGCTCCGCGTGTGGCAAGTGCGTGTTTACCGGGCCAGTTCCTTATTATTCGCGTTGATGAAGATGGAGAGAGAATCCCGCTTACAATTTGCGATTATGACAGAGAGAAGGGAACTGTAGAGATTGTAGTTCAGGCTATTGGAGCTGAGACTTACGAACTGTCCAAACTCAAGGCCGGCGATGAGCTTGCCGATGTTGTAGGACCTTTGGGTAAGCCTTCGGATCTTTGCGAAGAGAGCATAGATGAACTCAAGAAAAAGAAAATCGTATTCATCGCAGGCGGTGTTGGAACAGCTCCTGTTTATCCTCAGGCTAAATGGCTTAAGGAGCACGGTGTGGACTGTGATGTTATTATCGGAGCCAAGACCAAGGATCTGGTAATTATGGAGGACAGATTCAAATCTGTTTGTAACCTTCATATCACAACAGATGACGGTTCATATGGAAGAAGCGGTATGGTTACCAAGGCTCTTCAGGATCTTTGGGATGAAGGCAACAAGTATGATCACTGCGTAGCTATCGGACCTATGATCATGATGAAATTCGTATGCAAGCTCACACAGGAGCTTGGAATTCATACTATTGTCAGCATGAATCCTATCATGGTAGACGGAACCGGAATGTGCGGTGCCTGCCGTCTTACTGTTGACGGACAGGTTAAGTTTGCATGTGTAGACGGCCCTGAGTTTGACGGACACAAGGTTGATTTTGATCAGGCCATGAACCGTATGAAACTCTACAAGACCGAAGAGGGCAGACTTTACCTCAAGGCTCAGGAAGGCAAGACACATCATGGCGGATGCGGCAACTGTACATGATATAGGAATTCAAAGTCACATAGATCCGCGCTTGCGCAGGAGCTTATGTGACCTTGAAGACCGAATAAACATGAGAAAAGAAGATTCAGATAGGAGATTATATAGATGGATGGATTTGTAAGAGTTCCTGTCAGAGAGCAGGATGCCAAAGAGCGTGCAACCAACTTCAAGGAAGTATGCCTTGGCTATAATAAAGAAGAAGCCGAAAAAGAAGCTACAAGATGCCTTAACTGCAAGAACCCCAAATGTGTTCAGGGTTGTCCCGTATCAATCGACATCCCCGCATTTATCCAGCAGGTAAAAGAGGGTGATGTGGAAGGCGCTTATCAGACAATAAGTAAGTCCAGTGCACTTCCTGCTGTCTGCGGACGTGTATGTCCTCAGGAAAGCCAGTGTGAGGGACAGTGCGTAAGAGGAATTAAGGGTGATGCCGTTTCAATCGGTAAGCTTGAGAGATACGTTGCTGATACTGCAAGAGAGATGGGGGTAGTTCCCGAGGGCGCTAAGGAGAAGAAGAACAAGAAGGTAGCCATTATCGGTTCAGGTCCTTCAGGACTTACCTGTGCAGGCGATCTTGCCAAGATGGGCTATGATGTAACAATCTTCGAGGCTCTTCATGAGGCAGGCGGCGTACTTGTATATGGTATTCCCGAGTTCCGTCTTCCTAAGGACGCAGTAGTTAAGAAAGAGATTGAGAACGTTAAGAAGCTTGGTGTTAAGCTTGAGACCGACGTAGTTATCGGTAAGAGCGTTACTGTAGACGATCTTATGGAGAAGGAAGGCTTTGAGGCTGTATTTATCGGATCAGGTGCCGGACTTCCCAGATTCATGAATATCCCCGGCGAGCAGGCTATGGGTGTATTTTCAGCCAACGAGTTCCTTACAAGAAGTAACCTTATGAAGGCCTTCGATGAGAATTCAAGAACACCTATCATGAGACCCAAGAAGTGCGTAGTTGTAGGTGGCGGTAACGTTGCTATGGATGCTGCAAGAACAGCTCTTCGTCTCGGCGCAGAGGTTCACGTAGTATACAGAAGAGGTGAGGAAGAGCTCCCTGCACGTAAGGAAGAGGTTGGACATGCTAAGGAAGAGGGTATCATTTTTGACCTTCTCACCAACCCTGTTGAGATCCACGAGGATGAGAACGGATGGGTTAAGAGCATCACCTGCATCAGAATGGAACTTGGAGAGCCCGATGAGTCAGGAAGAAGAAGTCCTGTTGAGGTTCCCGGTTCAGAGTTTGAGATTGAGTGCGATGCAGTTATCATGTCCCTTGGAACATCACCTAACCCTCTTATTTCAAGCACAACTCAGGGACTTGAGATCAACAGAAGAAAGTGCATCGTTGCTGAGGAAGCTACAGGACAGACCTCCAAGAAGGGTGTATTTGCCGGTGGTGATGCTGTTACTGGTGCAGCTACTGTTATCCTTGCAATGGGCGCAGGTAAGGCAGCCGCTAAGGGTATCGATGAGTATCTTTCTAATAAGTAATAGAGTTTTGAACTAAGAAATATAAGCACATTATCTGTAGAAAACCTATGGATAATGTGCTTTTTATTATTCCATAAGAGACATCTATGATATAATTATCTAGACTGTTTTTGGAGGAATTATGGAAAGAGAAGAACAAATCAAGGTGGCTATTACCGCAGGGATAGTAGCTGTAATTTTACTTATTCTCGTACTTTTTCTTGCCCTTTCAGGCAGAAAAAAAGGCGATGATCAAAGACCGGCGGACGATACAGTGGAATATGCTTCCATGGATGCATCCGGTAGCAATCAGGGAGCAGATACAGCATCATCCGCAGGCTCATCAGATAATCCTGATAGCTCATCAGACAATTCAATTTCTGAGGCCGATACTGCTTCATCAGGCAAATCGACTGTGCAGTATTCGGAGTATCTTCAGACCGCTAAGGGAGATGTTTCCGGTAACGGCTTTTATGCAACGACCGGTCCTCTTCTTAAAGATGTTTATAAGAATGTATCCTATGACAAGCAGGCTCAGCTCCAGGAGATGCTTACATACTGGCAGGATGGAAATACTGATGCTGTAAGAGATCTTGCTCATTTGGATCGGTTCGAGGCTATGTCCTACAGCCTCAAGGGAACTTCTGATTTTTACTACCTGGGCGATGTGAATGACCAGGGGCTTCCTGAAGGAAAAGGTTTAGCTGTATATACTGACAATCAGTATTACTATGGCGACTGGTCCCAGGGACTACGATCCGGTGAAGGCGCATGGTTCTGTTTTTACCCCGGATACAGCACATATGTGGTTACAGAGCATATGTACACGGGAAGTTGGAAGGATGACAAGCCTGAGGGAGAAGGTCAGGAGCATTTCGACTACAATCCGGATTACATGAATTCTGATGATGTATATCTGCAGAACGCAATCGGAAACTTTGTCGGCGGCTTGTACAACGGAGATATGTATATCATCGATGTGGATATGAACGGCAATTGCACTGAATGGCTTGGCAAATGTGTGAACGGAAGCCTTCAGAGAGTTGAAGGTATGTCGGACGACAAAAAGGGCAACATGCCTGTTCTTAAGAAAAGACAAGAGGAACAAACCGTATTCTATATGGCTAAATCCAAGAACAAAGATCTTGGGGTAAAAGGTTTTTTGACAGGTGGAACGATCAGAAAATGAATATTACGATAATTACAGTAGGTAAGATCAAGGAAAAGTATTGGAATGATGCGATCGCTGAGTATTCCAAGAGGCTTTCCAGATACTGCAAGTTAAATATAGTTGAGGTGGCGGATGAGAAGACTCCGGACAATGCCCCTGCAGCTATAGAAGAGCAGATCAAGAAAAAAGAGGCGGAGCGTATACTTAAGAACATTGATGACCATGCTTTTGTCTGCGCACTTGCGATTGATGGCAAGAAATATTCTTCTGAGAGCTTTTCTGATTTTATAAATAACAAAGGAATATGTGGTGTCAGTCATATTCAATTTGTTATAGGCGGGTCACTTGGTCTGTATTCCAGCGTTTTATCAAGGGCAGACGGGAAAATCAGCTTTTCTGACATGACTTTTCCGCATCAGATGATGAGAGTAATTCTGCTGGAGCAGATTTACAGAGGATATAAGATTATAAGTGGGGAGCCTTATCACAAGTAAGGGACCATTAAGTTTAGACGGGGATTAGTATTTTATGAGTGAAATAACAGAGCTTAGACTTTCCCTATCCGCAGAGGATGAGAGAAATATATTTGGGGAAAACGACAACTACATACGTAAGATCGAGAACAGCCTTCATGTAGAGATTATCGACAGAAACGGCGAGCTTCGTATTATCGGCGATAAAGAAGGTGCTAATAAGGCATCAGGTATCATAAGAGAACTTGTACAGCTGTCAAGAAGAGGATCTCGTATAGAGGAGCAAAGCGTTGATTACGCCATTTCTCTCAAGGAAGATACCAGCCGTGAGGCAGAGCATTATAAGAATAATGACAATATTCTTGTAGACATAGACAAGGACGTTATATGCCATACAATTTCAGGTAAGCCGATTAAACCCAAGACACTGGGACAGAAAAAATATATCGATGCCATCAGAAACAAAATGATCGTATTCGGTCTTGGACCTGCCGGAACAGGTAAGACGTATCTTGCAATGGCAATGGCTATTACGGCTTTTCAGAGGGAAGAGGTCAGCAGGATCATCCTTACCAGACCTGCCATAGAAGCCGGAGAAAAGCTGGGATTTTTGCCCGGTGACCTTCAGAGTAAGGTAGATCCTTATCTCAGGCCATTATATGATGCTCTTTATCAGATTATGGGTACAGAGAATTTCATCAAAAACATGGAAAAGGGCCTAATAGAAGTGGCTCCCCTTGCATATATGCGAGGCAGAACGCTGGACAATGCCTTTATTATTCTTGATGAAGCTCAGAATACCACACCGGCGCAGATGAAGATGTTCCTTACAAGAATAGGCTTTGGCTCCAAGGTCATTATTACCGGTGACGCTACGCAGAAGGACCTTGCTCCTGATGTAAAATCAGGACTTGATATTGCCCAGAGCGTTCTTAAGAACATTGATGATATAGGTTTCTGCACACTTACCAGCAGCGACGTTGTTCGTCATCCGCTCGTTCAGAAGATCGTTAAGGCCTATGAGGATTATGAGAAGAAAGCTGCCAATAAGCAGAAAACCAAGAGTATCAGGAAGCTGGAGCGTCACTGACAATGGGGAGCGAGAATACACAGAGTGTTTTGGACAAAAAGTATAAGCTGATCTACGGAGCAATGTTTATGCTCACAGGCCTTACCGTTTTAGTATTTTCAATCGTGATGGGTAAGAGCTATGAACTGATACTTCGTAATACCATCAGCGGATTTATTATCAGCGGAACAGTGGTATTTATGCTGACTGATGCGATTTCCAGAGGCAAGGGAGCTTTGTCTTATGAGAACTATGACAAAAAACTTCCCTTTGTAATATGCTATTTTGCCGGATTGATACTGTCGGTGGTTCTTCCTTTTGTTCCTAATCAGTTCTGGCCCTATATGGCGTTATTTGTGATATTGTCACTTTTTTCAAACGCTGAGATAGGCCTTGTGAGTGGAATGGGATTCCTGCTAATTTCTGTGATGATGGAAGAAAACGGCGGAATCGGCGAATTGTTCCTATATGTGCTGGCAGGAGCAGTTGCAATCGCCATGTTCAGAGATCTTAAGGAAACCACTGCTGTTGGGTATCCTCTTGCAATATCAATGATGATGCAGACGATACTGCTGGTTGCTTATGATGTGCTTTTTCAGAACAGAACGCTGTCTTTTAATCTTATGATCATTCCTGTTCTGAATCTGATGATGAACCTGACAATTCTTTTGATCTTTCTTAATATGTTTGGCGTTTACGTCATCAGAAAGACAAATGACAGATACATGGATATCAACGATCCTGAATACAGCCTTTTAGCCAACCTTAAGGAAAAGGACAAGGATGAGTACTTCAGGGCTATTCATACGGCCTACCTGGCAGAGAGAGTTGCACATGAGCTTGGCCTTAATTCCAGAGCCATCAAGACCTGCGCTTATTATCACAGGATAGGAATTCCCGAGAATAAGACCAAGTGGAAGGATGTTGAGCCTTTATACACCGAGAATGACTTTCCTGTGGAGGCTGTTGAGTATCTGCATGAATATATCGCCCCTAAGAAGGGAAGTGCCAGATCAAAAGAGGCTCTGACGGTTCAGATATGCGAAACTGTAATTGCTTCAATTATGCTTCTGATAAAACAGAATAAAAATGCTACAATAAATTATGATGATTTAATTGAAGGCATTTTCAAAAAGAAACGAGAGTCCGGTGAACTAATGGACTATGATGTGACCTTCAAGGAATTCGATACCATGCGAAAGATCCTGAAGAGGGAGAAATTATATTATGACTTTTTACGTTGAAAATGAAGTTGATGCCGAGTTTGAATTTGACATTGAAGAAGTGGCTAAGACTGTGGCTTCCAAGGTCCTTGAGGAGGAAGGCTGTGAGCATGAAGTGGAGATCAGCCTTATTATCACGGACGATGAGGGTATCCGTGAGATGAACAATGAATTCAGGGAGATTGACAAGCCTACGGATGTCCTGTCTTTTCCAAATGTCAGCTATGAGACACCGGGGGATTTCTCAGTTATTGACGGAGAACAACAGGTGGATCTTCTTAATCCGGATACCGGAAATATTATGTTCGGTGACATTGTTATCAATGAGAACAGGGTGAGATCTCAGGCCAAGGAGTACGGCCATAGCGAAAAGAGGGAATTCGCGTTTCTTATTGCCCACAGTATGCTGCATTTGTGCGGCTATGATCACATGGAGCCAGAGGAGGCTGCAGTGATGGAGGCAAAACAGGAGAACATCCTGAATCTTTTGGGGATTACAAGGGACTAATTCACATTTGGGGAGAGCAGTTGTATGAAAAGCTACACCGAGGAAAAACGAATCAGACCTGACATTCTGACATCTGTTGTTTTCTGGTCTGTTGTAGTAATCATGATCTTTAAGATCATAGGTAACAGGATATATGGGGATCTGGGTTCCGGCTTTGGGGCGGCTCCCTTTGCTTTTTTCTATATGTTTTACGGATGCTATGTCCTTGCGGTTCAAAAGGCCGTATGGCTGATGGTGCGAATAAGAGCCAGGAGAAGTCAGTTCCTTAACGCAGAGACCAATATGAAAAGGTCCAGAAGGCTGTTTGTATTTATCAGCTTTGTGACAGGAGCACTATTGGCTGCTTTTAGCTATGTGATCTCCAAGAACCTGTTTGGGTCGGGAAGAGGCTATCTGCAGTTTTTGATTGTAGCAATAATGTCACTGATATTCGGAGCTCAAGGCGTGTACAGAGGATACCTTCAGGGACTTGGTTATACGAGGCCTATAGTTATTTCCGACCTTTTATTTGCTGTAACGGCCGCTGCTTCCGGTACGGTAATTTCTGTAATAATGTATTTCTACGGACTCAAGGTCAATGAGCTGTTTCATGTTCAGGAATACAGTGCTATTTATGGCTCAATAGGCTCCATCATCGGACTTTTGATTGCTTCGATAATTTGTTTTATTCAGATCATGATCAGTTTTTCCATCAGGAAGAATGAAATCGCAGATATAATTAAAAACGGTGCGCCAAGGTATCTTGATAATAAGAATGATGTTATTTCCGGTATAAGGCCTATTTTATATCTATACCTGACACCTGCACTGATGAGCCTTTTGAGTGAGGTCATTTATATGGCCATTCATAGAAAGGATGCGGCAGGAACCGAACTTCTTCTTCAATATGGAATGCTGTCGGGTAAGGTATTTCCTGTAGTTACAGCGCTTTCCGTAATATGCTGTCTTCCTTTCATCAAGACCTGGAACAGGGTAATGGCCCGGATTGAACGCGATGAATATGAGGTTGCAAGAGACAGGCTTAAAAAGCTTATCAGATATTCTACTGTTGTTTTTATTCCGGTGACTATTGTGTGCCTTGCCCTTTCAGAGACAATTAATGTTGCACTGTTTGGAAAGAGCAATGATACCACCAACTCGCTACTTACACTGGCTGCACCTGTTATTTTTCTTGCCTGCCTTGCTGTATTTGGCTCATGGCTAATGAGTCACATGGGTAAGTCACTTCTTCTGGTAATCAATCTTTCTGTAGGCTGGGGAGTGTTTGTTATCGGAAATATTGTCTTTGGTGTGGTACTTGACCTTGGATTATACGGAATTGTTCTGACGCATATTGTCAGTTTTCTGATTTATGATATTATTAGTTTCTCGATGATATTTAAGATGCTCAAGTACAGACAGGAGTTTATGATTACATTTTTGCTCCCTGTTGCGGCTTCTGCAGCTGCCGGACTTGTCATCTATTTTATCAATATGATATTTGTCAATCTCATAGGAGACGCACTTACGCTACTCATCTGCATATTGGTATTCTGGATTGTTTATATGCTGATCATCATTGCGCTTAAGCGAATCAAGACCTATGAGCTTAGGTTTATACCTTTGGGCGGTGTCTTTCACGGCATAGCAAGCAGGATGCAGCCTGAGGAATATGAGGAATGGAATTGAGTAAGAGGATTTTTGTTATTGGCGGCGGAGCTGCCGGAATGTGTGCAGCGATCTATGCTGCAAGAAACGGTGCGGATGTCACCATTTTGGAAAAGAATGACAGGTTGGGCAAGAAGCTATCCATGACGGGAAACGGCCGCTGTAACCTGACTAATCTCGATATGAGAGAGGAGTATTACAATCTCTCAGCAAGAGCACGTATGAAGGAATGGCTAGGAATCTACGGCGTAGAAGATGTTATTTGCTTCATGAAATCTCTCGGAGTTGTGGTAAAGAGCGAGGATGGCTATATTTATCCTGCTTCCGGACAGGCTCAGACAGTAGTAAATGCGCTTAAGAATGAAATTGACAGACTTGGCGTTGAGGTTATATACAATCAACAGTTCAAGGCAGTTTCAAGGTGTGATGACGGCCGGTACAAGCTGCTTATTAAGACCGCAACAGATGAGTACAGGGCAGACGAATGTGTTATAAGCACAGGTTCGCTGTCAGGAGCCAAGAGCACCCTGTCAACAGGAGATGGTTATTATATCTGTTCTCAGATAGGAATGAATATCAAGAAGACCTATCCGGCACTGGTGGGCTTTAAAGTTGATCCTGAAGAAATGATGCCGGAAAACGGAGTAAGGACTATCGCAGAGATATCCTTCACTCTTGGAAATGAAGCTATCGCTACTGAATACGGCGAGCTTCAGATTACCAAGGATGGAATTTCGGGTATTCCCGTTATGCAGGCCAGCAGAGAGATTGTAAGGTTTGTAGAGGAAAAAAAGCCTGTTTATGCAGTGATTAACTTTTTCCCGGATTATGATGACGAGGATTTTAAGTCCCTTAAGAATGACATGCTTCGTCTAAAGGATAACAGAACACTGGCAGAGTTCCTGAACGGTTTTGCCAACAGTAATGTAAATGACATGGTGCTTAGCAGAATGAAGCTTAGCCCGACTATGCGAATGAAGAATATTTCGGTAAGCATGGCTGATTGTATTCTTGATAATTATAGGAATCTTAAGCTTAAGCTTTCAGAGAGCTATGGATATCAGGCATCTCAGGTAACCACCGGTGGTGTAAGCCTGGGAGATGTTGGAAGTGATCTGTCCTACAAGAAGCTTCCCGGAGTATATCTTGCAGGTGAAATTCTTGATGTTGATGGAAGATGCGGTGGCTACAATTTACAGTGGGCATTTACGAGTGGCAGCATTGCCGGAACAGCGGCGTCGATATAGTTGGTTTCCCGGACGTGACCGGTGGGGCATGCATCCGATCATGTCTCATGGCGCTAAACGCTTCAATGAGCCCTGAGCATGTACTGCTTCGTGCAAGGGCACTCACAGTACAAGGTCTCATTTTCGCAGCACCAAAATCGACATGATCGGATGCATGTCCCCACCGGTCACTGTGCACTGGAAGGCCGCAGATACTGAATCCGACGATATGCACCTAACAATTTTCATGACTGGATAAATTTATACACAGGTCACTGTCATATATACGGTTACAATACGTGCTATTCGACATGTGTAAGTAATGCTTATAGCAATCCTGGTTTTATTGGAATGGTATAAATATATGTACTAAGACGACTAACTGTTTACAATGCTGATGATAATCAATTTATTGAAAGAGTAGTGGTGGTCTATGATTATTGCTATTGAGTATTGGAAATATAAAAAAGACAGGTTGTTTTATGGCAAGAATATAAGGCAAGAGGAGCTATTGTCTCAGGTCAGGTTCGTTGAAGGGGCATATGACGTAAATGAGGACAACTTCGAAGCGATGCTATGCAGAGTCTATGGGTGGAGTGAGTTTCTGCCAGAGGATGAAGAGGAATATGAGAGCATTTGTCCTGAGTATACCTATGACAGAGATATTGGGAAGCTGATTAAGAACAGCTATGTTTGATAAGAAATGGTAATAATATGATCAGAATTAATCAGATTAAGCTTTTACATGATAAGAATAAAGAACTGAATGGGGAGGAGCTTAGCAGAGTTCTTAAGAAGAAATCTGCTAAGCTTTTACGAATTTCAGAGGACAGTATAGGTGAATTCGAGATAATAAGGCACTCCATCGATGCCAGGAAAAAGCCGGAGATATACCACATTTTCATGGTGGATTTGAAGGTTAAGGCAGGAAATGAAGAATCAATAGTTAAGAAGTGCCGAGATAAGAATACTTCTGTTATCAAGGAAAAGAAGTATGATTTCTGGAATATGGCTCTCGGTAATGGGGGCAAGGACTCATCTGACCCTGTTAATGAAGGAAAGAAGTCTTCTGAGGAGCTAAGAGAAAAAGCAAGAAGCAGTGGTAAAAAGATAATTGTCATAGGTGCGGGACCTGCGGGACTTTTCTGCGCATATGAGCTTGCACTTAACGGTTTTAAGCCACTTCTTTTGGAGAGAGGCGCACAGGTTGAGAAGAGAATGGAACTGGTTGATAAGTTCTGGGAGACCGGAGTTTTGGATACCGGGACTAATGTGCAATTCGGTGAGGGCGGTGCAGGAACTTTTTCCGATGGCAAGCTCAATACAATGGTCAAGGATAAGGATGGCCGTGGAAGAGAGGCACTAAGGATTTTTACAGCCAACGGTGCCAATGATAATATTATGTATGAGGCTAAACCTCATATCGGAACTGATATTCTTTGCGATGTGGTGAAGAATATGAGGAACAGGATAATTGAAAATGGCGGAGAGGTTCGGTTCGAAACGCAGGTTACGGATATAGTTTATGATAACGGCAGGATTACGGCGGTTAAGACACCCAATGAAGAAATAGCTGCAGACGCAGTAGTTCTGGCCATAGGCCACAGCGCACGTGATACCTTCTATATGCTTAAGGATCGCAAGGTTGAAATGCAGCCCAAACCCTTTGCTGTCGGCTACAGAGTTGAGCACAGGCAGAGCCTTATAAATCTCTCACAGTATGGTATGGAAGAGACCGGAAGTCTTGGAGCAGCGCCATATAAGCTTGTTGCGACCGCTTCAGACAAAAGAGGTGTTTATTCCTTCTGCATGTGCCCCGGAGGATATGTAGTTAATGCTTCTTCTGAAGAGGGTAGACTTGCAATCAATGGAATGAGCTATAACAAGCGAGATGGTAAAAACGCCAATTCCGCTATTATTATAACCGTTGATCCCAAGGATTTCGGATCCGATGACGTTCTGTCGGGAGTCGAATTTCAGAGAAAACTCGAGGAAAAGGCTTATGAACTGGCCGGGGGCAAGATTCCCGTCGAGTATTATATAGACTTTAAACAGGCTGTTACAGGAGAAAATGAGATCGGTGGCGCAGAAACTAAGTTAAATGCTACAGCCAGAAAATCTTTCAACCTTCCTTCGATGAGAGGAAGCTATGAATTCGCAGAAGTACATAAGATACTGCCGGACGAGCTAAACAAGGCTTTTATTGAAGGGATGGAGAAGTTTGGCCATACCATCAAGGGGTATAACAATGATGATGCCATTATATCCGGAGTAGAGAGCAGAACTTCTTCTCCTGTTAGGATTGGAAGAGATGAGTATGGTGAATCTCTGAATGTAAAAGGCCTTTTTCCATGCGGAGAAGGTGCAGGCTATGCCGGCGGCATTATGTCCGCCGCTATGGATGGCATGCATACGGCAGAGCTTATTGCAAGACAGATACTCAATTGAACTAAACAGACCGAAATAGGAGCAATATGAAATTACTGATAATAAGACATGGTGAATCTGAAGCAGACATATTGAAAGTACATGAAGGAAGAGCAGATTTTGAGCTGACACCAAGGGGCCACAAGCAGGCTGAAGCAATGGCTGAATACGTAGCCTCTAACTATCGGGTAAATAAAATCTATTGTAGTACATTAAAAAGGGCAGCTCAGTCAGCCAGACATATCGCAGAAAAGACAGGCCTTCCGATAATATTTGATGAGAACCTGATGGAGTTTAACAATGGTCTTCTTGCAGGACTGTCCTACGAAGAAGCCAACGAGAAATATCCGCCTGTTAAGGATCTTCCGATAGACCAGGCCGTTTATGGACAGGAATCCAAGGTTGAATTCAGGAAAAGAGCTGATGAAGTGCTGCAGCGCATTCTTAGCGAGGCCTCTGAGAACGACCAGATAGCTGTTGTTTCTCACGGCGGGATGATCAATCAGCTGTATCGTTCGGCTCTTAAACTCCCTGTGGTAACCGATGTCTATTTTGCCTGCGGTGATACCTGTATTCACGAGTGGAATGTGACTGACAATGGAATTCGCGTAGTAAGGACCAATATGACGGAGCATTGTAAGAATATCTGATATATTTTAAAAATTACAAAAACAATTTTGAATATCTCATTTTTTTATATCCTTGCCTTCCCTATAATGAGTACTGTACTCAATATTTAAGTTTCCGAATGCCTCGGAAACAGCATAAAGGGAAGGGAAGGGTATTTTTATGAAAAAGAAATTAGTTAGTGCAATTGCTTGCATGACAGTTGCTGCATCAACACTTGTTGGATGCACAGGTTCTTCAGCTCCTGCTGACACAGCAGCTCCTGCAGAGACACAGACTGAGACTCCTGCAGCTGAAACCAAGACAGAAGAGACCAAGACAGAAGAGACAGCTTCCGGAGATAAGGTAACACTTAGCATCTACACACAGTATGCAGATGATGACACCAAGGTTCCTTATGATTACGCTGTAGAGCAGCTTAAAGAGGCTTATCCTAATGTAGAGCTTAACCTTATCGTTCAGGCTCAGGATGACGGCCAGACACTTAAGACCCTTGCAGCTACAGGTCAGCTCCCTGATATCTATCAGGCAAGCACAGACCTTATCAATACATTCCGTGAGTCAAACCAGATCATGGTTCTTAACGACGTAGCACAGTCAACAGGATTCCTTGACAAGCTCTATGATGCAAACAAGGATCTTGCCTACGCAGAGGATGGCAACATCTATGCATTCCCATTTTCGGGTCAGGAATATGTTCTTTGGTACTACAACAAGGCTCTCTTTGAGGAGAACGGACTTGAAGTTCCCAAGACATATGATGATCTTCTTAACTGCATCGAAGTATTCAAGGGTAAGGGAATCACTCCTCTTGCACTTTTCGGACAGGAAGGCTGGAACACAGCAGCTGCTTATGACGTAATTGCTACAAGATACGCTACAGGCGGAATCAAGGCTCTTGACGAGGGCACAGCATCTGTAACAGATGAGGGCTACGTTGAGGCTGCTAAGATGATGGAGAAGCTCGTTGCAGCAGGACTCTACCAGGAAGATGCTACAACAACCAACTATGACCAGGCTTCACAGAAGTTCCTTTCAGGCGAAGCTGCTATGTTCATCAATGGTCAGTGGTACATTGAAGATGCAACCAAGGAACTTGGCGACAACGTTGACTGGATGTTCTATCCTGCAGCTGACGAGGCTTCATACGAGGCTGGTAAGGCAGCATTCTCAGGCGGCGGATCAGCATCAGGTTTTGCTGTAAACCCTGATTCAGAGAACGCAGCTCTTGCAGCAGAAGTAGCAGAGTTCATCACAGAGAAGTACTGCGAAGCTAAGGTTATGTACAGACACAATCCTCTTGTTGCACTTGATACAGGAAAAGAGCCTGACTCTGAGTATCCTGCAATGATGAAGAAGCTTTCAGACACACTTCCTACAATCACATCAACAACTAAGTTCACATGGGGACTTACCAATTCTACATTCAACGATGCAATTCAGTCTGAGTCACAGGGACTTGTTTCCGGACAGTTTACAGCAGACGAGTTCGTTGAGAACGTAGCAGATGCTCAGTAATACAAATTCACAATCCTGACTATCATGGAGTGGCTTGAAACTTCGGCCACTCCATTCCATTGCAAAATAATCGTTCATTTTCTTAACCACCACTTATAGGAGAACACCATGAAAAAGTACATGGGTAACAAGCTGGCGATCTTTCTTTTCGTTGTGCCGGCACTGGCAGTTTTTTTAATATTTGATTTTATTCCGATCATCCAGGTCTTTGCTTACAGCTTCACAGACTGGAATGGTCTCACAATTCCGAATTTTACAGGTCTTAAGAATTACTTGGAACTGTTTGGCGATAGAGTTTTTTATACATCTAACAGAAACCAGTTGATCTTTGCGGTTATTATCACTGTCTATCAGATGTTTTTTGCTACGGTATTTGCCATCACTATTTCTGATAAAAAGATGAAGGGAAGAAAGTTCCTGCGTGTTGCATACTTCATCCCCGTTATTCTTTCAGTTACCGTTGTATGTCAGCTCTGGGGCGCAATCTTAAGCGGAGAAGGACTTCTTAACAAGTTGTTCGAGGCTTTTGGCTCAGATTTCAGACAGAACTGGCTGGGTGACAGATACAAGGCTATTTATGTTATTGCATTTGTTAATGCATGGCAGTGGATGGGATATCAGTTCGCACTTATTGTTGCGGGCATCAAGTCTATCCCCTCTGACTACTATGAGGCAGCAAGAATTGACGGATGCTCAAACGTTAAGGCTCACATGAAGATCACAATCCCTCTTCTTGCAGAGACTTACAAGTTCTGCCTTATCATTTCACTGACAGGTGGTATCAAGGCCTTCACCGAAATGAACATCCTGACCGGCGGTGGCCCCAACAAGTCAACCTTTACACTGACCTACATGATGTATAATGCAGCCTTCAAGAAGTCCAATTACGGCTATGGTCTCGCAGCAGCATCAATAATGGTTATCGAGTGTATGCTGATAATGCTTGTTATTAACTTCATCTTCAGGGAAAAAGACCAGAAGAAGGAAGAAGAAAGATCAAGGAGGAAGAGAAGTGCATAACGAAGGTAAAAAATCAATACTTCATTACGTTTTTGTGGCTTTCTGCTGGATCTATGCGGCATTCTCCTTATATCCACTGATCTGGATGCTGTTTTACTCCTTCAAGACCAACCAGGAAATCTTTGTTACCAATCCTTTCGGATTTCCCTGGCCACTGCATTATGAGAACTACATCACAGCATGGACCAAATATGATGTACCGCTGTATTTCTTAAACAGCTTACTGGTTTCTGTGGGAACTGTGGCACTTACAATCTTTTGCGCACTGTTATTCTCATATGCTACCAGCAGAATGGTATGGAAGGGCAGAACCTTCACAAGACTGTTCCTGGGACTTGGAATGTTTATTCCTGTTCAGGCTATTATGATCCCTGTAGTTAAGGTGGTACAGAACTTCCACCTTATGGGAACAAGATGGTCACTGATCTTTCCTTACATAGCCATCAACCTTGCTTTTTCCTGCATGGTTTATTACGGATTCTTCAAAGGAATTCCTATGGAGCTTGAGGAAGCAGCCTGCATGGACGGAGCTACAATTTATCAGACCTTTTTCATGATAATTGAGCCTCTGGTAAGACCCGCTACAGTAACACTTATCATTTATATATTCCTCAATGCCTGGAATGAGTTCATTCTGGCAAATGTAGTTGTGGGAAGTATTCCCGCACTTAAGACTCTTCCTCTTGGAGTACTTTTCTTCCAGGGAGAGTTCACAACCGACTGGGGCGGAATGGGAGCAACCATGGTTATTGCTTCATTCCCGGCCATCATTGTTTACTCAATCTTCTCAGAGCAGGTTGAAAGCGCAATGACAATCGGCGGAGCAGTTAAGGGCTAAGCATGTAGCAGCCAAGGGATAAATACCCTTGGCTGTTCTTATGTTATAATTAATTCATTATGAAAAATCCTGAAGCTAAAAATAAGAATATCGTGGATATGTCCCTGAAGGACATGGAGGCCTACAGGTCCGGAAGACTTAGCATCGGCAAGGAAAGAGCCAGGAACATATCCATCAAGTATAAAATGGCATTCATGACATTTCTGGTAGCGCTTATCCCAATGGCGGTGCTGACTGTTTTGATGCTGTTTTTTTATAACAGAGCCATTATGGAGCGTGGTAACAAGCACATCGAAGAGAACATCAGGATCATGTCCGACAGGATTGATTCGGTTCTGAAAAATGGTGAGCTCTGTTCCAACAATCTGACTATAGAATTCAGCGGCCTTTATAATGACAAGTCTATGAAGCAGGTTACAAGGGATTCCAGGATCATATCCCAGCTATCCCAGTCACTGCTTATCTATAACGGAATCTCATCAATTGTTTTCATTGATACTCAGGGGCATTTTTACGCAACGGACCCGGTGCTTCAGGGCATGGAAAAAGAAATCAGGGAATCCGAATATGTAAAAGAGCTTCAAATTGCGGGAGGAAAGACTTTTCTCCTGAATCCTACTGAAAATATCATGACAAGAGATGATAAGGAGATCATAACCATGGGCAAGCACGTTATAAATGTGCTTACAGGAACTCCCTTCGGATATCTTTTTATCAACATGAATAAGGATTATCTTATCGAATCCTCCTACAGTGATATCAGTTACTATTTTCTCTATGATCCTGGCGGCGTTTGTATTTCCATGTCTGATGCCAAGAACCCTATCTACAATGATACAGAGCTTATTAACTCTCTTTATCAGGGAAAAGAAAACAGCATAAAATACAACAAGGAAAAATATCTTATAGCAAGAGATACGCTTAAACAGTATGACTGGATGATCGTGGGAGTTACCAATCTGAACAGGTTCAATGTTACCGGTAAAGACCTTCGTTTTATCCTGAGCACAACCTTCGGACTTACGGCGATACTTCTTTTACTGTCAATGACAGTCTCGGTAAACATGATCACCAGGCCCCTAAAAATGCTTCATGACGGTGCGGAGCAGATAGCTGAAGGGGATATGAGTTTCAGATTCAGGTTTAAATACAAGGACGAGATCGGAAGGCTGGGACGAATCTTCAACTATATGACCCAGAGAAATCTTGAGCTTCTTAAGCAGGTTGATGACGAGGCCAAGAAGAAAAGAGAATATGAGCTGGCTCTTATTCAGGAGCAGGTTAAGCCCCATTTTCTGTATAATACGCTGGATATAATCATTATGCTTATTGAAATGAACCGTTCCAAGGAAGCAGCCAGGGTAACTCAGAAGCTGGCAAATTATTACAAGAACTCTCTGTCCGGCAGCGAAGAGATAGTAACGGTTATGAGAGAAAGTCAGATAATAAGGGATTACCTGGACCTTCAGACCATGAGATACGGCGATAAATTCAGTTATGAGATAGATATCGACGAGGCTATAGATAACTGCCAGATTCCAAAGATGACCCTGCAGCCTCTGGTTGAGAATGCTATTTATCACGGCATCAAGAATAAGGCAGAGTGGGGCAAGATAACAGTGTCAGGAAAAATGGTGGTTCGTGGCGAAAGCAATTCCTGCGAGCTGATCGTTGAAGACGACGGAATAGGCATGGATGCTGAGGAGCTAAAACAGCTGAACAGCCTGCTTTCTGAGGACGTCAAGAGTATGACCATGGATGATTCTGATGCTCCGGAAAAAGACGCCGGGATTTCAGACCATGATTCCACTAAGGGAGGCAGCCATTTTGGTCTCTACAGTGTTTCTCACAGAATTAAACTCTATTTTGGCAATGAGTACGGCGCAAGGATAGAGAGCACCAAGGGGAGCGGCACAAAGGTTGTGATCATGCTTCCTTACACAGAATAATGAACCGGAGAATCAGAACATGATTAAGATAATGATCGTAGATGACATGCCGATCTTTCTTGAATATTTAAGGGGCTGCATTGACTGGAATGCCTATGGATTTGAGATCTGCTGCGAGGCCCATGACGGGAAGGAAGCGCTGGAGAAAATTGAAGAGTACTATCCTGATGTGGTTCTGACAGATATTACCATGCCCTATATAAACGGCCTTGAACTGGCTGAGCGTATTACCAAGGACTATCATGATATATCAGTTATTCTCATAACGGGAAACAACGAATTTGAGTACGCCAGAAAGGCTGTAAAGATAGGCGTTTGTGACTATATAGTCAAGCCCTTTGAAAAAGAGGAGCTTATCCTGAGCCTTTTGAAGCTTCAGGACAATATCGTAAAGGCTGTTGAGAATACTGACATGACTCCGGGACAGAAGAATCTGGAGGACAGGCTCAGGGCTCTTGTTTACGCCGGCTGCGGAAGTGGCAGGGAAAGTGAAGAGGAGGCTTTATCTCTTTTTTACGACGAGGCGGACAGGGATAAGATACCTGAAGAAGCCAAGGAAAAGGGTATTCTTCTTGCTCTTTTTAAGTTTGACATCACTGACATGGGGGACAAGGCGGACTCTGTTGAAAGCCTCATGAACTGGGAGAGGCTCATTGCCAGAATGCTTGAGGATAAGCTGGAGATCCAGGGTAAATTCAGGATCTTCCATGACTATGAGAATAACATTGTTGTGCTTATGAGATTTGATGATGACAAGGAGCTTGTAAGCTATAAGGGTTATGAATTTTCCGATCTTATTCAGGTTGTCAAAAATCAGCTTGAAATAGACAGTGTTATAGCTCTGTCCAGAGCGGACAGCATTTCTGCGGTGAAGGGAGCTTATGAAAAGGCCCTTAACTATCTGGCAGGAAAGGGCTTTGGAAGGTTTTTTGACATTAGAAACAATAATGATAGTGTTTCCTACACCTCACTGGATGCTATTTTCAGGCTGAACAAGGATATCGAGAGCCTTCAGGCTGAGGATGCCGAGGATGCCATAAATGAGCTGTGGAACAGGATAAGGGAAAGAAATCAGGCTGCATCAGGGGATGGAGCAGGAGGTTTTACTGAGATGAATCTTCTTAGCAGCGCCGTAAGTATTTTGATGACCAATATTATCAGTTCAGGTTTTTCACTTGATAAGATATACGGGGATGATTTTGTTCCGGAGAAGTTTTTTGCATCTGCCGATACCCCGGAGAAGATGAGGGAAAATGTCATTTACCTTTACAAGAAGAGAATCGAATTTGAAAAGGGCAAAAAGGTAAGTAAAGAACATGATGTGGCCCAGGCTGCAAAGGAATATATCGAAGGCAATTACTCCAACGCAGGGATGTCTATTTCGGATATTTCCGAGGCTCTGTGTGTAAACCAGACCTACCTTCGCAAGATGTTTAAGAGTGAGATGAACATGACCCTCACGGAGTATATTACCCAGTACAGAATGCAGGAGGCCAAAAGGCTTATCACAAGCACCGAAGAAAAGCTATCGGCTATCGCGGAGCAGGTGGGATACAGCGATGTAAGCTATTTTTCCAATGTGTTTAAAAAGTTCTACGGCACGTCCCCAAGGAGTATGACAAGAAGCGAATGATAGGGCCTGACAGGCCTCTGACCGGGCGTTAGTTTCTTACAAAACTTGAATATGCTCATATTCTTAGGTATAATCAAAGGAGCGCGTTTTTTAGTTGTTGAGGAGGTTGGTATGGAATTATTAGAGATTTGTAAGAGGGCCAAAAGCACTAAGTATACAATTCAGAATCTGACGACAGATCAGAAGAATAAAGCTCTTTTAGCAGTAGCAGACGGGCTTATTAAGGATTCTGCCGACATTATCGCCGCCAACCAGAAAGACTATGAGCGCGGTGAGCAAAACGGCATGCATCCCGGCATGCTGGACAGGTTGATGCTTAATGATAAGAGAATTCAGGCTATGGCTGAGGGACTTAGGCAGGTTGCAGACCTGGAGGATCCCATCGGCACTGAAATAGAGAGTTTCGACAGACCAAACGGTCTTCATATCAGGAAGGTAAGAGTGCCTCTTGGAGTTATCGGAATCATTTATGAATCGAGACCCAATGTTACGGCAGATGCCTTCAGTCTTACTTTTAAATCCGGTAACGCAGTTATATTAAAGGGTGGAAGCGACGCCATAAACAGCAATATCGCCATCACCAATTCCATCAGAAATACACTTTCACAGCAGGGAATTGACCCTGATGCGGTTCAGCTTATTGAGGATACGGACAGAAGCGTTACAACACAGTTCATGCAGATGAACGATTATGTTGATGTTCTTATTCCCAGAGGAAGTGCGGGGCTTATCAGAGCAGTTGTGGAGAATTCCAACATTCCCGTTATCGAGACAGGAACCGGCAATTGTCACATTTATGTGGACAAGGATGCTGACCTTGAGAAGGCAATTCCAATCATCATCAATGCCAAGACCCAGAGAATTGGCGTATGTAACGCAGCTGAATCGCTGGTTGTTCATGAAGATATCAAGGATGCTTTTTTACCATTGTTTGCCAAGGCTATGAAGGAGCACAATGTAGAGATCAGAGCCGACAAGGAGGCGAAAGCAGTTCTTGCAGATGCGCTGGACGCCACAGAAGAGGATTTTGGCAAAGAGTATCTTGATTATATTATTTCTGTTAAGACAGTTAAAAATGTGGATGAAGCGATAGACCATATTAACAAATATAACACCGGACATTCTGAGTCCATTATCACAGAGAACAAAGAGACTGCAGAGAAGTTCCTGGGAAGAGTGGATGCAGCCTGTGTTTATCACAATGTTTCCACAAGATTTACCGATGGATTCGAGTTCGGCTTTGGTGCTGAGATAGGCATCAGCACACAAAAGCTTCATGCAAGAGGTCCCATGGGACTTAAGGAGCTTACATCTTATAAGTACCAGATTTTGGGAAATGGTCAGATAAGATAAATTATATGGGGATTTTGGAGGGTTACATATGGCTTTGACCAAAGAGGAACTTCTTGGGGCCAAGGAGCACATAATAGAGGTTTCCAGAGAATTACACGATATAGGACTGCTGGTTAGAACCTGGGGGAATATCAGCTGCAGGATCGATGCAGAGCATTTTCTCATAACACCCAGCGGAATCAGATATGAAGATCTGACTCCCGAGATGATAGTGGCAGTCAACATTAACGATCTGTCCTACGAAAGCAAGTACAAACCATCAAGTGAGAAGGCTGTACATGCTGCCTGCTACAAGGTTCGTAACGATATCAGGTTCATAGTGCACACGCACCAGGTGTATGCTTCCTGCGCAGGAACTCTTGGCCTTAAGAAGATAGTTACTTATTCAGAAGACAAGGACATTATGATTCCCGTTGCACCTTACGCACTCCCCGGCACTGAGAAGCTCGCCGACAATGTATATCGCACGGTAAAAAAGTACAGTGATTCAAATGGAATTATAATGGCCAATCATGGCACTATCTGCATGGGCAAGAACTCAAGAGAAGCAATCTACGAAGCCGAGAATATGGAGGTTGCCTGCAACAATTTCCTTATCGATGTATGTAAGACCGATATGCATCATGGTGTAGAGGTCGGTTTTAACTCTCACAAGGAAGAAGGCGTTATCATCTACGATATAGCTGATACACCGGAGAGAGTTAAGCGTATTCATGAAGAAATCTACAGAAGAAGACCGGATGTTAAGTATATCATCCATAACAAATCCGAAGCGGTCATGACAGTATCAAGAAGAGCCAGTCACATGAGGCCTCTGTTGGATGACTTTGCACAGCTCATAGGCTACAGCGTTAAGGTTCCCAGCAACGAGCACGGCAAGGATGGTCAGAACTTCCATAATATCAAGAAAAATGTCAATGCAATATTTGCGCTGAATGACGGCGCTTACTGTGTAGGCAGTAATGAGGATGATGCAATGGCAGTGGCTACAGTGCTTGATAAGGGCTGCATTGCTTATATTGCGGTAATGAGACACGGAGAAGGACATTATCTGTCACTTCTTGAATGCTACAAGATGAACAGACATTACAGGAAGTCATATTCAAGACTTGCGGATATTCATTCCTCCAAGAAGAACACCAAGAATAAAAAGAGCAGATAATCAGCTCTTTGGGAGTATTTATGATTAAACGACCTGAATATATTTCCAAGGGAGATACAATAGGAATCACAGCTCCGGCATTTGCACCGTCTATTGAACCCTACAGTCTAATGTACGGTGTGGCTGTAAAAAAGCTTAAGGAACGTGGCTACAACATCATTGAGGGACCGACAGTATTTACCGGCGACGGTATAGGAATCAGCACAGACCCCAAAGTATGTGCCAAAGAACTGGTTGAATTCTACACACGAGATGATGTGGATGCTATTATATCTGCCGGCGGCGGTGAGCTGATGAACGAGACCATAACCTATGTGGACTTTGAAGCGCTTAAATCCGCTAAGCCTAAGTGGTTTCTGGGATATTCCGATAATACCAACTTTATATTCCCTCTGGTTACTATTAGCGGTGTAATGGGAATATACGGACCTTGCATTTGTCATTTTTCCAAGGCTTGGGAAAAGCCTGAGGATGATGTATTTGCTCTTTTGGAAGGGACAGGCACGAGCTTTACCGGCTATGACAGATTCGTAAGACCAAGGCCAAGAACTTCGCCTCTCGAGGACGGAGCGCCAAGAGATGAGGCGAGCCTTGAGAAGGTATTCAGCGTTCCTTATGATTATGATGCGGATAAGATACTGGTTTCTTATGACTGCGTAGGAGGCAAGGCGGTTAAGGCGGGTGATTCACAGACTCTTAGCATGAGCGGAGTGCTCCTCGGAGGTTGTCTTGATGTGCTGGAACATCTTGTAGGTACCAGATTTGACAACATGAAGAAGTTCAATGAAGAGAATCCGGATGTTATCTGGATGCTGGAAGCCTGTGATTTTACTACTTTGGAAATAAGAAGATCTCTTTGGAATCTGAGGGAAGCCGGATGGTTTGACAGTGCGAAGGGATTTCTTATCGGAAGACCCTATGGAGCTTTTGAGAGCAACATAATGGGTGTTGATCAGTACAATGCGGTTACAGCCATGCTGGAAGGCTTGGGAGTGCCGATAATTCTGGATGCTGATTTCGGACATCTGGATCCGCAACTTGCGCTTGTTATGGGGGCTAAGGCAAGCGTAACAGTAACAGGAAATGATATGAGGGTTGATTATTTAAATGGTTAAAACAATGCAAAGAGTTCTTCTGGCATTAACTGGAGTCCTGATTATTGTGATAATAATGGGACTCTTTGTTTTTGGAAATGACAGTGAGAGCGAAGATTTAGCAAGTTCACAAGACAGTAACATATTTGAGGAAGTCAGTGCGCTGGAAGCTCTGAGTGTAGGGGCAATTGACGGAGACACTCTTAGAGCCGAGCACGGAATTGACAACTCTTCGGTTGCGGGAGCGTCAAGGGAGCCAAGAAACTGCGTGGTAGATATTTCGCTCAGGTCTATTCAAAAAGACCTGAAGATCAAGTTCTCCGACAGCGAGACAGGTAAGCTGATAGACAAGGTACCTTTTACCGTGTCTGTTAAGAGCAGTGAAGGCACAAATATCTACGATGATACCGACAGAGATGGAATTATCTATATTCCTACAGTACCCACCGGAGATATAACAGTCTTTATGTCTGATATTACTGAGGGCGATGCCACCTACAGAGCATCCAAATCCCAGACCATTACAGTTGCTGAGAAAATCCAGTATGCCAAGATTGATGTCTCCGATGAGATCAAAACCGAGGATCAGGTCAACGTGGCAGAGGAAGATACCAAAGTTCAGGATGTGGATGAAACAACAGGCGGAGCTGATGGCAAAAGCTCTGATGCCGCTGCGGAAACAGCTACAGAACCTCAGGAATCCTATGATGAGGATATTTCAGAGGATGCTGAGGATCTGATCGCACAGATAGAAGAGGAGGCAGGGGCTGCCGAAATAAGCAGGCAGGCTCAGTCAGGTACCATTGACAGACCGGCCGAACCTGAGCAGCCAAGTAATGAAGAGGTGGAGCAGGCTCACGCCGGAACCAAAGGAATTGACGTATCCAAGCATAACGGAAATATTGACTGGGGTGCAGTTAAGGGAGCGGGTATTGATTTTGCCATTATAAGATGCGGCTACAGAGGCTCCAGCTCCGGAGCCCTTATTGTGGATCCGATGTTCTCCGCAAATATAAACGGCGCTAAGAATGCAGGTCTTAATGTGGGTGTATACTTCTTTTCCCAGGCTGTTAACGAGGCAGAGGCTGTGGAAGAGGCTTCCATGGTTCTTGAGCTGATAAGTCCCTATAGCCTTCAGTATCCTGTTTATATTGATGTTGAGAAGAGTAACGGACGAGGAGATGCTATAAGTGCGGATGAGCGTACTGCAGTTACAAGAGCCTTCCTGTCTACGATTCAAAACGCCGGATATTCCTGCGGTGTATATTCCAACAAGCTTTGGTTTGAGAATCGCATCAACACCGGAAGTCTTCTTGACTATAAGATATGGCTTGCCCAATATGTGGATCTGCCAACCTATACAGCTACCCGCTATGATATGTGGCAGTATACCTCCAAAGGACAGGTGCCCGGAATTGGCGGCAATGTTGATATGAATGTTTTGAAATAAAATCGTTTTCTGAAATATAAATCGCCGCAATAGTAATAACAAAATTATGATATTTAGAGAAATTTAATCGTTTACCTAAGTGGACATTGGCTATAATAAAATAGATGGACAACATATTTTTGTTATGAGAGAGGTGTATATATGTTTAGTAAGAATCGTTCTTTAAAAACTATTGTTGGAATTCTTTTCTCATTGTTACTGATGGTGGGGCTTGCCGGAAATACCGCCTATGCCTATAGCGAAATACCTGCTTGCTTTGACTTTGGTGATACGGTTCTTTCTATTGATGCCGGCGGATGCAAGGAGGTGTGGTTTAGGTCGACCTACAACTATACATATTTTGTTGGACCTCATACCAGTACAGGGACTTATTGTGAGTGCTCTTTCAAGAGTGGTACCGAATATATTAAGCTTCATATCGGAGCAGATGAGAAAGAGAAGAATGTCTTTTTCCATTTCTATGTAGATGATGATAAAGTGCCTACCAAGGATCTTCATGACAACATAGAAGTATATGTTCAGAAAGCGGCTGCAACATCAGAGTCTATTGCAGTATCAATCGCCGGCGGTAGCGGAACGCTCACAAGAACCGGAAATATTGCTATGCTGTACAATTCAAAGGGAGTTGCGATGGCATCCTTCTCATTATCCAAGGGAGCAGGAAATATGGCTTCAATAGGACTTAAGGGAGTTGCAAATAACGGAAGTAACTATTTTGACGTTGTATCGGGAAATAATGCCACACCTATGATATCTGAATCCGATAAGGCGGTGATGATTGCCAATGGATATGCAGGCGTGTGTGTGAACGGCGTATATAAGAACTGGCCATAAGATATTTATTTTACAGAAAAAATGGGCCAAGAGGATACTTGTAATCCTCTTGGCCTTAATTTTGCCTTATTTTAATCTGCTGATTTTACTTCCATCCAGGAATCGTTATAGAGCTTATCTCCATCTTCACCAAGGTACTGGTAAGACTCAGTGGGGAAGGTGCTAAGATCGGGGAAGGCCACTTTGGAATTTTTGATGTCCTCATCCTCGATATTCTCCTGAGCCACGGTATTGGGAGTGGAGTAGGTTATATATTCAAAGTTACGAAGAGCGATATCGCCTCTGCACATGAAATCAATCCACTTCTGGGCATTCTCCACGTTCTTGGAGCCTTTGGTGATAACCCAGGAATCAATCCATACATTGGTGCCTTCCTTGGGAACCACATATACAAGGTCAGGATTCTCTCTGGCGGTATAAATGGCTTCTCCGGAATAGATAACGCCAAGGGCTGCTTCTTCGCCGATCATTTTGTCTCTTACCTGATCGATAACATAGGCTTGTACGAGAGGTTTCTGCGCAATGAGGTCATCGGTGGCGACTCTGAGTTCATCCTCGTTTTTGGTATTCATGGAATAACCGTTTCTTAAGAGGGATACCATGAATGCGTCTCTTACTGAGTCCTGCATAAGGATCTGACCTGAATATTTCTCATCCCACAGGATATCCCAGCTGTCAACCACATCGTCAACCATGGTCTTATTATAGAGGATACCAACGGTTCCCCAGCAGTAGGGCACTGCGTATTTGTTGCCGGGATCAAAGTCGGAAGCGGATTCATAGTACTGGGCACCAATATTGGCTGAATTGGGAATGCTGCCAAAATCAAGCTCCTGAATCAGGTCATTTTGTATCAGCTTCTGAACCATATAATCAGAAGGGCACACAACATCATAGGCTGAGGAGTCCTGAGCAAGCTTGGCATACATGATCTCGTTGCTCTCAAAGGTATCGTATATTACCTTGATGCCTGTTTCTTCTTCAAATTCATCGATTACTTCTTCGTCAATGTATTCGCCCCAGTTGTATACATAGAGCTTGCCATTCTCTCCGGAGGCGGAATCGGAGCCACAGCCGGACAGGGCAAATACGGATACTGTCATGGCGACTGAAAGAATCATTGATATAATTCTTTTTTTCATAATTTCCCCTTTATTTTTTATTTGTCTTACTTGCAGGTGCTCTGTTGACGATGAACAAAAGAACCAGCACTACGACAAAGATTATTGCAGAAAGAGCGTAAATTTCAGGTTTAATACCTTTTTTGACCTCACTGTAGATAAGGGTTGAAAGTGTTTCAAAGCCCGAACCCTTGGTGAAGTAAGTGATGATAAAGTCATCAAGTGACATGGTAAAGGCCATGAGTGCTCCGGACACTATACCGGGAACAAGGTCCGGCAAAACAGTCTTGGAAAATGCATAAGCAGGTGAAGCACCAAGGTCCAGTGCTGCCTCATATACATAAAAGTTCATGTTCTTGATTCTTGGCATAACGCTCAGCATTACAAAGGGAATGTTGAAGGTTATGTGAGCCAGAAGAATAGTTGAAAAACCTGAACTTAAGTGAAGGAATCTAAAGAGCAGCATCAGTGATATACCTGTTACAATATCCGCATTGATCATGGGAATATTGGTTATGCCCATGATGACTGAGCGCATCTTTTTGCTGATTCCTATCATTGCTATGCAGGTAAAGGTTCCGATGATCGTTGAAAAAACAGTGGCTAGTACAGCGATGGTAAGAGTGTTCACAAGGGCTGAAGCAACAGCCTCATCGGACATAAGGTTCACATACCAGTTCAGGGTAAAGCCGCCCCATTTTGCCCTTGATTTACTTGAGTTAAAGGACAAAACGATCAAAGTAACTATGGGGGCATACATAAAGATCAAAAGGAGAGCAAGGTATACTCTTTCAAATACTTTTTTCATCATGAAAGCCCTCCCTGTTTATCAAATATTGATTCAACCACCATGTTGATCAGGATGAAGATCATAAGCACGATGGAGAGACCGCTACCAAGATGCCAGTCATAGAGCTGTGTAAATTCCTGCTCAATGACGTTACCGATCAGAAGTATCTTGGATCCGCCCAGCATTGTGGAAATCGCGAAGGTTGTAAGCGCCGGTATAAATACCATTGTGATTCCGCTGATGATACCGGGAACTGACAAGGGCAGTGTTATTCTCAAAAAGGTCTGTAAAGAGTTAGCTCCCAGATCTCTTGCTGCATTTATCACGTTGTCATCGATCCTTGACAGTGAGTTGTATATCGGAAGGATCATGAAGGGCAGGAAGTTATATACCATACCAAGGATAATGGCTGAAGGCGTGTTGATGATGTTTATTGTAGGCAGATGCAGGAATTCCAGCACTGTGTTGATAACACCTTTGCCTTCCAGAAGAGTCATCCAGGTAAGAGTCCTTAACAGGAAGTTCATCCACATGGGCAGTATAAAGAGGGTTACAAGAAAAGTATTCCTTTTAAGCTTCATGGAGGACAGGATCATTCCCAAAGGATAGGCCAATATAAAGCACACAAGGGTGCTGGCAAGGGCCAGAACAACAGAGCGCCTAAGTGCTTTGAGGTATCCGGGTTTGGCAATTGTGGCGATATTTGAAAAAGTCATGGCGCCGTGGGAGTCGGTAAGGCCGTAGTAAATGACCATGCAAAGGGGAACCACGATGAAAATCAGGGCCCAGGCAATGTATGGAGAGGACATTAGATAGGCGCTTTTTTTATTCTTAAACAGTTTCACTGATTGCCTCCTCATCTTCAGACTCAGGTACGTTCATGATCTGAATATTAAAAGGATCTACCTTGATACCAATCTTGGAACCTACTTCTGAGAGCTTGGTTGAATGAACAAGCCATTCATAGCCATTAGCCATTACATCCATTTCATAGTGTACACCTTTGAAGGTGAGGCCTGTTACGACACCTTCGATGGTTCCTGCTTCAGGAGCGACAAGCTCAACGTCCTCAGGTCTTATAACAACGTCAACAGGCTTATTCTCACCGAAACCTGTATCTACGCAGTCAAACTTCGCACCGAGAATATCAACCAATTTGTCTCTTACCATGGTTGCACGGATGATGTTGCTGTCACCGATAAAGTCTGCAACAAAGGCATTCTCAGGTTCATTGTAGATTTTCTCCGGTGAGCCTTCCTGCTGGATGTAGCCCTGGTTCATTACAACGATATGATCTGACATTGTAAGAGCTTCTTCCTGATCATGGGTTACGTAGATGAAGGTGATGCCAAGCTCTTCTTTGAGTCTCTTAAGCTCATACTGCATGTCTTGGCGCATCTTAAGGTCCAGTGCCCCGAGTGGCTCGTCCAGAAGAAGAACCTTGGGTTCGTTAACAATAGCTCTGGCGATGGCGATTCTCTGCTGCTGACCGCCGGAGAGTGAGTCGGGCATACGGTTCTCGTAGCCTTCGAGATTAACCAGTTTCAGCGCATAGCTGATTTTGTCTCTGATGTATGCATCGGATTTGTTCTTGATCTTAAGTCCAAATGCGATATTGTCAGCGATATTCATATGGGTAAAAAGAGCATACTTCTGAAAGACAGTGTTGAGCTGTCTCTTGTTGGGTGCGAGAGAGGTGATATCCTGTCCGTCAAAAATGACACGGCCCATATCAGGCTTCTCAAAGCCTCCGATTATTCTAAGGGTTGTGGTCTTACCACAGCCTGAAGGCCCCAGCAGTGTAACGAAGGAATTCTCATATATTGAAAGATTAAGGTCATCCAGAATAGTGGTGCCGTCGTAAGATTTCGTGATATGTTCAAGAGTTATCAGATCTTTTCCCATTTTCATACTCCTCTTTTTTCTTATAATTATAAACAATCTACTTTATTTTAATAAAGTCAGCACTAGTGTCAATTACTTTTTACATATTTAAAGTTTTTTTTTCTTGTGTTAGAATGATGTTAAATGCAAGATTATTCATAAGGCTTAGGAGGCATGTTTTACAATGGCTGGAAAAGACAAGTATGTAGCTTATGTTTCAAGCTATACTTCGGGACTTGGTACCAAATACGGAATCAGGATCTATGACGTGGATCTCAAGAACGGACGACTTACAGAGAAACAGAAGGTTGAGATCACCAATTCCTCATATATAGGCATTTCTCATGACAACAAGACTCTTTATTCCATTACCGATGCGGGTGTTGAGTCCTATCATATTCTTGAGGACGGAAGCCTTGAATTTCTTAATGAGGCTTCAATTAACGGAATGAGAGGATGCTATCTCAATGAAGATCAGCATGACAATTATCTTATAACCGCCGGATATCATGATGGCAAGGTCACAATCCTCAAACTTAACGAGGATGGTTCCATCGGCGAGATAACCGATGAGAGATATCACAAGGGTCTTGGCACAGCAGCCGGCAGAAACCATGTACCTCATGTACAGTGCATCAAGGTTTCCAAGGACAACAAATATCTGCTTGCTGCAGATCTTGGTATGGATAGAGTTAATATTTATTCTCTGGACATTAATACAGGTAAGATCAAAGAGGTTGATGTTATCCACTGCGATCAGGAATCATCACCCAGACATATGCAGTTCTCCAAGGACGGCAAGTTCCTCTATGTATGCCTTGAACAGAAGTGCGGTATAGACGTATATCAGTATGAAGAGATCGACGGAGAGCCTGAATTCACTAAGATTCAGTCAGTATCCAATTCAGATGAGTCGGATTCTCTTGGCGTTGCAAGCTCAGCTCTTACATTCTCCGAGGATTACAATTATCTCGTTAGCTCAACAGCAGGAGAGAACAATGTTGTAGTATATAAGGTTGACAAGGAGACCGGTCTTCTTACCAAGAAGATTCAGCTTCCTATAGCGGGAGAGTATCCCAAGGATGCAGCTCTTTTCCCTGATAACAAGCATCTTGTATCCCTTAACCACGAGTCTGATTCACTTACATTCTTCACAGTGGATATGGACAAGGGAACACTTGTAATGAACGGACCTGAGCTTCCTGTTTCAAGACCGAACTGCATTGTATTCCATAAGCTTGATAATGTAAAAGAGAAAAAGTAATAGATAAATAACCGGATTATTTAAGCCATGTATCTTGACGAGTCGAGATACATGGCTTTTTGTATGAGACAGATAATTAGTAAAAAGGTAATGCTTATAGTTATTTGTTATAGAAATCGGTAATATAAGAGGCCCTGCTGGACATGTTTGAGATCATGAGATCCAAAAGAACAATGGCACACATGGCTTCTACGACTACGACAGCCCTGGGAACAACAACGGGATCATGGCGACCGTGGATGTTGATATCGATATTTTCTCCGGACTTGTTAATGGTCTGCTGAGTTCTGGCAATACTTGGAGTGGGCTTGATATGAGCGCGGAGAAGAATGTCGCTGCCGTCACTTATGCCACCGATAATGCCGCCGCTGTGATTGGTTTTCTTGGTAACTTTGTCACCTGACATGATAAAGTTGTCATTGTTTTCGGAACCTTTGTATCGTGAAACGGAAATGCCGTCTCCGAATTCCACTGCCTTCACAGCACCGATACTTACAACGGCCTGTGCCAACAGAGCATCAAGCTTGTCAAAAACAGGTTCTCCGACTCCTGCAGGAACGCCTGTTATTCTGCATTCTATCGTGCCGCCGATGGAATCTTCCTCTTCACGGCATTTTCTGATTAGTTCCATGGCTCGTCCACTGGCCTTGACATCAGGCATTGAGGTAGGTGTTCTGGTAATTGCATCTTTGTCAAAAGAGGAGTAGTCAATCTCAACGTCACCGATGGATCTGGTATATGCCATAACTTCTATGCCCATCTGCGACAAAAGCTTCTTGCAAAGAGCACCTGCGGCAACCCGGCCTACAGTTTCTCTTCCGGAGGATCTACCGCCGCCTCTGTAATCTCTGAAACCATATTTGGCATCAAAACAAAAGTCAGCATGACCGGGGCGATAATAGTTCGCGATATCACTATAATCAGAAGATCTCTGGGAAGTGTTGCGGACTAGGAGAGCAATAGGTGTTCCTGTGGTTTTACCCTCGAAAACTCCGGACAGTATCTCCACCAGATCGTCTTCCTTCCTCTGTGTTGTTGCCTCGCTGGTTCCGGGCTTACGTCTGTCAAGGAGTTTCTGAATGTCCTCCGGGTTTAGCTCCATGCCTGAGGGGAAGCCGTCAATCACGACACCCAAAGCTGTTCCGTGGGATTCACCGAAGGTTGAAATTCTGATATTTTTACCAAAGCCTGAACCTGCCATAAATACCTCTTTTCCGAATAATTTCTCAAATTGTATTTAAAAGTTATTATAAGCTAACACCCATGGCTGCGCCATCTTTTTATTTTGACCAAATAAGTTAATGGAATATTAGCAAAAACTAATGAAATTATCATAAATTCGAGCTATAATGTAAAGCGTAATTTTATTTTAATTTTCAAAATATCCGAATCTGAGGGGATTTCTGATATGAATGCGGGGAATTTGCAGAAGAAACTTACCTTTAAGCAGAAGGTGGTTTCTAAGGTTGAGAAGTTTAATCGAAAGCACAAAAGGCTTTTTTTTCTAGGTATAGCCTATGCTTTATCAATGATATTTTGTTACAATGTACTGTTTTATTTCTACAGAAACGCCAAGCGTTTTACTTCTCTTGCGTGCATAGTACTGTTTTTTGCAACCAGCAGTAGCTTTGCATATCCGACAATGTCTGTGGGAATCAGCTTTGCAACACAGGTTAATACTCCGGTTAATGACAGTCTATCATCGGAGGCTGTTTCTGATACTGTAATTTCAGATACCGTTGTTACAGAATCCGACGCAAGACTTGCTGTTATTGAAGATGTCGATACTTCACTTATTGAGGAGGCCAAGGACAGCGAGAACCCAGATGTTGCAGAGGCAGAACATCTGGATCCACAGAAGCAGGCTTCCCTTGACGATATTCTGAATGCTACGGGAGATGACTCTTATGAGGAAGAGGATTCGGATTCTACCGTAGATACAGAATCAGGAACGACTGAGTTTAACAGCGATGACTGGAAGCTTATTCTTGTTAACAAACAGCATCCTATACCGGATGATTATGAATTTCATCTCGGAACCATCAGCGGCAATCTTCGCTGCGATGAGAGAATAATCACACCGCTTCTTGATATGATGAAAGCTGCAAGGAAGGATGGGGTCAGCCTGATTATCTGTTCGCCTTACAGAGATATGGACAGACAGACGATGCTCTTTAATAACAAGGTGAAGAGGTATATGGAAAGCGGTATGTCCTATATGGATGCTTTTAATCTGGCATCTCAGGCAGTTACCGTTCCGGGAGCATCCGAGCATCAGATCGGACTTGCTATTGATATCATAAGTGATGGGTATTCAAGCCTTGATGAAGGCTTTGGTAATACTGCAGCCGGCAAATGGCTGGCCGCCAACAGTTACAAATATGGCTTTATCCTCAGATACCCCAAGGGAAAAGAGGATATTACCAGTATAGAATTCGAGCCATGGCATTTCAGATATGTTGGGGTTGACGCAGCCACATTTATATCGGAAAATGATATCTGCCTGGAGGAATTCTGGAGTATTTACGTTAAATAAATAAGAGGTTTGAATGTATAAAATAATTAAGAAGGACGGAAATGCCAAGAGAGCTGAGTTCACTACAGTTCATGGCAAGATTCAGACACCTGTTTTCATGAATGTGGCTACTGTAGCAGCCATTAAGGGTGGTGTATCAACGCAGGATCTTGAAGGAATCGATACTCAGGTGGTTCTGTCCAATACCTATCATCTGCACTTAAGACCGGGGGACGATGTGGTCTACAGAATGGGGGGACTTCATAAGTTTATGTCCTGTAATAAGCCTATTCTTACAGACTCAGGCGGGTTCCAGGTCTTTTCTCTTGCTAAGACAAGAAAAATCAAGGAAGAGGGAGTTTACTTCCACTCACATATCGACGGTCACAAGCTCTTCATGGGACCGGAACAGAGTATGAGGATTCAGTCTCATCTTGGCTCAACAATTGCCATGGCCTTTGATGAGTGCCCTTCCGCCAAGGCTGAACACGAATATGTTCAGATGTCGGTGGATAGGACAACAAGATGGCTTAAACGCTGTAAGGCTGAAATGGACAGGCTCAACGGACTTCCCTATACGGTTAACCCGCATCAGATGCTGTTTGGTATTAACCAGGGAGCGATATTTGATGATATCAGAATAGAGCATGCCAAGATCATCAGTGATCTGGATCTGGATGGATATGCGGTGGGCGGTCTTGCTGTAGGAGAGAGCCACGAAGAGATGTACCATGTTTTGGAGACAGTAGTGCCTTATCTTCCTGAGAATAAACCTACATATCTCATGGGAGTCGGAACTCCTGCCAATATTCTTGAAGCTGTTGAAAGAGGAGTAGACTTCTTTGACTGCGTATATCCAAGCAGAAACGGTCGTCATGGCCATCTATACACGAACAGAGGTCATATCAATCTTTTGAATGCCAGATATGAGCTGGATGACAGCCCTATAGAGGAAGGCTGTAAATGTCCTGCCTGTCAGAGATATTCCAAGGGCTATATCAGGCATCTTCTTAAGGCCAATGAGATGCTGGGACTTCGCCTTTGTGTTCTTCACAATCTGTATTTCTACAATCATATGATGGAAGAGATCAGAGATGCCATAGAAGCCGGAAACTTTGCTCAGTACAAGAAAAAGAAACTGGAAGGCATGCAGGAATTTGACGCAAATACCGTTTCAGACGGATATAACATTGCACGAAATTGGCGAAAAGGTTAATTTTGTAATGTAAAAAAAGGTTAAATATTGCATACTTGAATTATCATCTTATCTTTAGTATTATTTATTGGTGTATTATTAATCTTAAGTTTTTTGGAGGATATTATGGGATTATTACTTACAGCTGATGCTGCACAGGGAGCTACAGCAGGCGGCACATTTATGATGATCGCGGTTTACGTTGTTTTCATCGGATTCTTATACTTTATTATGATTCGTCCTCAGAGAAAGGAGCAGAAGCAGAAGGCTCAGGTTCTTTCAGCTCTTGCAGTGGGCGATAGCGTACGTACAACAGGCGGTTTCTTTGGAACTGTTATCGATATCGATGATGACACTGTAATTGTTGAGTTTGGTAATAACAAGAATTGCCGTATCCCCATGGCTAAGGAAGCAATCGTAGAGGTTGAGAAGCCTGAGGATGCTGTTGTAACATCTGATGATTCAAACGATACCAAGAAGAAGTAAGTCAAAAATGACTCTTATGAAAGCCTGGTTGGGGTCACCCAATCGGGCTTTTTAAAAATACGCGTTGGGAGGAGTTAATATGAGTAACATACCCTATAAGATTTACTTAGAGGAGAACGAATTACCCAAGGATTGGTACAATGTCAGGGCAGATATGAAGAAGAAGCCCGCACCCATCCTTAACCCTGCAACACTTAAGCCGGTAACAGTTGATGAGCTGTCACACATTTTCTGCCACGAACTGGCACTTCAGGAGCTCAATGATACCGATGCCTACATTCCGATTCCGGATGAGATCAGAGAGTTTTACAAGATGTACAGACCTTCACCTCTTGTAAGAGCTTATTTCCTTGAGAAAAAGCTTGGAACTCCCGCTCATATCTATTACAAGTTTGAGGGAAACAATACCTCAGGCTCTCACAAGCTTAATTCCGCTATTGCTCAGGCATATTATGCCAAGAAGCAGGGCCTTAAGGGCGTTACCACAGAGACCGGAGCAGGTCAGTGGGGAACTGCACTTTCCATGGCCTGTGCATATTTTGATCTTGCCTGTCATGTATATATGGTTAAGGTTTCCTATGAGCAGAAACCCTTTAGACGTGAAGTAATGCGCACCTTTGGCGCAAGTGTAACACCTTCACCTTCTATGGATACTGAGATTGGAAGAAAGATCAACGCTGAGTTCCCCGGAACCAACGGATCTCTTGGATGTGCTATTTCAGAGGCTGTAGAGGCAGCTACCTCCAAGGAAGGCTACAGATACGTTCTTGGATCTGTACTTTCTCAGGTACTTCTTCACCAGTCTGTTATCGGTCTTGAGACCAAGGCAGCTCTTGATAAATACGGAATCAAGGCAGATACCATCATCGGCTGCGCAGGTGGCGGATCTAACCTTGGCGGACTTATTTCTCCTTTCGTTGGAGAGATGCTCAGAGGTGAAGCTGATTATGACATTATTGCTGTTGAGCCTGCTTCCTGTCCTTCACTTACAAGAGGTAAATATGCGTATGACTTCTGTGATACCGGTAAGGTATGTCCTCTTGCCAAGATGTATACTCTCGGAAGCGGATTTATGCCTTCAGCCAACCATGCCGGAGGACTTCGCTATCACGGCATGAGCTCAGTTGTTTCCGAACTGTACGATCAGGGACTTCTCTCAGCAAGAGCTGTGGAACAGACCAGTGTATTTGAAGCTGCTGAGATGTTCTCAAGAGTTGAGGGTATTCTTCCTGCACCTGAGAGTAGCCATGCTATCAGAGTTGCCATCGATGAGGCTCTTAAGTGTAAAGAGACAGGAGAAGAGAAGAACATTGTATTTGGTCTTACAGGAACAGGATATTTCGATATGGTGGCATATCAGAAGTTCAACGACGGTGATATGTCAGATTATATCCCTTCTGATGCTGAGCTTGAGAAGTCACTTTCACAGCTTCCGCAGGTTTAACTCAAATATTTACGGAGGAGATTATGAAGAAGAACATTACCTGTATTCCCGGTGACGGAATCGGACCTGAGATTGTTACAGAAGCTAAGAAGGTTCTTGATAAGGTTGCCGAGGTTTTTGGGCATGAATTTGTTTACAAAGATATTCTGATGGGCGGCTGTTCAATAGATGCCTGCGGTGTTCCTCTTACCGATGAGGCGATTGCCGATGCCAAGGCTGCAGATGCAGTACTTATGGGATCTATCGGAGGCAACACCTCTACATCGCCCTGGTACAAGCTTGAGCCTTCACTTCGTCCTGAGGCCGGACTTCTTAAACTTAGAAAGAGTCTTAATCTATTCGCTAATTTAAGACCTGCTTACCTTTATCCTCAGCTTAAGGATGCATGTCCTCTTAAGGCTTCAACCGGCGAGAAGGGCTTTGATATGCTGATTATGCGAGAGCTTACCGGTGGACTCTACTTTGGCGATAGACATACTGATGAAGTAGAGGGCGAACTTGTAGCAACTGATACACTTACTTACAAGGAGAGCGAGATCCGCCGTATTGCCATCCGCGCCTTCGATGTTGCAAGAAAGCGCAGAAAGAGCGTAATAAGTGTAGATAAAGCTAACGTCCTTGATTCCTCCAGACTTTGGAGAAAGGTTGTAGAGGAAGTTGCTAAGGACTATCCCGATGTAACTCTTGAACATATGCTTGTAGATAACTGTGCAATGCAGCTCGTTAAGGATCCTGCTCAGTTTGATGTGGTCCTTACTGAGAATATGTTCGGGGATATCCTTTCCGATGAAGCAAGCATGATTACCGGCTCCATTGGTATGCTTCCCAGTGCTTCACTTAATGACACGACATTTGGACTTTACGAGCCAAGTCACGGCAGTGCTCCGGATATCGCCGGACAGAACATTGCCAATCCTATAGCTACAATACTTTCCGCTGCAATGATGCTTAGATACAGCTTCAACTTTGACAAGGAAGCTGATGCAATTGAGAATGCTGTTAAAAAAGTCCTGGAAGAGGGCTATAGAACCGTTGATATTCTGCCTAAGTCAGAAGAATCGGCATTTACCAAGACCAGCTGCAGCGAAATGGGAGACCTGATTGCTGAACGAATCATTAATAGCTAAAACTGAAAAGAAGGTATACAATTTTTTACCCCATGAACCAGAGACCATTGCGGTCACGTTATTTATTATCGGGATGGGAGCCTATTACTTATGGAGAATGTTTGCCATTACTCCTGTATTTACGGAACTGTATACCTATTACAATTTCATCAGCAGAGGTCCTGTTTATTCGGCTTTGCACTGGACTATGCCAAATGACCATATAGGTTATGCGGTTATTGCTTCAATACTTACACTGCTTGGGAATTCTTATCTGGGACTTAGAGGAGTATCTTTTGTCTGTGCAATCGTCAATCTGATACTTATGTACAAGATAACTTCAAGATATTATTCTCACGGACTTCCACTGGCGTCGACAATTCTATATGCTTCCATGAAGATGGTGAATGAGTTCAGTGTTCAGGGAAGAGGTTATACACTTGGAACCACATGTTTTCTTGCCGGCATATATCTTTTGGGAGATATATGCAAAGCGGGAGAGAGCAGGAAACCGCATTTTAAGCTCCTTGGATTTTTCATGGTGCTTGGCATTTATACTGTGCCGATAAGTGTGTTATGGGTTTTACCTACCTGTGTTGCGGCTTTTACATTCCTCTTTATCAATGGAATGAGAAGTCGCAGCGTATATGGGAACAATTCCGAGAACATCTACTACAGAAAGCTTAAGGGTATACTTGGAGTTTCTGTTGTTTCCATGATTGTGACCGTGTTCTTATATTCTGCAGTGTGGCTGTCATTGGGAACCAATCTGCTGGTCAATGCGGAAGGTGCCATTGAGAAATACGGCGGGCTTAAGTCCTCAGTACTTCTGAGAACTCCGGGGAAAGCCTGGTTTACAGGTGCGGATCTGATGATGTCGCAGGCGTATGTACAAAAGATGGATACGCAGGCTTTCAGCAGGCAATTTGGTAATTGGATCTTTGAAGTTCTTGAGATGATCACTCCCGGCGTCAGCATGGTAGTCATTTTGTTCCTGGTAACAGGATTATCGGTACTGCTGGTAGAATGTATCAGACACTTTGAGTACAGCAGAACCGTTATTAATTTGATTGTTATTGTTAATTTTACTCTTGTGGGATTTATGCTTATAATCAGGCACGAACTTCCTTATGCTGAGAGTTTTTTCTTTGGAGGAGTTCTAATATCGCTGTGTATCTGCGGAGTTTTGGAGAAGATCATTAACTTCGGCATTCGCATCTACAACGGTATTATGGAAAATACAGATGCTGATAATGCACCCCATAAGGAAATTGAGATAATTAATAAAACAGATAAATGGTATAATTCAGCATTTGTGTATTTACCTGTTTTGGTGATATTTATCTACTTTTTGATACGTATTTCGGGTCCGCAGTTCAATATGCAGCTGGGTGAGAGGGAAAATGATCTTTTCAACTCACTGTATGTTGCGAATGTTTCAAATAAGAGCAAGATTGCCGCTCTGGACTGTGATCAGAGATATCTTTTGAAATTTGGTTGGAACATTGATTGTCTGAATACGGATGTAACAGGATGTGATCTGGTGATTCTTGATAAGGTCCTTCTCGAGGATGAATATCTGGGAGAAAATCATTGGAAATTCTATGCATTTCACGATGATATTAACTGGGACTATATTGAATCAATGCATGTCAGATATGAAAATGAAAATTTTTTGGTTTATACAAGGTAAAGGAGAGAGAACATGGCTATGAATAGTGACAGAGTTATGGAAGGCCTTCAGCAGGCTCCACACAGAAGTTTATTTAATGCACTTGGATTTACCGAAGAGGAGAGAAGAAAACCTCTTATCGGTATTGTCAGCTCATACAATGAGATCGTTCCGGGACATATGAATCTGGATAAGATTACTGAGGCTGTTAAGCTTGCGGTTGCAGAAGCCGGTGGTATGCCCGTAGTTGTTCCTGCTATTGCTGTTTGCGACGGCATTGCCATGGGACATATCGGAATGAAATATTCCCTTGTTACCAGAGATCTTATAGCCGATTCCACTGAGTGCCTTGCTAAGGCACATGCTTTTGACGGAATGGTATGCATACCCAACTGTGATAAAAATGTACCGGGACTTCTGATGGCAGCTGCCCGTGTTAATATTCCTACAGTATTTGTTTCTGGCGGTCCTATGATGGCAGGAAGAGTAGATGGTCACAAGACTTCACTTTCTGCTATGTTTGAAGCAGTTGGTTCGGTATCTGCAGGCAAGATGACCAATGCCAAGCTCTGCGAGTACGAAGAAAAGGCATGTCCTACCTGCGGCTCCTGCTCAGGTATGTATACAGCCAATTCCATGAACTGTCTCACAGAGTCAATCGGAATGGGACTTCCCGGTAACGGTACTATTCCTGCGGTATATTCTGCAAGAATCAGACTTGCCAAGAAGGCCGGCTATGCAGTAATGAATCTTATTGAGAAAAATATCAGACCAAGAGATATTATGACCAAGGAAGCATTTATGAATGCGCTTGCTATGGATATGGCTCTTGGATGCTCAACCAATACAATGCTTCACCTTCCTGCTATCGCACATGAGGCAGGGGTTGATCTCAACATGGAGATTGCTAATGAAGTATCTTCAAGAACCCCTAACCTTTGCCATCTGGCTCCTGCTGGTCCTACTTACATGGAAGATCTGAACGAGGCAGGCGGTGTACTTGCTGTAATGTCTGAGCTGGTTAAGAAGGATCTTTTGAATACCGATCTTATTACAGTTACAGGTAAGACTATCAAGGAGAACCTTGAAGGTGTAACTAATCTCAATCCTGAAGTTATCAGACCTATTGAGAATCCATATATGCAGTCAGGTGGAATTGCTGTTCTTAAGGGCAATCTTGCACCTGATACAGGTATCGTCAAGAAATCTGCAGTTGCACCTGAGATGATGACCCATGAGGGTCCTGCAAGAGTATTTGACTGTGAAGAAGATGCTATTTCCGCAATTCTTGGTGGCAAGATTAAAGAGGGTGATGTAGTAGTTATCAGATACGAAGGCCCTAAGGGTGGCCCCGGAATGAGAGAGATGCTCAATCCTACATCAGCTATCGCCGGAATGGGCCTTGGCTCAACTGTTGCACTTATAACAGACGGAAGATTCTCCGGAGCAAGTAGGGGAGCGTCCATCGGACACGTATCTCCTGAGGCTGCTGTTGGCGGACCTATCGCACTTGTTGAAGAAGGCGATATCATCAGCGTTGATATTCCTAATAATGCTCTTAATGTCAAGGTATCCGATGAGGAGCTTGCTGCAAGAAGAGCTAAGTGGCAGCCAAGAGAGCCCAAGGTAACAACCGGCTATCTTGCAAGATACAGAGAACTTGTTACCAGCGGAAACAGAGGAGCAATCCTTGAGATTCCCGGTACTTCAAAATAATATTTGCCAGACGAGGAGTGTGAAAAAATGCAGCTTACAGGAGCACAGATTGTTCTTGAATGTCTTAAGGAACAGGGAGTAGATACTGTTTTTGGTTATCCCGGAGGAACAATCCTTAATATCTACGATGAATTGTACAAACAGCAGGACAACTTCCTGCATATCAGAACTTCCCATGAGCAGGGAGCTGCCCATGCGGCAGACGGCTATGCCAGATCAACAGGCAAGGTGGGCGTATGTATGGCTACCTCAGGCCCCGGTTCAACCAACCTGGTTACAGGTATTGCTTCCGCATATATGGATTCAGTGCCTATGGTTGCGATTACCTGTAATGTTAATCTGCCTCTTCTTGGCAAGGATACCTTCCAGGAGGTTGATATCGCCGGAATTACAATGCCTATCACTAAGCATGGCTATATTGTAAAAGATGTTAAGGATCTTGCCGAGACTTTGAGAAAAGCTTTCAAGATCGCAAGAACAGGTCGTCCCGGTCCTGTACTTGTGGATATCACCAAGGATGTTACTGCGGCACATTGCGATTATCGTAAGGAGAAGATCTCTGAGGAAGAGCCTGAGAAAAAGTATACTTCCGATGAAATTGCAGCTGCGGTTAAGATGATCAAGGCTTCCAAGAGACCCTTTATCTATGTCGGAGGCGGCGCTGTTATCTCCGGAGCATCCAAGGAACTTAAGGAGTTTGCAGAGCTCATTGATGCTCCTGTATGCGATACGCTTATGGGTAAGGGTGCATTTGACGGAACTCACAAGCTCTATACAGGCATGATCGGTATGCACGGAACCAAAACCTCTAACTTTGGCGTTTCTGAGTGTGACCTTTTGATCACTTTAGGTGCAAGATTCTCTGACAGAGTAACCGGCAATGCCAAGACTTTTGCATCCAAAGCTAAGATTCTTCAGATAGATATTGATGCTGCTGAGATCAACAAGAACGTAAGAATAAACTATGCTATTGTTGGTGACCTAAAGCAGGTTCTGGGGGATCTCAATGAAAAACTTGAAAAGATGGATCACAAGGAATGGATTGCCAAAATAAGTGATTATAAAAAGAAATTCCCTCTGTCCTATGAGACTGACAAGCTTACCTGCCCTTATATCATCGAGGAGCTTGATAAGCTTACCAAGGGCGATGCGATTATCTCTACTGATGTAGGACAGCATCAGATGTGGGCTGCCCAGTATTACAAATTCAGATCACCCAGAACCTTCCTTACTTCAGGAGGCCTTGGAACCATGGGCTACGGCCTTGGCGCCTGCATAGGTGCTCAGGTAGCTAACCCTGACAAGCTCTGCGTAAATATTGCGGGAGATGGCTGCTTTAGAATGAATATGAATGAGCTGGCCACAGCCTCAAGATATAATCTTCCTATCATTGAGATTGTTATCAACAACAATGTTCTTGGTATGGTAAGACAGTGGCAGACTTTGTTCTATTCACAGCACTATTCACAGACTATTTTTGAGGACAAAGTGGATTACTGCAAGGTAGCCGAGGGTCTTGGCTGCGATGCAATTCGTATCAGCAAGAAGTCTGAGGTTGCACCTGCTCTTAAGAAGGCTATAGCCTCCAAGAAGCCTGTTCTTCTTGAATGCATAATAGAAGAGGATGACAAGGTATTCCCTATGGTTTCACCCGGAGCTTCCTTAAGCGAGACCTTTGACGCCAAGGATCTTGCGGAAAAGTCTAAGAATTAAAAGAAGTGGGGAGTATGAAAAAAGGTTTTAAAATTTTTGGTTTATTTATAACAATTGGGCTGGTGATTTTCGCCGGCCTTTATGTTCTTCTTGGAATGTACTATACCGACGGATTTCCATGTTTTACCTGGATAAATGGTGTTTATTGCACCGGAATGACCGTGGAACAGGTCAATGCTGAACTTGTGGCGCAGTATAAGTGCGAAGATTTTGTCATTAAAGGCACAGACGGAGAAGAACTGGTAATATCACCTGAGGATGTGAACCTGAAAGTGGATTTTACAGGGCCTCTGAGAGATTTCATTGATAATTCCAACCCATATGCATGGGGACTTAACGTATTTAAGAACCTGGTTATTCAATATGAGCCTGATATAACTTATGACAGATCGCTTCTTCTTGATAAGGTTGCAGCGTGGGAGATTTTTGAAGAAAAAGAGATTCCCAATGTCACTATAGTTAAGGGCAACGGGTATGAGCTTCACGATGCTTACAATCTTGTTCCGAACAAAGAAAATATTCTTAATGCTGTAAATATTGCTTATGATACGCATAAGACTACACTTGATTTGTCGGAAACAGAAGGCTGCTACGAAGAGCTTCAGCTCTCTGAGCAGGATCTGAGGACAATTGCCCTCTTTGACAAGCTTGATGAAGTCCAGAGCTGCGGTATCAGCTACTCTGTAATGGGCGAGGAGATACCTGTCAATAAGGAGCAGGTATCGAAGTGGATACTTACAGATAAGGATCTGGAGGTAGCGCTGGAAGAGGAGTATGACAAAAAAACTCCCGGTATGGGACTCTTTATCGCCGGAAACAGGGAGATAATGGATCTTGAGGAGGAAGGCGTTCTGGCTGAAGATGGATTTCTTTTTGACTATGATGGAAATCTGATCATCAGTGAACGCAAGATGTATGAATTCCTCAAGGGAATTGAAGAGACCTACGATACCTCCAGATTTCTTGCAAATTATAAAAACGGCACCGGAACTGAAGTTTTTTACAGGGATAATTCCAGAGGAAACGGAAGCCTTATTGAGATTGACGAAGAATTCGAATATCTTAAGGCGGCATTTTTGGCAGATACCAAATCTGCATCCGTTAAAAGAGAAATATCTATGGCTGATGGTGTAAAATCCTTCGATGCTGCTAAAGAGCTTGGCCAAACCTATATCGAAGTAGATATGGGCAAGCAGGAGCTTCGCTACTATGTTGACGGACAGCTCAATATGGAGATGCCCGTGGTTACCGGTAATATTAATCGCGGGAGAGGTACTCCGACAGGAGTCTACAACATTTACAACAAACGCTATCACACCTATCTTAGAGGCGCTGATTATGTTTCCTACGTCAATTACTGGCTTGGTGTACACAAGGGAGTCGGTATTCATGATGCTAACTGGAGAAACAAATTCGGAGAAGAAATTTATAAACGCGACGGTTCGCATGGCTGCATTAACTGCCCTGAGTCCCAGGTAAGTCAGCTGTGGGAAGTGGTGGAAGTAGGAACCCCTGTAGTGTTATATTATTAATAGTGCTACCGATATAAAGTGTTTCGTTATTTGACGAGAGGCATTTATATGAGACTTGTTGATACTTTTCCTACCAACAAGATAAAAGGACTTGAATATCGAATCGGGCGTATTATGCCCTTTGGAGCGACAGTCACCGATGGAGGAGTAAACTTTAGTATTTACTCCACTGAGGCAAGGGGCTGTACGCTCCTTTTGTTTAATCACGGAGCAAATAAACCCTTTGTTGAGATACCTTTTCCGGAGGAATTTCGTATCGGGGATGTCTATACCATGATGGTATTTGGCTTAAACATCGAGACTGTTGAGTATGGATACCGGTTCGACGGTGAATATGCGCCGGAAAAGGGGCTTCGATTTGATAAGAGCAAAGTTCTCCTTGACCCATACGCCAAATCAATTTCCGGGCGTTCTGTTTGGGGGAAGGGGCGGCGGAAAGATGATTTTCAGCATCGAGGACAGATAATCAGAGAAGATTATGATTGGGAAGGCGATAAGCCGTTAGAGCTTCTGCAGCAGGATCTGATTATTTATGAGATGCATGTGAGGTCTTTTACTGCTCATCAGTCCAGTGGTGTGAAATACAAGGGAACTTATGCAGGAATTCTTGAGAAGATTCCATACCTAAAAGAGCTTGGTATAAACTGTATCGAATTGATGCCTATATTCGAATTTGATGAATTTGAGAACTCCAGAGTAGTAAATGGACAAAGACTCCTGAATTACTGGGGATATTCTACTGTGGGATTTTTTGCACCAAAAGCAGGGTATGCTGCATCTGCGCCCTTTGGTATGGAGAGCGATGAGCTCAAAAATATGATAAAGCACCTGCACAGAAATGGTATCGAAGTAATTTTGGATGTGGTGTTTAATCATACAGCTGAGGGGAATGAAAACGGCCCTTATATTTCTTTTAAAGGTATTGATAACAGGAATTATTATCTTTTGACGCCGGATGGAGGTTACTATAACTTTAGCGGTTGTGGCAATACTATGAACTGCAATAATCCTGTTGTCAGAAACTTTATTCTGGATTGCCTAAGGTACTGGGTATTTTCCTACCATGTGGACGGATTCAGGTTTGATCTGGCATCTATCTTGTCCAGAGATGAGGATGGACATCCTATGATGAATCCACCACTTCTTGAGAGTCTTGCTCATGATGCTGTCCTTGGCAAGAGTGTTCTTATTGCAGAGGCCTGGGATGCAGGCGGGTTGTACCAGGTAGGAAGTTTTCCTTCATACAACAGATGGGCCGAATGGAATGGAAAATACCGTGATGCTATAAGGCAATTTGTAAAAGGAACAGGAGAGCTTGCGCCTGAAGCGTATAGAAGAATACGTGGCTCGGAGGATCTGTACGGAGGTAAAAGTCCGTTACTGTCAGTAAATTTCATTACCTGTCACGATGGATTTACGCTTAATGACCTGGTATCGTACAATGATAAGCACAACGAAGGTAACGGTGAGGATAACAGAGACGGTTCCAATGACAATTACAGCTGGAACTGCGGGGCAGAGGGCGAATGCGACGATCCTGAGGTTAATGAATGCAGACTTAAGCAGATGAAGAATTTCATGACAATCCTTCTAACCAGCCGAGGAATGCCTATGTTTCTCTCCGGGGATGAATTTGCCAATTCTCAGAAAGGCAATAACAATGCCTACTGTCAGGACAATGAGATATCGTACCTTGACTGGAACGATCTTGACAGAAACAGAGAACTCTTTGAATATGTGAAAAACCTTATTGCTTTCAGGAAGGCTCATCCTGTATTGACTTCAGCAAGTTATGATTTTGGTCCCAACGGCACCGGATATCCGGAGCTGTCATTCCATGGCACAACCCCTTGGGAACTGGATGAGAATGCTTCCAATCTGTCTTTTGCATACCTATATGCGGAAGACCATACAAAATTTGGCACAAAAAAAGATACATTCATTTATGTTTTGGTTAATTCATATTGGGAAAAGAGAATTTTTAACCTTCCAATCATTCCCAAACACATGAATTGGAACATAAAATTTGATTCAAATTCATCAAATTTTGACTTCAAAAAATCACATAAATATTTAAATAAAGAATCCATTGAACTACAACCTCGTTCAACAATTATACTAGTTGCATTGTAAATTGTTGAATATAAGATTTTTTACAAAACGCGGTTGATTGCAAAATAATCAAAGATTAGCGGACTGAGAACATCGATTAAAAAAGATGTTTTTAGTCCGTTTTTATTTAATAATAATTTAATTTTTCTTCTCGCGATCCTTGTTATAAAATATTAAATAACAAACATTATGGAATGACGTTCTTGACAAAATTTAAATCGAAGGTAAAATGATATTAATTTATTCATTTACCAATTCAACTTGTTAAAGTATTTGACACAAGCCAATCTATTAATTTAATTATAGGAGGAGTAGTAAATTGTCACGAGTTTATAATTTTTCAGCTGGTCCGGCAGTGCTTCCGGAAGAAGTTTTGAAACAGGCTGCAGCAGAGATGCTTGATTACAATGGCTGCGGTATGTCCATCAATGAGATGAGCCACAGATCCAAGACCTTTGACAGCGTTATTCAGACTGCCGAGCAGGATATTAGAGATCTTATGAATATTCCTGACAATTACAAGGTTCTCTTTTTACAGGGCGGAGCCAGCCAGCAGTTCGCAGCTGTTCCTCTTAACCTTATGAAGAACAAGAAGGCTGCTTACATCATCACCGGCCAGTGGGCCAAGAAGGCATATCAGGAGGCTCAGAAGTACGGAGAGGCCATCGAGGTTGCATCAAGTGCAGATAAGACCTTCTCGTATATTCCTGATTGCTCAGATCTTGATATTCCTGAGGATGCTGATTACGTATATATCTGCGAGAACAATACAATCTACGGAACCAAGTTCAAGACTCTTCCCAACACCAAGGGACATATTCTTGTATCTGATGTTTCTTCATGCTTCCTTTCAGAACCCGTTGATGTTACCAAGTACGGTGTTATCTACGGTGGTGTTCAGAAGAACGTAGGACCTGCAGGCCTTGTTATTTCCATTATCAGAGAAGACCTCATCACAGATGATGTTCCTTCTTACACACCTACAATGCTTAAGTGGAAGACACAGGCTGACAACGGTTCACTTTACAATACACCTAACTGCTGGAGCATCTATATGTGCGGACTGGTATTCAAGTGGCTCAAGGAGCAGGGCGGCCTTACTGAGATGCAGAAGAGAAACGAGGAGAAGGCAGCTGTTCTGTACAACTATCTTGATCAGAGCAAGATGTTCAAGGGAACAGTAAGACCTGAGGACAGATCACTTATGAATGTTCCTTTTGTTACAGATTCAGAGGAGCTCAATGCCAAGTTTATCGCTGAGGCTACCAAGGCAGGCTTTGTAAGCCTTAAGGGCCACAGAACAGTAGGCGGCATGAGAGCAAGTATTTACAACGCTATGCCTATTGAGGGCGTTAAGAAGCTTGTAGACTTCATGAACGAGTTTGAGAAGAATAACTAATAGAATCGGAGGACAGAGACTTGTACAAGTATAAATGTTTAAATCCCATCGCTAAGATCGGTCTTAATAATTTCACAGATCAGTATCAGGCTGTAGACAGTGTAGATGAAGCAGAAGGTATTCTTGTAAGAAGCGCCAATATGCTTGAGATGGAGTTTTCAGATACTCTTCTTGCTGTTGCAAGAGCCGGCGCAGGCGTTAACAATATTCCTTTAGAGAGATGTGCTCAGAAGGGTATCGTTGTCTTCAATACACCCGGAGCAAATGCAAATGGTGTTAAAGAGATGGTTCTCGCAGCAATGCTCATAGCATCCAGAGACATCATCGGCGGAACAGAGTGGGTTAAGGCAAACGCAGGTGATCCTGACATCGCCAAACTCACCGAGAAGTCCAAAAAGAAATTTGCGGGAACTGAGATTTTAGGCAAGAAGCTCGGAATCATCGGCCTTGGAGCTATCGGTGTAAGAGTTGCCAATGCTGCAAGACAGCTGGGAATGGAAGTATACGGATACGATCCATATCTTTCAATTGACGCTGCATGGAGACTTTCATCTGATGTTAAGCATGTAACAAATGTAGATGACATTTACTCCAAATGTGATATCATCACAATCCATGTACCTGCTCTTGATTCAACCAAGGGTATGATTAATGCAGATGCTATTGCTAAGATGAAGAAGGGCGTTATCATACTTAACCTGGCAAGAGACATCCTTTGCAATGAGGTTGATATTCTTGCGGGTATTAATTCAGGCAAGATCCGCAAGTATGTAACTGACTTCCCGAACCCTACAACTGCAGGTCATGACGGATGTATCGTTATTCCGCACCTTGGAGCTTCTACAGAGGAGTCAGAAGATAACTGCGCAGTTAAGGCTGTCCTTGAGCTCAAAGACTACCTTGAGAACGGCAACATCAGCAACTCAGTTAATCTTCCTAACTGCGACATGGGCGTTTGCCATGGCCCTCGTCTTGCGATTATCCATAAGAATGTTGCTAACATGATCAGTCAGTTCTCAACACTTCTTGGTGATGCAGGATACAATATCTCTGATATGACCAATAAGTCCAGAGGCGACTATGCTTATACTCTTATTGATCTTGAGGACGAGATCGAGGATGCTCTTGTAAGCAAAATGGAAAAGATTGATGACGTTATAAGAGTCAGAATCGTTAGAAAAGACGTATAAATACAGCATTTATGCTATAATATTCGGGTGGGAACGGCTGCCGACGTGCTTAGCGTTCCTGCCCGATTATTTTCTAAGAACGGAGGAAAGAAAAAAGTGGCTGATATCAAACCATTTAAAGCTTACAGGCCTTGCGGGGAGAAGGCTCAGACTATAGCTTCTTTGCCATATGATGTTTTTAACAGACAGGAAGCATATGAGAAGGTGCAGAAAGAACCTGAATCTTTCCTGGCTATCGACAGGCCTGAGACTCAGTTTGAACCGGATCATGATATGTATGCTCCTGAAGTGTATCAGAAGGCGCATGATATGCTCTGGGAGAAAATAGAAAAGGGCGACTTCATTCAGGATGAGAAGCCCTGCTACTATATATATGAACAGACAATGAATGGCAGGACGCAGACCGGAATTGTTGCCTGCGCTTCCATAGAAGATTATCTTAAGGGCGTTATCAAGAAACATGAGAACACCAGGGCAGATAAGGAAGAGGACAGAATCAAACACGTATATAACTGCGAGGCTCAGACCGGGCCTATTTTCCTATGCTACAGAGAGAACAGACTTCTTTCTGAGCTGGTGTCCAGGGTAAAAGAGGTGGATACCCCCGTCTATGATTTCACATCTGAGGACGGAGTGCTCAACAGAGTATGGGTTATCGATGATCTTGAGGAAACAGAGACAATCTGCCGCGTATTTGTGACAATTGATTCTGTCTATATAGCCGATGGTCATCACAGATGCGCTTCCGCGGTGAAGGTTGGCCTTAAGAAAAGAGAAGAAAACGAGGGCAAGGTAAGAGGTAAGCTTAAGTCTGAATACTTCCTTTCCGTTCTTTTCCCGGACAGTGATCTTATGATCATGGATTATAACAGAGTGGTTAAGGATCTGAATGGGCTGACTGCAAGCGAATTCATGGATAAGCTCTCTGAGAAATTCGATATTACAGAGGAAAAAGAGCAGGTTCATCCTGAAAATAAGGGCGAATTTGGACTTTTTCTTGAAGATAAGTGGTACAGGCTTGCAATCCATAAGGAGATCGTTCCCGATGATGCGGTTGAAGGTCTGGATGTTTCCGTTCTTCAGAATGAAGTATTGTCACCTATTCTGGGTATAGGGGATCCCAGAACTGATAAGAGAATTGATTTCGTAGGTGGAATCAGAGGGCTTGGTGAGCTTGAGAACAGATGCCACAAGGATATGAAGCTTGCTTTTTCAATGCATCCAACATCAATTGGAGAACTCTTTGCAGTAGCTGATGCGGGAAGGCTGATGCCTCCTAAATCAACCTGGTTTGAGCCCAAGCTTCTTAGCGGGTTATTTATACACGATATTTGTGGTACAATTTAGTGTGAATTTGAATAGTGTACTGACTAATCAGTCAATAGACAAATTTTTAATAATTCGGAGGGGAAATAAGTGAATAATAAACTTTACAAGATGATGAACTGGCCTGAGATAGAGGAGATCATTTATTCAGATGGGGACAATCCACACAGAATACTTGGTGCTCATAAAGTGGGGAACAGCTATCTTATTCAGGCATTTTATCCTGATGCGCAGAAAGTAAGCGTTTATATTGAGAACCAGAAGAAGACCTTTGAAATGGAACTGGCGGATGAAGCAGGTTTTTTTGCCACTATTATTCCTTATGTTGATAAATTGAAATACAAACTTATCATCGAATATCCCGACGGCAGACAGGAAAAGAAGGATGACCCTTATGCCTTTGGGCCTCTTATGGACAGAGAGGATTTCATCAAACTCGGAAGTGGTATTCACTATCATATCTTTGAAAAATTGGGAGCTCATCCTATGAAGAGAAACGGCGTTGAGGGCACATCTTTTGCTGTATGGGCACCTTCAGCTGCCAGAGTCAGTGTTATCGGCGACTTCAATGATTGGGACGGAAGAGTGTGCCAGATGCACAGACTTGATCCTATTGGAGTTTTCGAGATCTTTATTCCCGGTGCAAAGGAAAATGACGGCTATCAGTTTGAAATCAAGACAAGATCCGGCCTTGTAATGAAGAGGCCTGATCCATATGCTGTTGAGTCCAAAGGCGAGAACGGTGTTATTTCCGTTATCAAGAATGTTAAGTCAATTGCATGGAACGATGACAGGTGGATGGCTGCAAGAAGGAAGTTTAATGTGGATGAGGATCCTCTTTCAATCTGTGAGATTTCTCTTGAGGCCTTTGCCGGAAGACATGGCAAAAAGAGCAGCATGGATGAAGTTACTGGCGATGTTCTCGAATATGTACAGAACCACGGCTTTAATACAGTTGAGCTTATGCCTGTAATGAAGCATGTTCCCGGGCATTTCTATCATATTCTTGATTTTTTTGCACTGGATGAGAGCAGTGGAACTCATGAAGAGTTCATGAAGTTTGTTGATACGATGCATCAGAATGGCATAAGAGTAATCCTTGACTGGGTTCCTACATTCTTCCCCAAGGCTTCCTGCGGCCTTTCTGATTTTGACGGAAGAACGCTTTATGAGTATTCTGATCCCAGAATCGGTATTCATCCCAAGTCCGGGGATCTGATCTTTGATTATGGCAGGAAGGAAGTTACCAATTTCCTTATTTCCAATGCCCTGTACTGGATTGAGAAATTCCACATTGATGGACTCAGAACTTCTGATGTGTCCAGAATTCTCTATCTCGACTACGACAGGAAGCCCGGTGAGTGGATGCCTAATATCTACGGCGGTAATGAGAATCTTGAGGCTCTTGAATTCCTCAAGCAGCTCAACACCATTATCCACAAGGATGAACCCGGTGTTCTCGTAATTACTAAAGAGACTGCTTGCTGGCCTCAGGTTACTGACAGCGTTGATGATGGCGGTCTTGGCTTTGATTATAAATGGAACAACGGCTGGACCCATGATTTCCTTGACTATATGCAAAATGATCCTTTGTTTAGGTCGGGGCATCATGACGAGGTTACTTTCAGCCTTATTTACAGCTATACAGAGAGATTTATACTTGCCTTTACTCATGAGAACCTTGAAAAAGGACTTGAGGGCTTGTACTATCTTATGCCCGGTGATTCTTCACAGAAGATGGCTAACTTGAGACTGGCACTTAGCTTTATGATGGTTCATCCCGGAAGAAAACACCTGTATATGGAACCTGATGCCCTTACTATTGATCAGGCTGTATTTGTTGAGAATCTTCTTAAGACACTTAACGAACTGTATTTCAAGCATGATGCACTTCATCAGCTTGACAGCTCTGATAGCGGATTTGAGTGGATAAACGACCTTGCTTCCAATGAATGTATGCTTTCTTTTGTAAGAAAGAGCGACAGCGACAAGGAGACTCTTCTTGTGGTTGCAAATATGGCGGGCGTTGAGAGAGACTTCGAAATTGGTGTTCCTGTAGACGGCCGTTATACAGAGATATTTAACTCAGACAATATTAGCTTCGGCGGCACCGGAATTCTTAACGAAGGTCGCATGGAAGCTAAGAGAAAGCAGGTTGACGGAAGGGATTATTCTATTTCCATTAAGCTTGCTCCCGCTTCAATCTCTATCTTTAACTATGTTCCTTACACAGAGCAGGAGAAGAAGATCCGCGCCATCAAGGAAGAGGAAGAGATCAAGAAAGAAGCTGAGCGCCAGGAGAGCCTCAGAGCTCTTCAGGAGAGAAGAGACGAGGAACAGGCAAGACTTCTCGAAGAACTCAGACTTAAATATGAGAGAGAACTTGCAGAGCAGGAGAAGGCTATCGAAGCCAAGTACGAGAAGATTGAAGAAGAGAGAATCTTCAGTATCGTTACAGAGGAAGCGGTAAAGAGCATTACTCCTGCTGCCAAAAAACCTGCTGCTAAAAAAACAGCTGCAAAGAAGACATCTGCTAACAAGACATCACAGAAGAAGACTACCGGCAGAAAATCTTCGACCGATAAGAAAAGTAAATAATATCGAATGAAATAACAAAAGCCGGAAGCAATAAATTTGCTACCGGCTTTTGACGAGCTGGAAAAGGGACTTGAACCCTCGACCTACTGATTACGAATCAGTTGCGCTACCGACTGCGCTATTCCAGCAGTTGTTAAATTGTGCTTAAATCAAGCACAAATTAGATTATACATTTTCTAAAACCCTTTTTCAAGGCTTTTAAAACTTAGATTTCTTAGAAATTAGTATATTTCTACAATTTATGCTATAATAAAATGTCAAAGTTTTTTGATTAGGAGAGGAAATGACGATGAAAAAATTAGAAGATTACGTAAGAACGATACCCAATTTCCCTGAAGAGGGCATTATGTTCAGGGATATCACTTCTGTTTTACAGGATCCTGACGGGTTTAAGCTTGCTATAGATGAGATGCAGAATCTTGTAAAAGACCTTGATTTTGATGTTGTACTTGGTGCTGAGTCAAGAGGCTTTATCTTCAGCGCACCTATAGCATACAACAGAGGCAAGGCTCTTGTGCCTGTTCGTAAGAAAGGCAAGCTCCCCTGCGATACTATCGAGGTTGAATATGATCTTGAGTATGGCAAGGCTGTTCTTGAGCTTCACAAGGATTCAATCAAGCCCGGACAGAAGGTTCTTCTTGTAGATGACCTTATGGCTACAGGCGGAACTATCGAAGCTATGATCAAGCTCGTTGAGAGACTTGGCGGTGAGGTTGCCGGAATCCTTGTACTTATGGAGCTTAAGGGCCTCAACGGAAGAGAAAGACTTAAGGACTACAGACTTGATGCAGCTATCAGCTACGAAGGGAAGTAATTTTAATGGCGCAGCATTTTGACGACGGAAAAATTGAGGCCATTAAGGAGTTTCAGAGCCCTGACGTGCTGTATGAGGGACTAATTCAGAGGGTGAGAAAATATCACCCTTCTGATGATATCTCACTCATTGAGAAGGCATATCAGCTGGCAGATGACGCTCACAAGGACCAGAGACGCAAATCGGGTGAACCATATATCATTCACCCTCTTTGTGTTGCCATTATCCTTGCTGACCTGGAGATGGACAAAGAGACTATCGCTGCAGGGCTTCTTCATGATGTCGTTGAAGACACCATTCTTACTAAAGAAGAAATTGAAAAAGAATTCGGTGCCGATGTTGCCCTTTTGGTTGACGGTGTAACCAAACTGACTGCTTTACAGCTGTCATCTGATTCGCCGGACAATACTAACAAAACACAGGAACAGATCGATATGCAGGCTCAGAACCTGCGCAAGATGTTCCTTGCTATGGCTAAGGATATAAGAGTTATCCTCATCAAACTTGCGGACAGACTTCACAATATGAGGACTCTTAATCATATGCCTCCCGAGAAACAGCAGAGAATTGCTCAGGAAACAATAGATATTTATTCACCTATTGCTTCAAGACTCGGTATCAGCAGGATCAAGGTTGAGCTTGACGATCTTTCACTCAAGTATCTTAAACCGGATGTTTACTATGAGCTGGTTGACAAGGTTGCACAGCGCAAGAGTGAGAGAGAAAGATATGTTGAAGAAATCTGTAAGAGCGTTCGCGATGCTATCAAGGATGCCGGAATCATCGGAGAAGTCAACGGAAGAGTCAAGCATTTCTTCAGCATCTACAAAAAGATGCGCAATCAGAACAAGACTCTTGATCAGATATATGATCTTTTTGCTATAAGAATTATTGTTGAGACTGTCAAGGATTGCTATGCGGCTCTTGGCGTTATCCATGAGATGTACAAACCTATACCGGGTAGATTCAAGGATTACATCGCCATGCCCAAGCCCAATATGTATCAGTCTCTTCACACAACACTGATTGGACAGACCGGTCAGCCTTTTGAAATCCAGATTCGTACCTATGATATGCACAGAGCTGCTGAATACGGTATCGCAGCCCATTGGAAATACAAAGAGACCTCCGATGGCAAGAAGGCTGAGAACGGTGAGGAAGAGAAGCTCATATGGCTTCGCCAGATTCTTGAGTGGCAACAGGACATGTCGGATAACCAGGAGTTCATGACTCTGCTTAAGTCCGATCTTAACCTGTTCTCTGAGGATGTATATTGCTTTACACCTACGGGAGAAGTTAAGAATCTGCCTGCAGGCTCTACACCTATTGATTTTGCTTACAGTGTTCACAGCGCAGTAGGTAACAAGATGATAGGCGCCAAGGTCAATGGCAAGCTGGTTCCCATTGATTATAAGATTCAGAACGGCGACAGAATTGAGATCATCACCAGCCAGAATTCAAGGGGACCAAGCCGAGACTGGCTCGCTATTGCCAAGGCTTCTTCTACCAAGAACAAGATCAATCAGTGGTTCAGAAATGAATTTAAGGAAGAGAACATCTCAAAGGGACGAGATCTTCTTATTGAATATTGCAGAAGTAAGGGAATAGATCTTTTTGCTATTTCCAAACCTGAGATTCAGAACATTGTTATCAAGAAATACGGATTCCATGATTGGAATGCTGTACTTGCAGCAGTCGGACACGGAGGACTCAAGGAAGGCCAGATCATCAACAAAATGCTTGAGCTTGGAGAGAAAGAGCACAAGCGTAATATTACGGATGAAGAGGTTCTTGCTGCAGTTGCGGAGTCCAATGTAACACCTCAGATATCCGGCCATGATAACGCCATTATCGTTAAAGGTGTACATGACGTTGCGGTTCGTTTCTCTAAGTGTTGTAATCCCGTACCCGGTGATGAAATCTGCGGATTTGTTACCAGAGGACGAGGCGTTTCAATACACAGAAGAGACTGCGTCAATGTCATCAAGATGCAGGAAGAGGATAAGACAAGACTTATTGAAGCCAAATGGCAATCAGATACTTCTGGAGACGGCAAGTATGCTGCTACAATCAAAATCTTTGCCAACAACAGATCAGGTCTACTTGCAGACGTATCAAGAACTCTTTCGGAGAAGGATATTGATATTCTGTCAATGAATACAAGAACCAGCAAGCAGGGACTTGCTACAATGGAGACTTCCTTCCAGGTATCTTCAAGGGATCAGCTCCGTGACATCGTTGAGAAGATCAGACAGATCGACTCCGTTATCGACATCGAAAGGACAACAGGCTGATGAGCAAACAGAATCTACAGGTCGGAGCAATGACACTTGGTATGGTGGGAACCAACTGCTACTTTGTCTTTGATGACGATAAGACATTTGAAGACGGCAAGAAGCATGTTATTTTCTTTGATCCCGCCGACAGAGGTGAGATGATATATGACAAGCTTACCGAGAAGGGCTTTGTTGTAGACCTTATTCTGCTTACACATGGGCATTTCGATCATATTGGCGGAGCCGAGAAGCTAAGACAGCTTACCGGTGCCAGGATTGGCTGCCATGAAAAAGAGATGGCAATGTGCAAAGATCCTTACCTCAATCTTTCCAATGATTACGGTATGAGACTTACCATAACTCCTGATGATTTCTACAGAGACGGAGAAGAGATTGAGGCTGCAGGCATGAAGTGCAAGGTTATTTTTACTCCCGGACATACTTCCGGCGGGTGCTGTTATTATTTTGAGGAAGCCGGAATTCTTATCTGTGGCGACACTCTTTTTGAGGAGTCGGTGGGAAGAACCGATTTCCCTACAAGTTCCACAGGCGAACTTATCAGATCCATTCGCGAGAAGCTCTTTGTACTTCCGGATGATACTTATGTTTATCCGGGGCATGGTGAGATGACCACCATAGGTCATGAGAGAGTTTACAATCCCTTCTGCGGAGAGGATTATTCTTGATTTATTGAATGTATAAACGGAGAAATTAAAATGCAGGTTATTTACCTCAGTGAGGATAGGTTTCAGTATGACATTCACTCATTGTTCAAAGCATTCTATCCTATGGACAATGTCAGGATGATCGTGGGTAAACCCGGAGATAATGAAGACAAGGAGAAGGATATTTCTGATAATGATGAGATATCCTTTATTTATTTTGATATAAAGGAGTGCGAAGGAGGAAGCTGCGGAACCATAACCCTTAAGGTATCTGAGGACATTATGGATAGCGCGGACTTTTTTGACAAGGATAAAAATGCCCAGGGGGCAAGCCATTCCACCAACGGCGTTACGCAGGAATTGGATAATTCCAAGAATGCACTCAAGAAACTGATATACAAGGTTCTTAGCAGAAAAAACGGTAAGGAACTGCCCTGGGGTAATCTTACAGGCATTAGGCCCACCAGAATCGCCATGAATATCGTGGACAATGGCGGCAGCGATAATGAGATCAGGAAATATATGAAGGATATGTATTTTGTAAGTGATGAGAAGATTGATCTCAGCATCAGAATTGCCAGACGTGAGAAGGAAATTCTTAAGGATATCGATTATGAGAACGGCTATAGCTTATATATAGGAATTCCTTTTTGCCCTACGACCTGTCTGTATTGTTCGTTCACATCTTATCCGATTGGAGCCTACAAGAATATTGTAGGAGACTATATTAAATGTCTTAAGAAGGAAATAGACTATGTGGCTGACGCCTTCGCAGGTAAAACACTGGATACAATATATGTAGGCGGAGGAACACCTACAACACTTTTGCCGGATCAGATTGATGAGCTATTGGGATATGTTCACAAGAAACTTGATACATCCAGAGTAAAAGAGTTTACAGTTGAATCCGGAAGACCGGACTCCATAACCAGGGAAAAGCTACAGGCTATGAAGAGCCAAGGGTGCGACAGGATCTCGGTCAACCCGCAGACTATGAGAGATGAGACCTTGAAACTCATCGGAAGACAGCACAATGTGGCTCAGCTTATAGATTCTTTCCATATGGCAAGAGAAGAGGGCTTTGATAATATCAACATGGATATCATCCTGGGACTTCCCGGTGAGACTTCAGAGGATGTGCGATACACAATGGATGAGATTAAAAAACTCGGTCCCGATGATCTGACGGTTCATTCGCTGGCAATAAAGAGAGGATCAAGGCTTGCTGAGATACTCAAGGAGAAGGAAATTCGAGGATTCTCGCAAAAAGGCGATGTTGCTTCATTTAATAATACAGAAGAAATGATGAAGATTGCTGCATTCGGTGCAGGCGATATGGGGCTTACTCCATATTATCTCTACAGGCAGAAGAATATCAGCGGAAATTTTGAGAATACAGGCTATGCAGCACCGGGCAAAGCCGGAATATATAACATCCTTATTAATGAAGAAGTTCAGTCAATTGTAGCTCTTGGAGCCGGCACTGTCACTAAGAGAGTATACGGATATGATGGCAGGATTGAGCGCTGTGACAATGTTAAGGATGTGAGATTATACATGGAACAGATCGATGAAATGATAAATAGAAAACGTGAACTATTTAACGATAAATAATTAACGTATGAATATTTATTCACATAATTGGAAACCAAAAATATTATAATTGTGATAAAACGCAGTATTTCTCATGATTTTGGAAACTAATATTTATAAATTAAGTGCCCCCTTTTGCCCTAAAACACTGCTCAAATATTGCTAAATATTGTGCATTATGCTATACTAATGTCAAAAAAATAACGATATCGATAATTATTCAAGAGAGAGCGATATCACAAGGAGGTTTTTTTTATGCTATTCCAACTTTATGGAAATACTGCATCTATGCAACTTATCGGTTGGGTCATGGTTTTTGTTGGTCTCATTCTTATGAATGAGATCGGTCGTAGAACCAAGCAGGGTGGTATGCTTGTATTTGTTATCATCCCTACTATTCTTACTATTTATTTCATTCTTGCACATCTTGGTATGTTCGGAGGAAAGGAAAATCCTACTGTTGCATACATGGACGGATGGTTCCATTATTTCAAGCTCTATGCTGCTGATATCGGCTGTGTAGGCTTCATGATGATCAAGTACAAATGGGGCATTGGCAAAGAGAAATGGTTCAAGTGGTTCCCTTGGTTCATCGTTGCTGCTAATATTTTAATCGCTGTTGTTTCAGATATGGAATCTGCTCTTGCTGCAGCTTCTATAACCGGCGACCTTTCAGGTGCATGGTGGGCATCAAATGAGGGTGTATTCATCTATGGCGGATGGTGGAATGTTGTTAATGCAATTGCAGGTTTGATCAACATCTTCTGTATGACAGGCTGTGTACATCTTTATTCTTCTAAGGATAAGAATCACGCTGATATGCTTTGGCCTGATATGACAGTTTGGTTCATCCTTGCTTATGATGTATGGAACTTCGAGTATACATACCTCAACCTTCCTACACATTCATGGTACTGTGGTGTTGCACTTCTTCTTGCTCCTACATTTGCTAATGCTTTCTGGAACAAGGGCGCATGGATCCAGAACCGTGCCAACACACTTGCTATCTGGTGTATGTGGGCTCAGGTTGTTCCTACATTCCAGCTTATCGGCAGATTCCAGGCTGCACTTCCTTCTGTTTACGGTGGTGCTACAGAGGCTGGTGTTAATACAGAGATGCTGTATAACTCTGCTATGCAGATTTATCAGAGCGGAGCAGGCAAGACTGCAGCAGCAGGCGAAGCAATTTCTGCTTTGGGAGTATCAGCTAATCCAACATCACAGGGTGTTGTAGCAATTCTTTCAATCGCTATCAATGTGATCTGCATTGCTGAGATCATCAAGAGATCCGTTAAGATTGGTAAGAATCCTTACGCTAACGAAGTATTTACAGATACTAAGGATTTCCAGCTTGCATTAGACCGTGCCGAAAGATAATATAGAAATAAAAAGCTGAAGGAAAAGGCAGAAAAAATGGATAATGTAAGAGTAATCGAAGTTAAAAGAAGCATTTTTGAGAGCAATGATCAGGACGCTGACAAGCTCAGAAGCGAACTTAAGGAGAGCAAGACATTCCTCCTTAACCTTATGTCTTCGCCCGGATCAGGCAAGACAACTACACTGACACGTACTATCGAACTTTTAAAGGATAAGTACAGAATCGGTGTTATGGAGGCTGATATTGACTCTGATGTTGATGCAAGAACAATAGCAGCAACAGGAGTTAAGTCAATACAGCTTCATACCGGTGGTATGTGCCACCTCGATGCCGACATGACAAGACAAGGCATCAGAGAGCTGGGAGTTGAGGATGTTGACTTCGCTATTTTAGAGAATGTCGGCAACCTTGTATGCCCTGCGGAATTTGATACGGGCAGCACCAAGAACGCGATGATCCTTTCGGTGCCTGAGGGACATGATAAGCCTCTCAAGTATCCGCTTATGTTTTCAATTTGCGATGTGGTACTTATTAACAAGATAGATGTAATGCCTTATTTTGACTTTGATCTTGAGAAATGCAAAGAAAATATTCTTTTCAGAAATCCCAAGGCTAAGATCATTCCTATCTGTGCTAAGACAGGTGAAGGAATGGAAGAGTGGGCTAAATGGCTTTCTGAGAATATTGAAGAAGCAATTAGATAATTTATTCTTGCTGTTGCATTAGAACTGAGATTATCGTGCGATAAACAAGGGGAAGTTTATCTTTCTCCGGCTTATCGCACGATTTTTTGCCCAAAAGAACGTTTTTTTATTTAGAAATGAGGGAAAATGCACGAATTAGGAGTAGTGTTTCGTATAATTGATGATCTTACCGAAGTCGGTAAAGAAAATGAAATAGAAAAGATTCATTCGGTGACTCTTCAGCTTGGAGAAGTATCGGGAGTTGTACCATCTTTTTTGCAGGATGCATGGAAGTGGGCCTCTGCAAGAACTGAACTTATGAAGGATTCAGAACTGATTATTGAGAATCTTCCGGCGGTCAGCTTCTGTGAGGATTGTAAGACCGAATACGAAACTGTTGCACATGGCAAGATCTGCCCAAACTGCGGCAGTGAACGAACCTACCTGCTGAAGGGCAATGAATTTATGATAAAAGAAATATCGGCAACCTGATGCATGGGAACTGTTAACGATTAGAAAGATGAGGATAAAAGTACATGGATAAAAATCAATTTGATATGAATGATCTGATGACCCCTTATTCTCTGGATCCAAACCGTAATAAGGTTGATCCCAGAGCCGGCATTATTCCAGATACGGTTGATATGAACGCCCCCTTCCGTGAGCCCCTTGCAAAATTTGCAAAGTGCGTAACTGACAGAAAAGAGATCAAGCTCGGACTTGAAAAGATTACCAAAGAAAGCCCTGAGTATTGGGGACTTTACAATCTGATCACAGATGAACAGTGTGAGATCGCACTTAAAATGCAGAAGCGTAAACCCAGAACCTTTGAGGAGATTGCTAAGCTTTGTCCTGAGTATTCCAAAGAAGAACTTCAGAAGCAGCTTGATGAGATGTCCTACAATGGCGTAATTGAGTGGAATTACGAGAACGATAAGCATGAGAAACAGTATGTTCTTCCTATGTACGTTCCCGGATCTGCTGAGTTCGGAAATATGAACCACAAGGTTCTTGAAGCTCATCCCGAAGCAGGTGCTTTCTTTGAGAGAATGAGCCGTATTCCTCTTGAGGGTCTTACACATATGGTTCCCATGGGCGGAGCCGGCGTAGGAATGCATGTTATTCCTGTTGAGAAGGCTATTGAGATGGAGAGTGAGTCCATTAATCTCGAGCATATTTCTCACTGGCTTGATAAATATGAGGGCAAATATGCAGCTTCACCCTGCTCCTGCAGAAGATCAAGACAGACCTTTGAACAGGGCTGCGCCGATGATCCTGAAGGCTGGTGTATCGCTATCGGTGATATGGCCGATTATGTTGTTGAGACACAGAAGGATGGTCGTTACATTACTCGCGAGGAAGCCCTTGATATCTTCAAGCAGGCTGAGGCCAACGGATTTGTTCACCAAATCACCAATATTGATGGTCAGAACAAGATCTTCGCTATCTGTAACTGTAACGTTAATGTTTGCTATGCTCTTCGTACATCACAGCTCTTTAACACACCAAATATGTCAAGATCTGCATATGTGGCTCATGTTAAAAAAGATAACTGTGTTGCCTGCGGTCGCTGCGTAGAGGTATGTCCTGCAGGTGCAGTAACCCTTGGACAGAAGCTCTGCAAAAAGGATGGCACAGAGGTTGTATATCCTAAGATGCCTCTTCCTACAGAGCAGAAGTGGTCACAGGATATGTGGACTGAGGACTACCGTGACATCAACCGTATAAACACACATAAGACAGGAACTGCTCCTTGTAAGACAGCTTGTCCTGCACACCTTCCTGTTCAGGGTTACATCAAGATGGCTTCTCAGGGTAGATATGACGAGGCTCTTGCACTTATCAAGAAGTACAATCCGCTTCCTGCAGTTTGCGGACATGTATGTAACCGCCGTTGTGAGGATGCCTGCACAAGAGGCACCATCGATCAGGCTCTTGCTATCGATGAGGTAAAGAAGTTTGTTGCTATGCGTGATCTTAACGCAGAGACAAGATATGTACCTGAGAAGGTAATCCCTAAGCTTGGCGGCGGCTTTGACGAGAAGGTTGCAATTATAGGCGCCGGCCCTGCAGGTATTTCCTGTGCGTATTATCTTGCACTTAAGGGCTACAAGCCTACACTGTTTGATAAGAACAAGAAACCCGGCGGAATGGTTACCTATGGTATTCCTTCCTTCGTTATGGAGAAAAACATTGTTGAGGCTGAGGTTGATGTATTAAGAGACCTCGGTGTAGACATTCGTCTCGGTGTTGAAGTTGGTAAGGATATTACTCTTAAGCAGCTCAGAGATGAGGGATATAAGGCATTTTATATCGCAATCGGCTGCCAGGGTGGACGCGGCGTAAATGTTCCCGGAGAGGACGCAGAAGGCGTGATCAAGGGTGTTGATATTCTTCACGATGTTATTGATGATGAGAATTATAAGCTTACAGGCGATACAGTAGTAATCGGCGGTGGTAACGTTGCTATCGACGTAAGCCGTACAGCTATCCGCTGCGGATCTCCCAAGATCACTCAGGTATCACTTGAGACCCGCGATATCATGCCTGCTCTTCCTGAAGAAATCGAGATCGCTGAATCAGAAGGAATCGAGTTCAGAGGCGGTTGGGGACCCAAGGAAATCCTTTCAGAGAACGGCAAGGTAAAGGGCATCGTATTCAAGAAGTGTACTCAGGTTAAGAATGCCGAAGGACGTTTTGATCCTCAGTATGATGAGAATGAGACCATGGAAATCGCATGTTCCAACGTTATCCTTTCAGTTGGACAGGCTACTATCTGGGGTGACCTCCTTAAGGATGAAGCAGTGGAATTCAGGGGACCGGCTCCCATAGCTGATAAGGTGACTTTCCAGACAACAGTTAAGGATATCTTCGTAGGCGGCGATATGTTCTATGGACCAAGATTTGCAATTGATGCTATTGCCTGCGGTAAAGAGGGTGCTGAGTCTATTCACAGATTTGTACAGCCTCATTCATCACTTACAATTGGCCGTGATCCTAACTTCTTCATTGAGCTTGATAAGGATGATATTCTTGTTAAGGACTATGACCATGTTGGACGTCAGGTTCCCGCTGATGCCAAGAAACCCGGAGAGCTTACCTTCCGTGATACCAAGAAGGTATTTACCGAAGAGCAGATCAAGAAGGAAACATCCCGTTGTCTTGGCTGCGGAGCTTCAATTGTAGATCCCAACAAGTGCGTTGGCTGCGGACTTTGCACAACACGCTGCGAATTCGATGCCATCAAGCTTACAAGGGATAACCCGGATGCTTCAACAATGAGAACGGCGGAAGAGAAGCTTAAATATATCATTCCTAACGGCATTAAGCAGGCTATCAAGAGACCATTTACTAAGAAAACTGATAAAGAGACTAAATGGCTCGAAGATTAAGTTATTTTTAATACGAAATTTTGAATGCTAATTTTGAGTGTATGTTAACTAAATTAGTTGCCATATAACTTAAATTAGCTTGTAAAAATTTAATAATTACTTTATGCAAATTTCATAATTACAATCAAAAGTGGCAGAACCCTTGATGGGGACTGCCACTTTATTTGACTAAAGTAAAGCGAACGCTTGATTATTTTCTTTCGATATAGTAAAAGTATATTCAAAGTTTTTTTCGTTTAGCTAAATTTTTGGAGGAGAAAAACGTACTTTACGTGGGAGAAGAAATATGCTGTTGTTGTCAAATGGGGGATTTGTATTAAATATCTATACGTTGTTTCTTGCTGTGATGCTTCTTCTTTTCCAGGAGAACGATAAGAAATCACGCTCAAATAAGGCATTTATCAGACTGGTTGGACTGGTTGCAGTGCTTGTGGGTATTTCCGCTGTTGGGGACATAGGAATAGCTCTTGGCGGCCATTTCATAATACTGCAGATGATTGCTTCTTACGGCGTTTTTGCGCTGGATCCCTTTGGATTTTTGTTTGCGCTTAAATATATTGATTGTTACACGATATATGCAGATAAGAAAAAGAGGAAAATGTTTATTATACCTCTTGAAGCTTATGCATTTATTAATCTTGTTCTAGTTACGTTTTCAGCTGTTTTTTCAAAAGGCTGGTTTTATTACTATACAGACGGTATCTACAACAGAGGACCTTTGTTTATTCCAAGAGGTATCACACATGTGGTTTTATGCCTGGCGGTAATGGCATATGTATTGGTGTTCAGAAGTGGAATAATCAGAAGCTACAGACTTCCTATAATTACTTTCCCGCTAATTATTGCAATAGGCGGATTTCTGCAGGTAATGCTGTACAATATCAATCTTGAGTATGCTGCAACCATTTTTGCCTGCATGATACTTCTTATCTATGTTCAGCGTAGAGACATTAACCTGGATTATCTTACCGGAGTTGTTAACAGACGAGGAATTGACATGGCTATGAGAAATGCCATATCACAGTCTCAGGACAGGGATTTTGCTGCAATTATGATCGATGTAGATTTCTTCAAGACCATCAATGACAAATTCGGACATAAGGCCGGTGATGAAGTTCTTGAGTGTATTGCGGAAGTACTCAGAGTAAGCTTTGATGATAATGACATTGTTGGAAGATTCGGCGGAGATGAGTTCTGTGTAATTACAAGGATCAATGACACCAATGAACTCGACAGAAGAATAGAGAATGTCAAGGAATCTATTGCAGATATTGATTGGAGCAACAAAAAAGAGATGAATCTTTCCGTAAGTGCGGGCGCTCTTGTATACGATAAAGATAGCGGAATGAAGGTCAAGGAGTTCATGGAATCCATAGACAGACGCATGTATGAGGAAAAGCTGTCACATCATCTCAAGGACAGAAGAAGGGCAACTGTTTAAAGGCCTTGAAAAATAATTGCTTGACGAAAACTTTAAAAATGTATATTAATAAGAAAGTGACCGAAAATCACATTTGTTAATTCAATTATTTTTTATGAAGGGGCAATTAATCAGTAATGGCTACAAGTAAATCAACAAGTTCAAAGAAAAATTCACTTCTGATCGTGGAGTCACCTACCAAGGTCAAAGCTATCAAGAAGTTCCTGGGAACAGGCTATGAGGTTGCAGCCAGCAACGGACATGTCAGAGATCTTCCAAGGAGCCAGATGGGGGTAGACATCCAGAACGGTTATGAACCCAAATATATTACCATAAGAGGAAAGGGAGACGTTCTTGCAGAGCTTCGTAAGCAGGTCAAGAAGGCTGACAAAGTATATCTCGCAACCGACCCGGACCGTGAGGGTGAGGCAATCAGCTGGCATCTTATTACAGCGCTTAAGCTTGATAAGGCTGATGCACAGGTGCAGAGGGTTACCTTTAATGAAATTACCAAGAACGCTGTTAAGGAAGCAATGAAGCATCCAAGAGACATCGATATGAATCTTGTTGATGCTCAGCAGGCAAGACGTGTTCTTGACAGAATGGTTGGATACAGCATTTCACCTATTCTCTGGGCTAAGATTAAGAGAGGCCTCAGTGCAGGAAGAGTACAGTCTGTTGCACTCAGGATCATCGCTGACAGAGAAGAAGAGATAGATTCCTTTATTCCAAGTGAATATTGGACACTTGATGTTAATCTTAAGGCAGAGGGTGAGAAGAAACCTCTTGTTGCTCACTATTATGGTGAAGGCAGTGAGAAAAAAGAGATCAAGAACAAGGAAGAGCTTGAGAAGATCTGCCAGGAGCTTAAGGGTGCCAAGTATCAGATAAGCGATGTTAAGAAGGGCGAGAGAACCAAGAAGGCTCCGCTTCCTTTTACAACTTCAACACTTCAGCAGGAAGCTTCCAAGAGCCTTAACTTCTCAACTCAGAAAACTATGAGAGTTGCACAGCAGCTCTATGAAGGAATTGAGCTTGGCAAGCAGGGTACTGTAGGTCTTATTACTTACCTTCGTACCGATTCAACCCGTGTGTCCGATGAGGCAGTAGCTGCAGCCAATGCATATATCACTGAGAACTTTGGCGATAAGTATCTGTCAGAGGGCGCAACAGCCAAGAAGAATGAAGGTAAGATCCAGGATGCTCACGAAGCAATTCGCCCTACCTACATTGAGAATACACCAGTAATGGTCAAGGATTATCTTTCAAGAGATCAGTTCAGACTCTATCAGCTGATCTGGAGAAGATTTATGGCAAGCCGTATGGCGGCTGCCAAATATGAAACAACTTCAGTCAAGATTGACGCAGGCAAGCACAGATTTACAGTAGCTGCGTCCAAGACTGTTTTTGATGGATTCCTGAATGTATACACTGATGAGGATGATCAGATTGAGAAAAATGTTCTCATGAAGAATCTTGATACCAATACCAAGATTAGCTTCGAGTCCTTTGACAGTGCTCAGCACTTCACTCAGCCTGCTCCTCACTACACAGAAGCTTCACTGGTTCATGACCTTGAGGCTCTTGGAATCGGTAGACCCAGTACTTATGCACCTACAATTTCAACAATTCTTGCAAGACATTATATAACCAAAGAGAACAAGGCAATCTTCATCACAGAGCTTGGACAGGCTGTAAACAAGATGATGAATGATGCTTTCCCTCAGATTGTTGATGTTAATTTCACTTCCAACATGGAGGCGCTTCTGGACGGAATCGCTGAGGGTGAAGTTAAGTGGAAGACTGTAATTGAGAATTTCTATCCCGATCTTGACAAGGCTGTCAAGTTTGCTGAGGCAGAGGTTGAGAAGGTTCAGGTACAGGATGAAGTAACCGATGAGATCTGCGAGAACTGTGGCAGAAACATGGTAATCAAGTACGGCCCTCACGGCAAATTCCTTGCTTGCCCCGGTTTCCCTGAGTGCAAGAACACCAAGCCCTATTTTGAAAAAATAGGTGTTGAGTGCCCTAAGTGTGGCAAAGATATTGTGATGAAGCGCACCAAGAAGGGAAGAATCTATTACGGATGTATCGGTAATCCCGATTGCGACTTCATGAGCTGGGCAAGACCCGTTGCCAAGAAGTGCCCTGTTTGCGGCGGCGTTATGGCAGCTAAGGGCAACAAGATCGTATGTCTTAACCAGGAATGCGGTCATGTTGAAGCCAAGCCTGAAAAGAAGACAGAAGAGTGAATATATTAAATTTTTAGATAAATTAAGCTTTTTTTCATAATTGTAGGCGCTTTATTGTTTGAAGCGCCTATTTTTTTATGCTATCATAACAATAGTGTAGTAGTTTTATTAGCGATATTTCGATAACTATAACACAGGGGAAATAACAAATTAAAGGAGAGATGCAATGAGTAGTGTACAGCTACTGGATAAGACCCGAAAAATTGGTAAACTTCTTCACAATAGTAATTCGGGCAAGGTCGTATTCAACGATATCTGCAGAGTTTTATGCGACATATTATCCTCTAATATGTTTGTTATAAGCAAAAAGGGTAAAGTCTTGGGCATTGGTGAAAGTGCCAACGTGGAATCGTTAAGTGATCTGCTTGTTGACAATGTAGGTTCTTTTATCGACCCAATGCTGAACGAGAGGCTATTAACAATTCTTTCCACCAAAGAGAATGTTAATCTGGAGACCCTTGGATTTGAAGGAATTGATTTTTCCAAATTCCAGGCGATCATAACTCCTATCGAAATCGCAGGGGAGAGACTTGGTACACTTTTCATTTATAAAACCGAGGCACCCTACGATATAGATGACATTATTCTTTGTGAATACGGAACCACAGTGGTGGGGCTTGAAATGCTTCGGGCTGTAAATGAGGAAAATGCCGAGGAGAGTAGAAAACTTGCGGTTGTTAAATCAGCTATCAGCACACTTTCTTTCTCGGAGATGCAGGCTATCATCCATATCTTCGAAGAGCTTGACGGAATGGAAGGAGTCCTGGTTGCCAGTAAGATTGCCGACAGGGTGGGAATTACAAGAAGTGTAATTGTCAATGCCCTCAGGAAATTCGAGAGCGCAGGAGTCATAGAATCCAGATCTTCCGGAATGAAGGGAACCTACATCAAGGTAACCAACGATGTTGTATTTAACGAAATCAAAAAGCTAAAGCAAGAGATGTAAACAGCCGACAATAATATTGAAATGAATTATTATCAGGATGTGACATTGATGAAGGGATTTATCATTAAGTTGATAAATCCCTTTTTGATTATTCGAAGATTGCAAGTGTATATTTTGTAGTAAGACGCTCATAAAAACACAATATAAAGTGCAAAACCCTTGTGTTTTTCATTAAAAAATCTTATCATTAATATAATAAGATAGAGTGTCCATGTTTAGTTGTAATGAATGGAGGGACTATGATAAACAGCAATGTGTTTGATTATATCAATGTTCTCGACAAGGCTGCCGATGCCTCCTGGACGAGAAACGAGATCATTGCCAACAATATCGCCAATGTCGATACTCCCGGTTATAAGAGACAGGACCTCAATTTCGAGGATGAACTTGAGAGGGCTCTTGGCAATTCCAGATACAAAACTATGGATGCCAAAGTCGCAGATCTTAAAGACAAGCATTTGCAGCCAAGAGTAGTCAACGATTATTCCAATTTCTCCTACAGACTTGATAAGAATAACGTGGATATCGATACGGAGAATGTCACCCTTGCAGCTAACCAGGTTAAATATCAGGGTCTTATGGCAGGACTCAAAAATGAATTCGCCAACCTGCAGGCCGCATCAAAGTCATCATAATATTTGATGATGTTTCAAGGAGGGCACGCCCATGAGTATTTTTGATTCCTTCAATATCAACTCATCAGGTATGACGGCGCAGCGTTTTCGAATGGACATTATTTCGGAGAATATCGCTAATGCCAATACTACAAGAACTGAGGATGGAGCCAAATCTCCGTACATCAGAAAGGTTGTAACCTTCGCAGAGAAGGGCACACAGACTCCATTTTCCAGAATCCTTAATGAAAAGCTGGATCATTATTCCGGCAGGGGCGTTAAGGTTGTGGAGGTTAGGGACGATACCTGGACACAAATGAATATCGTATATGATCCGTCACATCCCGATGCTGATGAGAATGGATATGTTACTTATCCTAATGTAAATACTGTTACTGAAATGACAAACCTCATTGACGCCAGCCGTTCCTATGAGGCTAATGCAACAGCTTTTAATGCCAGTAAGAGTATGGCTACACGTGGTTTGGAACTGGGTAACTCATAACAAATGATTTACAGGTCTTTCACAAGGGACCTTGAATTTGGGAGATTAAATTATGGCATCACTGGATATTTCGCAACTTAGAAATGTATCCTCGCAGGTTATCCGCAACGCGGAGAAAACCAACAGCAGAGTATACAATGTTCTTGGCAAGGAGGAAGAGGGGAACGATTCCTTCAAATTCATATTCGATCAGGCGGTGGAGAATATCAATACTACCAATGCCTATCTGTCGGATGCCGAGAACGAAGAGATCAAATGGGCTTTGGGACAGACAGATAATACTCATGACCTGTCTATTGCACTTCAGAAGGCCCAGACAGCTCTTCAGTATACCATTGCAGTGCGTGACAGGGCTCTGTCCGCATACAGAGAACTGACTCAGATGCAGATTTGAGCTATATAGGGCATGAGTAAACATGATTTTTGTGCTTGCACATAAAATTTTGTTTATGAAATGGCCGAACGTACACGAGGAAGTAGCATGATAATGCGGATTCTGAGTGTACGTAGCAGAACGAAAGCGTAAGCGGAGTTCTGCGTATATCGCGACATTCATAGTGGGACATTCGTAGTGGAAGTATGCTTTTTTAGGGGAGGGAGATAAATGCCTGAAAGATTACGGGCCATATGGCAAAAAATCCTCGACTGGTGGAATCAATTTACCGCGGGCCAGAAACGTCTTATCGTTGGAGCCGGCGCTGTTATCTTGCTTACTGTGATCATTCTGGTTACAGTGCTCAACCAGCCTCAGTATGTTCTTTTGACCACGGCACAGTCCGGCAAGGAAGCTGCCCAGATCAAAGAACTTCTCGATTCAAATTCAGTTAATTACAAAATGTCAGAGGACGGACTGGAATTCAGGGTTCTTAAAAAAGACAGAGGAGAGACGAGTCTTCTCCTTGAAGCCAATGATATCCAGGCTTATAGCTATGCCTTTGAAAATGTAACTAACGGAGGCTTCTCCACAACAGAATCAGATAAACAGAAAAAATATGTAAAATACCTTGAGAGCCAGCTTGAGCAGGATTTCATAAGTACTTTTGATGCTATTAAGACTGCTAAGGTCAAGCTTAATATTCCCGATAATGACGGAACACTCATTGGAAATAAAGAGGAAGCATTTGCGTTCGTGCTTCTGACTCTCGATGATACGATTGAGTTTAATGAGGATAACGCAGCTTACCTTGCAAGGGCGGTTGCCAATTCTGTCGGAAATAAGACTACCAATAACATTACTATTCTTGATACAGCAGGCAACATGCTTTTTACCGGTAGTGAAGAGACTACAATGGCCGGTATGGCAAGCTCGCAGTTATCACTTAAGGCCAAGTCGGAGCAGTTGGTTAAATCAGAAGTAAGAAAAGTTCTTCTGGGAACCAAGCTCTATGACAACGTCGAAGTTGCCAGCAATCTGGTTATGGATTTCTCCAATGAGAAGGTAACAGATCATCAGTATACACCTGCTGACGGACAGACCCAGGGCGTTCTCAGTCACGAGAATATCTACAATGCAGAGAATGTCAACGGAGTAAGCGGTATTCCCGGAACAGACTCCAATGAGGGCGATGAGACTACCTATGTGACTCAGGACAATACCAATTCCTCCTCAACTATCACTGAGGAATCAAGAGATTATCTTCCTAACGAGAAGATTACTGTAAAAGAAAACAATCCCGGCGCTGTTCAATACGACAAGTCTTCCATATCCGTCACCGCTATCAACTATGTGGTAAGAAAAGAGGAAGATTATAAAGCCGCCGACAACAATAATATGACCTGGGACGAGTACAAGGTTGCCAATTCAGAGCCTGTCAAAGAAGATGTCCCCGAAGAGATGATCAATGTAGTTGCCAAGGCTACCGGCATTTCAGCTGAAAATGTAGCTATGGCGGCTTATACGGAATATATCTATTTTGATAGAACAGGATCGAACATCACTCTTACCGATATTCTTCAGATCGTGATGATCCTTATTATCCTTGGACTTCTTGCATTTATCATCGTAAGAAGCATGTGGACTTCCAAGAAGCAGGAAGAAGAGCCCGAACCCGAGCCTCTTTCTGTTGAACAGCTCCTTGAATCCCAGCCTGAAGAAGTGCTTGAAGATATCGAGATGGATACCGGCTCCGAGACCAAGAGACTTATCGAGAAGTTTGTTGAGGAGAATCCTGAAGCAGCAGCGACACTACTTCGTAACTGGCTGAACGAAGACTATGGGTGATATTCGGAATGAGTAAACTAAACAATGTGCTTGCACAAATTGTTTGATTTATAAAATCATGCATATATCACCATAGTAAATTATTCAATATGTGGGGATTAATATATGGAACCAACAGCTGAAATGGAGAGCGGCAATTCCCTGATTGCCGACTTTACAGGAACACAAAAAGCAGCGATTCTCCTTATTGCCCTTGGGCCGGAGAAATCATCTGCCATATTTAAGCATCTTAAGGATGAAGAGATTGAAGAGCTCACCCTGGAAATTGCCAATACCAGAAGTGTTACTTCTCAGATAAAAGAGGCTGTTCTTGAGGAGTTCTACGGAGTGTGCCTTGCGCAGCAGTATATTGCGGAAGGTGGTATTACCTATGCGAAAGAGCTGCTTGAAAAAGCTCTTGGTGAGGACAAAGCTCTTGACGTTATCAGTAAGCTTACCGCTTCACTTCAGGTTAAGCCCTTTGAGTTTATCCGTAAGACCGAGCCTTCTCAGATACTTACCTTCATTCAGGATGAGCATCCGCAGACTATCGCTCTTATTTTGTCCTACATGTCACCTGCACAGAGTGCCATGATACTTGGAGCGATTCCACCGGACAGACAGGCGGACGTTACCAAGCGTATAGCAGCCATGGACCGTACAAGTCCGGATACAATAAAGGAAGTAGAGAAAGTGTTGGAATCAAAGCTATCATCCCTTGTAAACCAGGATTACACTATCGTAGGTGGTGTAGATGCCGTAGTAGAGATCCTCAATACCGTCGATCGTGCGACAGAGAAACATATCATGGAAACTCTGGAAATCGAAGAGCCGGAGCTTGCAGACGAGATCAGAAAGAAAATGTTCGTATTCGAGGACGTTCTTCTTCTGGACGACAGATCCATTCAGAGAGTGCTGCGTGAAGTTGAGAACGCAGACCTTGGTCTTGCGCTTAAGGGTGCTACCGAGAATGTACAGAACGCAATTTTCAACAACCTGTCCAAGCGTCTTGCTTCCATGATCAAGGAAGATATGGACTTCATGGGACCTGTACGTATGAAGGATGTTGAAGAAGCACAGCAGAAGATCGTTAATGTTATCAGAAAGCTTGAGGATTCCGGCGAGATCGTAATCTCCAGAGGCGGAGGTGATGAATTAGTTGTCTAATCTTTTTAAAGGAATGTTCGTGAACTATGACGACACAGAAAAACGTGTTATCGACAGTAACGAACTGGCCAATAAAAAAATAGAAGCCGCCAGGGAGCAGGAGATCAAGCGTCAAAGGGCTCAGATGGCTCAAGAAGAGGGCTATGAAGAGGGCCATGGCGGAGATGATTTTATCCCCGGAATAGAGATGGAGCAGCTGTCGCAGCTTACTGAAGATCAGAGCATGCTGGGGGATTTTTCCGAACCTCAGGAGAGTAATGACAATCAATTCGATATGGAGGCCATGCAGGCTGAGATTGATTTTAAGCTTCAGCAGGCCCAGGAACAGGCTGATATGATCATTCAGCAGGCTCAGGCTGATGCAGAACAATACAGACAGCAGGCCATCGAGTCCGGCAGACAGGAAGGATATGATGCCGGCTATCAGGAGGGGGTTATGGCTGCCGAAGCCTTGAAGGCTGAGATAGAAAGCCAGAGAGGAGATCTGGAAAAAGAGTACCAGGCCCTTGTGGATGAGCTGGAACCTGAGATGGTGGATGTTCTTACACAGATCTACGAACATGTTTTTAACGTTGATCTTCGAGAGGATAAAGAGATAATACTTCATCTCTTAAAGAGTACCCTCTCAAGGATCGAACCCGGAAATAACCTGATCGTTCATGTATCCTCCGATGATTATGATGAGATCATGGACCAGAAAGAGGCAATAGATGCCTGTATTACATCTCCCAATACAACTATGGAGATCATTGAAGATCCGCTTCTTAAGGAAAACGAATGCATGATAGAGTCCGACAGCGGAGTATTTGACTGTAGTCTGGGAGTTGAGCTCTCGGAAGTATCAAGAAAGCTGAAACTCCTTTCTTTTGACAGAAAAAAGAGATGATATGTTAAACAGTTCAATTGATCTTGCAAAGTACAAAAAGATGCAAAACGCCCCCTTTTACCGAATGTCGGGTAAAGTGGTGAACGTAATAGGACTTACCATAGAGTCTGCGGGTCCATCTGCCAAGCTTGGCGATATCTGCCTTATTTATCCCAAGAAAAAGGATGATGACCTCACTGACAGAGTGGTAAGACCTTCCATGGCAGAAGTTGTTGGATTCAAAGACAATCACGTTCAGTTGATGCCCTATGAGAATATAAGCGGTATCGGCAACGGAAGCATTGTGGAGAATACGGATTCTCCGCTTCGTGTGAATGTGGGAGAGGGACTTCTTGGTAAGACCCTCGACGGCCTTGGAAGAATCGATGGCACCAGCTATGGTAAAGGCGTTGCACTTGAAGGCGGCGTTGCGTATTCGGTTGAGAATCAGCCACCGGATCCCATGACCAGGGATCCTATTTCTGATGTGTTATCCCTTGGTGTCAAGGCTGTTGACGGCCTTCTCACCGTTGGAAAGGGCCAGAGAATCGGAATCTTTGCAGGTTCCGGTGTTGGTAAATCCACACTTCTTGGCATGTTTGCCAGAAATACTCAGGCTGATATAAATGTAATTGCTCTTATCGGAGAGCGTGGAAGGGAAGTAAGAGAATTCATAGAGCGTGACCTTGGAGAAGAAGGTATGAAGAGGTCCATAGTTGTCTGTGCTACTTCCGACAAGCCTGCACTTGAGAGACTTAAGGCTGCCAAGACAGCCACTTCTATCGCAGAATATTTCAGAGATAAGGGCAAAGATGTACTTCTTATGATGGACTCCCTTACACGTTTTTCTATGGCGCAAAGGGAGATAGGGCTTGCCAGCGGAGAACCGCCCGTTTCAAGAGGATATCCGCCAAGTGTATATGCTGAGATGCCCAAGCTCCTTGAGAGAGCCGGCAGATCCAGGAGGGGTTCAATAACAGGACTATATACAGTTCTCGTTGACGGTGATGATATGAACGAGCCTATCACCGATACAGCCCGTGGTATCTTGGACGGACATATCGTTCTCAATCGTAAGCTTGCTCAGAAGAACCATTATCCGGCGATTGATGTACTCGCTTCAATCTCCAGATGTATGTCAGCCATTGCGGATCCTGAGCACAAAAAAGCTGCGGGTAAGCTCAAAAACGTTCTTGCAACCTACAACGATGCAGAAGATCTGATCAATATCGGAGCATACAGGGCTGGCGCCAACAAGAACATTGACTATGCCGTATCCAAAATTGAAAGAGTAAATGCCTTTTTGATGCAGGAGACTGATGAGAAATTTACTTTTGAACAGATACGAGGCATGCTTCTTGATATTTTTAATGATTAAATAGGTATTGCCTATGGCAAGATTTGTTTACAGAATGCAGAGCGTTCTTAATATCAAGCAAAAGACCGAAGGCCAGATCAAAATGGAATTTGCCGAGGCCCAGGCTGAGCTTAACCGCCAGATTGATATTTTGAACGAATATGTGGACAGAAAAGAAAAGTATCTTCAGGAGGCAGAGGAACTTCGTAATGAAGCAAGCCTCAAACTTCAGGACATACTTGATAATCAGTATGCTACCGCTCAGATGGATTCCATGATCGTTGCGCAGCTTAAAATCGTAAGGAAACAGGAGGCGGAAGTTGAAAAAGTCAGAATTCGCCTCACCAGGGCGATTCAGGAAAGAAAGATGCAGGAGACTTTGAGAGACAGGGCTTTTGCAGAATATCTTGAAGAAGAGAAGCAGGAAGAAGCAAAAGAGACCGATCAAAGAACCAGTTTTACTTATACAAAAAGACAGAGAGAAAATGCATCGGAGGAGTAAATGGCTGATATAAAATCAATGGGGGCACCACCGGAGGACCCCAAGGCCGCCAGAGCGAAACTTAAGGCGGATAAAAAAGAATATCAGAAAAAATTAAAGGAACAGAGAAAAGAGCAGAAGGAAAAGGCGCAGGAATTTGCGGACAGAACAGCGGAGATCAACGGCGATAACGCCGGCGGCTTCGCTACTATTGTTATAACATTCCTGATCATTCTTATCTGGCTTGCAATTATGGCCCTTTTGATAAAGCTTGATGTGGGAGGCTTCGGATCTGACATCCTGGCACCGCTTATTAAGGATGTGCCCGGGCTTAATCTGATTCTTCCTGACAGCGCCAGAGGTGTTACTCAGCCGGCGCAGCAGGCGGAGCTTATTTCGGATTACAGTTCTGAAGGGTCTTCTGGCGGCATCAATACCTTGGAAGATGCCAAGGCATATATTGGCAGCCTTGAGAAGGTTCTTGGTGAAGAAATGTCACAGAACAGCACCTACGCCGCCACAATTGAGAGATTGGAAGCAGAAGTTACGAGACTTGCTCCTTTTGAAAAACAGCAAAAGGAATTCTATGAAGAAAGAGCTGCTTTTTACAACAGTATCGTATATGGTGAAGGTTCTCCCGATCCATCAGCCTTTGCTTCATATTATGAGATGATCGATCCCGATACAGCTGCTGAACTGTACAAGAAGATCAAGCAGGATGAGCTGGATGAAGCTGCTATTCAGGCCTTTGCCAAGACCTATTCGGGTATGAAGGCTAAGCAATGTGCGAAGATATTTGATGAGATGGTATCTGAGAATCAGATTGAGCTGGTTGCCAGGATACTGGCTCAGATGACTATAGAGAATCGTGCCGATGTGCTTGCTGCTATGGAGAAACCAAATGCAGCCAAGCTGACTCAGCTCCTGGAGCCTAATGCGCTGGAGCAGAAGTCGACGAAGGTGACTGGATGACGATAGCGCTAAGGTGCCTGTCCCCATTAACAGATAAAGGTGCCTGTCCCCATTAACAAATTGTGAACTTCTTAAACTACCGGAAGATTATGTTGTTCACAGTTTGTTGATGGGGACAGGCACCTTTATCTGTTAATGGGGACAGGCACTTTTATCATTCCACCGCCTCTTCGCTCGATATCTGCCAACCGGTACCGTAGTATTGGCTTCTGTACTTCTTGGGAGTCATTCCTGTCTCTTCTTTGAACAGCTTAATAAAATGACTCTGAGAAGAGAAGGACAGATAAGAAGAAATCTCCACAAGCGGAACAGTGCTGTATCTTAGCATATTCTTGGCCTTATCTATCTTGGCCTTTCTGATATAGTCGCTGACTGCGATATTCATTTCGTTCTTGAAAAGTCTTGAAATATAACTAATGGATTTCCCTGTATAATCTGCAATATCTTCAATTGTAATCCTGTCTTTTATATGGCTGTGAATAAAACTAAGGCAATCTGATACCGGCTTGGACAGTGCCTTGGTATTTTTGAGCTTATTCATTCTTTTGGTGTAATCCTGAATCATTTTATTATGAAGAAGCTCAACTTCTTTTTCGCTCTGGATATAATCCAGTTGTCCAATGTAGTAGTCGCTCAGCCTGAAGGAATCCTCCATGTCCATTCCTCCGTCAATACAGATACGGGACATAATGGCGGCGGTTACAACAAAATGGTATTTAAGGTTGGTTACAGGATCTTTTGACAAAATGCCGACACCTTCTTTGTCAAGAAAGCGGTGCTGTCGGCAGTTCTCCATTATCGCATCGATATCGCCTTCCACAACCTGGCTGTAGAAAAGAAGCTCATCGTTTTGCTGTCTGTGCACGAAGTTATCATCATTATTATAAAGATCATTATTTGAATATATTTTATAGGCCATAATACAATCCTTTTTTAGCAAAATCATGACTTTATTTTAGCATAAAATGTCAAGATTATGTTATTTTTTCAATCCATTTGATATATGTTTCCATGGGCGTTTGGTAGTATAGTGCATGTTCGAAGGAACAATATACTGAGTTGTTTTGAGTAACGAGGGAGAATGGGTATGAAGAAAGTATTTTTTAAGAGGGCTTTGCCTGTGGCGCTGTCCATGGCAATGGCTTTCAACATGACTGCGTTTACCAAGTCTGTTAAGGCGGAGGAACAGCAGGAAGGCGACGATGGTTACAGCCTTGTATGGTCAGAGGAATTCGATGGGGACACACTGAATACCGATGACTGGAACGTAGAACAGCACGAACCCGGATGGGTTAACAATGAACTTCAGAGATACACTGCTCTTGATGAGGGCAATATCGAGGTAAGCGAAGGCACACTTAAGATCAAGCCCCATGTAGAAGGCGGCGAGACCAAGGAAGAAAATGCCGAGGAAGAGGTGGCGGTAGAAATAGTTAAGACAGATATTTCATTTGATATATCTGTTCCTGAGAATAAGGCCACTTCAACAGGTGCTATTCAGGTTAATTTCGGTAAGATCGATGATACAGCAGAGGGACAGGCTCCCGGTACAATTCTTGTATCAGATATTTCACTTAAGGATATTACAGAAGGCGCTGATAATGATGCAGAGCTTTTAGCTTCAGATTGGTCATTTGGTGCAAATGCTCCCGGTGAAGGAACTATTGAATATGTTGAACAGGGCATGAAGGTTAATGTAGTAAGCGCCGGTGATGCTAACTGGAACATTCAGATTCAGCAGTCAGGAGTTAGTCTTGAGGCAGGACATAGCTACAGATTTTCACTTAAGGCTGCAGCAGATGTAGATAGAAAGATCGAGCTGTCAATTCTTGATCCCAATAACAATTATTACTGGTATGGCGGATCTGTTGCATCTCTTACTGCAACAGCCTTCGGCGGCAGCCAGGGCGGAAGCGCAGCTTCAGACAGAAAGATCACATCAGGTCGTATCACAACCCAGGGTAAGCATGACTTTACTTACGGAAGATTTGAGACAAGAGCAAAGGTTCCTGTAGGAAGAGGATATCTTCCCGCTTTCTGGCTCATGGCTACTAACGAGAGCTTCTATGGACAGTGGCCAAGATGTGGTGAGATCGACATCATGGAAGTAATGGGACAGAATGTCAGCAAGTCCTTCCACACCATCCATTATGGATATGATTCTTCAACAGGACACAAGGAGAATCAGGGCTTCAATGTACTTAAGGACAGCAACTACGCTGATGAGTATCATGTATTTGCAGTTGACTGGGAGCCCGGACTTATCACATGGTATGTTGACAGCGAGAAGGTATTTGAGACTAACGACTGGTACACAGGAACCGATGATGATAATCAGGTAACTTATCCTGCACCTTTCGATCAGAACTTCTACGTTATCCTTAACCTTGCAGTAGGTGGCAGCTGGGTTGGATTCCCTGATGAGGCTGCTTACGAAGCAATGAACGAGCAGAAGTTCGAAGTAGATTATGTAAGAGTATATCAGAAGTCTCAGGAAGAGTATGAGAGACTTGAGAATGAAGCCAAGAGACCTGAGAAGGTTGAGAAGAGCTTCAGAGAAGCTGATGAGACAGGTAACTATGTAATTAACGGTGATTTTTCACAGGCTATTACTTTTGAAGGTGCTGAGGGAGATGTTGATGACAACTTCAAGCTTCACCTTGAGAGTGACGCAGAAGGTACAGAATTTGCTATCAACAACGGCGAAATCGTTATTACCCCTTCCGTAGTCGGAGAACAGAATTACAGCATTCAGCTCAAGCAACCCGGAATTCCTATGCACAAGGGCTGGGAGTATGAACTTAGCTTTGATGCTTATGCTACAGAAGACAGAGATATTGTTGTAGATGTAGAAGGTCCTGACAGAAGCTGGATCAGATATATGCAGGATACAAATGTATCTCTTTCTAAAGAGAAAAAGAATTATACTCTTACATTCACAATGAATGAGAAGAGTGACGTAAACGGATGTCTTGAGTTCAATCTTGGTAAGCTTGGCAGCACAGCTGCTGTAGCTCTTTCAAATATCAGACTTACACACAAGTCCGGTGAAGAGGTTAAGGAAGATAATCTTAAGACAGTAAGACCTGATGGCAACTATGTATACAACGGTGCTTTTGATCAGGGCGATAAGAGACTTGGATACTGGGAGATCAGCGAAGAGGATGCTCAGTACGTTTCAGTTGTAAATGCAGGCGGTAAGAGAGAGCTTAAGGTTACAGTTCCTAAGGGACAGACTGTTAAAGTAGCTCAGAACAAGCTTTCACCTATCGTAAGAGGCAAGTATGAGTTAAGCTTTGATATCAGAAGCGAAGAGGGTAACGGAAGCGTTTCAGTTGATGTTGCCGGCAATGCTTTTGAAGCAAAGGCTACATCTGAGAACAGCAGCTTTGCAAAGAAGCTTGATATCACAGAAGATAAAGACAGAGATGCTTCATATGTAGCATTCCATTTCAATGAGGCAGGAACATACTATATTGATAACGTATTCCTCACAGAGGCTGCACTTATCAAGAACGGTTCCTTTAATGCAGGACTTGCAGGATTCTCACCTTATATTCATGATTCTGTTACTGCTAATTATGTGATTGACAGCATGAACGGTAATGACAATGCATTTGCTATCACTATCGAAGATACAGTATCAGATACAGCTGATAATGACTGGTATGTACAGCTCAACCAGGATGGAATTACTCTTGAGCAGGGCAAGACCTACAGACTTTCCTTCATGGCTAAGTCCAGTATCGACAGGACTATTAAGTATTGCATGCAGCAGTTTGAGGGAAGCTGGACTAACTACAGCAACACCGGTTCTGTTCAGATCGGCAATGAGTACAAGACCTTTACAAGTGAGTTCACAATGAATTCACCTACAGATACAAAGTCAAGATTCAACATCACAATGGGTTCAGTTGACGGCGTAAGAATTACTCAGAAGCATGATGTATATATCGATAACATCGTACTTGAGGAAGTTGAAGAAGAAAATCCCAGTCAGCCTGCAGATCCTGAAGATCCTACAGACCCTGAGGAGCCTTCACCTGAAGATCCTACAGATCCTGATCAGCCTGTTGATCCTCAGCCCGGTGATGAACCGACAGAACCTACTGAGCCAGAGAAGCCAGAAGGAACACTTATTACAAAGTGGGGTTCAACCTACTATGTAGATGCTGATGGAAATAAGCTTACCGGATTCCGCGAGATTAACGGAGCAACATATTACTTCAAGGAAAAGAGCGGTTCAATGGTAAGATGTGATTACATCAGATTAGAGGATGGAACTTACTACGCACTCAACGATGGTAAGATTGCTAAGTCAATGTTTGTAAAGAAGTGGGGCAGCACCTACGCATATGACGAAGAAGGCAAGCTTCGTACAGGATTGTTTAGTATTGGTGATGATCTCTACTACAGCAATGCGAAAGGATCAGTACAGAGACAGACCTGGATTAAGGTTGATGGCGAGAAGAAGTATTATGCTAAGGCTGATGGAGTACTTGCTAGGAACGAGACGATTAAGAAGTGGGGAAGTTATTATTCCTTCGATGAAAACGGCATTCTCATTAAATGATTTTTCATATACCCCCCTTTGGGGCAGACCTTTACCGGGTCTGCCCCTTTCTCAATTAGTGGACTTTTTATTGAGTATAGATATGAGGTTTGAGATGAGGAGGGGAATTAGGATGGTAGGAATATGGATGAAGATAGTAATCAGTATGAGGAAGAGTATGGTTTATATAGGAAAAATGCGAAAATTTGAGGAGGGAAATTTAGGGGCGAGAGAGGTTAAGTATTGGGGATTTTAGCCGATATATTGAGTGAAGAATTATGGACTGAGTATGTGTATAAGCTGGATATACAGAAAAGTTCCTGCACCTTGAAAAAAGGAGGAAACAGAATGGGTAGTACAGCTACGAATGTAGGTGCTATGATCACGACCTACATGACCGGGGCTGCCACCAATTCTTCCGTAAATATCAGTCAGAAGAACAATGCCGATAAGGCAGCTGCAAGTTTTGACAAAATCCTGAACCAGATATCGGATGTGGTTATTCAGAACAGATCAAGGGATACGGCTAAAGAAGTCTATATCTCACAGGATAATACCAAGCAGAATGTTCAAGTAAAGGAAACTACGCAGACTAAGACTGATACAACTGATAAAGCTCTTAATAATGATTACAAGAAGACTGTAGTTAAAGACGATAACAAACAGGTACAAAACACAGAGACTACAAAAGATGGTAAGGGCAATATTCAGAAGGAAGATAAGGCTGAACCCGGAGACGACTTAAAAGAAGCGCTTGAGAAGGCAGGAGAAGAACTCGCTGAAGAGATTACCGATGTGCTTGATATCTCGGAAGAAGAGCTGATAAACGTAATGGAGCTTCTGGGATTAACCTTTGTAGATCTGTTAAGTACAGAGAATCTACAGCAGGTGGTTACAGCAGCAGGCGGTCAGGAACAAGCCCTGGACCTCATAACAGATTCTGATATATATACTTCACTGCAGGACCTCATGGAGGGTGCGGAAGGTATGAAGAGCGAACTTATGAATGAGTTCGACCTATCAGAAGAGGATTTTGGAGAAGTTGTTAAGGATCCGACTTTCAAAGAGACTTTCGAATCTCATGTGGATTCTTCCAACAAAGTAGATGAGGAACTCATAGAAACAGCGCACAAGAAAGTGGACCTTGATCCAAAACCCATTACAGATAACAAAGAAACCAAAGCATCACAGTCTGAGGGATTCAAAGATATACAGACCACAGAGGAAAGAGAAATCGCTACAGTAGTAAGCACTCAGAAGAGCAGCACTGACAGCGGTAAGCAGAATTTCCAAAGCGGATCTGAATCTGCAAATCTTTTTAACCAGATTGTAAACAACATAACAGAAGCGGTAGATGTACAGGCTACGGGAGCTCTTTCTTACACGGACAGAGCTCAGATGGAGAATATCGTAAGACAGCTTACGGAAAAGATATCAATCATGGCAACAGAGGATAAGACCACAATGGAGCTCTCACTCCATCCCGCATCTCTTGGAAATGTGAACATCATGCTCACCAGTTCCAAGGAAGGAATCGTAGCCAAGTTTACAGCACAGAACCAAATTGTAAAAGAGGCGGTTGAAGCTCAGATGACACAGCTTCAGCAGAAGTTCGACGAAGCGGGAATTAAGGTAACATCAATTGAAGTTACGATCGCATCACACGCTTTTGAACAGAACCTTCAGCAGCAGGACCGAGGTAACGAACCTGAGGAAAATACCAAGAGTGGTAAAAAGGGTCTTCGCAGAATTAACCTGACGGAGATCGGCGAAGCTGAAGAGGAAGAAATGTCGGAAGCAGAGAGAATCGCAGCTCAGATGATGGCAATGAACGGAAACTCAGTCGACTTCAGTGCATAACAGTTAAAATCGCAGGAAGGAGCCGTAACAAGCTCTTTCCTGCATAAAGAAAAAAGGTGAAAGATATGGCAGATCAAAATTCAGTAAGTGCAATTATTAAGAATGGCGAAGTCCAAAATCTCGATAATTCTACTAAGAATAAAAACGTTATGCCTACCGGCTATGATAAGGATTCTTTTTTGCAGATTTTGGTAGCACAGATGAAGTATCAGGATCCTCTTGAGCCTACATCCAACACGGAATACATCAATCAGTACGCTACTTTTACTCAGGTTGAGCAGCTCAGCAACATGGCCAACGCCATGAGCCTTTCAAGAGCATCTGAGATGGTAGGAAAGACCGTAAGGATCACCCAGACCAATGCCGATACCGGTGAGTCCACTCAGGTTGAGGGCGTTGTAGATTACGTTACCTTCAGCGGAAACAAGGCATACCTTAACATCAACGGTACCAATTATTCAATCGATGATGTTACGGAAGTACTTGATACGGATTACACAGATGCGATCAAGGCTGTTGAAGATTTCCAGAAGGCTATCGACAAGCTTCCTTCCAACCTGGATGAGATCAGTGACGAAGAGCATGGCCTTACAATTGATACCATGTACAACTACTACATGAATCTCATGGGTGAGAAGGCACGCAACATGATGAATCCTAACTACTTAACAGCTCTGAAGCAGTATGTAGCACGTATTGATGAGATCAGAGGAGACGATTACAGGAGCTTCAAGATAGAGGAATAATACGCTTTAAACAACTATTAACGATGGAGGAAAAAACAGATGACTATAGATGATCATCGCTTTATGTCCATCGGACAGGTCCAGGATCAGATCAAGACCGGTTCTGTCACGGGAGCAGAGAAAAAGAATACGCAGCAAAACCTTCCGGTAGGTGAAAATTCTTTTGCATCTATCCTAAATAAAGTGCGGGAAAATGCCGATAATAATATCAGCACGGGAGAGTTAAAGTTTTCCAAGCACGCAGCAAACAGACTTAACGACAGAGAGATAGTTCTGACGAAGGATCAGATGGACAGACTTAACCAGGGAACTATAGAGGCATCACAGAAGGGCATCAAAGATTCGCTCATTCTTGTGGACCAGCTGGCTTTTATAGTGAACGTGCCAAACCACACAGTGGTTACAGCAATGGACCAGACAGAGACTAAAAATAACATATTTACGAATATAGACGGTGCAGTGATTGTTTAAGCAGATTGGCCCGAAGGACCGGAAAGGCAGAAGTTCCTGCCGGTGTTAGGAAATCTCAGCTACCTGACTGACAGATGGTAGCATCTTAATCTAAGCAATTCACGCATTCGTCCAAAATCAATCGCAAGATCGTTTCATATTTGATGGAGGACACTGCCTTATGATGAGATCACTTTATTCTGGTGTAGCAGGACTTAAGACCCACCAGACTAAGATGGACGTTATCGGTAACAACATTGCCAATGTTAACACCACATCTTTTAAATCACAGTCTATCACTTTCTCAGACCTTATGTATCAGACCACACAGTCAGCATCCGGCGCAACCCTTACAAAGGGTGGTGTGAATGCCCGCCAGATTGGTCTTGGTGCAAAATCAGGTGCTATCAACACCGCAATCGAATCCCAGGGTGCAACCCAGACAACAAATAACCCCTTTGATATCATGATCACCGGTAAGGCTTTCTTCGTAGTAAATAACGGTAAAGAAAACCTCTACACCCGTGACGGTTCCTTCTACATTGACGGTGCCGGCAACCTGGCAATGCAGTCAAACGGTTATTTCGTAATGGGCTGGAATGCAGTTGAAGATCCTGAGACAGGTGAGATCACAATCAATAAAAACGGCGAGCTCTCAAATCTTCAGATCATGAGCGCCAACAATACAACCTATAGCCCTGCATCAACAACTCAGGGACTTTTCAGTGGAAACCTTGATGACAACGACAAGAACATCAATTCAGACGAAGGAAAGACAGTAACTCTTGAGTTCTACGACAACAAGGGCTATCTCTACACAGCAAAATTCAACGTTAAAGATACAGAGGATCCTAACGATCACATGTTTTCAATTCAGCTGATGGACATCCTTGATTCCAACGGAACTTCCATCGGTGATGAAAGACTTGCATCAGTAAAATTCGGAAGCGTTGAGACTACAGATAACGATATTAAGGCTTTTAACAAGGAAAAATACGAAGTTGAGACTGATAATACAACAGAAGAGACAACTGTTTACCTGCCTTCAGGATCAGCTCTTTTCAACGAAGCATTTGTTCCTCAGACGGGTCAGCTGAAAGATATCTTATCAACAACTTATAGTAAAAAAGAGTATGCAGGACTTCTTGAGACCTGCTACGGAATAACAGACAAGCAGCTCCTTAATCCTTCGACAACTGAAGATAAGGCTAAGTTCTCGGGAATTTCAACAACTTCAACCTACAGCATTGCTTCTGACGGATCCATTACAATTACCAGGAACTGGCAGGATGATTACGCATACGCTAACGCAAATTTCCAGTATAAGAGCAATGTAAATGCCAAGGCTAATTACTATATTCCCAATGACCCTAACGATACTGTGATCTACAGTGCCATTCCTGAGACAGAAGCTCCCGAATCAGCAGCAGATCTTTCCAAGAAGACTCTGAGCAAAGTATTTAATCCCGATGTTTCCGCATATGCAACAGCAGCTTACAACTACGAGTTTGAGCATGGCTCAACAAGTGATAAGATCACATTCTATAACAAGCTCGCACTTGAGACAAAAAAGAGCCTTACAAATACCACAAGTAACACACTTCTTGCATATAAGACTCAGTTTAGCGGACTCGAGGATGTTCTTCCCGCTGATGTAACCTCAGGACTTAAGTATTCATTTGATGGAAAGACCCTCAACATTGAATATCTTCCTGCAGGAGAAGCCACATTGTCAAAGACAGCTGATCCTGACGATCATACAATAAAAGATCTGGATACTACTGAACAGTACACTGTAGACGGAACACCCTATGCACCTGGTACATATCCTTACAATATTACAGTTATCAAGACTGCCCTCGATGCTATAAATGGTTCTTCAATATCTGAAGACGAAGAGTATTCAATCACTACAATGCAGACCAACCTGAATAGTTATAAGACCGGAAATACAATTACACCGGGAAGTCAGGAAGAAAAAAATGTAATCGCAGCAACCAAGTTTCTTCAGGATTTAAAAGCTGAATACGGCAGCGATGCAGAAAATTTCAAGCTTGAGAACTTAACAGGAACACCTACGACAATAGTTACCAGAGCTTACACAGAAGCTGATAAGATCACCAAGTCCTTCAACCTTAATCCTGTAACTACAGCAACAACTAACGGTTATTCACTTGATGTTCCCAACTACATCCTCTGGAACACAAGCGCAGCCGGAGATTACGGCTATTACTTCAATGAGACTGAAGCTGATATAAGCAAATTTGATGAAGACATGCTTCAGACAGTTTTCAACCTTGATAAGAGCGAATATTCTGATGCAGGTATCAACTATAACGTTAAGATCAATGCATCACAGCTTTCAGTTTCTTATTCCAAGCCCTCAGATCCTATAAGCATCGATACAAACAATTACTACACAGACGGAAATGCATCTGATGGATATCAGGTAAAGAATAAGAACAGAACAAGTAAGTATAAAAACCTCGACGGAACAGATGCAACTATCCCGATCTCAGGAAATATCAAGGATCTCCTTTCAACAGGAACAACCAGATACGCCGGAGTTCTTAGGGATGTATATGGATTATCCGATAGCGACGCAAGACAGTATGGTACAGACGGTACATATAAGATCGATCCTACAGACGGAAGTATCAGACTTTCAACAGGTTCTCAGACAGTAAGACTTCTGTTCGATTCAGCAACAGGTAAGATCATTTCTGCTAACGGAAATACAGATAACCAGAAGGTTAGCATGTATTTCGCAGAGGACAGAGTGTTCTATGAAGGAAACGAAGCCTTTGGTTTCCAGGTTAAGAATGAGAATGATAAGGATGAGATTGCAAAAGAAGGTACCATCGAGCTTGATTTCTCAACAGTAACCAACTACAACACCAATGGTTCAGCTACGATCAAGGCTGTTAAGGGTGACAAGAAGTCTCTTAATACCGGACGTGCGGTAGGTGAGATGAATGGTGTTACAGTTTCTACAGACGGACAGATCTTTGCAACCTATTCAAATGGACAGACTAAGCTTCTTGGACAGATTGCATCTGCTGAGTTTGCTAATGCTTCAGGTCTTACCAAGGAAGGAGATAACCTGTATAAGTCATCACTTAACTCAGGTGAGGCAACTATTCAGGATATTACAACTGATGGTGGTTATATGAGTACGGGTGTTTTGGAGATGTCTAATGTGGATCTGTCGTCACAGTTTACGGAGATGATTACGACACAGCGTGGATTCCAGGCCAATAGCCGTATTATCACCGTATCCGACACACTTCTTGAGGAGCTTACAAACCTTAAGAGATAATTAAGATTTTGGTTCCCCGTTGTCTATGGCAGCGGGGAATTTTTGTGTTGGTGGATACCCGGACGCTCCATGGGGGATTATGAAGGGCGGTTACTGAAATATTCGTAAAAATGCATCTCACGGTTCTGGGCATTGCAATGAGTCCTGGGCATGAAATGGTCGTGCATAAGGCACTCGCATTTCATAGGTCTCATTTCCATAGAACCGAAATCGATGAATTTTTACGAATATTTTCATGGACCGCCTTGCGTAGTTTCTTCTAATGGAGCTGTGTACGGATATTAGAAACAAACAAAAATGTTTCCCCGTTTGAGATATTGACAAGTGGGAATATTAAAATTTTAATAATCGTTAAGGTGGTGTAATGTAATCAAAGTGATGTCGGATTTATCCACACCATGTCCATGCTACTTTTTATGAAGGGGGGAAGTTTAGATGTGCAGGGCGGTTCCTGGAAATATTCATAAAAATGCATCTCACGGTTCTGGGCATTGCAATGAGCCCTGGGCATGAAATGGTCGTGCATAGGCACTCGCATTTCATAGGTCTCATTTCCATAGAACCGAAATCGATGAATTTTACGAACATTTTCATGGACCGCCTTGCGTAGTTTCTTCTAATGGAGCTGTGTACGGATATTAGAAACAAACAAAAATGTTTCCCGTTTGAGATATTGACAAGTGGGAATATTAAATTTAAATAATCGTTAAGGTGTTGTAGTGTAATCAAAGTGATGTCGGATTTATCCACACCATGTCCATGCTGGTTTGGGGGAGAGAGGAGATTTTATGAAGATAGAAAAAGCCTCGACTCAAGGAGTCGAGGCATATGAAAATGCTTAGGTTTGCTTGTTTGCTTCGTCGTATTCTTTACAGATCTGTTCTCTGAACGTAGGATCATCAAGGGCTTTTACCATGTCGGAATTGCGTCCTGAATCAAGGAGCCATTTGTATACAAGACTTATATGGCTTTCACCTTCTGCACGGCCTTCTGCACGGCCTTCTGCACGGCCTTCTGCACGGCCTTCTGCACGGCCTTCTGTACGACCCTCAGCAAGACCGGCTTCACGTCCTTCGGCGAGGCCTTCTTCTCTGAATTGATGCTTATAACTATTTATGGTAAGCATTTCAAGTTCTTCATTAGTTATCATTTTTCTAACCTCATGATTCTCTGAAAACTTGGCAACGTCCTTATAAAGATCTAAAAGAAAAGGATTGCTTCGTATTGCCTCTCTTACAGCGGGATGATTGATATCTGCAAT
>NZ_ATVS01000013.1 GCF_000420845.1 Butyrivibrio sp. AE3009 | reverse complement strand
CGTCCGCCACTAACTTAAAACAAGAATCCGCCGAAGCCTCATCAGCGTCTTAAGTCCGTTCGACTTGCATGTGTTAGGCACGCCGCCAGCGTTCATCCTGAGCCAGGATCGAACTCTCACGTTTAAATGTTTTGTTCAATCCGGCCAGAACTAAAAGCTTGGCTTTAATGTTCTGTCCGTTATTACTTTTGGTTTGTTAATTCTGAATAATTTCTCATGGAAATTTTCAGGGTTGCATTACTGTTTATTTGTCAAGGTGCAGGAGCCTAGAATCCGCTCCACTACTGCCTTTGCGAGCTTTTCGATGTGTCTTGTCCGCAGCGGCAACGTAGATAAATATATCACTGTGCAATATAAGTGTCAACACTTTATTTAACGATTTTTTTCACACTAAATATCAAACCGGTTTTTTCATGCGTTTTTCTTAATTACAATGGGCCATATAACCGTGGCAAACAGCGTAATAAGACTAAATGAGATCAGGTTCCCCCAATGCTTGCCAAAAGCAGCGGTTATAGTAGCACCGGCAAACCACTGGTTCCAGGCCAGCAGTATTCCAAGTCCTATGCATGTAAGGATTGGAAGATTAGTTGAGCCTTCAGGTATCTCATAATGAATATAATGGCGTTCAACGTAGCTACCCACCGACAATCCAAGCAGCAGTCCACATCCCTTGAAGGTATCGTTCATCATTTTCTGAGGATCAACCAGCAGCACTCCGTCTATGTAGTCCATGGGATAAGCCTTAAGCTGGATATATGCCAGCGTAGCGATGACCGCAACAATTCCTATAATAGAAAGAATATCCTGAGCCTTCTCGTTGCCTTCAACCTTTTTTCCAACTATTCCTATGATAAAAATCAGAAGTGAGGAATGAAGGAATCCCACCAAAACGTCCTGAGGAGTATGAACGCCAAGGAAATTCCTGGAAAATCCCGTCAGCAGTATCAGCACCGCACAGAGTATCGCTACGGCCTTGCGCTTATTTTTTTGCCATACGAAGGTTGTTCCGTACATGGTGGTGGCGCACATGGTATGGCCACTGGGAAAAGAGTACCCGGTCGCCGCTACTTTGGAATCCCCCGCAGGTTCTATCAGATCAGATCGGATCCAGGGTCTGTAGGCACATACCGTCAGCTTGATGATTCCGTTGATGACTTCGCCGCAGCTTAATGTAGACATGAAGCGATAGCCCCATTTCTTATCCACTGACCAGAAAATTATATAAGGTAAAAACGGTAGAAGATCCACCGCAAGTTTGGACAGCGCATTAAAGAATTCATCAAAAATTCCGCCTGATGCCCCTCTAAGGCCCTGCAGAAACAGCAGATACTGAATATCAAAGCTCATTATCATTCCCTCCTATAACATATCATTTGTTATAAAAATCAAATATTCTCTTATTAAAATCCCTTGCTTCGTTGTAGGCTTCGTGGCTAAGCCCTTTATAAATGTGGACCTCACAGCCAAGTTTCCTTGCTATTTCGGCTGAGGCTTCACCCGTAACTATTTTATCTTCGCTTCCTCCCAGCACCAGAACAGGGCATTTTATGGAGTCCAGCTTGTCATAGGTGTCGACGGACAGACAGGCTTTAGCCAAAGTGATGAAGCTCTCTTTTGGCATGAACCTCTGCGTTTTCAAAAGAAGAGGAAGAGCAATGCGGTATTTCTTCATATATTGCTCAGAATATCCTTTTTCAAGATAGTCCTTAACTATGTCTCTAAAACGCCCTGCCTGTGCCAGTTTTATCCAGCCACCTATGACCGCTTTCATGGTGTCGTTGGGCCTTGAGGCAGTTACGCCAAGCACCAGCTTTTTGACATATTCAGGGTGATTTATGGTAAGATCCTGGGCTATCATACCGCCCTGGGATGCGCCAAAAAGGTAAACTGACGAAAGCCCCAGCTTATCCAGGACTTTTTTCACATCTTCGGCCAGATCATGAATGGTGCAGCCCGTCGCCGGCGGAAACTTCCTGTCAATCACATATATCCGATAGCTTCGTCCGAATATGCGATAATACCAGGAAAGCGGCTGCGCCCCGCCGTCTATCGATGCAAACCTCAGCCCCGGAATCATGACAAGGGGCTTATCTCCTGTGCCGAAGGATATTACTGTTACCTTTCCATCTTCCAGTCTGACCGGAAAATCATTCGCATTGTAAGGCATCTTTTACCTCCGTCCGTCTTCTAGTATATCAAACATTTATGTGCTATATAAAGTGCATTTATGGATAAAAAAACTCCGAGCCGCTATATAAACGACTCGGAGCCGAAAAATATACTTGAATAATTACATGTTTTTGTAAGGATTCTCAAATCCATTTTCTTCAAGTTCAGCCGCCATAAGCAGATCCGTGAATCCCCTCTTTTGCGCTTCCTCCCCCATAATTTTGTTGATGATCGCTTTTCTTCGTATTCTCATTTTAATTCCTTCCCCAAGTAAACTTATAGCTCATGAACATGCAAATATTCTATCCCAAGCGGGCCATTACGGCGACATACAACCAGGTTCTTGTTCCGGATATTATCATATAGCCTGGGTGTTACATTACATTTATATCTGGTAAAATCCTTAAGCTGTACCGTTACATAATAATCGGGTATGAGATGATTCCTGTTGCCCCCCTCGTATGATCCGGATACATATGTGCACTCTTCATGGATTTCAGGACCACTCAGGCAATAACAGACAGTTACTACAGTAACCCCAATAACAGCTAACATGGTCATGCCATAATGGATGACCTGACTTACTTTATTCTCGCCTTTGATTCGAATACAACCAATCAGCACCATTATTATAAAAGCTGCTACAGTGATAATTGCGATTGTCTTGAATCCTTGTGATGTCTGCGCCTCAATCTTTAATGTGAGCAAAAGATACAACATCACAAGGACCTGAACAAGCATGTGCCACCTTTCCCAGATTCGTATATGAGTCTCTTCCCACAGCTTTTTCGATTCATCCGTTTTCCAATGTTCATCTTCGTCCCAGGAGGCTACTTCAGGATAGATCAATGCAAATATATGCTTGATCCAAGGAACAAGCGCCAGTGAAAGTAGCATAGCTATTTGCGAGGTGAGGATTTCCAAATGATATAGAACAATTATGAGCACTTCAACAAGTAGTGATATCAGCCGGATGGTCTTACCTATGGTAACAAGTTTCTTGGCTCTTTCAATATCATAAGAATCATTCATTTTAGATTTCCAGCTTCTCCTTTATGTAAGACAGTACTCAAGCTCTATGTCCCTGCCGATATTTTCCGGTGACCAGGGAATATAGTGGTCTACAGGAACACCTTTATGTGCAAGGCCTTTCCCATGATCAATTCTTATATCTCTCGAAGTTGGATAAACCAACTTGAAATCATCAAAGGAAATCATAGAACAGTTCGAATAATCCGTGATGCCCATGGTGGGCCTTCCTACTATAGTAACTTTGGGAGAAAAAGACATCACTTCCACAAATGAATCTCCTGAAGAAGCGCATCCCTCATCAGTTATGATAAATACCTTTTGAGGCTCCTTTCTTCCGACAATACCGGCCACGAATTCATCTTCCTCGCTGACAATGAAACCTTTTCCCATATTTTCCGTATTATCAGCAACCATTTTGTTCACCATCGGAGCCATATCCTCCGGAATGTTATCTCCAAAAATGGTCTTCAGAAGCTGTATTCGATCCTTGCAATTTCTGACAGAATAATTGATCTCAATAGGATATTCAGGTTTATAATAATCCGTAACGGAATGTCCTTCAGGAAAACAGTACTCCAGAAGTGGTACAAACGCAGAATCTGCGCCTCCTCCATTTCCTCGTACGTCCACAATCAGCTTTTTGCATGTATCAAGAGCATTTTTGCAGTCAGCATACAGCTGACCTATTGAATTCATGTCCACAAAATCTGCCAGCTTAATATAAAGAGTGTCCTCTCCATATTTCTTAAAAAAATATCCGGGCTCCTCTTCATCTTTGGAATCAGTAATAATGGAAATGTCTTCTTGTGTATCATCCTGATGGATTACAGTAATATGCTTATAAAACTTCAGCACAGAAGGCCACATTTTGCCTTCACGTTCAGAAGTTTCATTCATAAAGAAGCTGCTTTCCTTTTGCGCAATATCATTTACCGATTCCCCATCGATTCCAACTATTCTGTCCCCGGGAACAAGACCGGTATCAGCATTTGCTTTTACCACATACAATGTATCTTCCTGTCTCATCACTGAAAATCCTATTGTTCCAAGAGTTTCATCCGTAAAACTTAGATGTCCTTCCACTCCAAAGGCAGAGAGATACTCCTGTACCAGATGTAGGAACTCCATCCGATCCATACCATCAGTTATTTTACTCAGGTAATCCTTAAAATCTCCGGCTCCATAATCCTTGCAGGTTGCAGAATCCTCCTGCATAATCGCAACTATTTCTTTGAATATATCTGTATAAGTCATTTTTTTCCCCCTTCTAATCTATTAGGTTGATTATTTTACTTTTGTCCAGCCAAACTGCTCGTATACTTCCTCAATTTTCTCTATAAGCCGGGCTCCATACACCCATACCTCCTCTCTCCAGGGATGTCCTAAGTATCCAAAAGCAAAGTTTTCTTCGATAAAAAAGTAATAATCTCCGTCCGGAATAAAGCCTATTTTGGGTTCTTCGGGATGTCTCGGATCATAGAGATATGCCTCATGATGCCAGTCAAGGGCGTACATGCGCTGCCCTTCATTGGTTGTTTCAACAAAAATCTTTTTCATTATCTCAGGGACAAGGTCTATCTGATCGTCTGTCATATCGTCACAACCATATATGGCATAGGATTCTTCCAACTTAATGTACTTCGACCATCATATTACTGCATTATAGCATTGCATGACCACTAATAGGGGATTTTCTGACGAATGACATTTGAAATGGGATGAATGATACTTTGTCTCCTTGAGAATAAAAAAACCATCACTTTGCATAAACAAAGTGATGGCATAAATATACTCAATATGCTTTATCCCTTAGGGGTTGCTTCTTGCTTCATAATAGCCTTGATCTTGGGATTCTGCATCAGTTTAATTGACTCAACGGCACATCTGTAGATCATAGCCATTTCTCTCTGTGAACTGTTGGAAGCATCACATTTTTTCTCAAGCATCTCAAAATGCTGAATTGCCTTATCCGCTATCGACTTGGAAATAACCATTCCGTTGCAGTAAAGTGTCCCCGTTTCTGCATCAAATCTAGCTTCCTCAAGTGTCTTAGTTGCGAATTGTCCTGCTCCCATTGATGCTGCAAGCTGATTAATTAAATCTGATCTGTCTGCCATTTTCTTCACCTCAAAAAACTTTATTTTTGACTCATTTCTATTGTCGATGAAAAATTATAGTGTAATCATCTAAATCGTTCAATTTTAATATACACTAAAATCCAATATTTAAAAATGTTATTTCGAAAATGCCACAATCAAAATGAAACTAATTATTAATTCATAAAAGTCAAGACGTTAATTTTTTTTGTTCCGGTGATAGAATAAAAAAGATTTTGAAACAGGGGGGAGAACATGAATCAATCACACGCAGATGCAGAAAACATCAATAAGGAGAACAGCCTTAGCACCTTTGATCCGGATGCACATGTCATGCTGGACTACGACGATCAGCCCTATGGCGATGACAACGTGCTTGTTCGCTCATTCAAAAGAAGAGCATTTCTGTCAGATCTCTGATCATATGCCTTTCAGGCAGTTCTTCAAATAATCCATGTACTTATAATATTCCTCATCAGTACTTAGATGTTCCAGGATAATGGGCATATCCTTATATGCGCCGTCCCATATGGGGCCGAAGGCTCCCGCCACGTTGACGCAGCATCTGGCTCCGACGAAATCCGCCAGCCTTAGCTGCAGCACCGATGTCATTGCCTGAAGACAACCCAGTTGTGGGACCAGGGAACAGGGAGCCCAAACAAAGTTTTTACCTTGCCTGTGGGACAGCGATACCAGGAATAGTTCCAGCCGGCGCCCATGTCCATATATACCGCATTGGTGACGCCCAGCCTCTGCAGCTCTTCCATGAATTCGTCAAAATGCAGCATCTTCACTGAGTCAATGATGCACAGCTGCCCGTTAAGTTCCGCCAGAGTCCTGTAGCAGCGTGCTCTTGGCCTGTCGAAGTTCATGACCACTTCTTTGTCCCTGATAAGGGCAAATTGCATGAATCCGGCTCCTCCGGCATCCGCTGCCGTCTTCATAGCTTCTGTTTTATTCTCAAACTCGAACCTGAAATTCCCATCATAGAACACAAATGCGGCAAAAGCGTCCTTGTCGTAGGGGCTATCGTAGAATACGCCGCCCGATGCATGGTCGCCTTCTATGTCGTCCTCATCAAAGCCGATGCTTACAGTGTGCTGAAATGCTGCTCCCGAGCACCATGTAATGCTTTTGTCAGACTTGGATGGCCTGTCCTTACGCACAAGATCCACTTCAGAATACTTGGGGAAAAAGACATATACCGTCCCCGTGTTGTAGATCACTGTCTCATCCCCCGGGAGGATCTCCTCTACAGCCAAATTTGACGCAGCGATACTCTCCGGGATACTTACATGATACTGTGAGATCAGCCCCATGAAGATAAATATAAAAGCAGGCAGTACCAGTATAGACGACGCATATAACAGGTGATATAGCAGCTTCAAAGGCTTAAAAGCTATCTTTTCCGGTCCCCAGAGATACATTATAAGAGCTGCGATCTGCATTAACATAAGGCCAAGATATACCGCATGCAAGAGATTAAGCCACATCTGAGCTACAAAAAATGCGGTATAGGCTCCCAGGGACAATAATGTCATCCCCATGATCCACATTCCTTTTAGACGTTCCGATACCTTCATTTCTTTTTTCTCCTCCTGCGCTTTTGCTCCACCATCTCCTGCCGCAAAACCTTGAGGGAATCCAGCTGGGATTCTATACATACTATAAGAAGCAAAATAGCTATGTCCGTCAGATACTGAAGCGCATTTTCCCACCTGATAGTGATATCAAAGGATAACATAGCATTTGATATTATTAGTGCAAAATATATGACAACCTTAAAAGAGATTGCCATCTGATTAAAGATAACATTCTTTGGATTGCCTTTTTTGGCGTAATTTATAAAAAAGTGATTGACGGTAATAATGATCGTAAGCAGAAAAGACATGCCTGCAGCCGCCAGATAGACGCTCCCCTGAACTCCCACCACAAGGTAAGTATCAAAGTCCTCCTGCCCCCAGAGCCTCTCCAGTACCAGATCTCCCTCCTGAAACATCAGACAAAAGAGTATTCCTCCCATGAGGCCCTTGGCCACGTCCCATCTGTAGTGATAATACGCAAAATACATTGAGATAATGGTGATGACCTTCACCAGAATGATAAAAAGAGTGAAATTGTCCCCCATACGTCTGTTAAGTATCAGCGCGCAGATGCTGGTAATAATTGCAAATATGCTGGCAGCGGCCATTAGATATTCACTTAAGAATACAGATTCCTTTCGATTTTCCATATATTCATTGTACCATCCTATTTCTTAACCAAATAATTAAGAATTGGTTAAGAATTGTGCAAGAGACAGGTTAAGACTTCCGTATTTCATTGCGGTAAAGTAACAACAGTAACAAACATCCGCATAACGAAACGAGGGACATTAAAATGATCAGACTTTTAAATAACAAAAAAACTACAGCCGCAATAATAGCAACAGTTATTGCCGCAGCCGCAGGTATCGGAGGCTACTCCGTAAGCTCCAACGCAGCCATGGCGGTTGATGCCTACACAGTGGACTTTGGAGGTCTTGAAAGTGAGATTGAGGTAAACGGCACCGTGGAAAGTAACAAAGATATGGTCTGCTATTCAGAAATCGCAGCCCGTGTAGGAAAGATCCACGTCAAGGAAGGCGACTTTGTTAAAAAAGGTGATCTCATCATATCCTATGACCTTGAGGAACTTGAGCGTCTGGAAACAATGACAGACCTTCAGGCCAAAGCCGATCTCGGAAGCTATAACAACTCAGTTCAGACCGGCAACAGAACCGCAGGTCTCTACGGAGAGGCTAAGAGAAACCTGGCAACACTTGAGCAGCAGATCTCAGATACCCAGGAAGCCATCACAAGAACCCAGAACGCTCTCACCGAGAGAAAGGCCGCACTTGCTGATTTTGGAGCCAAGCTCCAGATATCTCTTATAGATTGGGCCGACCAGCCTGACTCAGATGAATACGAGAATCTTCAGAAGCTGGTTCAGACCAACGCCTATGAGCAGCAATACGCTCCCGACATCGTTAAGCTCCAGGAAGAGTTGAATGTCCTCAACGTTCAGCTGGCCAATCTCAAGGAGTACAAAGCCGAGATGACAAGCCAGAAAGCCAGCACCGTGATGAATCTCATGACGGAGGGTGCCAAGGAACAGCTTGAAGCAGTCAAAGAAGCCAACGATATAAGCAATAATGAGAAGCTTGCGGATTACGCCGCAGCCAAGGAAGGTATCAAGGCTGAATTCGACGGCATCATCACACAGATCGGCGTCATTGAAGGAAGCGATATTGCAAGAGGTACCAATCTTTTTACACTTAAGTCCTCTTCCGACATAATTATCAAAAGCACAGTAAACAAGTATGATATAGTTAATATTGAAGAAGGCCAGCCCGCCAGTGTCAACATCAAGAACAAGGACTATCAGGGCGTGGTTTCAAGGATTGCGAGAATGACCAAGGACTCGGGAACTGGCACCGGAATCGGCGTTGAGATAACTCTTCTAACTCCCGATGACGACATCATTCTGGGGCTTGAAGCCAAATCAAAAATATATACAGCCAGCCTTACACAGGTTCTCAGAGTCCCGGTGGAAGCCCTCAGTGAGGACGAAGAAGGCAGCTATGTATTCGTTGCCAAGGATGGAAAAGCAGAAAAAGTATTCGTTGAATGCGGCATCCGAAACGATGACATGGTTGAAATAACAGATGGTCTTGATGAGGGAACTCTCGTAGTCTGGAAGGATTCCGAAGAACTATCCGAAGGTATGGGCGTAAAGGTGAAATAATAATGATTACTGAAAAGAGAAGAATATTAAGCGCAAAGGATTTGTCCAAGACATTTTCCAACGGTTCAGTGCAGCAGCACGTGCTGAAAAACCTGAATCTTTCCATATACAAAGGAGATTTTACCGTTATCATGGGTAACTCCGGCTCCGGCAAGAGCACTCTCCTCTATGCCCTGTCCGGAATGGACCGCCCCAGCATGGGCACCGTCACCTACTACACGGATCAAAGCGGCGCCGAAACAGAGATATCAACCTACAACAACGACAAGCTGGCGACTTTCCGCAGAGACCACGTAGGCTTCGTTTTCCAGCAGAATTACTTGAACGACAGCATGAGCGCCCTTGATAACGTCATGGTCTGCGGTCTTCTGAAAAACAGCGACAGAAAGGCCCTGGCAAAAAAGGCTAAGGATCTCCTTAGCAGCGTTGAAATCGAAGAAAACGACTACAGGAAGTTCCCCACTCAGATGTCCGGCGGCCAGCAGCAGCGAGTTGCCGTGGTAAGAGGCGTCATCAACAGCCCCGAGGTTCTGTATGCCGACGAGCCCACCGGCGCTCTTAACTCTCAGAACACAGAAAATGTTCTTAATATATTATCCAACCTAAATAACGAAGGTCAGAGCATCGTCATGGTAACCCACACCATTAAGGCCGCTGAAAGAGGCAACAGGATCATTTACCTCTCAGACGGAGTCATCAGCGACGAAATAGACCTCGGTCCCTACGCAGGAGACTACAAAGATCCCGCCAACCCACAGCTTGAAAAGGCCAAGGAGCGCCACCAGCGCCTCAAGAATTTCCTCCAGGATATGGGCTGGTAATCAGAACCAGCAACTTGAAAGGATACTACCGTGTACAGATTTTTCTTTATCGCAAAGAATAACATAAAAAAGCAAAAGAGCGACATGATCACCTTCTTTATCCTGTCGATGCTCTCTTCTCTCTTTATCTTCATCAGTGCATCTTTCCTTGCCGATACCGGCAAAGTCATCGACACCAACAGGGAAAAGATCAATTCAGCAGACATCATGGTTCTTGCAACCTACAACGAATCAATGCTGAATAAACTGGAGGAAATCATCAAGGGTAATGTCTATCTTAAGAACTATGAAGTCCAGGACTACCTTAACTGCAATTCCAAGTATAGGAAAAAAGGTGATAAGAACTGGATTGAGTACTCCTTCCACCTCTACAGATATGAGCAGGAATGCAAGATTCAGACCATGAGTACCAAGGCAGATGGTCTTAGCGGCAATGCAGCGGTAGTCCCCATTTCACTTAGCAATGCCTATCCAAAAGGCTCTGTCCTGCAGCTCAAGATCGGCGACAATGTCTATGACCTTAAAGTGGCAGATTACAATGAGGACAACATCTTCTGCTCTCCCATGAATCTGGGAACCTACAAGGTATATATTTCCGATGATCTCTACGAGACAATACGTTTCGAAAATCCTATGGACGCCTACGATTCCAGGTGCGTGAAGACTCAGATCACCGACACAGCAAGGAAAAAGCATATCGACACCAATAAGCTGAATGATGAGCTGGGAGATGAAGTCCTTACCTGGTACAACGAATATGTGAAGGATCATCCCGATGCTGTCATAAACATGAATTTCCTTCCGGCGGAGCTTATGAAAACCGGGTCCATGATTCTTCCTTTGATCTTCGTTGCGCTGATATTCCTTTTTGCCGTGATAATTCTTGCAATAGCAATTGTTATTATAAATTTCAGTGTAAAAAACTTTATCATGACCAATATGAAAAACACCGCTATTATGGAGGCTTCAGGCTACACTGTCCGGGAGCTGGTACTGATCCTTTTATTCCAGCTGCTTCTGATATCGGGCCTGGGCGCAGCCATTGGCATTTTAGCAGGAGCTCTCCTTCTTGATAAGATTGGTATCATCATACTTATCACCCTGGGACTTAAATGGAATCAGCCCATCAATATCGCGGTTATTCTGGCTGTTTTCCTTAGTATCTGCCTGCTGGTGGCAATTCTCACCGTGATTCTTGGCAGGGAGTACAGCAAAGTCAGCGTTCTGTCTGCATTAAAAGGCGGCGTTAACACCCACAGTTACAAAAAGAACCTCTTTTCCTTCGACAAGACTTCTTTTTCAATACCTGTGACCCTTGCCCTCAAGGACACTTTTGGCAAATTCAGCAATCAGCTGGGCGTTATCTTTATCATGATGATCCTTGCGGTGTCTTCAATCGTGGCCTTTGGAATGGTTGATACCTACGGAAGTGATGAAGGCGTTCTGGAAATGGGCGGCTTTGACGTATACGATGCTTATTTTACCGGCGATGCTGCCATGGAAGAATCGGTTGCTGCCATGAAAACAGTAGCCAATACCCGCCGCGAGATATGGAATGGCCTTAATTTCTACAACAAGAAGATCAAGCAGTCCATCACCACCAGAGCCATTTCCGACACCTCCAATATCATCGGTGGTTCCGTCATAGAGGGACGCTGGCCCAAATATCCAAATGAGGTCATGCTGGCCACCAATTCTGCCGGTAAACTCGGACTGTCCGTGGGAGATGTGGTCACAGTAAGGAATGATATGGCCACCGAAACCTATATTGTCTGCGGTATCAGCCAGACCATGAACAATATGGGCATGATGGCTTACATGACCACCGAAGGCCTTGCCAAGGTATTCACCCTTCCCGATTCCATGAATGTCTGCATTAACTTCAAGCCCGGTGTATCTTTCGCAGATTTTGAAAAGGAGTTCAAGGATGCATATCCTGAAGTAACCGTTACTGACTACACCGAGGCAGCACACCAGACCGTTGGCCTTATCACAAGTGGTCTTAAGATGTTTGCATATTTCGTCGCTTTTCTTACGATCCTCATCGTTGCCTTTGTGGAGTCCCTCATCGTCAGGACCAACATCAACAAACAGTGGCGTAATCTCGGCGTCTGCAAGGCGCTTGGCTTTACCTCAAGACAGCTCATAGTTCAGGTCATGATGTCCAATCTGCCTGCAATACTGATAGGCGTATGCGTTGGTCTTTTGCTGTCTCCTTTCCTTGGCAGCAAGCTGATGATCTCAACAATGCTGATATTCGGCTTTAAAAAGATCAACTTCAGTATCGGACCTGTTTCCTATATCCTCACCGCTCTTATCATCTGCGGAGTGGCTCTTGCAACCGCAGCTTTTATGGGAAGAAAAATTAAAACACTTGAACCGGTGAAGATGATTACCGAAGAATAAGCCCCTGTGGTACAATAATCCATGTGGAGATGACATAACTATGCACTATAACTGCCTTATTGTGGATGATGAAATTGAACTTGCGAAGATGACCGCCGAATACTTCAGGATGTTCGACGTTTCCACCTGCTATGTGGACAGCGCTACCTCCTGCTACAACTTTTTTGACGAAGGTAACACCACAGACCTGGTGCTTCTGGACATTAACCTGGGTGACGGTTCAGGCTTCGAAGTATGCAAGAAGCTCCGCGAAGATATGCAGCTTCCCATACTGTTTATAAGCGCAAGACAGAGCGACGACGATGTTCTCATCGCCCTGTCCATCGGCGGTGACGACTATATCAAAAAGCCCTACAGCCTCTCTGTTCTTCTGGCCAAGGTCAAGGTTAACCTTAAGCGAATTGAGCAGATGAAGAATGCAGGCGCTCTGCAGGCACACAGCCCTGTAGCTGACACTGCAGATACTGATACCGGATTTCTTATGGACTATCCTACCATGTCCGTAATAATAGATGGAAAGAGCATTCCCCTAAAAGCCAAGGAGTATGCTCTTTTGGACTGTCTCTACAAGCACCACGACACCATAGTCAAGAAGGAGGTCCTCTTCGATGAAGTCTGGGGAGATACCTTTTTCAGTGACAGCACGCTAAACGTCCATATAAGGAAACTACGGGAGAAGATTGAAGAAAATCCAAATGAGCCAAAGCTCATCAAAACTGTTTGGGGAACGGGGTATATTCTGGAACTGTCATGAAAAGTCTAAAGCGCATCTTTATTTCTTTTACCATATTTATGATAATCACCCTTATCTTCTTCGGTAATCTAAGTCGCAAGACTGAATATGGCAAAAGAGACATTGTCTATTACAACGACCTTCTTCACCGGGTGGAGAAAGACCTTGAGGAGGGAGTGCCTGAAGCCGATGTGGAGGCCAGATACTCCTGTCTTATTGTCATGTCTACCAAGATCAATGATCCCGAGCTGGCAGATCTCTACACCAAAGGTGCCCTTGTTATGGACCTTGCGGTGAATGATGAATATGTGGGCAAGGTCGCCTGGAACGACAGAGAGGAGAACTTTAACAGCAGCAGATACAAGTTCCTGACAGCCTCTGTCCTTCTGTGGATGGCGGTTCTTGTCTGCGGATATCTGCTAATGCTCTATATGTATACAGTCTTTTTGAATCCCATTGAAGAACTTAAGGATTTTGCCTCTGATATCGCCAAAGGAGAGCTTGATAAACCTCTTCCCATTCACAAAACAAATATGTTCGGAAGCTTCGTTGAAGGCTTTGACATGATGCGCGAGCAGATAAAACTCTCCATGGACAGGGAGCGCAAGGCTGAGATTGCAAGAAAAGAGCTGATTCAGGGTCTGTCCCATGATATCAAGACTCCCCTTGCTGTTATCAATGCAACCTGCGAGGTTCTGGAACTCAAATTTTCAAGAAAACTTAAGGAACTGTCCTCTGCCCCGTCCCAAGACGCCTCCACGCAGTCGCAGATAGCAGAATGCGACGATACACTGGACAAAGTAAGGATCATCTCTTCCAAGGCCGCAAACGTAAGCAATCTCATGAGCGATGTTATGCATGCTAACCTCGAAGAGATGGAAAAGATTGAAATAAATGTAAGCGAAGAAAACACAACAATTCTTGAGGAGCATATAAAGAACCTGTCCACCTTCGGAAACATCATTCTGGAGAATCATATCTACCCATGCCTTGTCTACATGGACAGACAGCGTATGGAGCAGGTAATTGGCAATATCATCGATAACTCCGCCAAATATGCAGGCACCGATATCACTGTATCCTTCTCGGAGACCGAGGATATCCTCATGGAAAACGGCAAAAACGGCCGCTTCATCAAGATTAAGATCCGGGATAACGGCCCCGGTGCCGACAAGGATGATCTGCCGCTTCTTGCGGAAAAATACTACAGAGGCAAGAACGCTTCTAACAAATCAGGTTATGGCCTTGGCATGTATCTGTGTAAAACCTATATGAACAAGCAAGGCGGCGGTATGGAATATTACAACGACAACGGCTTTGTCGTGGAGCTGCTTCTTAGAAAGGTATAACTTTAAGATTTAAATCCGTATTCTTTTTCGATGATTGGCATGGATGTTACCTTCATAGACTCAATGGATATGAAGGTTCCCTGCTCTACCATCTGAAACACCTTATCTATCTGCGCTTCCGTCCCCTGGATCTCCATGGAGACGGAGCCGTCCGGGTTGTTTTTCACCCAGCCGGTGGCACCCACCAGACCGGCAGCGTGAATTGTTCTGTATCTGAAGCCTACGCCCTGAACCGAACCATAGACCGTTATGGCTTTTCTTATTATCTTTTCATCATAATCTGACATATTTTTTCCCTTATCATTTCGGTTTTTTTCCATTTTTGACGAATTTGCATTTTCTATTATATATAACATAAATTTTTTGTCCAAAAACCTCAACAAAATGGTCAATTATTCCATATTGAAAGGTTCCTTTCCTTGTTGTAATATACATTTCTGTGCATTTTTTGAGAAAAGGAAGATTAGACAAATGGATAACCAGTTATACTCTTACGAAGAAGTATGTGAGATCATTCAGGACAAAGGACTGAAGATGATAATGAAGCGTGATGAGGATCTTAACAAGATCTGCCAGTTCGGCGATCGCGGTTCAATTTTGAATGTAAATACACTTTTATATAACCGTTACCAGATTCATGCCACAGAAAAAGATTATAACGCCATCAAGAGAATGGCAGAATCCGAAAACCTGGCAATCGTCCTTAGAGAGAACGACAAGGACGAGATTGAAGATGTAATCTCAGGCTATGAAGAAGTAGGAAGCAAGGCTGTTCTGTTTATCAAAAACGGTAACCGTCTCCTGCAGCTAAATGAAACCGAGAAAAATCTGCCTCATGAGATAGTATTTTTTACCAATGAGAATCTTGTCCTTATTCTGGACTGCCTCTGCGAGAACGATACTTATAAGCCCAAGAGCAAATCCAAGGTAGCAGCTCCCGTAGTAGTTGCACCCAAGGTTGTGGAGCCTGAGCTGTCCGACGACGAGATCAAAGAGGTCTATCCCGAGGGTAGCACCGTCTCACACGTAAAATACGGAGAGGGCGTAGTTAAGACTGTTGCCGCAGGCAAGATCACCGTTGCTTTTGCTGATTCCGTAGAAAAGATCTTCGCAGCCAAGGTCTGCATTAAGAATAAACTGCTTACTGTAGTCTAATAAATATCAGCCATTATTTATAAACCAAAAGGGGTTCCCACCACTATCGTGTGAACCCCTTTTATAATTGAAGTACGTATTTGGTTAAATTATGCTTTCTTCAGTTCTTTGAACTTGCGAATTGCCTTAAGCTCAAGGAAGATCAGAAGTGCAGCAAGGATAATATCCACAACAATGAAGGCAATCTGCCAGCTGTAGAGACCTGTGTGAAGGTTCTCAGGCTCGTAAGCACGGCTGTTAACAACAGTGTACATGATGTTCTTGGCTGCTGTTCTGAGAGCCTTGATTCCTGTAGCGCTGGTCTGATCGTTAACGGTGTTGTCGCCCATCTCATAAGCTACGAGCATAAGGTCGTTACCGTTTCTGATGGCAGCGTCTGCATCCATGAAGTTAGCGCCAAGGAAGTAGTCAGTGATAACCATTCCTCTGAAACCCCACTCATCACGGAGAACCTTGTTAAGAAGGCTGTCATTTGCACCTGACCAGTGAGGTCCGATGTAGCTGTAGGAGCTCATTACGGCCTGTGCGCCACCCTCTTTTACTGCGATCTCGAAGGGCTTCAAGTAAATTTCTCTGATTGCCTGCTCGGGAGCCCAGATGGAAACCATGTTCCAACGGTTAGTCTCCTGATCGTTCATAGCAAAGTGCTTGATGTAGCTGTATACGCCGAATTCCTTTGCGGCGATAACTTCCTGTGCGATCATTGTTCCTGAGAGAAGTCCGTCCTCTGAAACATATTCAAACTCACGTCCGCCAAGGGCAGCTCTGTGGGTATTGATGGCAGGTGCATACCAACCTGAAGCATCCATCTCATCGCACATCTTACCCATGATATGGCCATATTCATAGCCAAGCTTTTTGTTGAAGGTGCAGGCAAGTGTTACGGATGATGGCATACCGATTGAATATTTGCCGGTAAAGTTGTTGGTGATTGATGCAGGGCCGTCGCAGTCTGTTGTTCTGGCCTTCTGTACTGAAGGAACCTCAAGAGTCTGGTAACCGCCAAGACCTACAAGAGATACCATCTCGGATACCTTGAGCTGATCAAGGAGCTGCTCCCATCTCTCATCATCGTAGGAAGCTCCTCTTAAGTCCTCAAGCTTAAGTCCGTTATCTGCGCCTGTTACAGGCATTACATCACTGTCGTTATTGTATGCTGTAGGATTGTAATTAAGATTGCATACATACTCAGCCTTAGCCTCATCTGACATTGAATAACTTGCAGGTGCAGCAGTTGCCTCTTCATAGTTGGCAAAATGATCTGCTCTTGATAAATATGTTGCGGTGCCGAGTGCTGAATCAAAATGGTTGGTTGCTGCCACGCTGTCTGAAGAGCGCTTGTTTGACTCGTCAAATACAACGGTTGAATCTACTGTATAAGTCTTTTCATCAATAACTGTATGAGCATCTGCTCTGAGTGAGATCACATAGTCACCTGCCTCAAGAACATAGCTCTTTGCGTTCTTGTCATCGTAGGATGCAAGTGATTCCTCAGTAAATGAAAGTGTAAGTGTCTGTGAGTTACCGGGCTGAAGAAAATCTGTTTTCTCAAAAGCAACAAGATTAACTGCAGCCTTCTCTATACCGCTGTTGGTATAAGGTGGTGTATCATAGAGCTCTACAGCGGATTTACCTGCAACAGAGCCTGTATTTGTTACTGTTACGGAAACAGAAATTGTTCCGTTCTGTACTGTGAGGTCTCCCATCTTCTGCTCGAAGGTTGTGTAAGAAAGTCCGTAACCGAAAGGATACTGAACCTCCTCATCATAATTGATAAGACCTTCAACAGCAGCTGTCTCATAGAATCTGTAGCCTACATAGATTCCCTCTACGTAGTTAACGAAGTGAGGCTTGCTTACTCCAAGGTACATATCACCTGAATCAAGTGTGAACTCATCAACGTTGTCAAATGCATAATCACCGAAGTTGTTGAACCAGGGTGACTTATCAATATGTCTTACAAATGTATCGGAAGTCTTACCTGAAGGGTTCTTCTCTCCGCTTAAGATATCGCCGAGAGCAGGGAAACCGCCCTGTCCAAGACCCTGGCACCAGATAAGTCCCTTGATGCTGGGATATTCATCCACAAAAGACATCTCGAAGGTGTTGGCACCTGTGTAAACAACAATTACATTCTCATAGCTTCCGCAAACTGTATCAAAGAGATCTCTCTCTGTCTTGCTGAGCTGAAGAATATGCTGGCCTTCTGAGAAATCGTTATACTCAGTGGAATTCTGATTATATGTAAGTCCCTCAGCTGTCATGTCCTTGGGAAGGTCTGCGCCCTCACCGCCGGAACGGGCAAATACAATAACAGCTGTGTCTGAATAATTCTTGGCATTTTCAAGCATCTGTTCAGGATAAGTTGAAAGTGCAGGCTCAGGAAGAGTCCAGTCCTGACCAAACAGTCCGATCTCAGGTCTGTCTGTTCTGTAAGCTGTGTAGAAATCAGAAAGCTCCTGGTTGGTTTCGAATCCTGCCTGATGAAGACCGTCAAGAAGTGATGTGGTCTCGAAATCTGCTGAGAATCCGCCTGAACCGGTTCCACCGTAATAAGGATTGGTTGAGGACCAGCCGAATACGTTGAGCTTTTTCTGGCTTAAAGGAAGAATTCCTTTATTCTCAAGAAGTACGATTCCTTCTCCTGCGACATCCTCAGATAAAGCTCTTGCTTCATCAATTGTCTTGTCGCTGATTTCACCGTTTCCGGTTGCAAGTGTGATCATGTTTGACATAGGGCCAAAGCAGATCAGGTTAGCTATTGCCACAATAGCAAGAAGGAGTGCGAGCAGAGACTGTCTGCGCATCATGAAGCGCGTAGCCTTCTCTCTTCTGCCGGCAATAATAACTACTGCAATTGCAGCTACCAGCACTACCCCTAGTGCGATCAGATATGGAGCGATCAGCTTGAGTACGTTGATCACGTCCGCCATGTTTACAGTTAACATTTTTATTACCTCCCTTTTTTCGATAAATCGCATTTTAGGCAAAAAAATTTTGAGTTTCAACAAAATGTCCTATCCTGTCATTTTGAATCCCTCTTTTGTCAAAATTCGAATTTTTCCTATGGTATAATCTTTTTGTAACGTAATTAAGGAGGTTTTCATGCTGAATATTGCATTGGTTGAAAACGATAACGCAGATGCCAAGCTGTTTACCGATATAGCCAGCTCTTATTTTAATGCAGCAGGTGAGCAGTTTCATATAGAGACCTATACCACCGGCGAAGCTTTCCTTGCAAGCTATCAGGGGCAGTTTCAGATGGTATTCATGGATATTGAGCTGGATGGTATTAACGGCATGGATACCGCCAAAAAGCTAAGACAAAAAGACAATAACGTCATCCTCATCTTCCTGACCAACCTGGCCCACTATGCCATCGCAGGCTATGAGGTTAACGCCATGGATTACATCCTTAAGCCGCTTAAGGCCGATGCCTTCAGGCTTAAGATTCCCAAGGTTCTGGCCCTTGTCCATCAGCAGGACAAAAAGACCATTACGGTTCTGTCAAAGGGGCAGCTTCACACCTTCTCAACCGAAGAATTGTACTACGTGGAAGTTCTGTCTCACCGTCTCTACTACCATACGACCCGTGGCGAATACGACGTAAGAGGAACCATTTCCGACGCAGAAGAAGAACTGTACAAATACGATTTCAGAAGATGCAACAACGGATACCTGGTGAACCTTCGCCTTGTCACCGGAATAGAGGGAAATGACGTAAAAGTGGGGCCCCACGTCCTTCCTATCAGCCGCCCCAAACGCAAGCTATTTGTAAATGAACTGACGAATTACCTAGGAGGACAGCTATGATAGCCTTTCACCTTTCACCTTTTATAGTGCTGGTAGAGCTACTCGCCACCACCGGCATACTTCTTTTTTATCAGGAAAAAAGAAAATATTTCCCTCTGAGGCTCATCCTGACCCTCTTTGTTCTTGCCGGTTTTAACTTTCTGTGGGGACTTATCCCGGAGCAATTTGATACTTTTACCTATGTTCTGCAGTTTTTCCTGCTTGTTATCGGTATAACAGTCTGCTTCAAACTGAACTTCCTCTCCGCACTTTTTTGGGGCGCCGCGGGACTTACCCTTCAGCATATGGGCTATTCTGCCATGACCCTTGTGGGCTCTGTTTTCCAGGATCTGAATTATTCCTTTGGCCTTATTATCGTGGTTTTCATCTTCGTATTTGTGGGTGAATACTTCCTGATCACCAAGAAGATCGGACTGAACTTTGAGCTTAAGGAAAACTATGTCTATCTTACGGCAATCGCACTTGTAGCCATGTTTTCCACCACATTCCTTAATTCCTACAGAATGAACTACGCATCGGATGTAAGACTCATAACCATCACTTCAATTTACTCAATCATCTGTTCTTTTTTGACTCTTGCTCTGCAGCTTGGCTTATTCGAAAAAACCAGGATGGAGCAGGAAGTTCTTGTTTTGGATCAGATAATCGCCAACGACAGACAGCACTACGATGATTCCATGAAGAATATGGAAATGCTTAACATGTATTGCCATGACCTTAAGTATTTCCTTAGAAGAAATGCCGACGAAGTGGGATCCTTTAAGCAACAGGCGGACAAATTCCTTCAGACCTTCGATGCGGAAATTGCCACCTACAACCACGCCCTTGATACGATCCTCACTGAAAAATCTCTGTATTGCAGCAGCCACGATATTCAATTCACCTGTATGGCGGATGGTCAGCTCCTTAGTCACATGGACACCGCGGATGTATACTCGCTCTTTGGTAATCTCCTGTCCAATGCCATAGAAGCGGTCTCTTCCCTGCAAAATAAAGAGCGCCGGATGATCTCGCTGACCATCAGACGCCGCAATGACTTTGTTCATATTTTGATAGAAAACTATTATGACAGCAGGCTTACGTTCAATAACGGACTTCCGGTTTCAACCAAGGAAGATGCACATCTCCACGGCTATGGCTTAAAAAGCGTGCGTTACCTTATTGAGAAATATCACGGTAACCTCACTATCAACGCCGATGAGGATGTTTTCCATGTAAATATCCTGCTTCCACTTAAAGAATCTCTATAGCATCACCGGTATGGATATATTCCAGCTGCCCGCCCATGATGTTTTTCATAGCTTCATAGGCTGTGATTCCTGTACAGTGACAGGTATAGAACTGCGACCTATATGCTGTAAGAGCCTCTGCAGTAGCAGTTATCTCGCGCATCTGCTCCGGTGAGTACTCGGTCTTCTTAACAAGATGAAAGCCGCTGATGGCTATATCCGGCTCCTCACCGTATTTTGCCTTATATGCTTCCATGAAGTTAATAATCCCGTTGTGAGCACAACCTGACAACAGCACAGTTTTGCCCTCTGATTTAATAACAAGCGCTTGTTCATGAGAGAAATCGTCCTGAAGAAATTCATTTTCTCTTTTTATCTTAAGTCTTGAGTTGGTAAAAGGAATGTCTCTCACTCTTTTATCTACAACAAATAATGAGAGTTCGTCATCAATGATGTAATCCCCCTCAACAAATCTTACCTGTGGAAGCTTAGCAATATTCTTATCAATACCAATGTATCTGTTGCCTTCGCTCCCCTCGGAGTAATAATCGCCGGTAGCTCCCCTCTGCATATAAATAGGTGCCTTACTGTTAAGCTCCGCAAAAGGAATTATTCCTCCTGAATGATCATAATGTCCGTGACTTAAGATTGCCACATCCACTGCTGCAAGATCAATTCCCAGTACTCCGGCGTTGGAAAGCGTAACCTCAGAAGGTCCAAAATCCATAAGAAGCCTATGCTCCCCGGTCTCAATGTAAAAAGATAGTCCGTGAGCACAGCTGCAGCCATTATTTCCCTCGGTATTCTCGATAAGATTAACTATTCTCATTTCTTTTTCCTTAATTCACGTACCTTGTCTCTGAGTTCATCGGTGATTCCAATAAGTGGAATACGGTTAACCTCAGGCTGCTCAAATCCGGGCTTTGGCATGAATTTCTTGATTCCAAGAAGAAGTCTTTTCTGGTTGAGGGACAATTTCTCGGCATAGGCCTTAACAAGCAGGTGCTGCCTTGCCTCTGCGTTTTCCTTCTCTTCCATGATCTTCTGCTCAAGGCGTTTGGGTGCGGAAGCTACCATCTCATAGCGCTCCTGGGCCTTTAAATTAAACTCCTCATGCATCTTCTCAACGTTCTTAAGAAGGGCTGACAGGCTGGCCTCGGTAAGAGCGTAATCTGCTCCGAATATCATGGCGAAAATAATGGCAAGAACCTCATAAACAACAGGGCTGACAACGGCATGAACACCTTCAACCGCAGGTATCAGGAACTTAACCACCGCTACTCCCGCAAGTCCGAATGCGATACTCACCGGAACACAGATCCTTCCGTTGATATTAAGAGGAATTGTGCTGTAGTCCCACCATCTGGCGTGGAATCTTTTTTCCAGGATCCAGGAAGTGACATATTCCGCAACGGCGCTTCCGAGATAGCATATGATAAATATCCCCCAGATTGGAAAATCCGGAGAAGACAGAAAATCAAGCAAACTAAATAACGCGGATGTTACAACGACGCAAGATCCATATATTGGACAGATAGGCCCGAACAAAAATCCTCTGTCAGCCCATTTGCGCTCCTTGGCGGAGCAATATATAGACTCCCATACCCATCCAAGAAAACTGTAAAAAACAAATTCAACAAAATACTGTGCGATTATCATCAGACTCTCCTATATACACATATTACAGGTTAAGAATTTCCTTGATTTCTTGCAGATTTTTAATCTCATAGTCGATTCTTACGTCTCTGTCCAGCGGAAGTCCCTTTGGATTGTACCAGCAGCACTTGATACCTGCATTATTACCTCCTAGAATATCGCTGGTAAGCGAATCTCCTATTATTATCATCTCATCCTGCTTTATGGGTCCAAGGTATTTGCCCTCTGAATATGGCAGGTCGCTCTCATGCTCCTTGAGCCATTTATCAATCTCGGCAAAGCAGGGTGTGAAAAAATCTACGGAAGGCTTCTCTGCACCTATTTCCTCGGAAATAAACTTAAGATCGAAGATCTTGTCAAATCCTGAGTTTCCAAGCTTACCGGTCTGGGCCTTCTTGGTTCCGTTTGAGGCCATGCACTGAAGAATCTTACCTTTATAACCTGCAAGAAGCTCATAAGAATTATCCCTAAAGCAGATCGTCTCACCCAGAAGCACCTGATATCTGTCATTAAATGCCGCTGCTATGGAAGTATCCATTCCAAGAAGTGCAAAGAACTCACGAAAGCGCCCCTCAAGAACCTCTTGTTTCTCCATCTCGCCGCGCTCAAGGGCCTGCCAGCGCCTTCTGTTTATCACCATGTACTCCTGTAGCATTTCCTTGGTAAACTCTCCCAATCCGAATTCACGAAAATCGGTCGAAAGAGCCTCCCACTCAGCCACGTCAAAATCCAAAAGTGTGTTATCCAAATCCCAAAGTACTGCTCTTATCATAAAATCTCCTTACTTCTGACTATTGTTTAAGTATAATACAAAGACCAAAAAATGAAAAACTCACATCAAAAAATGATTTGACGTGAGTTAATTTGGTATGTATATTATAATGGTTTTGTATTCTTAAGAGAGGATTAAATTTTTTTGTACTATGACAAAGGGGTCAATTACAAAAAATCTGGTGACGTTTGCCATTCCGCTGTTTTTCGGGCAACTCCTTCAGCAGCTGTACAATGTTGTTGATTCTGTTGTTGTAGGCAACGTACTTGGAAAAGAAGCTCTGGCTGCGGTTAGTACAACCGGTAGCCTTATTTTTCTTATGGTCGGATTTATCAACGGCCTGTTCATGGGTAACAGCGTTATCATCGGTAAGAGCTATGGCGCTAAGGATTATAAGAGCGTAGAAGTGGCAACTCACACAGGGATAACATTTGCTATTATAATGGGACTTGTAATGACGGTATGGGGCTATTTCTTTACCCCTATCCTTCTTGGATGGATGGGAACTCCTGCCGATGTTATGCAGAATTCGGTTTTGTATTTCAAGATATATTTCCTGGGAGGCCTTGGAAACATCCTCTACAGCGCCTGCTGTGGTGTATTTCAGGCTATGGGCGATTCCAAGCGTCCCCTGCACTACCTGATGGTTAGTACGGTTCTCAATACTATTCTCGATATCACCTTCGTTAAATTCCTTGGATTTGGCATTGGCGGAGCCGCCTTCGCAACTATTATCGCACAGTTTGTCAGTGCCTTTTTGGCATTTTCAAAGCTTACAAGAGTGGATGGCCCGCATAGGATCTACATCCGCAAGCTAAGGATCAACAAGGACGTCCTTGCCAGGGAGCTTCGGATCGGTTTCCCTACAGGAATCCAGAACAGCGTTATAGCTATAGGAAATGTTGTGGTTCAGTCCAATATCAACGCCTTCGGCTCCGTCGCCATGGCGGCCTGCGGCAGTTACTTTAAGCTCGAGGGCTTTGTATTCCTGCCTATAACCTGCATGTGCATGGCTCTTACCACCTTCGTAAGCCAGAATCTTGGCGCCGGTGAGATTGACAGAGTCAAGAAGGGAAGCATTATCGGAAGTGCCATCAGTATCGGCTGCGCAGAACTTATCGGCGTTCTTGTCTATATTTATGCACCTGTTTTCCTCAGGATGTTTTCCAATGAGGAGGTTGTTCTTGGCATAGGCACTACCCAGGCAAGGACCGAGAGCCTGTTCTTCTGTCTGTTAGCCCTTAGCCACTGCCTCGCAGGAATCTACCGAGGAGCCGGCAAGACAACCATTCCCATGATTGTTATGCTCTCCAGCTGGTGTCTTCTTAGAATTACCTATATCACCATAATCGTCAGGATCATTCCTGTGGTTAATGTGATATTCTGGGCTTATCCACTGACTTGGTCAGTTAGCTCCATCGTATTTATTATCTATTATTTCAAAGGAAAATGGCTCCGGGTCGGAACAGCAGTCTGATTCCCGGCCAAGAGCCATATGATTTAATAACACTTACTATTTCCTGAGAAAAAGTACCTTTTTGAACAGCTCTGTGGTCTTTTCCTTGCCGAATTTCTGAACAAATACGTCGGTTGCAGGGCCTCCGTTGTTCAAAAGGCCGTCCACGTAATAGTCAATTTTCTTAGCTTTGGCATCGTAGTCCGTAACCTTTGGTGCATCAATCTCAAGAAAAGTCTTATAGTACTCTCTGCAGATCTCATCAAAGGTCTCGGTATCTGCCTTTTTTCCCTGATAGCTCACAGTTTCCGGAAGTCTGACATCGTCGTACCAGGCAGGTTTTGCTTCCTCAGTAAATACGTATTTAAGATTCTTTTCCTTGATGGGATGAAGCTTATCCAGAGAGGTCTTTTCGACCATAGTATCGTAGAACTCAAGCATTGCCTTATCTTTTCCAAAGGCGAATATCCTGTCATAAGAAAAAAGAGGTAGATCAATAACAATTGGATTGATAATGAGCGTATCCATGCGAAGAAGTCCAAAGAATCCCTTCGCCACCATAGTGGAAACGTACCCCAATCCTTCTGCTTCATAGGAGTTCATGGTGAAGGTCATCCCCTTGACCTTGAGCCCGGAGAACCCCTGAGATCCAAGCTCTTTTAATTTGTGCTTCCCGTTGATGATTTCAAGCAATTTGTCCATACTGCCTCCCAACAATTATGTAGTAATAGAATGCCTTGATTCAAACCAAGTATCATTATATTACAAATATATGGGAAATAGTCATTTTTATTGCTCAAAATCCCTGTTCATCCAGAAATTCATTAACGATCTGCTCATACCTGTCAGGTGAAGCGAATCGTGACATTGCATGTCCTGCTCCTTCAAAGAGTTCAATCCGCTTATATCCCTTTTGAGCTTCGTAGATGCGTCTTGCATTATCCGGAACAATGAAGTCATCCGCTGCGCCATGCATGATAAGTAGTGGCACTTCATTATCGATGATTGCTGTTTCCGGCTTGACGCTTGTAAAGAAGTACCCATAGATAATACCGGCTGCAACAGAGGCAAAATACACAAGAAAAGGCGGCAAATGCATATTTTTAAGGCCAACCTTCTGCACATTGATAATGTCCGCAAAGCCGCAGTCTTCTACCGCAAAGGCAACATCCGGTTTGTATCTTAACGCAGAGATCGTAGAAGCGGCTCCAAGAGACTCACCATGTAGTCCAAGAAGAATGTCCTTACCGTATCGCTCCCTTGTATCCCTTATAACACACAGAAGGTCCCGACATTCTTTTTTACTGAAAGTACATATATGTTTCCTGCCGATGCGTGCCGGCATCTTCGTGCTGTCACCAAACAGATTCTCGCCGTGTCCCCTCAGATCATAGATGATGCAGTCGTAACCTCTCTTGATGAATATGGGAACATACTTAAGTGCTCCGTGCCTGGTTGATGAAAATCCATGGGTAAGAATTACAAAATGCTTCCCATCCCCGCATTCCGACTTGATATGCTCAGCATGAAGAACATAGCCCTCATAACCATTTATAGTATATGGAGTGCCCTTACCTATAAATGCAGCTCCCTGTGGATCATCTTTTCTCTCTATTTCGGCAGTCTCCTCAAGACTACAACGCTTGCCTCTTACAGCATATGCCGCCAGAGCATAGGCCACAGCTATAATCAGGACTATTATAATAACAGCAATTATCATAATCTACTCCCTTCATTTCGCCTACTTAACAATAAGAGCCTGACCTTGATAAGATCAGACTCTTTGGTCACAAATTACTTATATACTGCGACAGGTCTTATCGCTCCTTGCCATAGAAGAATAATCCCAACATATCAGGTCCAACATGGGCACCTGAAAATGGCTCGTGCTGAGCTATTGTAACAGGTACATTAGGAGTAATCTCCAGAACCAGATCCCTTAGGAGTTTTGCATCCTCAAGGCAGTCACCGTGGGAGATGCATACCTGCTGATCCGGTATATCCATCACCTTCTCCTCATATTTCTTAGCAAGAGTACGTATCGCCTGACTGCGGCCTCTTGCCTTGACGCAGGATACGATGTGTCCTGTATGATCTCCGTAGAGAATCGGCTTGATATTAAGAACATTACCGATTGTTGAAGCTACGCCGCTGACTCTGCCGGTTCTTCTAAGGAAATTCAGATCTCCTACAGTAAAATACTGGCACATATGAGGAACATCCTCGTCAAGAAGCCTTGCCGCTTCTCTTACATCAGTTCCGTTCTTGGCAAGCTTCGCCCCTCGAACAGCGAGAATTCCGTTGCCAAATCCGCAGCCATGGGAATCCACAATATGAATGAATCTGTCCGGAAACTCCTCCATAAGCTCTTCCGCAGCAATTCTGGCTGCATTATAGGTTCCGCTGATACCCGAACTCATGGAAATATAGATAATATCCTGTCCCTCTTCGAGAGCAGGTCTAAAAGAAGTCTCAAATAAATGTGAATTCAAAAGAGAGGTCTTAGCAACCTTCCCATTACGTAAATCCTCATAAAATGCATGACCATCAAAATGATCAATATCTCCTGAATATGTCTGTGGAATATCATCCAATAAATACTCATTCGGAATAAGCCTGATGCCTTCAAGCATATCCTTAGGAAGGTTCGCACAACCATCTGCGAACACCACAAAACTAAAGCCCATAAAAAACCTCCACTTTAAGCAATAATAACTAAGTATAACACAATTAATTAACTGCTGCTTTAAGTATTTTTTTGTTCTCGTACATAGCAACGTCAGCTCTTTCAAAAACGTTGGCTACATTTCTGTCCCCTTGATAGCGAGCCATTCCGCCTCCATGACTCCGATTATGGGATCACACCATCTTGCAAGTGCCTCCTCATCGCTTACTTTGCCATTGGCAGCACGAATAATAGGCTGGTTATACACCTGTATCCAGCCTTCCTTAAGCGCTCTGTCAAAATTCTCCAGAACGTACTCTCTATCATCATCATTGATTGGGGGGATGTAGTTTCTCTGAAATTTGCCCATGCACTAACCCTCAACGGATATAAGTAATAGCAATTTGCGTATTTCGGCACATTCCCATACTATATTATACTGCATTTAGACATTTTTTTATTAGATTTTTTTTATGAATACTTTATATGGGAAACAGATATTAGTCACAATTATGGTATAAGATATTCACCATATATGGAGGACAATGCCAATGGAGAATATCAGACCCTCAGATAACGATTACATTAAGAATTCATCAAAAAAGGTGATTGAGACCGTCAATTACAACGGAAAATATGTTGATGTCACGACCATCAGAAACAGGATCATATCCATGTCCATTGGAATTATTGCCCTTGTTTCTGTCGCAGTACTAATTTTTCTGTAAGAAACATGCGCCAATACGTGCATATAAAAAAGCTCTTATCCCAAGGATAAGAGCTTTTAATAATTCGCGTTATTTTTTAGTTCCAGGCTTTTCGCCCTCCTGAAGCTTCTTGATGCCCTCAATTGCCGTTTTGTATATCATTGCCATATGTCTTGAAGCCGGATCACTCATATCACATTTATTTTGCATCAGCTTAAAATGCTGTAATGCTTCATCGATCACACTCTTCGAAATAACATATCCGTCACAATACAAAGTACCGGTTTCAGGATCAAATCTGGATTCCTCAAACCTCGTCTTAGCATAATCTCCCGCACCCATACTTGCTGCCAGCTGATTAATAAGATCACTTCTAGAGTCCGCCATATAAACCTCCTTTTGGGGTTCAACCTCTCATTAGCTAAGGATAATTATATCATACGGACAGCCGGGCAAATATTAAATGAGTTTAAAAAATTTTGAAAGGCGTTGAAAAAAACACAAAATATCATATGTTCTTGACCAGTGTAAGCACATTCTTACCATCAAGTCTCTGATATTTCATATCATCCATGGTTTTTTTCACCATAAAAATACCAAGCCCGCCGATTTCTCTCTCTTCTGCGGACAAGGATACGTCAGGATCTTCCTTTGCAAGAGGATCATAAGGAATACCCTCATCTATAAACGTAATTACAGCCCGATCAGGATTATCTTCGTGACTGATCCTGATCACGGCATCTCCCGTGCCGGATTCATAGGCGTAGCTGGCTATGTTCACGAAGATCTCTTCCACAGCTACATCCAGCTGTATCTGAATCTTCATTGAACATCCCATGCTCTCTAATTGCTCATCCAAAAAGGCTGTAACCCTGTCAAGATTGTCAGTTTTAGCTTCAACAATGAGCTCTTTCATTATTCTCTGCCTTTTATTCAATATTGAGAATGTCAACGAATCCTGTTACTTCAAATATCTCATTGATCTCTTCGCTTACGTTCTTAACCACCATATTACCCTGCTTATTCATAACCTTCTGAGCAGACAGAAGAACACGAAGTCCGGCTGAAGAAATGTACTCAAGCTTTGCCAGGTCAAAAGTAAGAGCATTTACGCCCTCAAGCGCAGTCTTAAGCTCGTCATCAAGAGCCGGTGCTGTAGTTGTGTCAAGTCTTCCCTCCAGACCGATTGTAAGAGCGTTTCCGTTAAGTGTTTTGTTGATTGTCATTTTTTCTCTCCTCTCATAGATAATCTCTGCCAAGCTATCATTTACCGCTTAATTCGCAGATAATTGTCATCTCGACAATATTCCTTTGTACGCCCACCTTTACATCCTTCGCAAGATTGGCCACTATTGACTTCTCAAGCTCATCCCAGGCCTCTTTGGCCGCAACGTTATCTTCTGCCTCTTCCTCCAGGGACGTTCTGTAATCGTACAAAGACCAGGCAAGCGCCGAGTCACCTATAACATCAACGCTTCCACCCATTCCCATTGTACCATAATCAATGTAACCACCGCCATATTCCTGCTGAAGTTTCATGACATTATCGTAATTAAGAAGGCCATTCTCAATGATTTCTGCAATTTTACCCATTAAGCCCTTGGCCTTGGCGTTGGTTTTCTCCGTAGAAACCTCTATAAGTTCCTTTTTACGGTTAATATCGATATCCTCGGCCTTGACCGTAACATCGATGCTCACTGTCTTCTCATCATCCTTATTAAGCTTAATGGCAGCGTCATAATCCCCCGCCATTGCCCTCAGCATCCCAAGGGTCTCCTCCACCAGAAGCCTTACATGAAGGCTGTCTTTTATGGCAAGATTAAAACCTTCAATCTGTTCATCGATCCTGTCGAAGGAAATGTTCTGTTTCTTTACGTCTCCCATGATAAACCTCCTAAAAATGTAACCCTATATCACAGCTGCTGATTCTCAACAAGTTCATAGAAGCTTCCTCTTAGCTCCATAAGCTCATCATAAGTCCCTTCTTCTATGATATTTCCTTCAGAAAGAACCATTATCCTGTTACAGTTCCTTATGGTGGAAAGCCTGTGCGCCACTACTATTCTCGTACATTTCAGATTATCAAGAGCATCCGAAATTTTCTTCTGAGTAATATTATCCAACGCACTGGTTGCTTCGTCAAATATTAGTATCTTTGGCTTTGACGCTATAGCCCTTGCAATCAGTATCCTTTGTTTCTGCCCTCCGGATATGCCGCCCTGCCCTTCTGCAATGACGGTATTCATACCCATAGGCATCGATTTAATATCATCTGCTATGCCTGCAATCTCAGCTGCTTCCCAGGCTTCCTCCTCGGTAAGGTTGTCTGAGGCAACCGCAATGTTCTCAAATATGTTCCCGAAAAAGAGCTTGCCATCCTGCAGTACGCTTCCTATTTTCCTTCGAAGTGCCTGGATATTCACTCTGCTGATGTCCATACCATCGATATACACAGCGCCCTTCCGGGGCTTCTCAAAGCCAAGAATAAGGCGGATCAGGGTCGATTTGCCGCAGCCTGTCTTTCCTACGATAGCGACATAATCTCCCGGCCTTATCTTCAGCGAAAAGTCGTTCAGCAGATAGGGTTCGTTGTCTGAATACCTGAAGGAAACCCTGTTGAACTCAATTGACCCTGACAGGCGCTTAATAACTCCCCTGTTTTCTTTTATCTCCGGCTCTGCCTTAAGAATCGGCTCCGCCAGTTCAAATACAGGCCTTATCTCAGCCAGAGACAGGGACACCTTAGCCATTTGGGAAAAGGCCTCGGCAACAAAGCCGTATACAATCGTAAACGCATAGAAATTGGCTGCCTTCACTCCCGCCTTAATGGCCAGATAATACAGCACAATGGTTCCGGTCAGCGATATCGCCATATTTATTACTTTGTTGAGTTTAAGGAACAGTGGCGGGTTATAAGTAAGACTTGCCTGCTCCGCATACTCCGATGCCCATTTGGCAAAAGCTCTTTTCTCGGCACCTGCCAGTCTTATTTTCTGAATTCCGCTTATAAGCGCATAGGTAAGACCATATTCGCTTGCCGCCAGCTCCATCTGCTTTTTGGTTACCTTCATCTGCACCAGAGTGGATATGATATTGTGCAATATCGTAACAAAAGTTATTAGAAGCGCCGGTACCACCAGCAAAGGAGTTATCGTGAAAATCTGTAGCACGTACATCAGTGCGATAATCGAAGTAATACCCATGCTAAACAGGTCCCTGATGATCATCTCGCATATCGCACTGACGCTCCCTGCCCTTATGGTCAGTTCGCCTGCACTGTAATCCCTGAAAAAAGCTGTAGGGAGCGAAAGTATCCTGTGAATGACCGCTCCTTCCACCGGAATCGTAACTTTCCATTTAACTCTGGCGGTAATGACTTTTTTAACCGAATCCAGAATATTCGACAAAAGCTCGGCACTTGCTATTGCAATCGCCAGAACCAGAAGTAGATTAATGCTCTTTTCCTCAAGAACCATAGAGGTCATAACCAGGGATAACTGAGGCGTCACCATGCTGATGCCGGTAGCTATAAAGGTTACCAGAATGAAAAAAACAACATCATAGGAAGAAACGCAGCTTTTCATATAACTTACAAGTTCAGATATGCCCAGTTTCTTTAAGGGAAGCGGATTGTAAAAACAGTAGGCAGTTTCATCAAGAAGATCCAGCCGCTTTTTGTTTATCACAACCCTTTTGCCGGTCTCTCTGTCATAGAAATAGTAACCGGTAAAACCTATCGGAAACAGTACTACCGGATCTCCTGTCCCTCGCAAAAGAGTAAGCAGCGGGCCAAAGCTGTCCAGATACCACCTGCCTTCTAATGTGATCTTCCTCTTCATCATTCCCACGGAATTGGTACAAAAGTCTATCTTTTTGTTAAAATCCGTGATATACGCAGGAATTGCCACAGACTTATGCCCGTAAAAAGCAAAAATATCCTCCAGCGCTGATTCCAGGGTATATTTGTGGTCGGTACGCCCTGAACCGGTCCTGTCTCCGAGAACCTTGCGGCTAAGCTTTTCAAAGGAACTCTTATAGAGCTCCTCATCGTTTTTATTCCGTTGTCTTATCTGATCGTCAAAAAAGCCCACCCGGTCTATGCTCCTTCACTTGATACCAGTTGTTTGTAATATCCGTCTTGTTCCAATAGTGCGGCATGGGTACCGCTCTCGGTTATTTTACCTTTGTTTAGAACTATGATATTGTCACAGTCTTTAATGGTGGATACGCGATGCGCAATAATAATAAGTGTTATCCCACGCTGCTTGATTGCCTCTATCACATCCTTCTCGGTCTTGGCATCCAGAGCACTGGTGGCCTCATCCAGGATTATTACAGACGGATCCATCGCAAGAACTCTGGCTATTTCAAGCCTCTGCCTCTGTCCTCCCGACAGGTCCTTTCCCCCTTCTGTCAGAACATGCTGATAACCGCCGCTCTTTTGCATTATGTCATCATGAACCTGGGCATCTCTTGCCGCCAGGATCACTTCAAAATCTTCGATGGAGGAATCCCACATTTTAATATTGTTCTCGATGGTATCGGCAAAAATCGTGATCTCCTGATCAACCACCGCCAAGGAGCCCGTAAATACCCCCCTGTCGATCTCTTCAATCCTTTTCCCGTCAAAAAGTATTTCGCCGCCCCAGGGCTTATACAAGCCTGATATAAGCCTGGATATTGTCGATTTGCCGCTTCCGCTGCTACCAACTATGGCTATCCGCTGCCCCTTCTCGATCTTCAGCGAAAAATCATCTATTATTGGGGCTGAAAGCCTGGAATAACCGAATGAAACATTCTTTATCTCGATATTTCCCGAAAGCTTGTCATGATTATCCCCCGGACTTATAAACTCCCTGACAGCGCATTCGTCATCGGGGTAATTCATAACATCATCTATTCTCTCCATCCTGGCCCGCATCTCCTGAAGATCTGCCCCGGCATTCATTATTGTCTGAGCAGGCTCCATAAAGTTGCCCATGATACCCTGAAACGAAGAGATCATACCTATTGTGAATTCCCCCTTCATAGTCAGGTACACGCCTATAAACAGCACCATATGATTGGCCAGCGCAGCGATATATGTGGGAATTCCGCCCATATATGCGTTTATTCTAAGTGCTGCTACTTCTTTATCATCATATTCAGCCTTAATATCAGACCATTTGGAGAAAAAACCGTTCTCTGCACCGCTTCCCTTAATGGTCTCGATCATGCTTATTCCGGAAATAGTGGCGGTTTCAAGTTTACCCTTGTCCACCAGCATTCCCCTTGTCACATTCTCTTTTTTTATAGATACAGCCCTGGTGATCGACACATTGATAACCACCGTTATTATACCAATAGCCGCCAGAACCATTGATTTTCTGACCATGATTATTAGGTAAAATACCATCATAATGCAGTTCAGATACAGCGGAGCCAGTGTATTTACCATTGTCTTGGCTATTACTTCATTGGTGGAAAGACGCATGAGAAGGTCTCCCGAAGTCCTCTGAGAAAAGAATTCCATTGGCATCATCAGGATCTTCCATAGAAAAGAAGTGCTTCCGTTAACCGCAAGCTTGCCGTCTATCTTAAGGGATTTGACCGAATTCACCCACTGTGCGGCAATTTGAACAATAGCAAATAGTATTAAAAAGATCATCAGAACTTCAAAATGCTCATTTTTTCTTCCCGTCAGGAATTCATCTATAACATTCTCCCTGATAAGAGGATTAATAATGGTAAAGACATAGGATAGAATTGCCATAACAGTCGTAAAAATAACTGCTCCTGCAGCTCCTTTAAGGCGCTCCCCGGCGTAGTCCCAGATACTTTTTCTCTTGCCACCCTTCTCGAACTGCTCCGTCGGCTCAAATACCATAGCGACTCCCGTATAGGATTTCTCGAACTCTTTTGCGGAGACAACCACATTGCCCCTTGCAGGATCGCATAAATAGGCTTTCTCTCCTTTGAATCCCTCCAGCACTACGAAATGATTGTATTCCCAGTGTATTATGCACGGAAAAGAGCCCCCTTCCCTTATGGAAGAAGGCGGAATTCTGTAGCCTGTGGCCTTAAGCCCATATTTTCTGGCAGCGATCAGTATATTTTTCGCATTGGAGCCGTCTCTTGATACTCCGCAATCTATACGAAGCTGTTCCAGCGCAACCCACCTGCCGTAGTACGCCAATATCATGGCAAGTGCAGCAGCTCCGCATTCCAGCGCCTCCATCTGCATCACTACCGGAACCTTGACCCTGCTTTTTTTCTTCACCAAAGCCCCCTCATGCCAATAGTTTCTGTAGTCTTCCAAGCGCCTCTCTGTGTCTTAATTTGGTTATACCATAGGAAAGTGACATTTTCTCAGCCACTTCCTGAAGCGTCAGACCCTTATAATATCTGAGCACTATAATATCCATCTGTTCCCTTGGAAGCTCCCTCAGAGCCTCCGCCAACACCTCAAGGCTCTCCTGATTCAGATAATCCTCCTCGATGGTACTCTTTTCATCGGACAGATCCTCCGGTATTTCGGAGTGGATATGATTTGTCCTGTAAAAATCTATTACTGTATTACCGGTCACGGAATAAATCCAGGTTGAAAGCCCGGATTTCGTTTCATCGTAGGTATCAATTTTCTCAAAAATCTTTACAAAGACATCCTCACACAGATCCTCTGCATCTGCTAATGAATTCACATGTTTTCTGATGTAACCAAAGACCTTGTCCTTGTAGTCCCTGTAAATCTGTTCCTTTGAGAACTTTTCTCCCATTAATTATTTCTCCTGCTGATTGTTCCTATTCGGTGGAAACAGCTTAGCCAGATCAGGCCTTCCGGCTGCGGCGATCATATCCAACTCGTCGTCCGACAGCTCAGCCTTCTCAGTATCCGGGTATCTTTCTTCAACCTCATCTATGATGGCTGCAAGTTTGCTGTTCCCCGCATATTTCTGATAATCCATAAGCCTTGACAGTTTCTTTTCCATAAGAGTTCACATCCTTTCCACGTGACCACAATACTATTATACCCGCATTAACGCATTATTTCGACTTATAATATTCTTTTCTACGATAATAATCAAAGTCTGTAGAGCATTTTGCCATTCATCATACGCTCTTCCTTCAAAAGTCTTCTCACATCTCTTGCCATAGTGATGGTAAAAGTCACATACATGCAGAAATCTCTGATCTTATCAATAACGTTGTTCATAGCTTTTTTACCTCCGCTTAATATGTTCTTCTGTTTATTTATACGAACATAAACATCACTGTGGCAAAAAAACTTGAATCATTCTCTACATTTTTCTATTCTTTTAATATAAACATTTAGGGGGACAGTCATGTACATAAACATGAAAAAGCACATACTTTCCAACGCCATTATGATGGTTGCCGTGATCAGAATAGTTGCAGCAGCCCTGGAAGGTTTTTGCAGATTTATTATCAAAAAAAGCTCCGGCCTCAGCCCGGATATGATGGATACCTATTCATGGAATCTGCAGATGTGCATCTCAGTTCTGCAGATAATCGTTACCACCACGGTCTTTTTTGTTTCTTGGAAAAAATTGAATCACTATATGGAACTGGTTCCCAAAGATGATCAAAAAGAGATGGGTGATCTCCAGAAGGAATTCCTCGGGAAAAACATCGCATCTCTTTCTGTGTCTTCTATAAGCCGCCTCCTGCAGCTGTGGGCCGTGATATTCGTAGGTGCAGAGCTTATTTACGATTTTACTTCCATTATGTATCGCCGCTTTATTGCAGTACTTATGGATGCACTTGCCACCGGTACCGGGCTTTCTGACGGCACCTTTGTACTTCTGTATAACATGACCCACGGTTTCAAATATCTGGAGATCCTGACAGCAATCCTTTTGGGCGTTGTTATGACCGGAATCTTTTTAAATGACAGATTTTTAAAGGGATTCTGCCTGGCAACACTGGTTCTTTTTATGCTTGCCTTCGGTCTCCTCAGAATGCATACCGTGTCCCTTATGGGACGTGAGATAGGAATCGTGTGGACCTCCATTATCTATCACGTCACCGAGACACTTGGAGTTGCTCTTTTCTCTTTTTATCTCGCAAACCGCTATAAGGGCCTGTGAGTTACCTTGCTGCCCTTCTTTCTCTTCTTGCCTTTCTTCTGTAATTAATAAGGCTTACGAAGCAAATGATTGCCAGAACAAGTGATATGCTTGCAATTATTAAGAATCTCAATATCAGCTTGTTTACATTAATGGCCTCATAGGCAATTGCATACTCTGAGAATCTGTCGGTCCTGAATCTTACTGTGTCAGGATCATCTCCGATATCCTGAAGGATATCTACCACTCCGTTGTGATTTCTTATAACGTAGAACTTGCGTCCGGCCTTACGGTACTGCTCAGGTATAGGAATCACAACCTCAAGCTCTGCATCGGTGCTGTTGATCACCGTACTGGTTCCGCCGCTGGTCTTCATTACAAGGAAGTCAAAATAGCTGACCGGCTTGTATCCAATTTTTTTCTGCATCACTTCCTTGATCCTGCTGTCAATTGTATCGGTATTCTCAGTGATATCCACGTTGAAGGAAATAGGCGTTCCGGTAAGAACCTGGTATTTCTCTTCTTCCGTAAGTGTAGCAACTATAACATCCTCGAAATTGATGGCTGTCGGCTGACTGTAGTAGGTAGTTACAGCTGTTTCCTGAGTGTCTGCTGCATAGGAATTATTAACGGTTATCTGCAGTGTGCCATCCTCAAATGCTTCTTTTAACATAGGTGTCACGGCGTTGTCGTTGATAAGCATTCTGAGAGTTTCTTCATCAAGATTATGCCTTGCCATGATTCCACCGCCTGTATAAGGATCAGCTGCTTGAGGAACTTCCTCTGCTTCAATGAAAGTATCCTCGCCGTATTCTTCCTCTTCAAGAAGCTCTACCTCTTCTAAAGTCTCTTCTTCGACAATTTTCTGCTCGGGAACTGCCCCCTGAGTAGCTGTATCCTTGTTATATTCGGTCTTCTTGGCATTCTGGGATGCTTTCTGAGTCTTGGTGTTATCAGCCACCTTTTTGCCGGTAGCTGCGGTAGTGGCTGTTGATTTTTGGGAAGGAGCAGGCGCAACCTTCTCAAAACTTGCAACAATCGAATGGGCACCTCTTACATTATTGAAGGTATAGCTGGCAACTGCGCCAATATTCTTGCCATCCACTACAACCGCTTTAATCTTGTAGTCTGAAGCTGCTGCAATATTAAAGGTTGAGCTGCCGCCTTCTGCGACGATGATATCTCCGCTTGGAAGAACAGCACCTCCCTCGCTTGAAATACCTGATGTTATTTTATAAGTAGCTGCTTCCTTCTTGATAAAGTTTGCAACCACATTTACATCATGCTCGATCTTGTCGATGGTATATGATCTGTCATAGCAGACAACCTGTCCGTTAATTGTCCAGCCGGTAAACTCATAGCCCTGATATGCCTCTGCCTTGAGATTAACCTTGGAGCCCTTGTTATATTTACCTGCACCCTCATATTTACCGGTGTCCTGAGGATTAACCGTAACGCTTACTATGCATGTATCTCTTTTAAATACCGCTGTGATATTCCTATCTGTGGTGATATTGTTAAGCTCCAGTGACTGTGCGGTACTTATTGTCTTATTGTTTTCAACAAAACCTTCGAATCTGTATCCGTTCCTAGCTTTTGCTGTGATGGTGGTATTTCCGCCATAATTTACGCTGAGGCTCTTACTGATAGTTCCTCCATCCGCATCATTAACGGAAGTTTTGACATAACAGGTGGCTCTCTCAAATTTGGCTACAAATACTTTGTCGTCTTTGATATTGGTAAAAGTCGTCTGCTTCTCTGTAGATATCAGCGTCTTACCCTCATACCATCCCGCAAAATAATAATTGTTATTTGGAGATGCAGAAACAGTGCAGCTTGCGCCGTCCACAACAGCTCCGCCTCCCGCTACGGCTCCGCCCTTGGCAGGCTCAGCCTTTACAGATACCACATGGTCAACGTTCGCAACCATAACAACTGCTCTGCTGACATAGCTAGAATCCTCTCTGGATGTAGCAATAACTACAAAAGAGGATGCTGTCTCATTCTCTCCTACCTTAAGCGTTCCGTCGGAATTCATGTAGGTGCCTGTGCTCTGATTGGCCGCAACCGACCAGCTAACGCCCGGATCATATCCGCTGCCGCCGGTGACATAGGCATCAAATTTATAGGATTTTCCTCTTGGCACGGTTGCGTTACCGGGAATTACCTCAATGCTTGAAACATAGGGCTCCTCAGCCTTTACCACCAGTGAAACCTTCACCACCGCAACGTGATGTCTTCTGTAGTCATTGGCAGAAAAGAAAGTATAAGTGGCATTATATTTTCCCGCAGACAGTTTCTTGTCTACATATACCTGATAAGTTGCGGAATCTCCGGGATCAAGATACTCTTTTTCTGAAACCATGGATAAAGAAAATGCGGTTGAAGGATCCACTTCCTCCCAGGTTATGGGGAAATTGGTATGTCCCACATTTACAACAGAGAACTGCTTGGTCTCTACATATTCGCCCTCATAGCAGGTTCCCAGACTTATGTTTGGAGTATAACAGGCAAGGTCATAGTCAAAAGGATCCGGCTCATCATCGTATGTCTGCTCTGGTTGCAGCTGTTCTTCCTGCTGCTCTTCCTGCTGTTCTTCCTGCTGTTCTTCCTGCTGCTCAGGCTCTTCCCAGCTTCCGGTATCCGAAGTGTCGTCCGTTGGCTCATAATCTTCATTTTCGGAGCTGTACTCTACTGCCTCCCCTTCCTCTGCATAAACCTTTGCGATCTGAACAGCGGAAGCACTGGTTACAAATAACGCTATCGTCAGTACGATCGCGTAAATCCTGATAAAAATATCCTGTTTCATAATTTTCCCCTCTTTTGAAAAAACATGCTTACATATCTTTATACGAAGCAAAATAAGTGCCGGCAAAAGAATTATTCAAGATCATAAACCAATGTCATGTCCACTCTGTTGCCCTTAACACCCACAAGCACATCCTTGGCTAGGCTGGCAACTATGGACTTCTCCAGTTCATCCCAGGCATATTCCGCCGCTTCGCTGGTCTCTGACGCATCCTTGAGAGCCTGTCTGTACTCAGCCAGTGACCACATGACCCCCGAATCCGCCATGCCCTCCACATGGCTGTAGATTCCCATACTTCCGTAGTCCACCATATTAAAGCCATACTGCTGCTCAAGTTTCATTACATTGTCATAATTAAGAAGACCGTTCTCAATTACCTCTCTGACCTTATCCATAAATCCCTTCACAAACATATTGTTATGGCGCTTGGATACTTCGATCAGGTGCTTCTTTTTATCGGCATCCATCTCGGTCTTGGCCGTAAGCTTGATACATGCCTCATTCTTGTATCGCTCCATGTACAGGGCCACATGGTATTCCCCCACCATTGCCTGTAACATTCCGACTGTTTCTTCAAATAACAGCTTCATATGAAGCTCGTCTTTTTTGCCGATTCCAAGATCCTCTATAAGTTCTTCCGCTCTGTCTGCGGCTTTTTCCATATTTATGTTGCCACTTGTTATGAACATATAATCAGTAACAACCTGTGGAACTCTCGAGCCCACAGTACACAAGGCTTCCGAGAAATCCTTAGTCACCTTCATATGAATCTTATCGAATTTAATACTGATTTCTATATCATCCGCCAGATTGGCGACAAGAGATCTCTCCAGATCCTCCCATGCCTCCTGGGAATATTTATCATCAGCTCTTTTTTGCAAAAGCTCTTCCTGATAATCCTTGAGACTCCACCTCTTTTCAGTGGGCGGATTGGCTATAAACATCGATAACAGCTTGTCAAAAAATCCGACTTTACTGCCTTCAGAAGCTGAACTTATGGATATAAGCTTGGCCCTCTGATTGGCATCAAGATCGTTGTCTGCAGTCAGATTTATATATGCAACCCTGGAATTCCCCTCCAACCACAGAGTCACTGCTTCTTCCACAAGAATTGACTTAGCAAGCCTTAGTACCTCTTCGGTCAAAAGTCGTAGCCTTAAAGCATCTCTCTTCTTGATAAAGCTGTCCGCTATGAATTTGTCCATTGTCTGGTAAACTTCATGAAAATCAGATACATCGCCGATTTCGACGTGTCTAGACGTTAAATAACTCATTTTTCCCCCTCCAACATGTTATCAGATTAATCATAAAAGAAAGCCGGTCCAATTCTCAAGACCGGCTTTCTAAAGATTTTATAAATTTTTACTTTTGGGTATTCTCTTCAAGTTCTTTTTCTTTGCGCTTTTTGTACATCTCTTCGCCTGTAATTCCCAGTACAGCGATGATCAGGAGCCACCACCAGCTGATCTGTGAGTCTTTTTCTGCCTCAACAGGTATGCCTGCTGCAAGAGGTACCGCTTCTTCGCTAATGGTAACAGGCGCTTTGTTATTATCCTTCTTATTTGCTACCTTCATGGAAGGTGCTGCGATACTTTCAAGTTCTGTCTCAGTCTCTTTTTCTTCTGCAATATCGTTAACCAGATCAATGATGCTTCCTTCGGTCCATCCGGTGTTAGTTGTAACCGGACCGAGAACCGGCTGCGTAGGCTGAGGAATCGCTGCCTCATCCATTACGGTATTGTCGATGGTGCTAAATATGATTGTCCACTCCTGAGTGGGTTCGTAATTAAAAGCTACTGCGTCGGACTGTGTGTTTGCTTCGTCAGAAGGAGCGCTGTCTTCGTTATTTTCAGCTGCAGGGGCAGGAGTTCTCTTCTTGGAGGTATCCTTCTTATCCTCTGTCTCAAGTACTTCTTCTTTCTCTTCTTCCTTTAGCTCTTCCTCTTTACCGTTATCTTCTTCGTCCTTTTCCTCTTTATTTTCTTCGTCCTTCTTATCTTCTTCGGTTTCTTTCTGTTCGTCCTCTATCTGGTTGTTGATCTCATTTATTACTACTGCAGGATTGATCTGACTTTCCTTAGCAAGATCATTTATTACCTGCTTAGCTGCTTCCTTCTGGGAGGTCAGGGCACTCAGATCCTGAATGGCATCTTCCATCTTCTCATTGGCCTTATCAAGAAGCTTATCAAGATATCCGATTGCTTCCTCGATGGTCATTGAATTCATATCAACTTCTTCAGGAACCTCAATTCCCAGGAACTTGGCTACATCTGTAACACCAAGTGCTTCAGCAGCGGTGAGTACGTAATTGTCACGGGTCTTAAGATCTTCAATAGCATCCGCAAGCTTTTCAACTTCTTCTTTTGCCTGAGCCGTTGCATCCTCTGCATTGGTAACTGCATCGGAATACTCTTTGTACTTCTCAACGTAGCTGTCTGCTTCCTTGATGAACTGTGCTACTTCGTTATCTGTTTCTTCCTCACCGGTGGTGATATACTGGGTATTTCCGATTATTGCCGGATTGCCATGAGTATTACTGTTCTTGTTCTGAATAACTTCTGTTATTACACAGCCTTCAACTTTAATGGTTCCGTCCTGGTCCACTTCAATTTTTCTTGTCTCAGGCTTATTACCATCGAGCTGTTCCTGTGCGATATAGTAAGTAACTCCGTCCTTCTCGTAGCTGTATACTCTGAAATCTCCCTGTCTCATCTTATCTTTGACAGTATTCAGCTCTTCGCTGTTTACACCTTTTACGACTCCCTTTTCATACCAAGTCTCATTGCTATAGAGCTGTCTGAGATATGTATCTGCTCCTACCTCAAGCTCTGACTTTTCGAAGATCACTATCTCTTTGCTTGAGCCTAACTTGTTGTAGGGATCTGAACAAACCTGCTTGTCTACTCTGTCCAGGTTGAAATACTTGGTTACTTTGTTCCCGTCTTTATCGGTATAAGAGAACTCGTAATATGTATAATCCTGTCTGTCGAAGCCCTTAACCTTCTTTTCAAACTTAACGCTGGTCTCGTCGTCTGTTCCCAGCACCTGAGGAATATAATAATCTAAGATATATGCCTTAAGGAGTTCACCCTGCTTATCCCAGTTAGCCCAGTTCTGTCTGTTATTTTCAAGCTCGTCCTTAAGATCCTGAGCTGCTACTGATTCAGCTTCCAGCTTTTCCTGAGCTGTTTCAACGGCATCTTTGAGATTATCTGCTTCTGCTTTGGCTTCTTCCAGCTTAGCCTTGGCTTCATTTACATCTGCGGATGCATCTGTAAGTGCTTCAAGATAGTCCTTTTCTGCTTTCCTAAGCTCAGCCTTAGCATTTGTATAATCTTTATTCAGCTGTTCCAGCTCAGTCTGTCTTTCCTCAACCACTTCCTGAGCCTGATCTATAAGTGTCTCCAGCTTCTGCAGCTCTTCGTTTGCCTTCTCTTCGTTTTTATCTTCAACAGCCTGATCAATCGCTTGATTTATTGTCTCGGCTTCAGTCTTGGCATCCGCTACTGTCTGTTCAACAACATCGGCAGCGACCTCTGCTTCCTGGATTATCTGAACTACTTCTCTTGCTGCTTCCTGCTCAGCTACATCTGCTTTTTCTGCTACCTTGAGGTCTTCTTCTGCGTTCTGAATGTCGGTAACCGCTTCCTGTACTGCCTCTTCGATGGCCTGTGCTGCTTCAATCACATCCTCAACTGCTTCTTCTGCAACTGCTCCGCCATCTTCTTCACTGGCTGCGGTCTCCTCGGTTGTGATCGGAGCGACCTCGCTGATTATATTCTCTATAGCCTCTTTTGCTACCTCTGCCTGTTCCTGTGCCGGTGCGGTTGTAACAGGTTCTGCTTCTGCAACTGCACTCTGCTGCGTTTCCGGCTCTGTAGGAGATGTCTCAGGTGCTTCCTCGCCTTCCGCATATGCTGTTATTGGTGCTGAAAGAGCCATCATAGCAGAAATTCCAACTACTAATGCGGATATTGTTTTCTTTTCAAATAAGTTATTCTTTCTCATCATATCACCCCTTTTTAAGAACCGATTATCAGTAACAAGTGCTTTTTAATCCAATGCTATATGTTCGAATAGATACTGAAGAACATCCTGGCTAAATCTCTTTGCGTTAAAGGCAAGTGTTCTGGTTCCGTCTTCTTCTTTGTCTTCTCTTACCACATCGGCGTACATTATAAGAGTTTCGGCTACTATGATCACGTCCTTGCCAATCATTGAAGGTGCATCTTCCTTTACTGTGATCGCCATACCCAGCGGACTGATATTTTTAACCTGTCCGTAGATCTTTTCCAAAGAATCTCTGTCTACTATCACGCTGTCTGCCTTGAATTCAATTCGATTGATTTTTCTACGTTCTTCCATATACCCACCTCATATTATTTGTTTCTTGCTACTATTATATCGGCAGTGCTCATCATAACTTTAATCATATTTGACAGTTATTTTGTCTTTTATGATTTTATTTATGATATGTTTATTGTTTTCATTTTTAGTTAAACATATCCTTCCTTATATAATAGATTTTCAATCGTATTACCCTATAATTTCGATTTAACCATTCCTAATTCGCCACCGAATGCTGTTTCTCACCTTTATTTCCCTAATTGAGATTTTTTTATCAAATTTTGCATCTTTGTAGTGATTTTTTTTCATTAATATGCTATGATTCAATCCGGTGGTTAACACTGAAAAAAGTTTATGTTTATTGGAGGATAAAAAAATGTCATTCGTAGATGCAATCAAATCTGTATTTTCACAGTACGCTAACTTCTCAGGAAGAGCACGCCGCAGTGAGTATTGGTACTATGTACTTTGCTATGCAATTATCTCAATTGTAATCAACTTACTTTCACAGGCATCTTCAGTATTTGCAATTGTCGGAACTGTCGTAGGTCTTGCTCTTATCTGCCCTACACTTGCAGTTGAGATCCGTAGACTTCACGATATTGGCAAGTCAGGCTGGTACCTTCTTTTCAACCTTATCCCTCTTGTAGGCGCAATCATTCTTCTTGTTTGGTTCTGCAAGGATTCAGAGCCCGGCGACAACATGTATGGCCCTAACCCTAAGGGAATCGGTGGTTTCCAGCAGCCCATGATGTAATTTCATCATTATTTTAACGTTTTAAACAGCTCAGGTTTTTTTAGCCCGGGCTGTTTTTTCTTGCACTAATTCCCCAGTAATCCTACAATAATTATCAGGGGGATAAATTTATGACTAAAAAAGTTCTTAATATCATACGAATCATTGTAATTCTAGCCTGTATTGGCGTGATCATCTACGAAGGAATCCACATTTATCTGGATCAAAAAGAATATACCGTGGCAGAGGATGAATATACTCAGCTCGAGATCAATGCAACCTCTGTAGCACTTCATAACGACGAGGACGCCGAGGTTGTGGACTACCCGCTCATATCCATTGACCATCAGCAGCTTTCTTCCTTAAACAAAGACTATGTGGCCTGGATATACTTCCCTGCCCTCGAAATTTCCTATCCTGTGGTCAAAGAAAATACCGTCAATGAATATCTTCACAAGACCTTTGACGGCACCTATAACAAGGCAGGTTGCATTTTTGAGGATATATTAAGCGATGAGAATTTCTGCGGAATGCACGACATAGTATTTGGCCATAATATGAAGAACGGATCCATGTTCGGTAAGCTCAAACAGCTCTATAACAGTGACAACAAGGATCTAATAGACAGTAATCCATATATTTATATATACACCAAGGATCACGTATATAAGTACAGAATATTTGCATATTACAAAACCGTTGTAGGAAGTAGCTCCTACTCCGTAGTCGAGAGTAAGTCAGATTATGAAGAATTCATCAAGTTCATAGAACCCAAGACTATATATAAAATACCAGACGATATTAGTTTTGCCGACTATCCCGGAATTCTTACATTGTCCACCTGTTCAGGCAAATCCGGAAGCGGTAGCAGGTTCGTAATTCACTCTGTTAAGATCGGCTCCTATGAGACTGCCGGCAATTAAGCACGCAAAAGATCCCCCGGGAATTACACTCCCGGGGGATTTACTTACTGATTATTTGGTTGCCGGGCTGTTAAGCCTCAACAAGAACCTTCTGATCAGCTGATACTGAAACATCAGCACCTGTGATATTCACATTCTTGTTAACCTTCGCATCATAAGTGTTTGCTCTCATGATCTCTGCGAAATCAACACCTGTTGCCTCGCTCATGGTATCAAAAACCTGTTTCATAACAATTGGTATGTTTCCTGAGATCCTTGAAGCACCGCTCTCGCCGCCTTCGCCGGTCTCATAAATATTGATCTTATCAATCTGTGAAAGAGGTTTTGCAATCTCAGCTGCGATCTGAGGCATTACCTTGATCATCATCTCAGCCATAGCTGCTCCGTTATACTTCTTATAAGCTTCTGCTTTCTTTTCCATTGCTTCTGCCTCCGCCAAACCTTTAGCTTTGATTGCTTCCGCTTCGGCGCGACCCTTAGCGGCAATACCTGCAGCCTCCGCATCCATCTTAGCCTTGATACCTGCTGCTTCCTGCTCTAAAGCATACTTTGCAGCTTCAGCCTGGGCTTTTCTTGCATCAGCCTCACGTTCTGTTTCATACTTTGCAGCCTCAGCTTTTTTCTGGCGCTGTACCAATTCTGCCTCAGCCTTTTTCTCAGCCTGATACTTCTCAGCATCAGCCTTTTTCTCAATCTCAGCAGCAAGTTCCTGCTGTTTTACCAGTACTTCTTTCTGTTTCAGTTCTGCTTCACGCTCTGCTTTAGCGATCTGAGCATTTACTGTTGCAGTTTCAATTGATTTCTGCTGTTCCTGCTGCTGAATTGCATATGCTGCATCAGCCATAGCACTTGCTGTATCAGCTTCTCTCTTAAGTTCTGCCTGCTTAATGGCAAGTGCGTTGTTTTTCTCTGCGATCTCTGTCTGAGCAAGTACTCTTGCATCGTTGGCAGCCTTATCAGCCTCTGCCTTGGCGATTGCTACGTCTCTGTCGGCCTGTGCCTTAGCAATTGCTGCGTCCTTTTTGATCTTAGAGGTATTATCCATACCAAGATCATTTATAAGTCCGTTCTCATCTGTTACATTCTGGATGTTACAGGAAAGAATCTCGATACCAAGCTTGTTCATATCCTTGGAGGCTTTCTCCATAACCTGATCTGAGAAGCTGTCTCTGTCGGTATTGATTGTCTTAAGAGCAAGTGTACCGATGATCTCACGCATGTTACCCTGTAATGAATCCTGAAGGTCCTCTGTTATCTGATCGGGATCCTTGTTAAGGAAGTTCTTGGCAGCCAGCTGAATGGCTTCAGGGCTTGTTCCGATTCTTACCTTTGCGACTGCGTCAACATTTACATTGATGAAATCATTGGTGGGAACTGACTGTTCTGTTTTAATATCAACTGTCATCTGTCCAAGATAGAGTTTATCGACTCTTTCAAAGAATGGAATCTTAACTCCTGCGCGTCCTATGAGAATTCTTGGTGTCTTTCTCATACCTGATATAATGTACGCTCTGTCCGGAGGAGCCTTCACATAACCGGCGACAATGACCATGATGATCACTGCGATCAGTGCAAATAATGAAATTGTTTGGATGTTTAACATACTTTCCTCTCTTTCTCGGGATGTACCCGTGAACCCTTGCGTGGTCTTGCTTATTGCTAAGACCGTTATCGCAGATATAATAGTTGCAATAAAAGTCTTGCAGTCTCACTTGATACGGGGGATTTCCCCGGTTGACGTTTTCAAGATCACCTTGTATAATCGGTGTTCTGCTACTCCCTTTTATCTTATAAATCCACTATATCAGTGTCAGTTAATGAAATACATTTCCGGTTAGGCGGGTTAAAGGAATGTATTTTTCCAATTTTGGATAATTGAACCATACGTGATAATTTGTTAACATTATATTGATAAAGGCGAGTAAAAAAGGAAGCTAAAATAATAGAATGAAAGGAAATATTTATGGATAGTAAGACAATAATTGAAGCAGTAGGTTACATAGGATCTTCACTGGTTTTGATATCATTTCTGATGGTATCTGTAGTGAAGCTGCGAGTTGTAAACACAGTAGGAAGTATCATTTTTACAGTTTATGCCTTCATAATCAAGTCCTACCCCACTGCAATAATGAACCTTTGCCTGATACTTATTAATATCTATCATCTGGTTAAAATGTATAACACCGAGAGGACATATGATTTTATTGAAGTAGATGCAGATGACAAGCTGTTTAAATATTCCATTGAGAACAACAAAGACGATATTGAGAAATGTTTTCCCGGTATATCGATGGATTTTTCGAATGCCAACACCGGTTATGTAGTGTGCCACAAAGGTACTCCCGCCGGCATTATTATAGGAAACCTGAAGGATGGTGTGCTGGATCTCTTACTTGATTATTCAACTCCTGAGTACAGAGATTTCTCCATCGGCAAATTCCTTTTTTCCAAGCTCCCTTCCAAGGGCATAAAGTCAGTAATCTACAGGGGATCCGACAAAAATCATAAGGAATATCTCGCAAAGACCGGTTTCGTAAATAAAGGAAATTATTACGAGAAAACATTTTGAACAAGAGATCTATAGAACAGAATAACAGTATAAGCAAAAACAAAAGGGAAGGCATAAGCGATATCACTCGTTATCCTTCCCTCTAAATCACTGACTTTTGGCATTCTTCATCATATTGATTGTCTCGATGTCGTTAGCAGTAAGCTTGATATTGGATTCCAGGGTCTTGCCGTCGGGAGTTGTGACCTTAATGGCAAAAACGGTTCCTTCCTGAACGGCGTTATTACCTACGGCCTGGAAAAAAGGCATTACCTTGGGATGATCCTGCTGAAACAGGCTTAATCTCTGCTGAAACTGCATAAGCAGCATTGGATTCATATTCATAATTCTGTAACCTCACTTTTAATGTATAAATTTGTGATACATTCTAATATAAGAATATTGTAAATGTCAAAAACAAATTAGTTAAAATAGTATCAATCTTTCTGATAAAATTTAAGTGATTTTTACATTAAACTTGAGTCAAATCAATTTTTTATGCTTTTTATTGGTCTATAATCCCTATTGCGCATGAAATGTATGCGCTTACATTGTACAAAATTGCTACTAAAACCTGTAATTATTAAGGAGGATAAATAAATGTACGGATTTGGTGACATGATTCAGAGGCTTAAAAACGATCCTAAGACTATAGTATTTCCCGAAGGCTCAGACCCAAGAATTCTTGAAGCTGCTTCACGTCTTCTTGCAGGAAATTTCTTAAAGCCAATTCTTCTCGGAAACGAAGATGAGATCAACAAGGCAGCCGAGAGCGCTGGCTACAATATCAGAGGCGCACAGATTATCGATCCTGAGAACTATGATAAGTTCGATGAAATGGTTGAGCAGTTCTGCGAGCTCAGAAAGAGCAAGGGAATGACTCCTGAGAAGGCTATTCCTATTCTTAAGCAGACCAACTATTTCGGAACAATGCTGGTTAAGATGGGCTACGGTGACTGCCTCCTTGGTGGTGCAACCTATTCTACAGCTGATACAGTTCGTCCTGCTCTTCAGATCATCAAGACTAAGCCTGAGAACAGCATCGTATCTTCATGCTTTATCCTTGTTCGTCCTTCAGCAACAGGGGAAAACGAGGTTATCGCTATGGCTGACTGCGGTATCAACATCAATCCCAATGAGGACGAGCTTGTTGAGATCTGCGGCGAGACCGTTAACTGCGCTAAGAGATTCGGCGTAGACCCTAAGGTTGCTTTCCTTTCATTCTCAACAAAGGGATCAGCTAAGGATGATTCAGTAACAAAGATGCAGAACGCAACCAAGAAGGCTCAGGAAAAGTATCCTGACGTTCCGATCGACGGAGAGCTTCAGTTTGACGCTGCAGTAGCTCCCAGAGTTGCTAAGCAGAAGGCTCCCGGTTCACCTGTTGCAGGTCATGCCAACACCTTCATTTTCCCTGACATCAACGCAGGAAACCTTGGCTACAAGATTGCTCAGAGAATGGGTAACTTCGAAGCATACGGTCCTATCCTTCTTGGACTTAACGCTCCTATCAATGACCTTTCCCGTGGATGTAACGCACTTGAAGTATATTCAATGTCTATTATCACTGCTTCTCTTGCATAATTACAGATATCAGTTTGAATTTTGAATATTAGAAAGGCTATCGCTTGATGCGATAGCCTTTATTTTTATCTTACAAATACTTTGCGATTATGATATCACTTGGTTTTTAATCCTTTTTTCTGCTGTCTTCGCTCATGACTCTCATAATATTCAACCTTGCTGCTATACATGTTTTCATCAGCTGCCTGAACAGCTTTGTTTATCTCGCTTGAATCATTTGTCCAGACATGACCTATGGCAACGGTAAGTTTCTTGGTTTTGCTCTCAAGCTTTTGTACAAGAGCGTTAAATTTTACCTCATCGATCTCGGGAACAATGGCGACAAATTCATCTCCGCCTATTCTGTAACAGTATTTTTTCTTGAAAATACCGGCAAATATTGCTGCGGTATTCTTAATTACCTCATCACCATGAAGATGGCCGAATTCATCGTTAATCGCCTTCAGACCGTTTATATCCGAATAGCACACACCAATGCTTGTTGTCATACCGGATAGAAGCATCAGAGCCTGATTCAGTGCATACCGGTTGCCAAGACCTGTAAGGGCATCGTGACTACCAAGATACATAAGCTCCCTTGTCAAAGTATGATTACGCATCTCCGCAGAAAGGAAAAGTGCCACAGATTCGAATACCTCAGCAACATTGATCTGCAGATTGTTAATGGAATAGTTGTCAGCCACAAGGTACCCGATCACATCATTTTTGTCCTTAAGCACCGCTATCATATATCTGGAGACTCTGCCGGCGAGAATGTCATGATATACCGGCTCATTCACATCAATTAAATAACCGGTGTCATTTACCATAACAACATTTTTGCCCTGAAGCTGCTTATCCCACATCATTGGAATATCATATTTCTCAAAATATTTCAGGGTAGGAAGATCCCTGGTACTTGTATTGCTTACCCACTCATGGATATCGCTTATTGCTCTGTCCTTCAGTTCAGCAATATAAACCCTGTCTGCCTCTATTGTCTGTCCCAATTTGCGCAGCATGCGCTTAACGCCTCTGTTAAAATCCGAGCTTGTAAGCTCCTTGGCGCAGTCAATAATGACATTACTGGTATTAGTAGCAAAGACTTTGTTATCCTCATCCCTTTTTGCAGCTGTAACGTCATGGATAATGAATGCGCAAAAGCCCTTCTGATAAACGGGTACAGCCCAGAATTCATACCATTTGTCCATCATGGTATTGTATGTTCGATTAATAGATGACTGCCTCAATATGGCTGCCTGGTAACTGAATTTGATCCAGTCCTCATCCAAATTGTTGACAGTCTTATAGAATGTATTGCCAATCAGTTCCGCTATAGGTTTGCCGCACATTGCAGCATATTTTTCATTGGCAAATAAAAACAGCATATCCTTAACAGTTCCGAAAGGATCCGTTAAAACCTTGAAAATACAACATGCATCAGGCAGATCCCTAAGCATGTACAGAATATCATTTGGTGCAAAATTGGCCTCTGATGAGTATCCTATCTTTCCGTCTCCAATCCCCTCATTCATAGCATCTCTCCCATAAAAAACGAAAGTTAACAGCCGCCTAGAAATTATTATACTACAATTTCGCAGAAATGCACGATTTATAAGGCTTTCCAGACAAAATTTTGAAAATATTCAGACATCTTGTGTTTTCACAGGGTCGCATCACCTAAATATGCCGATAATTTCTCCTTTTTAAGGTGCTCTCCTATAACAATTAGTATAGACCTCTCAGCAGTAACTGTTTTGGAGGTGATATTTTTTCGGTTTGCATTGATTTCATAAAAAGATCGATCTTCATTTTGGACTATTCCCTTAATCCGGTGAACATATCCGCATTCAGAATCCAAAAAGATTTTTTGTATGTTTTCCCGAAGATTTTTTTCGCTCATTTCAAAATCAAAATAAAATACGGTATCGAATTTATCACTGTCCAAAATTGGCAGTTTAGTGTAACTAACTTTATTATATCCACTTTTAACTATATGCTTATAGTCTGATTCTGCAAGGCTGTCCCAATCGAGTGCAATCAGACTAAATTTCTGATTTTCTCTGAGACATCCGAAATCTTCCATCGTTTTTTTGAGGAATTTTTCAGATGATTTGATGTCTTCTTCACTGCAAAAATTAATTTTGCTGAATAAAATAACACCAGATACTGCTGCTTCGGTTGCAAGAATATATTTTGAACTGTCGGAAATATTTTTATCAAGGGTCGGATCTACGATACAGATAACATTTCCTATTTCGTACCATCTATCCAAGGGTTCCTCATAGACAAGGTCAAAAAATTCATCAGGGTCAAAAATGCCCGAAGGCTCAATGATTATTCTGTCATAACCCTGCATAGCCATGGCGATAAGTTTGGTCTTAAGCCGCCTTCTGTGCGCTTCCTGGCCGTCACCTCCAACTATCATCTCAAGGTTGCAGCGTTCTCCCTCCAGGTCCTTTAACATCACCATATCCACGTTGATTGCTCCGAAATCATTCTCGATAATACATATTCTCTCTCCCCGGTTCAGAAGATATCCGGCATATTTTTTAATAAAAGTAGTCTTCCCTGAGCCAAGAAATCCTGTAATCAAATCTAGCTTAATCATTGTTCTCCTCTGCTTCATCTATTGTTTTTTGATTATATTTTAATCTTAAAATTATTTTATTTTCATACATAACATATCGCTATATGGTAATATGAACTTGAATAACCACATGGAGGTATTCACATGAAATTGTCCAAGAAAGCTACATCGGTGCTGTTTGCAGTTGCTATGACCGCATCAGTATTCGGCTGCGGCAGTGAACAGAATAATACTCCTGCAAACGCTGATATTTCCATAACGATAGCCGCCAGAGACGGTTCTTTTACTGATGTCCTAAATTCTGTGAAGGGTGAATTCGAAAAAGAGCACGGATGCACAGTAAAAGTATTCTCAATGTCGGCCGATGATATCAGAACCCAGGCAATTTCGGATTCATCAAACGAAGTAGCTGCCTATGACATAATTATGATCGATGACCCCCTTATGCCGGAATACATAGAAAAAGGCATGCTATGCAATCTAACATCCCTCGGATATGCGGATGATGAAGATTTCGTTGAAAAATCAAGGCTTCTCGGCAAAGATCCATATCCTCTCGGCGCCACTTACTCATTACCTTTTTCAGGTAATGTACAGTTGTTATTCTACAATAAAAACCTTGTAGACACCAATGCAGATCTGACAAATTGGAACAGCATACTCAAAATATGCCAAGAAGCAAATGATACAGGCAAAAAAGGTTACGTGATCAGAGGGCAGTCAGGAAACCCTATAGTATCCGATTTTCTCCCGATTCTATGGGCATTTGGAGGAGATATCTTCGACTCCAACAATAATGTAATTCTCGATTCACAGGAAAGTCGCGATGCCTTGGAATTCTATTGTAAGCTGCTTGCCACCGGCGCAAATCAGGACAAAGATGATCTGGTTAATTCAATCACTTCCGGTGAAGGTGCATTGGCTCTGGGATGGCCTTCCTGGTTTATTTCAGGTAACGGAACCGCAGCAGAAATTGCTCAGATTCCCGGAAAAAGAATTGCCTCCTCCGAGGCTCTTGCTACCGGCGAGATTGGTAACTGGCTCCTTGGAGTTACTGCAAATTCCAAAAATAAGGAACTTGCCTTGGAACTTGCAATCTATCTCACAAGCGAGGAAGTTCAGCGAAAATCACTTGAATCCGGTGGGATTCCCACAAGAAAAAGTGTATTTCGGGATCCGGAAGTATTAGCCAAATATCCTTATTTCGAGGCTATTTACAGTGGAACCAACAACTCAAGAGTACGTCCAAGAACCACTAAATGGTCACAGATTGAAGAAGTATTCGGAAAAGAGCTTGTAAGCTGCATAAACGGTGAACAGACAGTGAATGAAACCATTAAAAAGTCCCAGGAAGAAATAAGCCTGTTGGCCAATAAATAGGTTTTAATGTATTATATAAAAAATATATCTACTCGATATAAAAAATACAGGCGCTGCATCGTATAATACAGCGCCTGTTATTTATTATGTTCATTTTGGCCTACTTAAGGTCTTCTTTCATCTCTTTTTTCAGTTCAAAGATTGATTTGCCCGTACGCCTTGCAATACCTGAAATATCGTCATATTCAAGCTTTTCACGGCTTACATCATGGCCATATGATCTCTTAACCCTTACCTCACCGTAGGCTGTTTCTATCTTCTTAATTTCTCTGGATAAGACGTATCTGTTACATATATTCTCTCGTACTCCGATTGTTGTTGTATGCTTGAATATAAGTCCCAGCATCTTCTCGCGCTCATCCAATCTGCACATGCAGGTTATAACTGTTCCTGGGCGCCCCTTCTTCATTCCTATGGATGTTGTATAAACTTCTACCGCTCCGCCCTCAAACAGCATTTCAATCGCAAATCCTATCTCTTCCGGAGTCATGTCATCAACGTTACAGGATAACTCAACTATTTGCTCAGTATCTTCCATTGTGTCACCCATAACAACCCTGAGACAATTAGCTTGAGAAAAATCCTTTTTGCCCATGCCATAACCGATTTTTTCAATCGACATTACAGGCTGATTGGCAAAATCAAAGGCAAAATACTTCACAAGTGCTGCCCCTGTAGGTGTACAGAGCTCTGATTCTATATCGCTCTGATATGATGGAATCCCCCTTAAAAGTAGCGCTGTTGCAGGCGCAGGAACAGGAAGAATTCCATGGGCGGTCTTAACCTTGCCGCCTCCGACGTTAATAGGGGATACTATAACCTTATCGGGATCCAATTTATGCATTAAATAACAAACAGCTGCTATATCTGCTATAGCATCAAGATTCCCCACTTCGTGGAAATGTATCTCAGACACAGGAACACCGTGAACTTCACTCTCTGCTTCTGCCAGAAGTTCATACACTTCCCTGATATCGCTCTTGATTTCCTTGCAGGTCTGAAGACTCTCTATTATTTCCTCTATATCGTACAGAGACCTGTGTTCATGAGCACTCTCATGAATATGCTCATGATCATGTGCATTTCCTCCGCTGTGCCCATGATCATGCCCATGGGCGTTTTCATGATGCTCCTCATGCGGATTAATACCGGGTTCTTCTTCGGCACCATCAACCAGCACTGACATATGTTTTCCGATAATACCGCACTTTTTTGATTCTTCCAGGCAATATTGTACCTTAGGGATTCCAAGGGAATTCAATTCGATTAAAATATCATCCGTTTCATCAAAAAGGCCCATAAGTGCAGCCGTAAGCATATCTCCGGCAATACCCATCTTGCATTCAAGATATAGAGTCTTCATAAGTCCTCCGTTTTTTTGTATCAATCCTCAATTTCTACGTTTCTGAGAGCTACATCTCTTCCTTCGATTATCCTGGCCTTTCTGCCACCGCAATGAGGGCATAAATACCTGTTTTCTTTCACAGGATAATACTCATTGCTGCATTCCTCACAGAAAGCCTTTACCGGTATCTCTTCGCAAACAAGCTCTGCGCCTTCAAGAATGGTTCCTTTGGATGCTTCAGGGTAATATTTATACATGTAATAAGGCATTACACCACTGGTTTTTCCTACATCAACCACTATTTTTTTGACTTTCTTTGCACCGTTTTCTTCGGCGATTTCAGCAGCAAGAGATATCACTCTTACCAGGTAACTCATTTCGTGCATACAAACCTCTATAGCTCTATATTTTTTATTTTATCATCATTTTATCGCAATTTAATTGATTCTGCGTATATTTAGTAAATAATTATTATATAAGGAGGTGGCCTATGTCCCACAATCTTGTTAAACAATGTATGGGCTGCGGAAGAACATTTACCGCCAGAAACAGTAATATGCCCTTCTGCTGTAAAGCCTGTAAAATACGGTATTCTTACCACTATACCTTCAGGTGCCGCGACTGCAGAAATGCCTCTTGCGAAGTCAGGAACGAGAGCCTTCAGGGCTGCGCCTATGACTGTCCCAATTTAAAATGGAATCCTTAAAGCATATGATAACGCGTGTTGTCGTATGCTTTTTTATTGTCCCAAAAGATAATTGATAAACTGCTGGGCGCATCTTCCGGATATTCCTCCGTGATTGAGCTCCCATCTGTCCGCTGCTCTAAGCAGCTCTTCTTTCTCCATGGTGATATCGTGCCTTGCAGCCAGTTCCGTGACAATGTCATAAAATTCCTGTCTTGATGGCTTGTAATAGCCTATTGTTACACCAAATCTATTGGCAAGGGACAATTTCTCTTCCATTGTGTCAGATCGATGAATATCACCATCCTGCTCCACATCTCTTCTGTCTCTCCAGGTCTCTTTGATAACATGTCTCCTGTTGGAGGTTGCATAAATGAGGATATTATCGGGCTTTGTCTCCACACCGCCCTCAATTACAGCCTTGAGGAATTTATAGTCAGATTCATCTTCCTCAAAAGACAGATCATCCATGTAAATAATAAACTTATAATTCCTGTTTTTTAGCTGAGCAATCAGCTGTGACAGGAGTCTGAACTGATACTTGTATATCTCTATCATTCTAAGGCCGTCGCCATAGAACTCATTTACGATCGCCTTGATGCTGGTAGATTTACCTGTGCCGCTATCGCCAAATAAAAGGACGTTATTTGCCTTTTTCCCGGCCACAAAGGCCTTGGTATTGTCTATTAGCTTTTTCTTCTGAATTTCGTACCCTACAAGGTCATTTAAGACCACTTTGTCCATATTATTGATGGGCGTAAACTCAACTTCGCCACTTGTACACTCCCTGATCCTGAAGGCCTTGTTAAGACCAAAGGAGCCGACACCTATTCTCTTGTAAAAATCTGTGATACAGTCAAAAAACTCTTCATCCGAGGTGGTTTTTTCCAACAACTCGCTTAGCCCACGGACTTTTTCACTGACGTTGGAGTTGTACATTAGCTCCGGCTTGTCTATTGACCTGTAATCCGTTATACAGGAAAAACAGTCTATGCCAAGCTTCTCCTCAAGCTCTGAAAAGTCATAATTAAACAATTCACGGTAAGCGTGAAAATCATTTTTGGCAAAATGATTGACGCTGCCATCCTTACTTCCCACCTTCTCACAGGTAAGACTAAAGGGGTTCTCGTCCATGATAAGAAGATAAGTCAGATAATTATGCCATAGATTCTTGTCAAATGCGCAGCTTGTTCCAAGAACCAGAAGCTTTTTTACCTCCTTGTATACCCTTGATATAAGCTCCTCTTTGTTATAATTATTGCTGTGAAGATCCCTACAGACTGTTGAAAGATTAAGAAGTATCGAATCCTTAGGAAGATCTCCGTATATTAAAAGTTTGGCTACAATCCTTTCCATATGCACCTCCGACCGCTTTACCTTTTATTATTTCAGACTTTTTGTTTTTTCTCTACTGCATTTTCAGTTGAATTTCTTATTATTTTTTGCAATGATTTTGATTCAATACCAAATATAAGATATATAACAAATATAAAATATCAAATTTATATTGCAATATTATAAAGCCCGATAAAATCTACATTTTTGTCATTTGTGAATATACAAAATATCCTATATATGTTATATAACATATATAGGATATCCCTAATCTCTTAATTATCAACAAGCATTTTCTCCAGCGCTTCAAAATCATAATCCGTGCGCTGTTCAAAGTTCATAAATGAGTTATTGCTACCGGGTTTCTTGGGTTTAGCCTTGTTCAGGTAGTACTCATTCTTGATGCATTCCTTCATAAAGGCAATCGGAACCTCAATTTCTTTGTTGTAAGCCTGCATATATTCATATGCTTTTCTGATTTTCTCAATGTCATACTCAGCAATCTCGGCTATTTCCCGGATTTCCTTAACCTTGAAATCCCCCATCAAAAGCTGGATTATTTCATCAAAAATCTCATCCTTATTAGCAGGTGTAGCCTTCTCTTTGGTAACAGCAACACCTTTTTTATTTACAAAGAATCTGATTCCTACGGTCTTTCTGCCGCTTTTTATTGGATCATAATCTACTTCGAGGCATGTCTTTTTGTTGAGCTCTTCCTTGGTCTTACTTAGTACATTACGGTTGAATATCTTGTATTCCTTGTACTTGGTTTGCCCCAGTTTCTCGGCAATTTCCTCAATTTTGTCATAATCGGGGTAATCCTTGGCCAGTTCGTTCTTGATCTCCTTGCTACCACCGGAATTGATGACTCCCAGATCAAGCTTGAGCTCTGTCAGATCATAATCAAATACCTGAACGCCGTCCTCTTTGGTGATATAAGCCTTACGGTCATAAGCTGAAAGAAGCATCTCATATAGCCTTAAGGAATATACGCTCTTAAGACTAAGAGTCTCGGATAAACTAAGGACTGTGTAACCTTTCTTCAGATTGACTATCTTATCAGTAAGTGAATTGTTATATCTTAATGTAAGAGTGCCATTTTTGAAGGATGCATCGGTTACCACCTGATGAGCCTCTATTTTGCCGTTTTCCTTGTCCTTCATAAGAAGATTCCAGTCAAAAATGGTTGATCCTTTAACCTGGCGATCGCACAGCGCCTCGATGTGCTCATATAGCGAACCAGAACTTGACTTAAACATCTTACGAAGCTCCGGGCCGTAAATAGTGGCCACTACGTTATTGGTATCATCTATTTCTATATGCTGCATACCAATAGCAAATAGCTTCTGGGAAAGGGCTGTGCCCTTTCCCATTGCATTGATCAATTCATTTGATTTATTATAGGTCTTGTGACTGACAATGAGCTGTTCTTTTTCTTCTTTTTGCATATCTCCCCCAATACTATTCCTTTTTTGTACACCTAAAGGGACGATAGAATCTTCCTTTTCCAGTCACCATTGAATATAATTCATTAGATAACATTCCCTTTTTGTAAACCTTATTAATTATTATATTCCTTTTATTGTCACTTTCAAGCAAAATTTCCCATATTTAGTGGGTTTCACTGCATCATTCCACTATTTCAAGTAAACCTTTTTGGTCAACGCAATTATTTCCCTTTTTATGCACCTATACAGATAGGGGCGCCCTTTTTGTATACCATTGACCAATTTGAATTGACTACTATGGTATATATTCTTCCCTTATTGTTCACCTTTAACACCTATTTTATTCTCCTAATATCTAAAATCTTAACTTTTTCCACTGATATTTATTCATTTCCGTGCATTTAGCTCTATATTGCAGCGTAATTCGTTGTTTTATCCCCTCGAAAACTTCAAATACTTTCATCCAATAAGTGCTTTTAAACCATTAAATAGATCGAATTTCTATATTATTCAGGTCACCGGTGTACTTATCTCCTCTTTTGAGGACTTTAATTCTAAAAAGGTGAACAAAAAGGGATTTCGTGTATTCCCTTTTTGTTCACCTTTATCATATTGAGAGACTTTTCCAACCTGTTACTTTCCTGGATGACAGTTTCCGGCATATACTATTCCCTTTTTATGCACCATTATATTCCCTTTTCAGTCACCTAAATTATGTTATTGTTTATTGGAAAGCGCATGTTTACTGGGGTTATGAAGCTTTTGTCACTAAGAAGTTTTATTAAAACTGCATTTCCCTTTTTAGTCACCTTTTATCCCTTTTTATACGCTTTTGGAACCTTTTTACTGCACTTTTATCGCAGTATGATTTATTCCCTTTTATATCACCTTATATCCCAGAAACTATAACCTTTTAATCCCTTTTATGTCTCTTTTTAACCCCATTTAAGTCACCTTAAAAGCATCAAATCCAGAGCTGGTCTGTAATACCTGAAGTTCTAATTAATAAATGAATTGTAGTTTATTAATTAAATTTAAACAAACTACAGGCTGTCAAACCAGGTATTCAAAAGAATGTCCTTAGGATCATAACAATCATCTATAAGAAAATAAATGCTTGTATAGATAGATTATCAATATTTTTAATTAAATGCCTATAAAGGAATAATAACGATGAAAATTAAAAAAAAATAGGTTAAAAAAAGAAAAAAATGAAAGAAATTAAAATATAAGATCAATTTAAACATTTTGAATACAATAAAAACAACAAAATGACTTGAATTTAATAAATTAAATCATGATTTACAATTTTGAATAATGAATGATTGCAAGACAAATATAAAATAAATTATAGATTTAATAAGCTGAAATTATTTAGACTATTACTTTAGATACTAAATATAGTTTTTGATTATAGGCATTATATTATATGGGAATTTATTTGATAACATTCATTTTTTACTTGCAATATATAAAGACAAATAATATGTTCTATTGACCGATTAAATCTCATAACTGACCAAGACGGTTAATAGTTAAGAAAATATAAAGTTTATAAATTAAAAATATCTAGAATTATTCAATCGAAACTTAATAAACAGCGAAATCCTTGTAAATTGCAGGAATATTACATATGCTATTATATCATTTTTGTGATACATATTTATTAAAATTGAAAGAAAAAATGCAAAAATATGTAATAAATTTGCATCCAATTACTATATAATCGATAATTTCAGCATTTTATATATAATTGAGTCTTGCAACATTATGATATTGAAATTTATAAATTATCACTTAAATATTTTATTCTTTTTTCAATGGCACCATCCCATCAATTGCACCAAAACCATAATTAAAACTTAATACATCAAATAATGATTAATATCGCTACAAAACTTGATCAATATTAATATTTTCATGATGTTAAGGCCTGTTCACTTCCGGGTTTCAGATCTGATTCTGGTAATCTGCGTTTCCAGGTGGGAATTGTTTGCTTTCTATGTTTAAATGAAAATGATTACATATAAAATATAAAGTATAAATAATATATAAAACGTAAATATTCTAATTAATACATATCAATTATATCAAATATTCATTTACTATTCAATATTTATATTAATTATAAAATATATAATATATTAAATATAGAGATTATTTCATATATATGTATTAATTGAGATAAATCAAATATATATTATAAATAATTGCTATATTAGTTATATTAGATATTGAAAATATAATGGATTTATAAATAATAAAAGATATAAAAGATATATAATATAGATGCATTATAAATATATAACATATATACATAATTGTGTACACACAATATATATAACATAAATATGGTAATAAATATAAGATACATAACATGTATATATTATTTATATATAGCAATTATTTTAGATATATATGATATATGTTTAGAGAATATAATAAATATATATGATATATAATTCATATGTTATATAGATTCAAATTTGAAAAACTAACAAATCATACAAAATATATTTAATATAGAAGATATATAACATACCAGTAACTTCGGGTTCGCATCAGAAAGGTTACTGATTTGAAATACATATATAACATATATAATTAATATTGCTTGAGCGTTTAAGATATAAAAGAACATAAGCTACTGTACCAGGCTTTCTACAGCAGAAAGCTTTTACAATGATGCTGAGTTATAGTTATATAATATATATAACAATGCTGCTTTAGATTGCTTCAGGATCAAATCCAGAAAAAGATGTTATATAGAAAATGGAAATATAAAACATATAAGTTATATATAACAAAACATAGATACACATGTATTTTGTATATATAACATTATGAATATATTTTGTATATAGATATAATAATACATATATATCATAAATAATAATTTTGAGATAATATAATATAGATTACATATATAACATATTTAATAGCTATATCATACAAAAAAATGGAGTATTATATTATTTATATAAGATATAGATATAATGATATACACATTATATAACTTATGTAGTATATAGATTATATAATGTGATTCTATTTAAGTTATTTGTGATATATAATTTATTTAAGAATAATATTTAAAGTTGTTTACATATATAACATGTATATCTTATATGATTATTCAATGAATTAAATATGTTATATATATTATTTTTAAAATATATTCGATATTACATATTGAAAGTAAATAAAAATAAGGATATAATAATTCAGGGAAAAAAGTGAAAATAAATAAGATATATATGTTTTATAGGAGGAGATATGCGTATTATTGCTTTCAGTAATCAGAAGGGTGGTGTAGCTAAGACTACATCCAGTTATGCCATGGCTGTAGGCCTGGCAAAAAGGGGGTACAAAGTACTGGTTGTAGACGCAGATCCACAGGAAAACCTCTCAATGACAGCAGGAATCGACCTTAATGAGATTGATCCGGATCCTGAGGATATAGAGTCACTTACTGAAGATGAACAGAAATACTTTTACGATAATGTACCTGCCAAGCTTTTTGAAGTAATGAGCGGCGATAAGGACATAAATAAGGCGATTATTCCTATTCAGGAGAATCTGGACCTGATTATTGGCGGAATTGACCTGGCATCTGCTGATATGACCTTTAATATGGTGGCAAGAGAGAGACTTATCAAGAACGCCTTCAAGAAGATCAAAAAAGAGTATGATTTCTGCGTATTTGACTGCAGTCCGGCCCTAGGTGTGGTTCTTATGAACATCCTTACTGTGGCAGATGAAGTTATTATTCCCCTGGAGCCCGGTGCATACTCACTTCAGGGATTATCAAGACTCTACAAGTTCATTGACCAGATTCATGATTTCACCAATGATAAGCTTAAAGTAGCAGGAATCCTGGTAACAAAGGTTAGAAATACTTCCAATTCAAAGATTTGGATCGGTGATATAGAAGAGAAGGCAGAACTTCTGGGAACAAAGGTATTTGACTCAAAGATCAGGCTTAATGTATCGGTAGAAGAGGCACAGACAATGAAGATGGATCTGTTTTCATATGCAGGCGGATCTCAGGCAGCAAGAGACTATGATGACTTTATTGATGAGTATTTAGGAGGGGATGAGTAATGGCCAGTAAAGCGAGTATGTTGAAACAGGGCGCCAGGAAGACAGGAACGGGACTATTTCAGGGTATGAAGCCGCTTAGCGCAGCATCTGAAACTGAAGACAAAAAAGCTCCTGAAAAGGCAAAAGAAGAAGCAAAAGAAGAGTCTAAGGAGACAAAAGAAAAGGCTCCCACAAAAAAAGCAGAAGCGCCAAAGCCTGAGGTTAAAGAAACGGTTAAGAAAGAAGCCGAAAAGCCAGTAGCTGCGCAGGAAACAGTTGAATCTGAAAATGATAAGATATCAAGCGTTACTCCTTCGTCAACCGAATTAGTCAACGAAAAACAGGTCGATGAGCCGGTTGTTCCACAGCCTAAAGAGCCAGTATTTGTCGAGGAGCCACAGCCTTCTCAATATGTTCAACAGCCAAATACGCAGGATATGCTCCAGAAGGTCACAGAGCAGGCTCCCGCATATATGAATCAACCCATGAATCAGCCAGTGACTGCACCGGTTAATCAGCCTGTAAGTCAGCCTGTTCCAACGTACGTGCAGCCTCAGGAGCAGACTATTGCATATACTCAGCAGCTCCAGTATTCACAGCCTGTGCCGCAGCAGGTTCCTCAGTATATGAACCAGCCTGTTGTACAGCCTCAGTACAATCAATATGCAGCATACCAGCAGAGTGTTCAGACTCCGGCTCAGCCTGCAAGAAGAGGCAGAGCTGCAGCTAATTCCGGCGAAAAGAGCAGCAGATATGAGAAGGACAAATTCCTTCTTCTTGATATCAGGGGATACAGGGACTATGTAGAACATATGGCTAAAGCAGCCAATATGTCAGCCACAAAGTATATCAGAAGTCTTATCGAGCAGGATATGCTCAAGAATATGGATATCTATCAGGCTCATAAGGAACTGGAAGAAAGACTCAGAGGAAGACAGTAAGAGCATCTTTCAGAGTATAGATATAATAGTGATCAGATACAGCAAAAAAGCCTTGAGGCATATGTCTCAAGGCTTTTTATATAGCATATTTGAATTATTTCTTCTTGCCGTTAACAGCGTCCTTAAGGGCCTTACCAGCCTTGAATTTAGGAACTGTAGCTGCAGGAATCTTGATGCTGGCGCCGGTCTGAGGGTTCTTACCTGTTCTGGCTGCTCTCTTAGCGGTCTCGAATGTACCAAAGCCTACAAGCTGAACTTTGCCTTTCTTCTTAAGCTCCTTAGAAACAGTGTCTGTGAAAGCCTTAACAACCTTCTCGGAGTCCTTCTTGGAAAGACCGGTCTCTTTTGCGATAGCATCAACAAGTTCTGTCTTATTCATGGATTTTACCTCCCTCAAATAGAGTGTTTTCAACTACAAAAAAAATTTTACACCCATTTTATGCATGATACAAGACGTTTGGTTCGTAAAAATGCCAAAAATTATAGCGGTTTTTAGTGCATAATACTTAAAAACCGCTTAATTCAATACTTTTTATAAATTATTCTACCGAAAAACAGATGACATCACATGGTTGAAACTGTAGATTTGTAAAGCTTACGGAAATAGAAGCTTGAAAGTACCAGGGATGCCAATTCAGCAATAGGGAAGGCAAACCAGACATTATTAAGTACTCCTGTCTTGGATAAAAGCCATGATGCGGGGATAAGAACCACGAGCTGACGGCCTACTGAGATGATCAGTGAGTAAAAACTCTTGGAAAAGGCCTGGAATATAGATCCCATGGCTATACATATGCCTGCAAGAGGGAAGGATAAGCAAATAGTACGAAGGGCGGGAATACCGATTTTTACCATATCTTCCGATGCATTGAACATATGCAGCAGAGTCTCGGGAATAGCAAGGAAACATACTGTTCCGACACACATAATTGATAATGCAAGGATGAGAGCGAACTTAAGGGCTTCTTTAATACGCTCTTTATTTCTTGCGCCGTAATTATATGCAAGAACAGGTATAAGTCCGTTGTTAAGACCGAATACAGGCATAAAGAAGAAGCTCTGAAGCTTGAAATATACACCAAATACAGCAGTTGCGGTCGATGAGAAGGTACCGAGTATCAGGTTCATCAAATAGGTCATTACGGAGCCGATTGACATCATCAAAATCGAGGGTATACCAACAAAATAGATATCTTTGATGGTTGATAAATCAGGTGTGATGATCTTTTTGAATGCAAAGTTGATCTCTTTGTTGAACTTCAGATTGCAGAATATTCCGATGCTACAGCCAACAAACTGTCCGAATACTGTGGCGTAAGCAGCACCCGCAACTCCAAGTTCGGGGAAGGGGCCGATTCCGAAAATCAGAAGCGGATCAAAAATAATGTTAATAATAGCGCCTGTTCCCTGAGAAATCATGCTGTATATGGTCTTTCCGGTTGACTGCAGAAGTCTCTCAAATGTCATCTGGAAAAACAGTGCAAGTGAGCAGCAACAGATGATTCCGAGGTATTCTGCGCCGTATTCCCTGATCACAGGATTCGTAGTCTGAGTGTTGATAAATCTGCCGGCAAAAAATATTCCGATGATCAAAAATACGATGTAATTAAAAAATGTCAGGAGCAGACCGTTATTGGCGGCGGAATCCGATTTGTCAAAATCTTTTGCACCAAGGGATCTTGAAAGGAGTGCATTGATGCCGACGCCGGTACCGGAGCTCAGGGCAATCATAAGATTCTGCATAGGGAAGGCCAGTGTTACGGCAGTAAGAGCATATTCGCCTTCGCCGATCTGGGCTACGAAAATACTGTCAACAATGTTGTACAGAGCCTGCACAAGCATTGAGAGCATCATTGGAAGTGACATGCTGATGATCAGCTGCTTTACGGGCATAACGCCCATCTTGTTCTCTTTTGTGTTCATGATAATTCCTTTACTCTCTATTTCTCTTTTACAAAGTACACAGTATAACAGATTAAAAAAATAAAAATAAGACCTTTTTATGAATTATTATGGTTCAACACAGATAAATAAATATTTGAAATATTTATGGGTTTTTTCTTTGCTGTATAAATTAAAAAGGCTGATTGAATACAAGTTGGAACAGGCTTTTAATTTATTCTTTTGAATAAAATCTGTTATTTTTTCATAGGATTTTTCAATATTTATTTCTGAGTTGCCGTGATAACATATTACAGCCCTGGTGCTGGGGATTGGCTTACTTTGAAGGTCGTCTGCGGGAAGCAGCGATAAACTTACGATACTGTTGTAAACATATTTTTTATCTAAAAGATCTTCGTAAGAAATAGTTACACCGGTTGGAAAATTGGACAGTGCACCTTCTCCGGAGGTATGCCGCAGGTGCACGGATATATCTGAGGCTATGTCAGCGGTATGGAAAGCTCCGCCTTTATTGGAAATTAGCGTCTGAGTTATGCTTATTTCCGGAATCTGATCCAGCATGGGAATTCCGGTGCTGTCTGAATCATATTTTCCGAGGATCCACATTGCAAGGTGCAGGGAACTGATTTTTTTATTTATTAAATATAATTCCCGCTGCATATCGGTAATTTTGGAATTAACCATTCTTGTCAGGCTGTCCTTGGTGGAATTATGAATAATATTTTTGATTTCTTTGATTGAGCAGCCGGCCTGTCTCATGGTTGTGATAAAAAAGAATGAGCTGATCTGAGAAGCGGAATAATAATGATATCCGTTTTCGGGATCGATCCTTGGAACGAGAATATCCTGCTCATAATAATATCTCAAAGTGTCTCTTGTGGTCTCACAGAGCTTGGCGAATTGACCAACGCTGAGTGAATAATCGAGTTCATTACCCGAATAATCATTTTTGCCCATATTTGCCCCTAAATTTCGATTTTTGATTATTTGACGATAAACAAGTCAAAAAAGTATTTTTCACGCCTAAAATAGGCCAAATTTCGAGTCGATTTTAAAGCTGTTTTTTGGCGAAAAAAAATAATTGAATAAAATGTATTGACCTGGGGGTAACCCCCAAGTTTATTGTAGCAAAGAAAAGTACGAAATCAATGCCAAATGTACATCGGTTACCTAAAAGGGAATGTAAGGTGTACAAAAAGGGAATACCTAAAAATGAATTCAAAAAAAGAAAAGGAGAATGAAAAAATGAAAGACGTAAAGGGAACAATCATCAGAATCATTGCAGAGTATCTTGACAAGGAGGAGTCAGAGATCAGTTCAAGCGCAACTTTTACAGATATCGGACTGGATTCACTGGATATCATGGAGCTTGTTATGCAGATGCAGGAGGAGCTCGATTGCAAGATTGAGCTTTCACAGGAGATCACAACAATCGACAAACTGGTTGAGCTGATTGAGAAGCAGTAATATCTCATAACAGACGATATTACATATTCGGAGGAGCAAAAATGGAAAAAAATCCGATTTGTGAGCTGCTTGGTGTCGAGTACCCGGTTATCCAGGGCGGAATGGCCTGGATAGCTGATGCGGAACTGGCAGCTGCAGTTTCAAATGCCGGCGGTCTTGGGCTTATAGCGGCAATGAATTCCAATGGGGAGCAGCTGAGAGAGCAGATCAAAAAAGCAAAGGCTCTTACAGATAAGCCATTTGGTGTAAATCTTATGCTTATGAGTCCTTTTATCGAAGAGGCGGTGGACGTGGTCTGCGAAGAAAAAATTAAAGTTGTCACGACCGGAGCAGGCAACCCTGCCAAGTATATGGAGAAACTCAAAAACGCAGGAGTGACTGTTATATGCGTAGTAGCGAGTGTACCTCTTGCGGTAATGACCGAGAGAATGGGCGCCAGCGCAATAATAGCAGAAGGTTGTGAATCCGGCGGACATGTCGGTGAAACCACAACAATGGCCCTTGTTCCACAGGTTGTAGATGCTGTAAATATACCTGTCATTGCAGCGGGCGGAATTGCCGACGGAAGAGGAATGGCAGCTGCATTTATGCTGGGGGCCAAGGCTGTGCAGATGGGTACAAGATTTCTTACAGCCAGGGAGTGCAATGTTCATCCCAATTACAAGGAAAAGGTTCTGAAGGCCAAGGACAGAGATACCATCGTTACAGGAAAAAGGCTCGGTCATCCTGTCAGGGCACTGAAAAACAGAATGACACGTGATTTTAATGAAATGGAGTCAGATAGCACTACACCGGCAGAAGTTCTCGAAAAAATGGGAGCAGGTGCTCTCAGAAGAGCCGCAATTGAAGGAGATGTGAAAACAGGATCTTGTATGTGCGGACAGATAGCAGGCCTTGTAAACAGTGAGAATACCTGTGAAGAGATCATCACCGGTATATGCAGAGATGCCTTCGCACTTATGGGGGCATGACCGGAGGAAGTATGGGAAAAATAGCGTTTTTAATGGCCGGACAGGGGAGTCAGTATCCGGGTATGGCCAGGGAATTTTTTGAAAACATCAAAGAAGTACATGACTTTTTCGGAGTTGCAGAGGCTATAAGGCCGGGAACTCTTGCTCAGATAATTTCTGGCACGGAAGAGGAACTTAAGCAGACAGAAAATACACAGCCCTGCGTCTTTCTCGCGGATATGGCCAGTGCTATGGCATTAAAAAACGAGGGAATTAATCCTGACGCAGCCGCAGGCTTCTCACTGGGTGAGGTCGCAGGACTTGCAATAACAGGCGCTATGTCAAAAGAGGATGCCTTTAAGCTTGTATGCACCAGAGGAAAGGCAATGAATAAAGCCGCAACTGAGCATGAGGGTGTCATGATAGCTGTTCTTCGCATGGACAAAGAGGAGCTTGAAAAAGTCTGTGAGGAAACGGGCGTATATCCCGTTAATTATAATTGTCCGGGACAGATCGTGGTTTCCGGCAAAAAGAATGAAATGAAACATCTGATGGAAATCTTATCCGAAAAAAAGGTGAGATACGTCGAGCTGGCCACATCAGGCCCTTTTCACACACCATATATGGGCGGCGCTTCCGAGGAAGTACGCAGCGTCTTGAAGGAAAAGAAGTTATATAACATAAATAGCACTGAAATACCGCTCTATGCCAATATGACAGGTACTCCTTACCCTTCGGAAGAAGAGGAAATAGCTGAAACACTGGCACTTCAGGCATCTAACAGCGTCAGATGGGAAGAAACCATCAGAAACATGGTAAAGGACGGAATCGACACCTTTATCGAGTGCGGCCCCGGTAAGACTCTGTCAGGTTTTGTAAAAAGAATCGCCCCGGAGGCAAAGATTTATAACGTAAGTGATATGGAATCCCTTATGAAGGTCAAAGAGGCTCTTGCAGGAGCTTAAGACTATAGGGAAAGAGGTGGATATATGATCTTAGAAGGGAAAGTCGCGGTAATTACCGGCGGAACAAGAGGAATAGGTCAGGCAATTGCCGGTAAATTCGCAGAAAACAGAGCTGACCTGGCTATTATCGCAACACGTGTTACCGATGAAGCAAAAAGCGTCGTTATGGAGCTGGAACAGACCGGAAGAACCGTAAGGCTCTATACCTGCGATATTTCTGATGCAGAGCAGGTTGCTTCGGTTGCAGAGGAAATCATGGCGGATTTCGGTAAAGTGGATATTCTGGTAAATAATGCCGGAATAACAAGAGATAACCTTCTTCCAAGCCTGGGAATAATGGATATTGACGATGTTATTAACGTGAATCTCAAGGGAACCATGTATATGACAAGGGCATTTATCAGAAATTTCATAAGGCAGAGAAGCGGAAATATCGTAAATATCAGTTCCGTCGTTGGACTTATGGGAAATAAAGGACAGACCAATTATGCCGCTTCCAAGGCGGGAATTGTAGGCTTTACCAAGTCTGTTGCCAAGGAATACGGAAGAAGAAATATCAGGTGTAATGCTATTGCACCGGGATATATCGAGACTCAGATGACTGAGAAGCTCCCGGAGAATATTCAGGAAGAGTTAAAAAAATCCCTCGCAATCGCAAGGCTGGGAAAACCCGAAGATGTGGCTAATCTGGCGCTTTTCCTGGGAAGCGACAATTCATCTTACATAACAGGAGAAGTGATCAAAGTTGACGGAGGAATGTATGTGTAGAGTAGTTGTAACCGGCATGGGAGTAATTACCCCTGTTGGAAATGATTTGGATACTTTTTGGAATAGTCTTAAAAACGGTGTCTGCGGAATTGATAAAATCGGCCGTTTTGATGCATCAAGGCTTAAGGTAAGTCTTGATGCGGAGGTTAAAGGGTTCGAACCAAAATCCTGTTATGACACCATGCAGGAGATCAGAAAATCAGATCTGTTCATGCAATATGCCATGGGAGCAGCCAAGCAGGCAGTTGAGCAGAGTGGGATTCTCGAATCAGACCTGGATAAAGAGCGTTTTGGTGTGTATATAGGCTCAGGAATAGGCGGTATTAACACAACCATCAGAGAGACCAACAAGCTGGCTGAAAAAGGCCCTGAGATGGTGTCTCCTTTCTTTGTTCCCATGATGATCAGTAATATGGCGGCAGGCGCAGTTTCGATCAAGTTCGGGGCTAAGGGACCTACACTTCCGGTGGTTACGGCCTGTGCCACATCAACCCACACAATTGGTGAGGCCTACAGAGCAATCAAGCACGGTTATGCGGATGCAATAATAGCAGGTGGTAGCGAAGCTTCGATAAATGAGCTGGCCATGGCCGGATTTGTAAACTGTCAGGCCCTTAATCTTGCAGAGAATCCCGATGAAGGAAGCCTTCCCTTCGATAAGAGAAGAGGCGGCTTTGTAATGGGTGAAGGTGCGGGAATCCTCATTCTTGAGGAGTATGAGCACGCCAAGAAGCGCGGCGCCAAGATCCTTGCAGAGGTTGTCGGCTATGGAAATACCGCTGATGCATATCATATAACAGCTCCTGATCCTGAAGGAGACGGCGCAATTAGAGCAATCAAGAATACCGTAAAAGAAGCGGGAATAAGCGATGACAACGAGATCTACATCAATGCCCACGGTACAGGAACACATTTAAATGATGCAATGGAGACCAAGGCAATCAAGGCTGTTTTTGGTAAAAAAGCATATGATATTCATGTTAGCTCAACCAAATCCATGACCGGCCATATGATGGGAGCAACAGGCGCAGTAGAGGCAATTGCTTCTGTTCTTGCTCTCAAGGACGGAATAATCCCTCCAACCATCAACTACAAGGAAAAGGATGAGGAGTGTGACCTTGATTATACGCCTAATGAGGCTGTGGAGGCAGATATCGAATATGCTATCAGCACATCACTTGGCTTTGGTGGACATAACGCATGTATTGCATTCAGGAAATACACAGAGGAATAAAAAATGAATTCTTTAAATGATTACGGAGATCTTTTTGAAAGGCTTGGGCTAACGGAACTATCTGTAAAAGAGGGAGATTTTGAATTAACTCTTAAGAAAAAAGCTGATATTTCTGAGGCTGTTGTCGTAAGGGAAAATGCAGAAGAACCCCCGCAAAAAAATAATAATGTAATCAGCATTGACGGTGGCAAAACCAATCCCAAGGGACAGAGTAAGCAAGGTACAGAGGTTAAGGCCCCTCTCCTTGGAATTTTCTACGGTAAAGTTGGGGAGAAAGAACCCGTAAAGGTAGGCGACAAGGTTAAAAAGGGCGACTGCCTCTGTACCATAGAGGCCATGAAGATGCTCAATGAAGTGCTTTCCCCAATTGACGGCGAAATCGTGGAAATTTCTGCGAAAGACGGAGAGCTTGTCGAATACAATCAGATGTTATTTGTTGTTGCATGATTTTCTGAAAAATAAAAAGAAAAAGGAAAAAAATGAATAAAGAAGAATTGATGAAAATCCTTCCCCACAGAGAGCCCATGCTCCTGGTGGAGGAGGCCTTCGTAAACGAGGATGGGACGGCAACGGGGTATTACACCGTAAAGGGCGATGAATATTTCCTTCAAGGGCATTTCCCCGGAAATCCCATCGTACCGGGAGTTATTCAGTGTGAGATGATGGCGCAGTCAGCCTGCGTATTATTTGCTGACAAGATGACACAGGAAGGGTTCATTCCGGTGTACACAGGACTTGATAAGGTGCGCTTCAGGGGAATGATAAAGCCCGGAGATACAATCAGGATCGACACAAAAATATTAAGAGAGTGTCCACCTATGTTCATGCTTCACGGAGAGGTGTCGGTGGACGGAAAAAGATGTATGAGCGGAGATTTTTCTTTTGCAATCGTAAAAGAAGATAAGGAGAGCTGATATGTTTTCGAAAATTCTTATTGCAAACAGAGGCGAAGTTGCGGTCCGCGTAATTAGGGCCTGCAAGGAAATGGGAATAAAAACAGTTGCTATATATTCAGCTGCCGACAGGGATGCGCTGCATGTTGAAATGGCTGATGAGAGCTATTGCATCGGCGGACCGCTGGTCAAGGACAGCTATCTGAATATGGCTGCGATAATTACCGTTGCCAAAAAATCCGAGGCTGAGGCCATTCACCCCGGCTACGGAATGCTGTCGGAAAATCCCGAATTTGCCAGAATTTGCGAAGAAAATGAGATAACATTTATCGGTCCCGGCTATGAGGTTATGGCTAAAATGGGGCAGAAGGAGCTGGCAAGGGAAATTGCCACAAAGGCAAATGTTCCGATCTGCCCCGGTAGTGATCTTTTAAAAAATGTGGAAGAAGCAGTAAATGTCGCAAAAGAAATAGGATACCCTGTTATTTTAAAGGCGAGAGCAGGAGGCGGAGGCAAGGGCATCAGAATCGTAAGAGAAGAGGCTGAGCTGGAAAATGCCTTCTATCAGGTAAAAAAAGAAGCAAAGAGCTCTTTTGCCGATGACGAAGTCTTCATGGAAAAATACCTTGAGGGTGTGAAGCACGTGGAGGTTCAGATAATCGCCGACAAATACGGGAAGGTTCTGGCGCTTGGTGACAGGGACTGCTCTGTTCAGAGAAAAAATCAAAAGCTTATTGAGGAGTGTCCTGCTCCGGTTCTTGCAGAGGACGTCAGAGAAAAAATGTATGAGGCCGCAAAGGGCCTGGCAAAGGCCGTTGGTTATGTGACCGTTGGCACTGTGGAATTTTTGCTCCATGGAAATGATTTTTATTTTATGGAGATGAATACGAGGCTTCAGGTGGAGCATTCGGTTACGGAGATGGTATGCGGGATCGATATTGTGGAATGGCAGATACGAACCGCTGCCGGAGTGGCCCTTGCCTTCGACCAGGATAATATTCTCAGGAACAGACATGCCATTGAGTGCAGGATCTGTGCGGAGGATTCGGCGACCTTTACACCGGCTACCGGTAAGGTTGAGCTCCTTCATGTGCCGGGAGGCGTGGATGTGAGATTTGACTCCGCGCTGTATACAAATTACGAGATCACACCATTTTATGATTCCATGCTGGGAAAGCTGATCGTATGCGCCTCCACAAGGGACGGAGCCATCAGAAAAATGAAGAGCGCCCTGTCGGAATTTGTCTTGGTGGGTGTCAGCAATAATAGAGATATTTTTATGAAGTTTATGAATAACAGTCGTTTTGTATCGGGTAATTATGATACCGGAATTTGTAAGAAAGTGCTGTGAAAAATGGAATTAAAAAAATTATTCCTAAAGGCGGATAATGAGCTGGAAAGTGCTCCAAATAAGCTGTTGGGAAGAAAAATAACCTGCAAAAAATGCGAAAATAAAATAAGTGTCAGCAAAATAAGAAAAAATTATTTTATCTGCCCGCAGTGCGGACATTATTTTACCGTAAGGGCCAGAAGAAGAATTCTGATGCTGACGGATAAAAGAAGTTTTATTGAGATGGACGCAGATCTGGAGTCCAAAAATATCATAAGTTTTCCCGGATATGAAGAAAAGCTGGCGGCTGCCAGGGAAAAGAGCCGGGAAAATGAAGGCGTTATATGCGGGACAGCAACCATTTGGGGAAGAAAAATATGTATTTTTTCCATGGATGCGAATTTTATGATGGGCTCCATGGGTGCTGTTGTGGGAGAGAAGATCACAAGGCTCTTTGAATATGCCACGGATAATAAGCTCCCTGTTCTTGGAATTACTGTATCCGGCGGAGCCAGAATGCAGGAGGGAATGATCTCTCTTATGCAGATGTCCAAGGTGTCAGCTGCGGTTAAAAGGCATAGCAACAGCGGCGGCCTCTATATAGTGCTGCTGACCAATCCCACAACGGGCGGCGTTGACGCAAGCTTCGCAATGCAGGCTGATATTACTCTGGCGGAGCCGGGGGCAAGAGTTGGTTTTGCAGGTCCCAGAATTGTTGAAAAGACCACCAATCAGCCGCTACCGAAGGGCTTTCAGAGGGCTGAGAGCGTTCTGGAGTGCGGGTTTATTGATGATATTGTGCCGAGAGAGGTTCAGATGGACTATCTTGGGAAGCTCTTGGAGCTTCATGGGGAGAAATAATTATGGATGCATATGAGATTGTTAAGGCGGCCAGGGAAGAGGGACGTCTTACCGCTATAGATTATATAAATGAGATTATTGAGGATTTTGTCGAATTTCATGGGGACAGGCTCCATGGCGATGATAAAGCTGTGATCGCAGGCATCGGAAGGCTAGGAAATACCGCGGTTACGGTTATAGGTGTAGAAAAAGGGAAGAATACCAAGGAACGCATAACTCATAATTTCGGAAGTGCCAAGCCCGAGGGTTACAGGAAAGCCCTAAGGCTCATGAAACAGGCGGAAAAATTTAAAAGGCCTGTTATCTGCTTTGTCGATACTGCGGGTGCCTACTGCGATCTATTATCCGAAGAAAACGGGCAGGGAAGGGCCATCGCCGACAATCTGTTTGAAATGTCTGATCTGAAAACCCCCATTTTATCAATTGTAATAGGAGAAGGCGGAAGCGGAGGAGCGCTGGCGCTGTGTCACAGCGACCGGATCTGGATGATGGAAGACGCTTATTTTAGCGTGGTTTCTCCCGAGAGCTGCGCAAACATCCTCTGGAAAACTACTGACAAAGCTCCTGAAGCTGCTGCAGCCCTGTCTCTTACGGCTAAAGATCTGTATAAGCTAGGGATAATTGACAGGATCTGTCCCAAAGGTGACCAAAAAGGGCTTAAAAAGGAAATGGAAAAAGAGCTGGAAATACTGATGAATACTGAGTTAAATGAGCTTATTGAAGGCAGGTACCGAAAATTCAGGACAATTGGTTACTGATGTTATTTATATTGTGAAGAAGAGGTGCAAAATGTCTGAAATATACGAAGATTATTACAAAGAAATAACAGGAAAAAACGGTGAAATAATTAAAATCGAGACTTCGGTGACCCCGCATTTTAATTTTGCCTATGATGTCATGGACAGGCTGGCGCTTGAAAATCCTGATGGAACTGCCATGGTACATGTAAGCGCCGAGGGAGCGAGAACAGTTTTTTCGTATGCTGATATTAAGCGGCTTACCGATAAAGCAGCTAATGCATTTATGTCACTTGGAATAAACAGGCATGATAGCGTGATGCTGCTGCTTAAAAGAAGATATGAATTCTGGATCAGCATTCTTGCGCTTCATAAGATTGGTGCGGTGGCTATTCCCACATCTCATATGGTGTCTTCCGAGGATATTGAGGAAAGAATAAAGATTTCCGGTTGTAAAGCTGTGATCTGTGTTAATTCTGAGCATATATGTAAGAAAGTCGCAGATGCTGTTGATAAATTTGATGTAGTAAAAATCGCTGTTGGAGAAAAATATGAGGATTTCATAGAATTCAGCGGTTTGTTAGAAGGGGCAGCGGCCAACTTATTTCGCATAACTACGAATGCAGAGGATGACATGCTATATTATTTTACTTCCGGAACCAGCGGATCGCCAAAAGCAGTTATTCACGACTTTTCTTATCCGATAGCACATATTTATACTGCAAAAAAATGGCACGGAATAAAAAAAGGAGGCCTGCATCTGACCGTTGCCGACTCCGGATGGGCCAAGACAGCCTGGGGCAAGCTCTACGGACAATGGTTCCTTGGAGCTGCGATCCTTGTATATGATTATGAGCAGTTCTATGCAGCTGATCTGTTAAAAATAATTTCCGAGGAGGGAGTAAATACTTTTTGTGCACCTCCGACGGTATATAAATATTTAATTTTGGAAAAAATAAATGATTTTAATTTAAATAACCTTTGTTATGCTACAACCGCCGGAGAGTCCATGCCTAAAGAGGTTTCAGCTAAATTCACAGAAAAAACAGGCCTTGTAATTCGAGAAGGTTTCGGCCAGACTGAGACCGCACTTCAGATATGTACACCGGAGGATGGAGTGCAGGTTCCGGGGTCAATCGGAAGGCCTTCACCACTTTATAACATAGCGCTGCTGGACGATGCAGGAAATCTTGCAAAACCTGGGGAGGAGGGAGAAATAGTGATAATTCCTGACTCCGAGAGGCGCCCTATAGGAATTTTCAAGGGATACCTGGGAGATGAGAAGCAATATGAGGAAGTTTGGCGCGGAGGCGTTTATCACACTAAGGATAAGGCTATAGGTGACCAAAAAGGGAACTTCTTTTTCCTTGGAAGGGGCGATGATGTAATTAAATCAAGCGGCTACAGGATCGGCCCTTCCGAGGTTGAGGATATCCTTATGAAGCATCCTGCGGTGTTTGAGTGCGCTGTAACAGGATTCCCTTCTAAGAACAGGGGAAATGTGGTTAAGGCCAGCATCATTCTTAAAAAAGGTTATGAAGCCAGCCAGAAGCTTATCACAGAGCTGCAGGATTTTGTAAAAAAGAGGGCAGCTATATATAAATATCCAAGAATAATTAAATTCGTGGACGATCTGCCCAGGAGTTCCAGCGGCAAGATCAGCAGAGCCATGATACGCAAACAGGATGAAGCAAACGTTGGATAAAGCTCTTTTTATAGTCCCTTGAATCTCTGAGTTGTATCACTTAACTGTTCGGTGATCTCATTATTCTTGACGATTGCCTGGGATATCTTCTTAATACCGCCTACGATCTCCGCTGAATTTTCAGCAGAAGAGGTAATGGCGATGGAGCTTTCTTTTATTGATGTGGTGATCATCTGAACGGATTCTACCATTTCCTCCATGATATTATTGAGGTTCTGGGCCTTTTTATCAAAGCTTTCAAGCATTTCATCCATTATATCTGCTGTATGCTCGTATTTTTCACCGGTGGTAACGAATTCGTCATAATCGCCAAGGACGGTTCCATTGATATAATCAAGAGCTGACCGGGCGTTCTGAGCAAGACTGTTAACGGCTTCCGTTACTTCGGTGCTGATTACCTGGATATTTGAGGCGGTTGAGCGGCTGTTTTCAGCAAGAGCACTGATCTCGGTGGCTACTACTGCGAAACCTTTGCCTGCTTCGCCTGCTCTTGCGGCCTCTATGGAGGCATTGAGAGCAAGGAGATTGGTGCGCTGGGCTATATCAAGGATCTGGTTGGTGAGTTCACCGATCTGGCTGACCTTACCGGAATCCTGTACGGACTGGGAAAGAACTGCGGAGAGCTGTGATACCTGATCGCCTGCCTCCGCTTTTTTGGCGGTTACGCGCTGTTTCAGTTCAATTGCTTCCTGCTTGATTGATATTGCGGTCTCTGTACCGCTCTGGGCCTGATCTGTGATCTCCTGTGCAGCGGATTTGACGTCTTCAACCCTGTCATTGATTGTGGATACGGTTCCGGCAAGAGCAGTTATATTGCCGGATGCAAGATTGGCCTGCATCGCAGTGGTTGTTTTATTTGCGGAGGCTGAAATTGCCTTATCTATAGCCTTGGCAGAGTGGAAAATAGCCACCTTCTGGATTTCTGCTTTGTTAAAAAGTATATTGTAGGCAGAAGCCTGGTCTCCTGCGTCGCATTTTGCAATCGCAGAGTCTATAAGGGTCGACAATCTGGAATACTGTGCTGAGATCTCAGATAACTGCGCAGTTATCTCTTCATCGTCGTAGTCTGCAAAATCGCTGTTAAGAGTGGCGATATCTGTGGAAATAGCATCTCTTGCCACCTGGAGGTCTTACCTGCGGAAATATATTCCGAGATCGTGCTTGCAAAAGGATCTGAAGCCACATATTTACAATCCTTGAAGGGACTGATAAATCCGGCTTCTTCAACCATTACCTGTTGAGCTGAGTCCTCAGCGCACCACTGAAGGAACGCCATTGCTGCGTCCGCCTGACCTTCCTTAGGAACAGCCCACCAGGAAGGCGCGCTGGTTAAAATAGTGTCCTGGCCTTCCTCAAAGGCGTAGGGAATCATACCGACTTTGAAATTACCGGCAGCTGCATAGGAGGAGGCTTCGTCGCCTACAAGAGTTGCACCGATCCAGGATCCTTGTGTGATAAATGCGTATTTACCTGCAGCGAAATTGTGAACCTGGTCGCCATAGGTTCCGTTAACCAATAGAGCGGGATCAGAGTAATCTATGAAGAGGCCGATCATATTCGCATAACCAAGAAATCTGTTTTCATCCAGCTTAACTTCATTATTTAACTGGTCGATATATTTTGTGTCGGTTCTGGATAGGCCGGAATCGAAATATGCGCCCATAAGGTGATTACCACTGGACCAGCCTAGATTTTCAGGCTCAGCGCAGTAGCCTACCACAGCGGTAAGTCCAAGAGATGATTTCTGAGAATCAATTTTTTTGAAGGCGTCCTCCATTGAAGAGGGACCTGTGATGCTCTTAGGATCTATTCCGCATTTCTCAAGAATATCGGCGTTGTAAGCAAGGCCGATGGCCTCAGTGGTATAGGGAAAACCAAGAGTTCCGTAGGTGCTGTCAACGTAGGCCGCATCTGTCTTGGATGCCCATCCCTGATCGGACATGTCCATGAGAAGCCCTTCCCAGTTGGAAAAACCTGAGGCTTCGCAGGCGATGATATCAGGCATCTGGTCTGAGAGATAATAGCCCTTCAAAGTTGCCTGAGCGTCTACTCCGGCGGCTACAGGGATAATCTCAACTGTAACACCTGTTTCCTTTTGGTAGCGATCTGCCAGAGCTTGAAGCTACGTGTTAACTTCAGATTTAATATTTAGGAGTTTCAGCGATGCGACCTGAGATTGCGATTCATTTTCCTGGCTCTGTGATGAATTTTTTCCGCAGCTGATTGATGAAGCCGCTAAAGTTATGACTAAAAAAATGGATAAAAGTATTCTTTTTCTCACAATAGAAATCCTTCTTTCCTGAAATATTTTGGGATAAAGCAATAATGAATACAATAGTGATAAAAAATAATTAATATTACACATATATTATGACAAGAAAAATGACCGTAAGACATAAAAAAACCATGAAATTTCTATATTTTATAGGACTTTGAAGATTTATTTATAGGCTTTGCTAAGGGAAAAATATTCGCTTTTTATAAAAATTATTCTTCTATAAATACGAATATAGGTTTATAATCACTGTATATATTTATAGGGAGTAGTATGCAATCATGAAAAAGTTTTGTAATTCCAAAAATGTAAATAAGAGCGCTGTTACTGCGCATTTTAAGAGGGGCCTGGCCCTTGCGGTAGCTGCATCTGTAGCTCTGACAGGCGCCGACTTCACATCCATGGCCGTGTCAGATCAGGCAGAGATAGACCCCATTGAGATAGCAGGTTTTGAAGATCTTGCAGAGGAAGTTGCATACCAGCAGCTTGAGGTAGGAGCTTCTGAGGCAGACATCGTTCTACCTAATACTCTTAGGGCAACCAAATCCATTAAGGAAGACAACATCATAGACGAAGTTGATGAAGAGGTTTCTGAGACACCTGAGGACTCACAGGATGACAGCAGTGAGGACAACGGATCAGAGAGTTCTGATAATAATGCGGAATTAAACGAAGTTCCCGTTGAAGTTATCGAAGAGGAGACTCCCGCAGAGGATTCACAGGAAGAAGAAATCACTGTTGAGGAAGAGAACATCGTAGCACGTATCATCGGCGGCCTCTTCAAAAATGTATTCGACAGCTTCTCAACAACTGCTTATGCAGCTGATTCCGAGGATATTACAATTACAGGAGTTGAATGGTCTCTTAGTGAAGAGCTCAGCGACAGAGCAGAGTTTAAGGCTGATGAGCAGTGGCTTAGATATGTATATGTTCCTGAGATTCCTTCCTGCTATGTAACTGATGCGACACTTCCTAATATTACTGTTGATATAATCGGCGGAGAGGTACTTGGCGAAGTCAGAGTTAGTGATGAGCCTGAGTATGAAGAATTAGAATTACTTGAGAATGATGAGTTTGAAGATGGCGATGCAGAGTTTGAGGCTGAGGAAGCTGAAGCTGAGGAAGAGCCCGGCGTAGATGAAGTTGCTCCTGAGGGAGAGTATTCATATATCTCTAAGGCTAATGAAACCAAGCTTATCATTGACATTTTGAAAGCAGCAATGACATCAGGCGGTTCTACTCCAATAATCGCAGATGAAGATTTGACTAAGGTTGAAGTTTCAGAGGTTACCGCTCCTGAAGGCACTTCAGAATTATTCGAAATTAAGAAGTATATAAAATCAGGTGAGACCCTTGTGGAGGATGCTACCAACGGTGAATATGGTATCCACGTGTTGAAGGAATTTAATGAGGAGAAGATAGTAACTGTTAAGCTTAAGGAAAAAGTAACAACGACAGGTGATACTACTACTCCTACCACACCAAAGGAATACACTTTTAAGATTAAGTTATCAGCAGACCCTGCTACTGAAGAAGTAGAAATAACTGTAGCTGATAAATACGTATATCATAATACGCTTCAGACATTGGCAAAGGCAGATGTAACTGTTACAAAGAAGTCTACTTCAACTGTGATACCGGCAGACGAGTACGATGTTGAAGAAATATCACAGAAGGATGTAGGTGAATATTTATTCAGAGTAACATTCAAGGGAGCAAGTGCAGATCTTGTTCAGGCAACAGGTAAGTGGACTATTAAACCTGTTGAAGTAAAACTTGTGGCAGATAACAAAGCGAGTGTTATCACTGAGAATTTACAGACTCCTTCCTATAAGATTGAATGCATTAATACAGATGATGCTAAATATTTTACTAATGTTCATACTGATCAGCTCAAAGGAGTTACAGTAAAATATGTAACCGAGCCTGACAAGACTAAGGCAGGTACATATGACATAACATGTAGCATCGAGGGTACAGATCCTAATTACAATATTGTTAGTGCTCAAAATGTACATACTGCTAAGTATTATATTGTTGGTAAGATAAGGCAGAGGGTAAAAGCAGGTTCAGCAACATACGATACAAGCTTTACTATTTCCAAAGGAACCTCATACTATGCAACTGTAGTAGCCAGTGCCAGCTCAAATATGATTGCGAAAGGTGCTAGTTTCTATTCTATTTATAAAGACTCTACCGGCGCAGTTGTTGCACAGGTAAGCGCTAACAGCACTGAGGGAGTACCGACTGAGATCGGAAAATACTCCGTAATATCGTATTACAAAATAGGCTCAATCAATACAGGAAGCGGATCGAATATTACCGTATATTCACCCGACTCAATAGCAACTAATGAGATTACCTACGAAATCGTTGATTCCAAAACAAAGATCACCGATTCATCCGTTAAGTTAAATAAAACATCATTTACTTACAACGGAAAAGATCAGGGACCAAAAGTAACAGTTACAGTTGATAAAGTTACGCTCGAGGAGAATATAGATTATACTGTTTCCGGAGATGAGGAAACTGATGCAGATGATTATGAATTAACCGTAACAGGTAAAGGTAACTATGAAGGCACCGTTACCAAGTCATGGAAGATCAATAAAGCATCAATTGCCAATGCTACAATTCCTTCCGGAACAAAGACATCTTACTCCTACACAGGTAGTGCTATTACACATGAGACACCTGAGACCATCAAATTATCAGGCTTCTCAGATGCGCTTGAGTCAGATGTTGATTTCGAGGTAGATACCAGCAAGTCAACAGTCAGTGCTACTAAAGCTGGCACATATACCGTATACCTTAAGGGTATCGATAACTTTACCGGAACCAAATCATACACTTGGAAGATCACATCATCATCAAGTTCTTCCTCAACAACCGGTAAGGCAACCTCAAGTGTTAACTTTAGTAATCCTGACAATGTAACTTCCGGGGTATCAAATGTTTCATCATCAGCGCTTTCTTCTTATGCTACATCCAAGAAAGAAGCCGGTAAGACAACAACTTATACACTTAATGTTAAGCCTATTTCCAAGTCAACACTTAACTCTGTGGAACTTAATGCAATCGCAGAGTATGGCGATGAGTCAGTTGTAACAACAGACAGCCTTAACATTACCGTTCACAGAACTGTAAAGAACGGTGATACTGTTGAAGTTGATGAGGATGTAAGCGACCTTGGAGCATCAATTGACGTAGCTTGCTACATCGGAACATCCAATGCTTCCAAGACAATAAATATCATTCGTGAGCACAACGGACAGATCAAGAAGTTCGATAAGTTATCCGCCAGAGCTTCAAGCGCACCTAAGGACGGAACTTATTATGTAGATAAGACCAACGGCAGAGTATATATCTACTCACAGTATTTCTCACACTTTACTCTTATCTACACAGCAACAGATGCTGTTGTTAAGACTTCAAGAACCGGTACCGCTTCAAGCTCAAGCAGTAGCAGTGATCCCGATGCACTGGGAGCAAGAGCTCCTCAGACAGGTGATAACCTCCCTGTAGTATGGGTATGGGTGATCGTTCTGCTGGCAGGCGTTGCACTTATTGGCTTTTCAGCATTCGAGCTTAAAAGGTTTAAAAGAGGCGACTTCAAAAAAAAAAGATAAGCAAGATTGAACGTTACTTCATAATTTTCGTTCTGGTGGTCTCAACTGTATTTAAGTTCATCGGAAAGAAGATCAAAGAATACAGATATCATCTGCTGTTTGCTACCGGAGCAATTATGGTGGCAGTAGCTGCCGGAGTAATATTTGTTACATTGCAGGAATACAACAAGTCCAAGAGCCTCTACAATGAGACAAATGAAGAGTTTGTTTCGATAAATGAGGAGGCTAAGAGAAAGGTCGAAGCCATAGATACAATAATTCCCGAAGCCAAGGAGTCTGATACAGAGACCCAGGAGCTTGGCTGGTGGAATGAGATCAGCGTAGATCTGACAGGACTTGAAGCCAGAAATTCAGATATTATCGGCTGGCTGTACTTCGAAAATGAGAGTATCAGCTATCCGATCCTGTATTCAGGAGATAATATCACTTATTTGAGAAAGACTTATGACGGGAAGGCTTCCACCGCAGGTTCCATATTCCTGGACGGAGAGTCTACACCTGATTTTAGTGATCCTAATGTTCTTATCTACGGTCACAACATGAGAGATCTCTCAATGTTTGGTAAGCTCCGTTATTACAAGACTGATAAGAATTACTACCAGGATCATCAGTACTTCCAGATCTTTACACAGGGCAAGGTATACAGATATCAGATCTTTGCCTATGCTGATGTTAAGGATAACGATCAGATCTATTATGCTTATGGACCTAACCCCGATGATTTCGGCGGAGCTGTTAAGCATATATTGAACAAATCCTACATCAAGACAGACCTGTACAGTGAAAATGACAACATTGTCACCCTGTCGACATGCACGTCAGCTTCTGACGACAGCCGCCTTGTAATCTGCGCTGTCAGGGCAGATGAGCACGATCTATAATATCTAAAATAAAACTGCTTACGAAAGTGAGCAGTTTTATGCTGTGTTCAATTAATTGTAATTTAATAAACAATTATTTGTTAATTTATTTGGGAAGATGTAGAATTATTGTACAGACGTTTTTGCCATGTGTAGCGACTTCCAAGGAGAATCTTATGAGAAAGAAGATACTTATCGTTGACGATACAACTTTTATGAGAGAGATGCTCAAAAATGCGCTGGATCCGGAGAAATATCAGATAATCGGAGAGGCTCTTAACGGCGAGCAGGCTGTTGCACAGTTCAAGGAAAAGGACCCTGATCTTGTAATTCTTGATATCAATATGCCCAAAAAGAACGGAATCGACACCCTTAGCGAGATAATGGAAGTCAATCCCAAGGCCAATGTGATCATGTGCTCTGACCAGAAATACGACAATATGATCATGATGGCTCTTAAGAGGGGAGCCAAGGATTTTATCATTAAGCCATTTACGGCTACAGACGTCCTTAAAGCCGTTACAAAGGTATTTGGCGAGGATGAATAGCCTAAGATGATTTAGGGCAAAATAGAGCCAAATATAAGAGAAAAATAGCACAATATGACTATAATTATTAACCTCCGCTGTGGTATGCTTTTTAAAAGAATGTCAGAGAGGGGGTTATTTTTATGCTTTTTACACAGGTAAATAATGCGCTTATAGCAAAAAGACAGGGTGAAACCTTAAGGATCGAGACCTGGGGGAAGGATTCCTTCAGAGTAAGAAGTACCATGTATCCCGAGTTTACAGGAAGAGACTGGGCTCTTACAGAGGACGCAGATAAGCCTGCTCCGGTTATTAAGACAGGAGAGGATGAGAACGGAATCTGCTCCGAGATAGTAAACGGAAGGATCAAGGCTACGGTTAACAGCGCCGGAGTTATCTCTTTTTACAGGGATGACAAGCTCTTTTTGAGAGAATACTTCAGATCCTACGGTGGAACTATATCCAGGGAGAGCCGCTGCCTTAAGTATGTGAACAGAGAGTACAGGGCACATAACGGCGGAGATTACCGCTTCAGCGTGAAGTTTGAGAGTAACGACGGCGAGAAGATCTTCGGAATGGGACAGTATCAGCATCCATACACAGATCTTAAGGGCTGCGTTCTTAATCTGGAGCAGAGAAATTCACAGATCAGTGTTCCTTTTGCGGTATCAAGTCTCGGATACGGATTTTTGTGGAATAATCCGGCTGTTGGACGAGTTACTTTTGGAAATAATTACACCGAGTGGATAGCTGAGGCCACCAAGGAGATGGACTATTGGATCACTGTATCTGACGCTCCTGCAGGAATTATTGAGAATTACACCGGGGTAACGGGAAGAGCACCTCAGATGCCTGAGGATCTCATGGGACTGTGGCAGTGCAAGCTCCGTTACAGGACCCAGGAAGAAGTATTGTCGGTTGCTCGTAAGGCCAAGGAGCTGGGAGTTAAGATCGATTGTATCGTAATCGACTTTTTCCACTGGACGGTTCAGGGCGATTGGAAGTTCGATGAGAAATACTGGCCGGATCCCAAGGCTATGTGCGATGAGCTTCACGGCATGGGAATCAAGGTCATGGTATCTGTGTGGCCTACGGTTGATAAGAGGAGCGAGCATTTCTATGAGATGCTGGAAAAGGGTCTTTTACTCAAAAATGAGAGAGGAACCCTGCAGAATTATGACTTTGAGGGCGATTGTACGGTTCTGGATGCGACCAATCCTGAGACAAGGCAGTATGTATGGGATGTTTGCAAAAAGAATTACTATGACCTCGGAATAGATATGTTCTGGCTGGATAATTCGGAGCCGGATCTTGCGGTATATGATTTTGACAATATCAGATATTATCTGGGTCCCGGATTAGAGTGCAGCAATATTTATCCTCAGTATTACAGCAAGCTCTTTTACGAGAACATGAAGAAGCTTACGAAGGAGCCGATCGTGAATCTTCTTCGCTGCTGCTGGGCAGGAAGCCAGAAATACGGAAATGTGGTGTGGTCAGGAGATGTTCCGAGTACCTTCGAAGCTCTTAAGGATCAGCTGGCTGCAGGCATTAATATGGGACTTGCGGGAATTCCATGGTGGACAACGGATATCGGCGGATTTATGACAGATGACGTGAATGACCCGGATTTCAGGCAGCTCCTTATCAGATGGTTTGAATTTGCGGTATTTTCACCGGTTCTTCGTATTCACGGTGACAGGGGACCTTACAATATCCCTACTCTTGATGACAGGACCTTCGGCGGCGGATATCTTCATACAGGTCAGCCCAACGAGCTCTGGAGCTACGGAGAGGACAATTTCAAGATCATGAAGGATCAGCTGGCTCTTCGTCATGAACTCATTCCTTACATCAAGACCTTGTATGAGGAGACTTCCAGAAACGGAGCACCTCTTCTCAGAGCCCTGTTCTATGAGTTCCCGGAGGATGAGAAGTGCTGGAATATCTATGATGAGTATATGTTCGGCGACAAATACCTCGTTGCGCCTATCCTTGAGCTTAACTGTTTCGAGAGAGAGGTATATCTTCCTGAGGGCAAGTGGGAGGATATTCGTGACGGCAAGGTATATGAGGGCGGCGCGGTGATAAGCGCCAAGGCTCCGATTGAGTCAATCCCTGTATTTAAGAAGATTTGAAAAGATATATAACATATGTGACATATATAGCAATTACTAATACAGGTCAGTTGCAGTAAGGCTCTGTGACCGTAGATTAGAGAGGCTGGAAACAAAGAAAATGGCAGCATTTGAGACAAAAACCTACAGAAATGTTTTTAAAGAGATCGGCAAGATCGATGCAGAGATAGAGAAGAGGCTAAAAGATGTGGTGGATACATTCTTTTGGGACGAAGAAGAGCGTATCTATCATGACGCCGGAGAGGACATGGGGTATCTCACAGATACCGGCAACAACGATGCCAGAACAGAGGGAATGTCATATGGAATGATGATGTGCGTTCAGCTTGATATGAAGGAGCAGTTCGACCGCATCTGGAAGTGGGCCAAGACCTATATGTTCATGACAGAAGGGGACAATGAGGGCTATTTTGCCTGGTCCTGCGAGACTACCGGCAAAAAGAATGCCGACGGACCTGCTCCCGACGGAGAAGAGTTCTTTGCTATGGCTCTATTCTTCGCATCCCACAGATGGGGCGACGGCGAGGGAATATTTGAGTATAGCAGACAGGCCAGAGAAATCCTGGAGGCCATGGTACACAAGGGAGAAGACGGCAGAAAAGGATGCCCTATGTTTAACAGGGAGAACGGACAGATTCTCTTTGTTCCGGGTATGGATTTTACGGATCCTTCTTATCATCTGCCCCATTTCTACGAGCTGTTTGCACTGTGGGCTGATGAGAAGGACAGAGAGTTCTTCAAAAGGGCAGCGAAGGTCAGCAGAGAATATTTGGCAGGTTGCTGCCATCCTAAGACCGGTCTCAATGCCGAATATGCTAATTTTGACGGAACTCCGATGGATAAGGAACTTCCCTGGGGATTCTTCGGAAATTTCTTCAGCGACGCCTACAGAACAGCAGCCAATATCGGGCTGGATGCGGAGTGGTTCGGTGAGGACAAGGGCCAGATAGGTGTGCCGCTTAAGATGATGAAGTTCTTTGGAACCAATATTGAAGCTGTCAGATGCGTATATGCCATTGACGGAACACCGATTGATAAGACGGTGCTTCATCCTGTTGGTCTTATGGCTACAATGGCCCAGGGGGCACTGACTGTGCCTTACAGTGAGGACCCTGAGAGTGATTTTGCAGTAGCAAAACGCTGGGTAGAGTGGTTCTGGGATCAGCCTCTCAGAAAGGGCGTTCGCAGATATTATGACAACTGCCTGTACCTTTTTGCGATGCTGGCTCTGTCAGGCAATTACAGAATCTGGTGAAGATAATTACATAGCTATAGCAGCCATTACAACTCCCACAATGACTATGACAACGCCCACCGGAAGGAGGGCCCATAGTCCTTGGGGAGTTTTTTTGAGCTCATCATTCAGATAAATATCCTTGGGATTGTAGGTATTGTAATGAACAACGACGCGGGTTCCCACCTGGAGAAGATTGTCAGAGTGAGAGACTACGTCGCAGTAATGGTTGTAGGTAACGCCGCCTATGGTATAGGTGATGATATTTCTGTACTTAGGGCTGGCGTGGGGAAGGGACTGGTAGCTTGTGTCAGCCTTGGCTCCGGAGACTACACCTGATGCGGTCTTGACGAAGTCTGCCAGTGGATCTTTTTTGTTTGTAAGAAAAAGGTGGCCTTGAAGGCACAGGGCAAGGCCAAGGCAAATAATATCCCAACTGATCCTTAGCCACCGGGTAGTGTCGATCAGAAGGATGCCGGTGATCAGGATGAAAACTGCGGTGAACAATCTGATGAGAAATCTTGCGAACATCAAAATTCTAAGGGTCTGGGAGATGTCAGACACCACATAGCCTGTCCCGGCCATGCTGAGCTTGTTCTCCAGATCCTTTTTTATAAAAAAGAACATTATATAAACAACGGCCGAGGCACACAGCCAGGGCAGAAGCGCCATTATTTTATCGTTATCCATTAAAGGGATCCTCCGCAAAAAAGCACTACTTTTATAATATATCATTATTGCCTGTTTGAAACGATGGGAAATGGAGAAAAAAGCATGTGTATAGCAACATAATGGCAAAAAAACACAATGAATGAGTAGTCAGACTGCTTAGGTTCAAATATAGTAATGGATAGCTGATTTTTTGGCTGAATTAAAGACTATATAATCGGAGGCATTTATGAGAAGGAAAGGAATTTTGGCAGGTATTGTTGCTCTGGCTCTGCTGGCAGGATGCGGGCAGGAGGCAGGAAGTATAGCCAGTACCGAAGGAACAGATGTACTTGTGAGCGAGGCAGGCGCCAGCGAGAGCTTAGAGGCAGAGGCATCGGGGGAAGCAACTGCAGACAGCACAGCTACTGAGGCTACAGAGGATGTTCAGGAAGAGCCCGTGGACGACGGAGTGGCTCTTAAGGACCTGTGCAAGGACTATTTTACCCTTGGAGTTGGTATTAACGGAAGTACGGTGGAGAATCAGACACTGAATATACCTTCCTACAAGGAATTATCACTTAAGCATTTTAACAGCTGCACCATGACTAACCTCATGAAGAGCTGCTATATTCTTGATCAGTTCGGCTCACAGGAGAGCCTGTTAAACGGCGACGGAAGCCCCGCGCTTAATTTTTACTCCATCGATCCCACACTTGAGTGGTGTCAGGAGACAGGTATGAAGATGAGAGGTCATACACTTGTATGGCATACACAGGCACCGGAGTGGTTCTTCAGAGAGGGTTATAAGGACGACGGAGAGTACGTTGACAAGGAAACAATGAGTAAGCGTATGGAGAGCTACATTCAGCAGCTTCTTACCCATGTTCAGGAGAATTATCCGGGAGTTATCTACTGCTGGGACGTTGTAAATGAGGCAGTTGATCCCGAGAGCGCTGATCCGAACAGTGATTTCAAGTGCAGAACCACCTGCGGAGACCAGGCCAATCCCTGGTATGAGACTATTGGTCCCGACTACGTGGAGCTGGCATTTACCTATGCAAGAAAATATGCAGACAGCGATGTTAAGCTCTTTTACAACGATTACAACACCTTCCAGGTTCCAAAGACAGAGGGCATCTATACACTGTGCTCCTCACTTAAGGAAAAAGGCCTTATAGACGGCATCGGAATGCAGGGTTATTGGGGAATTGATTATCCCGAGATCTCAGAGATCAAGACTGCTATGGAGAAATTCGCAAGTCTCGACCTGGAGATTCAGATCACGGAGCTGTCCGTTGGTGTTGATAAGGAAAATGATGAGTGGTTCGAGAAGCAGGCCAACAAATACGAGGAAATCTTCGAGATGATATATGAGATGGATTCAGATAACGGCGGCCCTGCAAACATAACAAATGTTACCTTATTTGGTCTTGTGGATCATTACCGCAAGGAGGATACAACCAACACCCGTATCTTCGACAGAAACTATGAACCCAAGCCTTCCTACTACAAGATCAAGGCTGTAATGGAAGAACACGCGAACTAATATTTTGATAATAATTTAATAAATCATCGATAAGAAATCAGCGGTTTCTATGGTATTATTAATCATACGGGAGGAGCAGAACTGCTTTCATTGGTACATTGGATACAGGAGGTACCGTATGCAAAGACGTATGACTACAGAGGAACTGCTGGTTTCTTTTGATGATGCCATTAAACTTGGCCATATTTTTGCGTATTATCAGCCCCAGTTCAATCATTCCACCGGCAGAATGACAGGTGCAGAGGCCCTTATGAGATGGGTGGATCCTGAGGCCGGTATGCAGTATCCTTCTGACTTTATCCCGGTGCTGGAGGAGAATGATCTTCTGTATTTCGCAGATATTCAAATGGTTGAGATGACCTGCCGGTTTCTGAGGCAGTGTATCGACGATGACATTCCCGTTATTCCCATTTCTTTTAACATGTCAAGAAACGATATCTTCAAGCATGAGTATGTTGAAGATGTTGAAAATATCAGAAAAAAATACGATATTCCCGTGAAGTACCTCAGGGTAGAGATAACAGAGACCTCCGCCATAGGCGGAATGGAGCTGATGTCCTCTGTGATCGGCAGATTCCATGAGCTGGGATATATTGTTGAGATGGACGATTTTGGCAGCGGGTATTCCTCGCTCAATATCCTTAAGGATCTGGACGTGGATATTATTAAGCTTGATCTGAATTTCCTGAACGGTAATGTGAGCGGCCGCGGCGGAATAATCATAAGGAGCGTCGTTCAGATGGCAAAATGGCTACGGACGCCTATTATCGTTGAGGGCGTGGAAACCATTGAACAGGCGGATTTTATGAAAAGCATCGGATGTTATTATATTCAGGGCTATCTGTACTCCAAGCCGCTTCCGGAGGAGGAATTCCTGGAAAAAATGAGTCTTGCTCACCATGAACCAACCAAGAGTCCCATTGACCTTCTCAAGACCTTTAATGCGGACAATTTCTGGGATCCGAATTCATTGGAGACGCTGATCTTCAACAATTTCGTCGGAGGAGCCGCTGTTTTTTCCTATAATGAGGGAAGGCTTGAGTTTATCAGAGTTAACAGGAAGTACATCGAAGAGATCGGAATGAATATATCCGAGAGGGATTTCATTGAATCCAACCCTTGGAAATACTTTGAAACTGACGGTAAAAAGCTATTCATAGATACGATTAAAAAGGCAATTGACAGCGCCGAAGAGGAGACCTGTGAGGTATGGATGACGCTTACCTCTGATTGCTGCGGCACTGACAGGATGTGTATCAGATATCACCTTAGGGTAATCGGAAATGCCGGGGATGAATACCTTATTTATTCAATAATCAGCAATATTACGGCAGAGAAAAAGAGCTATAGGGATCTGTATGAGAGCGAGCGTAAATTCGCATTTGCCAGTGAGCATACCAATACCTATGCCTGGGAATATACGATCGCCACGAAGGAGATGCGGCCGTGCTTTAGGTGTATGCGTGATCTGGGGCTCCCGCCACTTATCAGGAATTATCCCGAGCCGGTGATAGAGAGCGGTCTGTTCCAGCCGGATTATGCGGAAATGTACAGGGAGTGGCACAGGCAGCTGGCTGCGGGAATCGGCAGCCTTGAGGCGGTAATGCCATTGACGGCTGCGAGGATAATGTTCAAGGTGAAATATACGACGGAATTTGACGAAAATGGAGTGCCGGTGCGGGCGTACGGGTCGGCGACTCCGCTGCAGTAGTAAGGGGGCGGTTGTGAGTCAATGGGGACGGTTCTCTCTGACTCACGAAGCGAGTCAGAAAGAACCGTCCCCATTGACTCACAACCGCCCAGAAGTAAGGGAGAAAACTATGTCGAGAGAAACCGGTAAAGAACTCAGAAACAAAGTAATGTACCAGATTTTTGTCCGAAACTTCAGCAAGGAAGGCACTTTCAAGGCTATCACACCGGAGCTTCCAAGGATTCATGACCTTGGAGTTGATATTGTGTGGTTTGCTCCGATCCATCCAATCGGCAAAAAGGCCAGGAAGGGGAGTCTGGGGTCTCCCTATGCAATAAGCGATTACAGGAAGATCAATCCGGAATATGGCACAATGGACGATTTTAAGGCCATTGTGGAGGCCATACATGAGCAGGGGATGAAGTGCATCATTGATGTGGTCTACAATCACACGTCTCCTGATTCTGTCCTTGCCAAGGAGCATCCTGAGTGGTTCTACCACAAGGCTGACGGCTCCTTTGGAAACAGAGTTGGTGACTGGACAGATATCATAGACCTGGACTATGCCAATGAGGGACTCTGGGCTTATCAGATTGAGACACTTAAGATGTGGGCAGAGATAGTTGACGGCTTCCGCTGCGATGTGGCGCCGCTGGTTCCTATAGATTTCTGGAGCAGGGCAAGAAAAGAGGTTGAGGAGGTAAGACCCGGCTGCATCTGGCTCAGCGAGTCGGTGGATCCGGGATTTATCATGACGATGAGAGATATGGGGCTGACAGCCCAGTCTGACTGTGAGATGTATCAGGCCTTCGATATTCTCTACGACTATGACATCTATGAGAAGATGACAGAATATGCCGCCGGAAAAGGGCCTTTACAGGCTTATTCAGAGGCGATAAACAGACAGGAGTATATTTATCCCGATAACTATGTAAAGCTCCGTTTTTTGGAGAATCATGACCAGCCGAGGGCACGTTTTCTTTTCCCGGATGAGAGGGCACTTAGAAATGCCACTGCCTTTTTGTATTTCCAGAAGGGTATGACTCTTATTTACGCGGGACAGGAAAAGGGTGTGAGCCATCTGCCAAGCCTTTTTGACAAGGACGAAGTAGATTGGAAAGCCAAGGAAAACATTGATCTTGGGGACCTTATGAGGCGCCTGTATGAAATCAAGCAGGATGAGCTCTTTACAGACAGCACCTACAGGACCAAGACCTACGAGGATAACGTTCTGAAGGCTATTCATAGCAGGGGCGGCAAAAAGATCATCGGTATCTTCTCTTTCAAGGGTGAGCCGGGAATAATCCCTATTCATGCTCAGGACGGATGCTATGAGAATCTTATAGACGGCAGCACCGTGGAGATAATGCACGGCTATGTCAGTCTCAAGGGCGAGCCGGTGATAATTGATATATCCTAAAGTGTCATTCGTCCGATTTCAAGTGTCATTCGTCAGAAAATCAACACTTATAGTCCAAAGTATGATATAAAAAGATGTATTTCTAACATATAAAAGAAAGTATTGGGAGAGGAAAAATATGTTTTACATTAATCCGACAAGTTGCAAGAGCAACGTGTCCACTTTTGAGAACGCCCAGGCAGAGCTCAAGAATCTGAGTGCGCAGATTGAACAGGTAAGGAATGATCTTCCTATGGAGACACGGTCATCGGGATCCATCGATGCCGCACTTCAGAGCTGCATAGACAACGTTCTGGTCTGCAGCGTGGCTATGGGGAAGCTTGGTACCGCACTTGGGGTTATCTGCGATACCTATTCCAAGACCGAAGAGGGTATCTTGGGGAAAATGGCGAAAAGCTCAGATTATACAAATGGCGAAAATTCATCTGCAGCAGGAGGAGATTCAGGTAGTGGAGAATCCAGCCCGGCTCCTAATACGCCGTTTGATGACAACGGTTGGTATGGCGGTAAACAGGCCGGTCCAAAGAGTGCTACCGGAGATGAGAGAGATGCATTATATGACATAGTAAGGAAATATTATCCTGAAATGACTGATGATGAGATCAAGGATTATTTGAAAAAGCTTAATGACGAGGGCTGCGGATACGTAGCAATCGCCAATAGTATTTTTAAAGAATTCGAAGGCAAGGAAGAGCTATTCGAAAAGAAATTCGGATTCCCTATGGTTAACCCGGATACCGGAGAACTTAATTATAATATGCTTGTTACTGACCTGTACGCTGCTACAGATAACCATAATCTTCACGATGGATTCTGGATTTTCGACAGTGATGAGGTAAATCCTTCCGAAGATGCTTCAGCGACAGATGGATGGGGAACAACGGAAGGCTCCAGAAAGTATAGAGCGGAATTGTATTTGAAGGATAAGGGAATAAAATGTAATATTGATAACTCGATCGAAATTACACCCGAAAACTTCCATGATTATGATGACGGTTCTGTAATTATGCGTGCAGATCACTTTACTCTCATTGATGAAAAGGGGAATACCAAGTATGTTGAAGGTGGTCACGCCATGACTGTTACAGGAGTTACTGAGGATGGCATGCTGATAGTTTCTTCCTGGGGTAGGAAGTACTACCTTGATCCTACGGCAGAAGGATGCAGCTATAGTTACGCATATTATGATTATACGGTAAAGGGAAAATAATAAATGAACACAGAGCTTATACAGTTTTACAAATATCTGATAACTGATTATATAAAAGGCCTTGGAGTTTTTGATGAAGCAGAAAGGCATTTGAAAGAAGCGGGCGTAGCCACAGTAAAGGAAGAAGAGAAAGATGCTTATCAGAAAACCGATGTTACAGGCTACGATTATTTTTATCTTAGCAGTATCGTACGGGTCGATAAAATACCGGATGATATTAAAAAAGAACTGATCGCAGCCATGGAAAACAAGGCTGACAGTAGTCTCATGGAGCGGGCCAAAACGCTGGCAGTTTCTCTTATTCCCGAGGTTCTGATGGCAGACAGAAACAATAGCAAAAATTTTACTTTGATGCGTTATGATCTGGGAGATGACGGTTTTGTTGCGGATGATGAGATAGCCTTTGGCTTTGCAAGTGATGCTTCCTTTGATGAGAAGGGCTGCTTTGTTTCCAAGAAAAGTGAAGATGAGCGTGTGAATTATATGTTTGGCCAAAAGGAAGCAATACAAAAGGCATTCCTGGATAAAACGGGCTATAAATTAAGACTTTTTGTAAGAATCTGATAATAATAGGAGAGAGAAAAATGCGAAAAAAGTTTGTAGCAGCAGTGCTGGCGGGGATAACAGCACTTGCGATGCTTACTGCATGTGAGGATAAAAAGGAGGCGGAGAAGAGCTTTTTTGACAGAGAGCAGATAAGTTCGGTTGTCATTGAGGATGCGGTTAAGGGATATTATGAGGATGATCTGGAAATAGAGCTTGGTAAGAATGAATTATCCGTTTTCATGTCGTTAGTTCCCGAACTTGAACTCAGAGATGGGCAGAGTGGACAATTAAATTGCCTAGGCGGATCCTACAATATTGTCTGCAGGAATGAGAGCGGAGACGCAGTTTATACCTTCACTGTAGACTCTTCTCATAACCTTAACATGGATGACAAATACCTGTGGCATAACGAAGCAGCAGATGAGTTCTTTGACAAGCTTGAGAACAAATACGGGCTTAAAACCTCAGAGAACTATAGTCGTAATCCCGGAGAAGGATATTTTAGTGTGACAGATCGTATAGCCAAGATTGATTTTAGGGAGTATACAGAGACGAATTTCGATGAAGGTGTGGAGTATACCTTGACGGAAAAAGAAGTTGAAGAGCTTAAGGACGGCGTAAGCAGTGCAGCATTTTCATCGGAGCAGACTGCAAATAAGGACGAGTTTCTGTACATGATCTGGACCTATGATAAGTGGGGAAGTCTTATTTATCAGATAGTGGTCAGAAGTGATGTAGTAGAGATCAATGACAGAGCAGTCGATTATGATTCTGTAAAAGACTGGCTGAAGAAGATTGAAGATGTAAGCGGATATGTAAGAGAATAAAAAAGCAGCCATGGGAACGTGATGTTGATATCGTTCCCATGGCTGTTATTTATGGGGCTTGACGGTGTTATCGCAGCTAAAGTTTGCATCGGATGTTTTCACAACCTGCGTGGCATTTGGACTATTTAGAGCTAATCTATGGAAAGAGGTATTTTGATATCTTATGGATAATAAATCAAAAAACAGCCTGTGGTCGTATCTTCCGATCACATTTCTGACAGCATTATTCTGCTGCGTGTTATGGGGAAGTGCGTCTCCGGCGATCAAAATAGCATATGAACTGTTCAGGATACCGCCGGAGGATACAGCGTCGAGACTTATGCTGGCCGGGGCAAGATTCCTGCTGGCGGGGATAATGACGATAGCATTTGGCTCTGTCATTTCCCGGAAGGTTCTTATTCCGAAGAGGGAATCCTTGAAATATATTGGGATACTATCTCTTTTGCAGACTATAGGACAGTATTTCTTCTTTTTCATGTCACTGGCCTATATCAGCGGAGTCAGGGGCTCTATAATCAATGCTTCAGGCAATTTCCTGGCGATCATTATTGCTGTGTACATCTTCAGGCTGGAGAAGCTTACGGTAAAAAAGCTGGTGGGCTGCATCGTGGGATTTGCAGGAATTGTGCTGATTCTTGGCGGTGTGAGGGCCTTGGTAAGTGGAGGAAGCATAAGCTTTCAGGGAGAAGGGGCAATGCTGATGGCAGCGCTTTTCTATGCTTTTTCTTCCTGCTGCATCAAGATTTTTTCAAAGCATGAGAATCCTGTGGTGCTGAGCGGATATCAGTTCATGCTGGGAGGTCTGGTATTGTATATTATCGGCGCTGCAATGGGCGGACAGCTGGTATTTTGGAGCAGTGGATGCGCATACAACCTGATCTATATGGGATTTATTTCTGCGGGGGCCTATACGCTGTGGGGCGTTCTGCTCAAGCACAATCCGGTGAGCCGTGTTTCGGTGTTTGGATTTATCAATCCTGTTATGGGCGTGCTGCTGTCGGCATTATTCCTGGGAGAGAACAAGGAAGCGTTCTCAATTACCGGTATGCTGGCACTATTACTGGTCGCAGCAGGCATATTGATTGTAAATATTGAGATCAAGGAGAGGAAATAAGACCTCTCCTTATATGGTTTTGAGGATATCTCATTTTTGTTGTAAATGATAAAATAAGAATAAGAACCAATATACAATTGTTGACGTAAATAACTTTTGGAGAAGTGGTATGAAGAAGAAACAGGGCATTTTGTCATATTTTCTGATAATACTTGGGGCGGTCATGGCGAGCTTTTCCGTTGCTCTGATACTGCTTCCCAATGATGCGATAGATTACGGAACCGCCGGGGTTGCCATTATTATCAGCAAGCTCACGGGATTCCAATTGTCAATGTGCGTGTTGTTCGTCTTTCTGCCATTCATTGTGGCGGGTTATATCTTTTTGGGCAAAAAATTCACTGTCAAAGCCGCAGTGGGTTCAATAGTCTATATGGTTGGCCTTGATTTCTTTGAGAATATTCCCTTTGAACTAAATACGGAGCACTTCCTGGCTGTGGCCTTCGGAGGAGCAATTCTCGGTGCGGGGCTGGCGCTGATCCTAAGAAATGGCGGATGCATCGACGGCTCAGAGATACTGGCTAATATTGTGGTTAAGAAGCTCTCAGACAAGACTGGGCGAAATTACAGTCTGACGCCTATGCTGCTGGGCTTCAATGCGCTGGTGTATATCACGGTTTTTGCAGTTATTGATGCAACGGCGGCGCTATTTAGTCTGCTGGTATATGTGGTTGCTACTGCTGTTATCGACCACTATACCGATCACTTCGAAGCAATCAAGCAGGTAACCATAATAACCCAGGATCCCGACGGAATCATCAGAGATATCAAGGAGAAGCTGAATAAGACCTGTACCATCATGGATTCCCGCGGTGCCATTGCAGGAGAGAACAATACACTTATCTGCTATATCAGCTACTTTGAACTGCCGATGATGAAGGAAATAATTTCCATACATTCGGGTAGTTTCAGCACGGTTTCTACAATTGATGAGATTTTGAGATAACGTTTGATACCATAAGAACGGAGAGAATGTCCAATGATCACATATAATTCAGCGGTAATTACAGATGACTGCAGCGGGGCAGTGCAGCTCGCCGCAGCAGCGGTCAGAAGAGATATTGAGAGTACCTGCCTTGAAACCGATAAAAAGGGCGTTGATATTGCTCTTTTGCAGGATTCAGGGGTAAAAAAAGAGTGCTTCCGTATAAGCGTCCATAATGAGAACGAAGTTAAGCGTCTTATGATAGGCGCTTCTGATGATTTTGGGGCGATTTACGGCCTTTTTTATGTGAGTAAGATATTTCTTGGGGTAAAGGAATTCTGGTTCTGGAATGAGCAGAATTTTGCGAAAAAAGAAGGGTACCCTGTGCCGGAGGATTTCACCTATGAGTCCAGGCCCTTTAAAGTTAAATATCGCGGCTGGTTTATTAACGACGAGGTGCTCTTTGACGGCTGGATCAGGGATAAGGATCCGGAGATGCCCTGGAGAATGGCCTTTGAGGCTCTTCTACGCTGCGGCGGTAACATGACAATCCCCGGGACGGACTTCAATGCCCACAAATACAAGAAGCTGGCGGGAGACTACGGGTTATATATCACCCATCATCACGCAGAGCCCATGGGAGCGAGGATGTTTGCGAGAGCTTATCCGGAGCTTGAGGTTTCCTACGACAAGTATCCCGAGCTGTTCAAGGGGCTGTGGGAAGAGGCTATAGAAGATCAGAAGGGGCTTAAGGTCATATGGAACATAGGCTTCAGAGGACAGGGTGACAGGCCCTTCTGGATTGACGATCCCGCCTATGATACACCGGAGAGCCGCGGCAAGCTCATGAGCGATCTTATGCTGGTTCAGTACAATATGATCCGGAAAAAGGACCCTGAGGCCGTCTGCTGTATGAATCTCTACGGCGAGATTATGGAGCTGTACAGGGACGGATACATGGATATACCAAAGGACGTTATCAAGATATGGGCAGACAACGGATTCGGCAAAATGGTCTCCAGAAGGCAGAATAATCACAACCCAAGAGTATATGCTCTTCCTGACCAAAAAGATGATGGAGCCGGCGCCAACGGAATTTATTACCATGCAAGCTTCTATGACCTGCAGGCGGCAGCCATGATGACAATGCTGCCCAATTCGCCGGAGTTTGTGGCTTCGGAGTTGTCGCAGGTGTTCGAGAAAGGCGCAGATGATTTCTGGATCATCAACTGTTCCAATGTTAAGCCCCATACCTATTATCTCCAGCTGATATCAAGGATATGGAAGGGTGAGACTGATTCAGGCAATATTGAAGCTTTTACGCATGGCTACTGCGATGACTATTATGGTTTCGAGTATTGCTCGGAGATTTCGGAGTTGTATAAAAAGTGGCCTGAATATGCCATTTCCTACGGCCAACATGAGGATGACCACGCAGGAGAGCAGTTCCCAAATCATGGAGCAAGAATACTGGCCTGCGCGTTTATTGCAGGTTTCGACAGGAAGGATCCGGAGTATACGGATAAGACCCCGGAGCTTAACTGGCTGATAGAGGCGGATACGCTGCGGCAGCAGGTTGTATGGCTGCTTGCGAAGTATGAGGAAGGTGCTCGGGGATACAAGGAGTATCTGGAGAAGTGCCTCGCGGTAAAGGAATTCATTGAGAGTGATGGGGCAGCTCACATCGCGGAGCAGCTTGAGAACAACTTGATAATACAGGTGAAGTATATGTATTATAGCTATCTCGGAGCTTATCACATTTGTAGAGCGCTCCTTAAGTGCCTTGATCCGGATAGCAAAGACGCAAATGGCGAGAGTTTTATTGGAGCCCTGGAAGAGACCGGTGAAGGCAGAACTATAGACTACCTCAGCGCCTTCTACGAAGCGGGGCTGGCACGAAAGGCCTTTTACGAGGGCTATCAGGATATGCGTGCTCATGAGCATGGAATCTGGGAGAATTTCTATGAGAACGACTGTGAAGCAGACATAAGACAGTCCTATCACGTGGCGGAGAGCCTTATGTCGTACCTGCGAGTCCTGGGAGATGGCCCGCATTTTTACAAGTGGCAGAGGCATTTCCAGCAGGGGGCCGGCGGAGACAAGGTACATCTGATACTCAGGATCAAGGCACATCTTACGGATCTTGAAGTGTGGGAACTGATGGATGAGGCAAATAAAAAATATTGATATTTTTTATAACGTTCACACATGAAATAACATGCGTTTGGCAAAGGCGTTACGATACTCACTGGGTGTAAGCCCGGTGAGTTTTTTGTAGGTGCGGGCAAAATTGTGGACATCGGAAAAACCAAGCTCGGCGGCGATATCTGTTATGGGCTTGTCATTGTCGGTGAGCATGAAGTTGGCGGCGTCGATTTTCTGGTTGAGAATATACTGCTTCAGCGGAATGCCTCTTATTTCGGCAAATAGATGGGACAGATACTTGGCATTATAGCCAAATTCTTCTGCTATCTCCGTGATCTTAAGGTTTCGGTGAAGGTTTCTCTGAATATAATCGATTATATCCCTGTAGATCTGCTTTTTCTCAAGAGTGTCGGCATTTGTCATGGAGTCGGAAAAGAGCTGACCGTAGAGCTCGCAGACGATGCTGGTCACCATGGCATTTAATGATACGGTGGGATAATTGTTTTTTACAATGTCCTGCAATTGCTTCATCTGAACAACGATCTTCTCGGGCATGGGAATAGCGCCCTTTTGCGGAATGCAGAAGGAGCGGGAGAAGCCGGAATCCTTAACGATCTTCTCAGTGCTGTTGATTGTAAGAGGAAGGTCCGTTACGGGTACGCCAAAATGCATCCAGTAGAAGGAGCAGTAGGCCTCCTTGTAGCCGATCCTATAGCCGTTACTGGGCGGAAGGAGCAGATATTCCCCTTTTTTTACGCAGAAATTGTCGCTGCAATAGCTAAGATACAGCTCTCCCTCAGTCATAATGATGAGCTCGTAGTCCCTAAGAGGGAACTTCTCGTGCTTCCAGTCCGAGGACAGGGCCTTAAATTTGCCGGTGTAGGAATATGTAAATTGTTGGTTTTCAGGAAGAACTATATGCTTCATGGGCGCTCCTTTTGATAATTACAAGTATAGCATGTAGGTAATTACAAATAGCAAAAACTTGCATATACCTCAAACTATGTTATTATTAACCCAAGAAAACAGAATAAGACGGAAGGTGCTTGTGGGCATTTGCTGCACAAGTGAAAAGGGAAGCGGGTGAGAATCCCGCACGATCTCGTCACCGTGTTTCGAGAGCTTTTTTCATTATGTCACTGGAGTGGTCCGGGAAGGCGAAAGAAGCGAGACTGTAGTCATATCGATCAGCCGGGAGACCTGCCTGTCGTCGTACATGGGAAACCAAGTCACGAGGAATTGACTGTACAAAGCTATGTAGGTAAATGCCCGAAATGAGCGTATCGGCGCATTTGCTTTGATTTTGTGCACATAAAAGTCTTCACCATCTTGGTGGAGGCTTTTTTTGTAGCACAAGACCGGCAAGCGAATGGATGCTTGCATACAAATTCATTTGCCGGTC
>NZ_ATVS01000012.1 GCF_000420845.1 Butyrivibrio sp. AE3009 | reverse complement strand
TTTATAGAAAAATCATATCTTTTTCAGTGAAACAATGCTATGATTAGTTCACTCCATGTAGGGAGCCGTCGAGCACCTACATATCATAAGAAAACAGGGAGACTGCCATGTTCTTGGTTGTTCTCCCTGTACTACGTTTTAGCTATCCATTTAGTGTTACATTCCTTCTAAATATTATGCTTTACTTATGATTCCTGTCCACTATACATTGAAAGAATCTAGCATTCTCTTTAAAAGTTTTTCAACATCAAGAACCAAATCAAAGCACTGCTCTGCATCAACTTTTCTTAACTCATTAGTGTGTGCTGAAGGATTTCTATAATCATTCTTGACTTCTTCTATAGAATCCGCATAGTCATTGAGAAGCTCAACAATCTCATCATCAGTTTTTTCTGAAAAAATCTTTTCTCTTGAGTACTCCAACAACTTTCTTCTATTGTTTTCCTTTATTTCTTCCGACAACTTATCATCCTCAAGTCTACAGAGAACATACGCAACCGATCCTAACGTAAAGTGTTTAGGCTTTATTGGTTTTCCGTGTCTATCCAGCAACGCTGATGGATATTGAGGATAATTCACTTTTCCAGGGTATTGCTGCTTTAAAAAATCGATAAATCCCTTACAAAATCTCTTACTCATTTCATTTTCAAGAGCTTTCGTCACTAGCAAACAAACACCAGAGTAATCGACAACGTTCTCTAATCCCTCCAAATCATTAAATGTCACTTTAGAAGAAATCAAAAATGTCTTAGACGATTCATCGAGTTTATTCCAAGCGCTCTCTCCCAAAGATTCAATAAGATTGTTGCGCTCTGTATTAAACTCTTTTTCAGAATTACTAGCATTTACCTCTTTAACTATTCTTTCAACACATTCTTCGGTAAATGCATGTAATATATGCTCTTCTTCCTCTATTGAGGCAGCTATATCAAGCTGTTTATCTACAAGAGATTGAAAACCAGATATTTGCTTTGATAATTGATCTATCTTATCAGATATGTTGTGTACCTCTCTTCGAATATCTTTAATATCTCGCAACATTTCTATCAACAATCTATCTGATACCGAAGATTCTTCCACACTGACTTTTTCTACGCTAAGTACGCCTTTGTTTTCCTTCTTCTCTTCTTTATCCTTTTTCTTAATCGCATCCAGGCTTCCAGGTCTTGGCAGTTCTAATAACTGTTTAAGTTCTCCTTCATCATATTCATATAGTTCGTTATCAACAAACAAATATACATGCGCATTCTGAATGTCCGCTCTTATACCACCAAGATAATCTGCCATTCTATGACTGTTTACTACTTGGCTTGATCTATATTCCTTTACTTCGACTACTCCTCTAAGAATGCCATTATCAAAAAGGGCGATATCAAACGAATGCCTTCCTTTCCTGTACCATTCTTCAACAGTCCAGCCTAATTCCTTAAAAAGCATAACTGCTCTAGCTTGCTCATCAACAGCATGCTGCATACTATCAGCAGTTTTCATTACTTTTATATCAGGAACAAATATCTCAGCCAAATTACTGCATGAAATATGCAACTGCCTTCCACAATGACTAATAAAATCCAGTTGTGATTCAAGATACTCAACGCCTGTCTTTGTACTGAAAAACAGCTTTAACCATTCTTCATATTCCTGCTTTCCTCTAATTATTGCTACATGCTGATTCGCAATATAGTAGTCATCTTCACCATGAAATACAGCCCAATCAACATTATTGCTACTAATTGTGCTAATAATCACATCTCCGTTTTGTAATACACACCTCGATGCACGCCTGTCCGATGCTACAAATTCCTTACTGCAAAATGCCACTCTGCTATGTTTATTAGCAAATGCTCCTTCATGAATAAATGCAGAATTTATAATTTGGTAATCACCTTTCTCCAATCTATTCTCTGAATTAATCATGCATCCATAAAGAATATCTGCTATATCTCCAAGCTTAATGGTATCTCTTCTCTGTATAAGTTCTCTGACCTCTTTATAATCTGGATCAAAATAATTTGGGTCAAATCTTTCATAAACTTCTGAAGAATCCACATAAAACCCTGATGAGCCTTTGCTATATTCTTCGTAAGCATTTTCAGGATCATCACTGTTCATGAGCATATAGATTTTTTCACTTTGAATCTTTTTTTCTATTACAAGAGCTGACAATTCCATAGTCGAAAACGGTAACACTCTGCGCATAGAAATAACTGCTTCCAAAGAAAAATCGCGAAGTATACGCTTTCTCAACTCTTTGAAAGCTTGTACCGATAATAAGGATTGCGGTACCAACATAACAAGTCTCCCATTTTCTTCCAACAAGTCGAGGCTCTTGTTGATGTACAATTCCTCACTCCTGTCTCTATCTATTCGGGCTCCAAAAACTGGGCATAGAATTATGGTAGAATAAGCCCCGACTATATCAGTATTAAGGAAATCCCGATTCACTATATTTTTGTTAATTCCACAACCACTCTTTTCTATTATTTCAACCACATCAACAGATTTTGAATAAACATCTGCCTCATCCGCGCACAAAGCCAATTCTCCCTGCCCTGCATTTGGAATCAGACATCTTTCTATATGCTCTCCTCCCGCAAGCAAGTTTAATAGTTTAAGTATTTTAATCGGATATATAAAGTTTCCTCTACCATTTCCAAATCTATCAGCTGCTAGCCTTTGAATCTTCAAATAATCACAGTCTATGTCATTTGCCTTCATAGCATTCCTCCTTATGATGCGTCTTTATATTGAGTATCTTTTATAGCTGATTAAGTTTTTTGTGTAAAAATTCAAAATTCCGCCCGCGTAGCCTATTTCACAATCTTTTCTAATGCAATAATAATCTTTTCCTTTTCTCCGCTCTCATTTGTTCCTAACCTTACAAGGTTTAATCCGCACTTTTCAAGAATATGATTCTTCTTGATGTCCCTCTCATGCTGCACTGTTCCAGCCTTATGGTATTTAAATCCATCTACCTCAATAGCAAGAACCGGTTGCTTACTCATCTTGTTGAATACCGTTAAGTCCAAATGTGTTCCCGGGTTATATGCATATCTCATTTCTTCAGTATCAAGCTTAGAGACATCCCTAACCACCATAGACAATGGTTCAAAACACGTAACCCCATAATCAGGATACTCCTTCAGAATGTCCTGAATCATATTATATGCAAGGTTCTCAGAATCATATTCTGATACTCTTCTATGATTTCTGAGATACTCCCAGCGTTTTTCTCTATACTGTCCATAAAGATAGTCAAAGACAGAATAGATCTTGCTATCCACGACCTCCATCTTGTTGTACTGGATGTAGGATATAAGATCCACAATGTTACCGCTCTTTTCCTGTTTATTTCCGGACACAACAACAATAAGCTTTTTCTTCGCTCTAGAAACAGCTACATTAAGCAAGTTGGGATTATCTGTGAAGTTTCTTATCTGATCATCTACTGTAGACAGGATAATGACATCCTTCTCCCTGCCCTGATACTTGTGCACAGTCGCTACATCTATTCCAGGGATCTGTCTTTTAATCTCATCGACCTGCTCATTGTAGGGAGCAATAATTCCAATATCATCCAATGGTTCCTCCAGCTTGGGAAGAATCTCTTGTTTGATAACATCTATCTGTCGCTGATTATACTTTCCCCTGGCATGATTTCCTTCAACGGTTTTAACTGCCATAAGTGCCTGGCCAAGATTATCATCTTCAGTCATAACGACAAGTTCATTATCGTAGAACTTCTGATTGCAGAAAGAAATGATCCTCGGGTGGCATCTATAATGCTCCTTTAGTAGTGTACTGGGCACACCAGGAATAGCCTCCACCATACTCTGCAGAAAGCTCTTGTGTGCAAAGTCGTAAGCATCCGCAATGTTATAGTTTGTTCTAATCAAGTCCGCACTTTGCATGTTTTCAGGATTCACAACATTAGGAAGCTGCTTTAAATCTCCAACTATAACTGCATTGTGAGCACAGGATAATGCAAGGGCTCCTGTAGCAATATCTACCTGAGATGCCTCGTCCATAATAACGTAATCATACGTAACATCAGCAAGGTTAAGACTGGTTCTCGCTGAAAAAGTGGTACTTAGTACTATCGGATATTCCTTTAATACTGCAGAGGAATTCCTATAAAGATTCTCGCTCGAAAACTTAATCCTCTCTCCGTTCCACTTATATCTTCTCGCAATAATATTCTTCACAAAGCTTAATGATTTGTCCTGAAGCTGTTTTTCATAATCTCCGCGTTCCTTCTCTAGAGTATCTTCATTTTCCTTTAACTCTGACTGTATTTCCTCAAGGCTTCGCTCGTAGTACATTCCCTGAAGCACAGTAATTATCTTGGAATACTCCTGCTCATAAAAGTCCCAATCAGCAATTCCATATAACAAAACGCTTTTAAGCTTTGTCCAAAAAGTAAGCTTCTTATCCCTATCAGCTCGATCCTGTACTTCCTGCCAGAGGCGCATAAGCTTATCTGACTTAAGCCTTCTTCTGATTTTCACAGCTTTATAGTCCGCACCAGTCTCCTGAACGAACTCATCAAAATGCTTCCTCTCTATATCTACTGCATACTGCTTTTCTTTTAATCTCGCTATGTTTTCCTGGAGCTTATATACATTTTGCAGTCGTTGAGCCAGTGTATTTATTTCGCTTATTGAAACGGAATTCTCCCCGCTGATAAGCCAATTCGACAAATCCGGATATCTTCCGGTCTGCTCCTGTACAAAAGCCTCTTTGTTCTCAAAACTTCCCAAAGGTGCGACCAGAAAGTCCATTCCGTACTTTTCCTGGGAAAGCTTTTCCATTACATTCAGAGTTGCTGCATTGTTATTCGATACAACAAGAACTGTCTTATTCTTGATCAAAAGATTCGCAATGATATTTAGTATAGTCTGGGTCTTACCAGTTCCTGGCGGGCCTTGAATAACACTTATCTGATTCTCCATGGCATTTTTAACCGCTTGGAACTGGCTCTGATTACAGCCAAACGGGAAAATCAAAGGTCCAGGATTATACTTTTCTATCCTTTTGGAGGGCTCAAGGAAATTGGCCAAAGCAGAGGTGTTTCCGATGAATGGCATCTTTTCAAAATGCTTACTTAGGATAAGCTCTCCCTTGTCATTCTTGATATTGCTTAATTCAGATACATCCTTAAGATAGTCAAAAAGATTTGCTGATTTCTTGTTAGCCAGGCAGTTCTCAACTACATTAAGATCACTCTTTTTGAAATCCTGTGCATAACTCTCAAATACAATATGCCAATACAAGTCACTACTGCTGGCAAATTGATAAATGCACTTTATATCAAAAAGCTTTTTCGCTTCAGAGGTTCTTATTATATAGTTCTCTGGATTCAATACTGATGGGTTACTCAAAACAAGAACATTACTCGGCATGTAAGAGTAAGCCCTTCCATTAGTGAACTTTATATCATATTTGTTTGTGGCAGGATTCTTAACACAAGTATCAATCCTACTTGTCTCAATCTTCCCCTTGGCCACTATCATGTACTTAGTAGTGTCAATCATTCGTATAGCTCTTTCTCATTACAGAACACCAAGTCTACGTCACTTATTGCTCCAAATACTCAACTATTTTTCCATGATCTTTTGCATACTCTATTTCTGACTTCGTACTATCCCCAATATAACCGCCAACATTGATAACATAAATACCATCAGCCATATCTATCTTTCGCTTGTGCATATCATCCAGCATTTCCTTGGTTTTTGTCAGTGTTCCTTCGTCCATATTCTCCCAAACTTCCTGATCTCCTGAGTGTCCGAAGAGTCCAACGCTTATCACTATGTTTCCTTGTAGAGTAAGCTTTTTTTGCGCTTCCATAAACTCGTTTTTAAATCGTGTGCTACCACACAGCGTAATTACTTTATATCGCCCAACCATTAGTTTTCTCCTTAAAACTGATACTTAAATTATATACCATCAAAACTTCATTCCCTATATAAAGATGAGCTAGGTGCCCCTAGCTCATTTTCCTTTATTATCCTATTTTTATTGGAACATTGTAAAAAGGTGGTATTATATATACTTGGCGATGAAAAGCTTCACAAACTGTAAAACTTAAGAGGTTCATTATGACTACAACAACGATTAGAAAATACTGGGTAAAAGACTATCTAACCGGCGAGCAAATGGATATCTTTGCTTATTCCAACACAAAAGCCATTAAGGAGTATTTCTGTTCCATGAACATTGGAGATGAACCTGTAAACACTAGATTAGATCAATTCAAGCATCGATATGACTATTTCTCGGCTTCAAGGTTTGTTGTCGCACCCTATGGAAAAAACGGTTCTCCAGATGATTGGAATCACGGAACATACTTCAATCGCTATGGCTATGATTTTGATTCTAACGTATCAAAATATAAATCTGTAAAAATCCGTGGAGTAGAAAGATCAATCGAAACTGGTGAGATTTCAGTGGCAACCGATGAAGCAGTTAAGCTTATACGCAGAGCAAAAAAGAATAAGCTCAAGCAAGAATAATCGGTGGCTCCGGGTATTCTATCTTCATACAGAATCAGTATGCCCTTTAAAAAAGTCAAATACGGCAAGTGTAAACCGGAGAGTACACACTCCGGTTTTCTTTACTCCTAAATTAGTCAAACTCTCATTTTTCAATAAATCGATTCAATTCAGGAAGCTCCATATCATTTATGTTTTTACCTTTTCCTAGTTGAATATATTTCTCTGTATCTTCCCTACCGCAAAGCGTAACTATAAATAGATATGAAAGAAGCCTTTTGACATCCTCATCGGTAGAATCATTAAAACCATTTATGATCTTTTTATATCCGCCTTCTAAGCTAACACCTTCGAATGAATCAATGCGAATCGCTTCTTCCTGATTACAGATTTCTTCCGCCTCATCATCACTAATTCCAGGTTTGAACTTCTTCTCTATGTAATCATCCTCTGATAAAAAGAATTCTTCTATTCCCTCACCATCAATGATACTAAGCCACTTTGAAGAGCCTCCATCCTTACTATACTTGATTCCAACTCCAACAAATCCAGAGCATGCAGCCCAGCATTCCTCAATTCTACAGATAACATCCTCAATAAGAATCATGCATTTATCCTCATCATTCAAAAATCATCCGGGTCAAATCCAGCATCTTCTAGTGCTTCTCTGCGTTCTTCTGGATCCATGAATTCTATTTCGTCCCTGAGTTCCTCTTCCTCATCAATATCATCATGCACTTCCTCCGAAAAGATAGTGTCATTAATATATGCAGTCTCTCCTGCATCAATCTTTCCATCATGATTTAAGTCAAATGGTCCATTTCCAAATAATCTATCAAGTGGTCCTATCATAATAATCTCCTTTCTAATCAGTGATGATCTCTCCAATAATCCTCTGCAGCGTCATAAGCTTCATCTTCGTCTTCGTAATCATCTTCATAGTCGTAGAATTCTTCGTACTTATCATCCGCAAATGACTGTGCTGATTTATAGTTATAAACATCATATTGATCATATTTCTTCTTTGTCGATGATTTTGAGCTATTTTTTTTCGTGCTGCTATACTTACTCGTTGAATTCTTTTTAGTAGTTTTGGAGCTTAAACTAGTGGTTGTGCTTTTGGATTCATGTGTTGAGCAAAGGTTTGAGCCTTCCACACGCTTATTATTACAGCCGCCTCTCATACAAGCGTGAGAAGAACAATATGATCCTCTTGTTGCTTTTTTCATGCATCCGCTAACTGAACAGGTCTTGTAGCCTTCTGACTTTACATACTCAGATGCATGCCTGTTGCAGTAAATTGTACCGTTTCCACCCTTTTCGCTGTTGCATCCACTTTTTCCGCATTTATGCAATCTGCAATAACTTCCAGAGTCAACACCTCTGTCACATCCTGCATGCGCACAAGTTGTCTTCGCATAAACTGTAATAAAGCCCGAGTTTAGCATTGTTACTGTAATCGCTATCATTAAAACATACATAAACATCTTTTTCATTTTCAATACCTCCAAAGTATAAAACTCTTATCCAAAAGCCTGGACCAAAATAATAATGATTCCAAGAATAAGAAATAACGTGCCTACAATAGTTCCATCAGATTCACAAAACCTATAGTTACCATATCCTTCGCCAAAGAAATAATAATGATCACCATGATGGCAACCATGCCCATGATCATCGTGGCAATTACAGTTATGTCCCATATTTGTACCTCCTAAATCAAACCAAACATGCCCCAAACAATGATTCCTACTATAAGAACCGCAACTCCAAGTCCTCTATTTGCTGCTTGGTTCTTGTCTACAAGTAGATATAATCCGAAAAAAGGCATTCCAAAGATCAGTAATATAAATATCGCGATTATCTCAAGCATTCCCAACACCTCCTTTGTTCTGGGATTGTTATTTTAGAAAGGATTCGGCCAGCTGATCTTGCTTTGTTCCCCTACTAGCCTAGGTGCTCTCTATAGAGCTACAGATTCTTACTATCCAGAGGAATGATCATTTCATTCAGAATCTGCCACTATGTCAAACTCAAATGTCAATTTAAAAGAGGCCATACAGCAAACAACAATAAACCACATAGAAAGGAGCACACATTGAAACAAAACAACCTATTTGTACGACCTCTTTTAAATCGACATTTCTTTTATATATACATCATACCTATAATGGTTTATATATTTTCCGAATTATAACGACCTAAGTATTACATAATAAGAAAAGGCATTGTGATATGCATTCATCACAATACCTTTTTCCAATCATTCATTATCTAGAATGTCACTCAATACAGGTTCCATCTGCTTTATCAAATCTACAACCAAAGCATTCCCCATCATGAACTTACGCTTGTTGATGGGCATTTCTACAGTTTCACCATTTACAAGACATTCTTTAGTCCAGTTTGTTGGGAATCCCTGAATTCTTTCCATCTCAATAGGTGTAAGAAGTCTTATCTCCCCAGTTTTCTTATCTCTAACTATATGAGTAGTTCTGCTAAATGATCCTTCACTAGTAAGCATTGTCCTTGCTGGCTTGTCATACTCATCAACCATTGGTATTGCTCCTTCAGCAAAAACATACTCGTGACCATTTGCCGCTGTACGACAGAGCTTTTTTGCTCCTTTTAAATACTGCCAGGTCTGACGTTCTTCTTTTGAAAGCCGTTCCTTTGTCTCATCACTATGAGTCACTGTTGGGCTAGTATAATATAGTCTTTCTTTAGGAATAAAGAACTGTGAATCAACCTCACCATCTTCCATGATATCTCCCAGAGTGATTTGCTTACCACTGTATTCCGGAACCGTCTTTGCTGTATATATTGTTCCATCCAGCATCATTCCTGAATTCTCAAAAGTGAAAGTAAATGATGATGATAATTCACCAATTCCTTTTGGAAGTTTGCCAATCTTTACATATTTAGCATCAAGTGGTGCTACCGGAAAACATGTCGCAAAAAATCCCTGCGAAAGGATAACCTTTGAAATACTATGTCTATGCATTTCATCACCATGCATAGCGATATATTTAGCATCCTCTATAACCTTATTTGCATATTTCGTATCGTTACGATATGCAAATATAAATGTACGCCTCCTACGCTGCTGATAGCCATACTCAGCCGCATTAATAACTCTCCACTCAACTGTATATCCTAAATCTCTGAAGCAAGCAAGAATAATAGCAAAATCTCTACCTCTTTGACTTGCAGGACTCTTTATCAGCCTATCAACATTCTCCAGTAAAACAAACGGTGTATTCTTGGCTTCTAACATATCTCTAATATCCCACCAAAGAATACCCTTCTTTCCCTCAAGACCTTTTGAAGTAGCAAGTGTTGATGCTACCGAGTAGTCTTGGCAAGGGAATCCGCCAACTAGTAATGTATGATCTGGCACCTTGTTCTTATCAACAGCATTTATATCTTCATTGGTGGTATCATTGCCGTCAAGATCTAAGCATGTTCCAAATCTATTCACATAGCAATCATGGGCCCACTGAGTTTTTTTGTCAGCAGGTTCCCACTGACTAAACCAAACGGTTTCCCACTTTTCTGGCTGTTTTGCATCATCTATAGAACTTATGTTGTTAAGTCCGCATCTGAATCCACCTACTCCCGCGAACAATTCACAAACTTTTTTCTCCATTAATAACTCTCCCAAAAACAATTATCCGTAATAGGATCTTACCACATATATTATAAAGGATCAAGCACTTTCGATCAATCCCTATCTTTTATATTTTTTCACCAGCTCATCATCAAGCTGACCTTCAATATATGCTCTATTAAGCCAATAAGCCTGCTTTGTCATACGTTCCCCACTTGGCAAAAGGTCCGAATCTGTAATGCTTCCAGATCCATATCTCTGGCCATCTTTGAGTTCATAATATGACTTAACCGCATGTGGTCTAATGTGAAATACACCATTATCACTTACACCCGGAAGATTATTTTCGATATTTACTTTTCCATTAGCCAGTATCACTTTAGTCAGCTCGACACCATATTTCAAGATATGTTTTGTCCTATTCCATGCATCTCTAACTATTTCCATGTCAGACTCTGGCATTCCCCATATCTGACACCCTTTAAACACTGTGCCTTTGTCATCTTCCCAAAACACCAGCAGAAAATATTTTCTATTTTTTAAAATATCATACAATGCAGATGCTTCCCACCCTGCTGGTTCACCAGTTTCTTCATCAACTATCTCCGTATCAAACGCCTCTGATGCAAGATCAAGAAGTTTAAAATCCTCAAGTCGGAATTCTTGATTCTTACTTTTCTCCTCTCTGAAACGAATTATCTTTGTAATGATGCCCGCCTTAACAAACTCCTCTACCCGGTTTGACTTCACGCCAAGCATTCTACAGGCCAATATAGCCTCATAAGACTTATTTTGCCTATTAACCTCTATGCCGAGAGCTCTTTCTATTTCCTCTTCATACAATCCAACATACCTGCTTACACGCTCTTGTAATGCTTCTTCAAAAGACATTGTTCTTAATTCATTCACTCCAAAAGCTGCTTCGTATGTATCTTTGCCAGGTATTACGTAGTTATTAAGCACATATGTCATATACGAGGTTTTAAAAGAAAATGCTCTTGGTTTTGCAGGAATATCGCTAAATGGTTGCGATATCCTATCAGTAGACTTTGAACCTTTTGTGCAAGCAGCCAAGTACATCGTGTCGCTTTCCGATAGTTCATGTGCTCGGCCAGACTTGATTTTATTCACAATAATATTGTAATCATTGCGTATTATCATCAAATCTTCAGATGGAGGAGTAAATAGATGAGCATATTTTATCTCATAGTCATATCGTCTCAACACTTCTTGTCTATAGAGATAGTATATAAGTAGAAGAAGCCTAGACTTTGTCCAAAAATGTCCTGTTTCAAAGTCTTCATTTACTACATCATTATAGTTTATCTTTGTGAGAACCAAACGTTCTTTAGCAGAAACTGAGCCGTCTTTGTTTTCTTTGAATGGAGTGACTTTTAGCTCAACTCCCGCCTCAGGAAAATCTGGTCGCGAATCACTATTGCATTCATAATGAAAATGATGTTTTTCTACAAGTTGGCCTAAATCCCCCTTATTACTAAAGTCTTCAACATCAGATGAACTATCATCTTCAATAACTTTTGCAAAAGTTTTTCCTACAAGTTTTTTCGCATAAGCCTCAATGGAAGACGGTTTTCTACCATCATATTCCATTGAGGCATTTATACACCCATTTTCTTGTGCATTTATAATAATCTCATACTCTTGTATGTTTTCTGCGTTCTTTTTAATCAGTTTATCTTCTGACCGATCATCGTATATCTTGTTGGTAGCGTAAAAGTTCCTTCCCGAATCAAGATTTTCTTTATATCTACATGCATCCCTATATCTCTCATCTGGATGAATACAGAATCCTTGATTTGAACATTCAATATATCGATGGCAACAGCCAAATTTTGTAATTTTATCGCCATTTACATCCATAAACGCTTTCCTTTTTATGAATATGCTTTTCTATTGTGACATTTCAGCTTAAATTGTATCAGTATCATCCTCTGTCTTTATATCAAATATTGCCTCTTCAACCACTTTAATGCACGTCTCTGTATCGTTCAGAATATCTTTCCCCCAGAAATGAATTACCGTCCATCCCTGAAAGAGCAATTCAGCATCCTTCTCTGCATCACGTTCTCTATTTCTCTCTATCTTCTTGACCCAATAGTCAGCATTCTTTCCTTTTTCAATCCTGGGCCTCAAAACGTTCCATTCTTTTCCGTGAAAAAACTCACCATCACAAAAGATGGCTATCTTGTATTTGGTAATCGCTATATCTGGACTACCTGGGAGTGTCTTGCAGTTCTTCCTGTATCTATATCCTTTTGCCCATAAAGACTTTCGCAAAACAAGTTCTATCTTTGTATCTTTCCCCCTGATTTTACTCATCGTCCGGGAATTCTTTTCAGTTGTTTGCCCATGAAACCGTGGCTCGCGGGGAGTATTCTTACCTTTCATTGCTTAAGCCTTATCATTCATTTTAAAGCTGTAGAATCTACTGATTCTAACCATTCATAAATATTCCTAGAAGAAATTGAATTATTCCTCAATACTGCTGCTATATCTGATGCTGTTATAAGGAGTATTGGATAACCATTTTCAACAACCTCATAGTAGGCCTGTTCATCGACAAAACTTGTAGTAATAAATACACCCATTTGTCTGTTCTTCAGTCTAGAAATCAACCTAGACATATCCTTTACGCCAACACCATCATCAACATCACTGCACTTTGCCTCCAAAGCACAATCAAAAGAGAGTGGTACATTAACCTTTCCACTTTGAGAAATGATATATTTCCCTACAATATCATTTGCACCATCTGTCCATGTCCCGGCCGATGCAAAGCTCTGAAAGTTAGTGTCCATCTTACAAACAATATTTGCTGCGCAAACCTCAAACCCTCGTTTATTTCCTCGATAATGGTCTCTTAAGATTTTCAGGCACAACATTCCTTCTTCATCGCTTTGAAGTTGATCATATTTATTTGGAATGTCATGTTCTTCATGCGGCCGTAGCGGAACTATACCATTTCTTCCTTCCCGAACAAACTTCTTCCATGCTACAGGTGCATAATTCAAATTGTTTCTATGGTCATAAATTAAGGCCTTTATCCATTCTCTAGAAATTGGCGTTTTGCCAGTATCTAAAATAGTGAAATATGCCTCGTAATTCTGAAATGTCTTGTCGTTTACCTTCTTCCAGGAAGCAAAAAGATCTTTTCCCGGAACTATGTTGGGATTACCTGGCGCAGCAAGACCTAAAAACTGGATATCTCTTCCATGTCCAGTTTTCTTGAATATCAAAAACGGCGGGATATCTTCAAGCTTAAACCCATCATTAAGTAGGTCAAATGTTGTTTTTAAAACTAGGTTCCCCTTCTTCTTTGTGTCTAACAGTGCCCTTCCAGGTTCTCTATTATCACCAAAATACCTAAAGACACCTGTTTGCTCGTCCAATGAATCAGGCCATTCTGGCTCTTCCAGGCTTGTGTACAGGACAATGTAAGCATACTTTCCAGAGCCATCTTGTCTTAACCTTTTTCTAAATCCTCCAGAATTTTCACATTCCGGAATCAGCTTGTGAAATGGCTCGGCTGACATGTTAGGAGCCTTACCACCTTTGTAGATACAATTTAAAATCAAATCTGATTTATCAAGATCATCAAATTGTACTTCCATCCTCTTATCCTCTCCAAATCAATGACACCTAAAACTCTTCACCCTGGCAAAGTTATATCACGCGGTCTGACTTTCTTTAATTCTTGGTTGATATCATCAGAAGCACTAGTAAGTGGCGTCAACTCACCTATGATCAGTGGAATATCTATCGCTCCATTTAAGCTCATAATCTCATTTTCAAGTTTTTCAAATGACACTATTGCATTAGCATCATTTGGAGAAATGATATCCAATGCTCTTTTATTTGCGGCCATGATTATTGCTAGTTTCATTCCTTCAATCTTACACACCTTCAAAGCGTCCAAGATATCAGATCCCAAGCTCATCTGATGTCTAAAGGTTACTCTGACCCACGTTTTGTCTTTAAAGAAGTAACCCGCATCACCTTCCCAGCCATTATCTATGAACTTTTCTACTAACACTTCATTTAAGTAGCGCTGCATCCCTTTAGGTGCACTCTTCCCCGCCCGGAGTTTATTCTCGCGTTCAGCAGAAAATCTAATAGAAGCCTCTTTCCAAAGATCGTCCCCTATTATGTTTACAGCCTCTGCTGCTTCTTCTGTTAGTTCTGCTTTCACCCATGGCGGTGCCACCAACCTAACTCTCATTTAATCCACCTTCATTCCCCAGACATCGGGACTTTCTTCGCACATGTTTTCAATAGCATATGACAAATCAAGACGTTTTGGATTTGGAAGCATCTGTGGATATCCTTCCAAAGTATCCTCTAAAGTCAGCTCATAGCCTAATAGGCTGTGAATAACCTCTTCATGTTTCAGTATTCTTCTCTCTTCCGCACCAGCCATCTCAAAGCATATTTCATGATTTTCATCATCAGTAATATCCCTTACCTGATTGCTACTGAAATCCGAATAGCGCCAAGGAGATGATTTAAGAGAAATACTCTCCTTCATCCCCGCTTCCGTAGTAAGAGAAACAGTTTTTCCATCTGGCATCTTGAATGTTTTGATTCTGCCTCCATATGTCTGCTCAATATTTTCAAAATTCTTTTCGCACAGCTCAAGAAGAGAATTTCTAATATATTCGCTAGTGGTGACCTTTTCATCAGACCTATTCCACAATTGTTCAAGTGCTTTTATTTGTGAAGAATTACGGATTTCTCTTAACTCTTCAACACCACTTTGCTCATCATCCTCGTCATCGATTACAGCCAAACGTATATTTAAAGCCATAACCTCAGGAAACTCTCCTATGGCAAGGTTAGTCTGATCAAGCCTCTTCTGTATGCGATGGTACATTCTTGCTTCTATGCTGTAAGGATACCAGACATTGAAAACTTTAACCTCATCTGCCATCTGTCCTAATCTAGCTATACGGCCTATTCTTTGTTCAAGTCGAGCCGGGGTCCATGGAACATCAACATTTATAAGCACCGTGGCTGCTTGAAGGTTTAATCCTTCAGATGCAGCATCTGAGCAGAACATCAACTTTAATTTCCCGGAAAAGAGCTCACGTTTTATCTCATTCTTGTCACAATCTACTTTATTACCATGCTTAACTATACATGACGTTTTTCCTGTATATATTCCATATTCGATTTCTGCTGCGTTCTCAACTCTTTTAAATTCAGTTAAAAGCGCCTCAATTGTGTCAGTATATCTAGAAAACAGCAGTACTGGCTCACCCTTACTAAGATACTCACGCGCAAGCTCGATTGATTTGATTACCTTCAAATCTCCGCAGCTTTTCATCAGTTTCTCAGCTTCATTGATAAGGGACGTAAGGGCAGTTGTTTCAATCCCAATAGCTCTTTTTAAATCTTTAAAATCTATTCCGGATTCCTTCTCCTTGCCTATTTCATCCGCATCAGAGTTTAATCTTTCATCTGAGTCAAAGTCATCCAAAGAATCATTAAATGAAATTTCTTTATATAGCAGACTGTTTGCATGTTCATGGATTTCCAAGAAGGCTTTCACCTGATTAATCTTTTCTAATCTACGCTCCAAGCTCTTCATGCATGAATATAATGACGATGCAACTCTCTGCTGATAACTTACTCTTACAAATCCGACCGATTTCTCATCCTCATCATATAATGCTTTTTCGACTAAGAAACATGAATCTGTAAGATAATCATTCACTTTGTTGTAATAGAGCTGTATCGGCATAGAATCATCAATAGAAACTTCGGTGAGATTTCTCTTCGGGAATTTATATCCTACATGTTCAAGAGCTCTTCTTGTGTTTCTAACAGTAAGCAGATGTGCAGGATGCATCTTAACAAATACTTTGTGCAACTCATCCCAGTTATTACTAACATAAGTTCCTATCTCACACTGATCATCAGTGCTGTGGTACATAGATACTAATCCTGAAAGAGCCGCATTTTCCCTGGCAGACAACCTACTACAATCTGGTTTCATTACATCTATGGTCTTCATCAGGAAAGATGCTGCACTATACCCATCTGAAATATCTGCAATCTCGCTGCTAGCGATAAGCCTAAGGGAAGTTCTATACACACGATTTTTCTGCCACAGAGAAGGTAAGCCTAATAATTTAAGCATTGCATGATACTCGTCAGCATCTTTCTGCATAGGAGTAGCTGTGGCTAAGATGAGATGGGGAATCTGCTTTGATACTGATTCAAGAACGTTATACATTCTTGTTTTCCTACTATTGCCGCCAAGATCCTTGCTGATTCTAGCAGCATGTGCTTCATCAACAATCAAAAGGTCTGGAAGAATCGCGTCTGGCGAGTCAAAAACACTCCCCTTTGCCTTAGTCCCTCTAGCATACTGCGCAGACATCAGTATCACATCAGGAGCATTTTTTCCAATAGGGCTACCATAACCGATACTCTTTGTTCTACCATGGACATCAATATACATCCTGTTTCCAGAATCATACAGCCAAGCATTAATCCCAAAGTGCTCACTTAATTCATCCTGCCATTGCTGCAACACTGATTTAGGCGTGAAAATATACGTTTTCTTTATTCCACAGTATTTCATTAAAAATACCATGGTAGCAGCGACTTCAAAAGTTTTACCCAATCCAACTTCGTCTGAAAACATTACTCTGACAGGCCATCTTGAAAGAGCATCAATGACAGCTCTTTCCTGATGCATATATAGAGCCGGAATATCTCCAGAGACAAAGAAATTCGTGAGCATTTTCGAAGATTTCTTAATGATATTGTCACATGCATTATTCTTAAGGTCTGTTAAATGTACAAACTCTTTTCCCAGACCCTCTCTAATCATATCTGCAGTGTCTTCAGAAATATCATAGCAATAAACGTCTTCATCCTCATTGTTCCACAATGATTCAAAAAACTGTTCCTGGGTCTTAATCGCTTCAGGATTTTCCCAGGATTTCACAACTAAGATTTGCTCAAAATTACTTCCTAGGCCGCTCCTCGTCTCATTCGGGCTTCCAATGGCAGCAATAGCATTCTCTTCTTGATCTTTAAAAATCATTGTCTTAGGATGAAAAAGACCTCTTCCTCTAACAGAAGCCGCCTTTACTTCCAGCAGTCCATCCTGAATCATCCACGCGATAGTCGCTAATCTTTCCTTTTCCAACGAATCAGATATGGTTCTAATTCCTATAACTATCTTTTCTCGAATCTCACTTATTTGTTTTTCTAAATACTCTTGTAAAACGGATGCTTCAACTAACTCTTCCGGAAAACTATGGATACCGATGATAAGGCGCATTTTTCCACTTTTATCATATATATCCTGTATTCCCTGTGAAACTGCCAATAAAGATTCCACAGTAAAAAAGCTCGTGACTCTATCATAAGTCAGAGCTTCTTTCATTACGGGAAGAAGAAATGTTTGTAATATAACATTCCCTTTTCCTGCGTAGCTCACATTAATGTCTAAATCTCTAATACTCATCACTCTTTTCCAATCGCATCAAGTATTCTATCGCATGTTTCCTGATCACCATCGATACTATTTCTGGTGATAACGCCTTTATCCGCTAATTCTGTAAGTATCCTTAGTAATATAGGTAATTGCTTGGAAGAAAGAGTTTTCCCCCTCTTCTTTTGTGCAGCAACACTCTTTAAATACTTCTTGTCCCAGTCCGAAAGAGCAGTAAAATCCTCACTCTTTTTCTGCGCAAGCGCTAAGTCTGCACCTGAAAGCATACCAACCTTTTGCTCGGTTGTAGGTCCTGCAACCTCTATCATTTGTTGATATATAAATTCGCTTAGAGCACTATGTACTCTATTTTCTGCAGATTTCTCACGATTCTCTTCCAGCGCATTCAAAGCTTGTTGTATCTCTTCTTCACTAGCATTGGCCAAAAGCTGCCATGTAGTCTTGGGTGGATTGATTTCTCCAATCCTTTCTATCAACTCATCATCTAATGCCCCCAATGCCAATAATGCATCCAATTCAGCTGGAGTTGCATTGATGTACGCTGCAGTTGTCGAAAGATCAAGGCCAGCATCATAAAAAGCACTAGACACCTTTATAATCTTTTGCCCAAGATTATTCTCTTCATCATTCCATATGCTCTTTATCTCTTCCAAGGCTTCAATTTTATCCATGGCTTACCCCTTCATAGTTTCTGTTCTTTTTGTCATCCACTCATTCCGGATTTTTAAAGCTTTAGATGTATCCATATCAAGCTTTTCCACAAGTAATCGATAAATAGCATCAGCTGTGGCAAGAATCCTTTTTACTTCATCGTCAGTCTTTTTCTTCCACAGAGGATGATTCTTAAATAGCAAAACCTGTAATTCAGCTTTATCCTCATCCTCACTCTCACTAAAAATATAGTCAAAAGGCATCTGTACTCCGCCACCATCTTCCTTCTCGATAAAAGTGATTATTATCTCACCTTCATCCTCAAGAACAAGGGAGTTCTCTGTCACTATGTTTTTGATATTTTCATTTATGCTATGTCTCTTGTCTTCACCTTCGCCTTCCTTGGACTTTCCACCAGTCTTAGGATCCGATGTATAATCTTCTTCTTTTACTTCCTCTTCAATCTCATAATCCTCATGTAATTCAGATACAATCTTTTTTAATTCTGCGGGATTATGAATATTCCCCTTTTTACTGATATTGTTTGAAGCAGATACGATTGACTTAAGGTATTCTCTCATATGCGCAGCAACATATTTCCAATCTTCTGACTGCTGAATACCTTGCTTATAAAATGTTGCATCAAGGAAATCCATATTGACTTCGCCAATAATACGGCTCGTCATAAGATGGGCTCTGAACCATGTCTTATCATATTTTTCAACAAGCTGATCATGTCTGTAGATGTTGAAACCATAAAGCCCATCATTATGCGTTTGTGAATCCAACGCCATCCAACCAGTAATATGGTACTTATTGTTTGGGCCAAATAGTTCATCAATCTCTACTCTTGTACCCTTGATAAAGTCGTATTTTTTAGGTACAGCCTCATTTTCTCCAGAATCATCGATAATTGTTATCTTATCGCCTCTCTCAATATGGCTCTTAAAAGCTTCTCCCATATAAGCAAGAACGGCACTAACAGTAATATTCTTATCCTTTAATCTCTCAATCACAAAAGCTGTACCGTGCTCCAGATCACCTAATGGAGAGTCTTCATCACATGGGGAATCCTCTATGACGACATCCCAAGCATCAGATCCGGACGGTCTACTACCGTAATCACTTATGTCAAATTCAGTATGATACTCAGTATCCTCTCCCGCGGGCCTAGTAAAAATCTCATAATACTTTCCCAAAGTAGAACAAGAGGTTTTAAATCCCATTCCGAAGTGGCCTTTTGCACCTTCTCCACGTTCAATATGCCTAGACATATCTTCAGCAATACATACTGCTTTCTCAAGGACCTCTGAAGTCATTCCTTTTCCATTATCAACAACAACAATTTTCTCGTCTCTCATGTCGATAGTGATGTCAAGCTTTTCGTCTTCATATCTTGCATCAAAGCAGTTAGCAACCAACTCTCCGATCGCCTCTTTAGGGCTTTGGTTTGTAGCACCAATAGTCTCCATTAATCTTGGTGATGGATAGTTTTTTACCACTCTCTGTCCCATAATTTATTCCTTTCAATCTGTCATCTCTTAATTGTCCAAGCAAGTCCAATACAATCCAATATAATTATAGCAAAAAGAAGCTTGAATCCTAACTTAATTCTTGGCTGAAAAAGCGATTTTTCTTACAATTCAGATATAAATGCATAATATGATGGTATAGACCACTCATCCATATCACACATGCACTGTTTCCAGAAATAAAGCATGCATATTTTTTCTTCGATACTTTCCGCTTCGTATTCACTTAATCCCAATGTCTTAATGCACTTATTCACCTTCTCTTCATTCAGGCCATAAATATAATAATATGGGTCATATACCCCCATTATCATTCCTGCAATCCTCGGCGTTAATACACTATGCCTAATAGCACCGTTATAATCCTCTGGCTGACTAAGAAGTTCGTAATAAGCCATGCCGATTTCTTGAAAAGACTTTCCTAAGGGGTATAAATCCCTTCTATCTATGATTTCACCATATACATCGCTAATTGTTTTAATAAGTAAAGCGCAATAGTCAGCTTTAAAGCTATCTTCTCCCAGCCTAATAATTCTAGCAAGGCTATAATTATCAACCAGCTCTTTCGTTTTATTCATATACTCATGATAAGCTTTGCTATGATCGTATGATTCTATAGTCTTTTTATGCTTCTTAAAATCTCCAAAGAGGTAATAATGCTCAAGCGCTGGATTTCCTTCTACTTCGTAATAACCACTGTTGATACCATCACACCAAATACTTAAATCAATATCTCCTCTGAGTTTTCGTAAGACGCGTCTATCTCCAGTTGAAGCATTCAAATCTGTCATAAAAGTTCCAACATACTTGTAGTATCCATCGTATCTATCCGATTTTAAAAAAGTAAAACACGGCGTAGCATCTTCAGGTTTTGTTGGCCTTTCTTTTACAGCGGGCTTTATCGTCTCTCCAGGGTTTAAGTACATATACATCTTCTTGCCGTTATCATCTACATAATTCTTCCAATTAACCTCTTTCGACCCTGGCAGCCACTCACCATTCCTTGCTTTTACACGTTCTTTAGGAAACCAAACATAACCACCATAAACTTCCTTAACTGGATCATTGAAATAATGGGTATAATTTCCACCAAAACACTCATTCATGATATCGCTGTTATACTGGAATAATTTATCCTCTGATTCCGAAAGATATCTTAGCCTTCTAACTGACATAACCTACTCCCTTCTCACGGTAGCATTCGATACTTTTAATCAATCATATATCTTCATAATGGCCAGCATTAAAGAAAAAGAAGGAGCACCTATCAAAAACGCTCCTCCCTCCACCATTTTAGTATCATACAGCCTACAATTGTTGTTATTTCGAATATTTTTATAATAGTTTTATAAAGCCATCGCCTTAATGCTGGTTTTCAATGAATGATTAAATCTTAAAACCAGGCAGTCACCTTGAATATCAGCATCGGTAACAATCTGATGTAATGTCTTTTTCCCATCTTTGCCATCCAAGCAAATAGACCAATCATAAATCGAAGATCCATCCAGTTTTCTTTTTATAATATCCCCCAGCATTGTCCTAGTCTCTCCCACAGGGGGCGTGAGTTTGCTCGCTATCTCTTCCGCGTCAATACATACTTCGTACTCGCTTTTTTCCAAATCCAAATCTGCTATTGCCAGGAGAATCACTTTATATGCGAACATATCCGGTTCTGGATATGTATTAACCACTTCAACCCCATTAACTACTTCAACCACTTTAAACATATTTTCTCCAATCTCATTGAACTAATCAAAATGAACTGTCAACTTAAAAGAGGCTATGTTGAAAGGCAACCAATAACAAACACAATTCATAACCACATGAAAAAGAGATAAACATAGCATAGCCTCTCTTAAACTGACAATTCGCTGTTTGCTTTATAAATACATAATACGCATCTTAATTCATATATTTTCCGAATTATATGTTGTAAACGCCTTCGTTCAATAATATGATTATGTATATAAACTATTGAGAGGCTATATATGGAAGAGAAGAGAGATTACCAGAGTGCTGTTTTGGACATATTAAAAAAGCATATAAACGAAGATGTCTCCAGAACAGAAATCATGCAAAAAACCAACATATCAAAATCAAGGCTCAGTGAGGTGCTGCTTTCAATAAAAGCCAACGGGTATGTGATAGTAACTCCGCCAAGAAGCGGAATTGTCAGATTAGAAGAAAAATCTTCATGCGAGGTGCTTTCTCCCATAAAAGACAGTGACATACGCCAGTGGCTTATTCTTTTCCTCCTCTCTAAATATGAAAAACTATCATTTAATGAACTCCTGATAAAAACCATAGCCTTAAGAGACTACAATATTGATCAAATGCGAGTTCTTATTGATTCAGATAACCCTAGCAAGCATTACGATAATGCAAATCTAATAAAGAATCTCCGTAAAAACCTTCTTGATGCAAGTGAAAATGGAGATGTTGCCAAAGATATTGCCTCCGTAACAGTATTAAGACAAGATCTTTCCAAGCTATGTAAAGAAAAGCTGGTTGCATGTGAAAAAGGAAAGCATACTAAGTATCGTCTTTCAAATGCAGCACCTTATATTATCCCCCTGTCCGGAGATAGCTTATATGAATTTTGTCAAAGATATGAAGAATCAGCCTCATCCGCTACAGATTCAGTGCTTTTAAAGCAAACATATGCCAAAATCACAAATCTTATTAATCTTGAAGGCAAGGATTCTGATCAACATCGTTTCGGAAGGATAAATGATATAACACAAGAGCAAATAGACTCTTTTAATATTTTTATTCAAAGCGGTTATAAAAGCAATCTTATCCAGTTAGATTATGAAGCAAGAGGTCGAAAAAACACATACATATTCTCTGTAGGCCTTTTGTTTTATAGTCCAGATACATCTTTTTTCTATGCCCTAGGTAAAAACATCACAACAGGTTATACCACTTCACTACGCCTAGACCGCATGAGTAATGTCACAACCTTAGATGAACCTTCAGACCAATATCATCAACAATGTTATTACAACATTTTAGAAGAGATGTTTTCTGCTGCTTATGAAGATAATGTGTATCATGTAAAGGTTCTATTCCAGAGATTTAGCAATGTACATAAACGTTTCTATGATTTATGCCAAGTAAGAAAAAATGCAATCATCCGTGAAATTGATAATAAGCCAGATGATTGTATTTACGACTACATTTATGAAGATACTATTCGTGGAATCTCAAGTTTCGAAAGGTATCTACGAAGCTTTGGTTTCTCTGTACTAGCATTAGAGCCACCGAAACTAAAGCAAGATATGATTGAAACATACACTAAGATAGCAGCTAATTACGAGGATAACGATGAATTCAAATGATAAGTACAACCTTATAGGCAACATCATATCTTTCATTTATTCCGATGAGTATGATTCAACAATCACAAATATGGCAAGAGATTGCAATGTACCTCTTCCTTACATGCGAAAAACAATCATCGCCATCATTAATAATCATGTTCTCAAGACCTGCCTATACACTAACACCGATATGGACCTAGGTGATGATGAATTATCTTTTTTTGAGAATTACGAAGAAACACCTGATGAAATAAATCATAAGATTCTGAATGGTGATTATGACGATGTCATATGGAATATGAGCATTAGATTATTATCTTCAAATGAAGATGCGATTTTAACTCTAACACACATAGAATATGGTGCACTTAAAACGCTAAAAGAAGACGTTTTATCCATTAAACGGGGATCGTTATATGAAAGAAAGAACACTATCAGCCCGCTTTCCTCAGAGGTAATCAAAAATAAGGCCATTATATCCGATGCTATAGAAGATCATTGTTCTATATCCTTTGCCTATAGTGATAGAAACAATTTCACAGAGACTATTACCTGCTATCCTAATGAGCTCTTCACAAACACAAATGATAACTGGATATACCTTAGGTCCTCAGAAGGCAAACTATATCGTCTTGATAGAATAGTGCAGAACTGTAAGATTATCAGGGATTCTTCACCTATGCCACATGCAAACAAATCTCCAAAGTCAAAATATGCTTGGGGCGCTTATTTCAAGGAAACAGAAAATCCAACACACGTAAAAATAAAAATAGGATCTTCAACTCCAAATATGATTCAGAAAATTGAAAACGATATCGCCTATCGCAAAGCCACTTGCAAATTCTACAAAGAAGGGGACAATTATTATTTTGAAGACGATATCATTGGTATGGGTGATTTTCAACGTTGGGTCAGGAGCTATGGATCCTCGATGATTTATTTGGAACCATCATCCACACGTCAAACAGTTTTAGAGAGAGCACAGCAGACCCTAGATAACTACAGGCTATCAGATAATTGGTCGATTATATAAACCAAAAAGAAGGATACCGCTTTTATGACCCCTGTCACAAAAGCGGTACCCATCAATCTAACTCCATTTTAGAAACTTCTCTGGCATATTTTTCGACTTCTTTACTCTCTGTATTAGCATTTAGAATCACCAAGAATTCTGACATAGTCTGAAGATAACCCACCACTACATCCTTCTGCATAGGTGCAACATTAAAATGAGCAATACCATTTCTGACATCAAACATATCACTCATGCATTGCCATTCAGAATCTGCCAAAAAGATGTATTGCTTAAACAGATTCCAGTTTCTACTGCAAATTCTAAGTAGTGCTGCCAAATCAAACTCTTCAAGAGATGTATAATGTCCATCTTGAGCTCTTAATGCCTGATCATTGCTAAGATTACAGATTACTCTCCGCTCCCACCAATCATTGAAATTCTTCAAATACTTATGTAACCATCTAGCAAGTTTCTTCGCTGTTATATATTCAAAAGTTTTGCATTTTCCTAGTATTACAGCTGCTTTGTAATCAGCAAAAATCTGTGATTCTGCGCCTGTACTGTCAAGCTTTGCTTTGAGACTACGATTTTCTTCAATACTGTTCTTAAGCTGCTCTCCAGTACTTTGTAATTTCTCTTCAGATTCCTTTAAGGCATCCTTTACAGCAGCTATCTGTTCTGTCAACTTGCTCTTTTCATCTTGAGCTACTGCGATTCTTTCTTCTAAAACCTTCTTTTCGCTCGAATCACCACTGGCAGAAACCAGTGCTTGCTCTAATTCCTTTATTTCTTTGCGCTTTTCTTCTAACTCATTATCATATTCAGAAATGTCATTGTTAAATTTCTCAACACTAGCCTGTAATTCTCTGTTCGCCTGTGTTAATTGCTCAACAGTACTTCCAGCCTTCTTTAACTCCTCGTTTTTCTGATCCAATTCAGCTTGCATTTTCTCTAGCTTCTTCAATAGATCCTCATATTTTGTATCCTGGGTTGTCTCTTCAGGTTCTGGAAACAAAGAAATAACAAGAGGACGTTTTACCTCTTCTTGCTTGGCTGGCTCAGTCTTTATCGCTGTGTCAGGTTTTATTTCATTCTTGATTACTTCTTTTATTTCGCTTGAGAAGTTTCCATTTGTTGCATTTACAAAAGTTGTCCACTCTGAAGAATCAGCAAGGCCATATCCAATTGCAGCTTCTTTTATTGCATCCATACCCACTTCTGCTGTAGGATTATCAGATAAGTAAACCACTCCAGCAGCGAGGAACTCTTTAAATATATTTGTCTGCTTTCTCTTCACTTCCAATGAGTTTTCATCATTGCGTGATAAATCAGCCAAGAACATCTTCGGATTTTTCAAATTCCGTTTTATAGCTCTAGTCCTATTTTGCGCGGAAACAAGATCATGGAATACCCAATCAGGAGCATTATCATCCAATTCCAAAACTGAATTTAGACAATTCAATGTCAGTTCGTATCTCCCTAAAAGAGAATAAACCCCAGCCAATTTCTTGATTACGTCAAGATAGTATTCCTGATTCAGTCTGTATGTAAGACCATATTTCAACGAATTGTTTAAAATACTAGAAAGCAACGTGGGATTAAAATCATCCTTATCATATTCTGAAATACATTTTGCTCCCCAATAGTAATCCTCCCAACTTGTACTGGAAGGATTATCATATAATTCTTTTTTTACGACAGCTATATCAGCCTCACTAGGTGTATTGCTGTAAATACCTTCATATTTATTCATTTGCTTATCTTCCTACACCATTCCTGGACATTGTCTGTATTCTTTTTGAAAAACTTTTTATAACGGTCTTTATCTGCTAAATATCTCTTAAATCCCTCTATATTAAAGTCTTCTTTTGCTGTCTTTACAGCTTTTTCAACTTTCTTACCAAAGTCCTTGGCATCCTTTTTATGAGTGATTTCATACTGCTCAATGACCTTTTCTCCGACTTTGACCACGATACTGATAGGCTCTTTCAAAGAATACACATCCTGCTCAGGGATTGGATCATCTTTCATGCTCTTGCTCATAACAGAATAGATTTTTTCTAATAAAGCCGCATCATTACAGTCTATAAGAAGCTTTTGAGAAGACTCGATATCATACCATTCATTCTTAAATGGCTTTATTCCATATACAGCCTCATCTGATAACGTGCCTTTCATAAATGGAGTTTCAGCAGCATTGCCCGGAACAGGAACCAGATAATCATTAGATATCAGTTTCATGACTTTCGTCTCTATCTGATGCTCTAACGCTCTATTGGATTTATTTCCTCTGTCCACTTCATACATCCCATTTAGGAGTCCAAATAGAATATATGCGTATCTTCGCTCGTTCTGGCTAAGCTTTGAGCTTGCACGTTTAAGGAAATCTGAATTATCCTGCTGGTCCATGAAAAGCATAAATGCTCTGAGCACATCATGTGGTCCAATGTTCTTAAGCGCCTCATCTGGATCCATGTTTGATGTCAGATATGTTTTTATCGTTTTCAAAGCTCCAGCGACAGTTGTTGTGCTATCGCCAGCAGCCTCAATACATTTTCCGCCTATTTCAGTAAAAACATCTTCGGTTATCTTTCCTCTGGTCTCTGTCAAAGAAAGAATAATATCCGCAATAACTCTAAACAAATTTTTATCTATGTCACTACTATTCTCATCAAGGACCTTATCTCTAGCATTTTCAAAATCAGAATAAGAGTCCCCATATATATTCTTTACACAATCACGGAGCTTATCATTGTTATCCAAGAAGTTTATTAGCTCAGCATCAACATTTGTCTTTAAACATCCAATACTCCAATCACCAGTTGCCTCTATGCCATAATATGCTGCAGCTTTTACACGCAAGCGGTCAATCACACTTCTCCGAACAGCCTTCTTTTCATCTTCACTGACACTTACATCAGCTTTTTCAGACAAGCTTCTGATAACCTCAGGAGTTATCCTTTCATCAACCCCTTCGTCACTCCAGATATAATACAAATCTTCTGGGAACCATAAATCCAAAGATGATTTTTTAAATGACAATTTCTGATCTTCATTATCAAAGATAATCTTGCTGAGATACGTAATTGGCACCTCTCCACATATAAATGCACCAAAACATGCCTCATCAGCAAAGGCATCCGCAACGCTCTTTTTCTCGGACAAAGAGTAAATTCCGTCCGCACTCATAAGCGTTAAGTATGCAGGAATCTTACTAGCATTTTCATCAAAAACCACTTCCAATGCCACCGGATAATATGAACTTGAAACTCCATATATCCCTACTTGTTCAGATAGTCTCTTTTTAGACGCAAATATAAAATCATCACTCATAAACGATGCTGTATCACTCTTAAAATCCGCTGTCATAACAGCCTTTGAGACAATATCGTTATTTATCAATACATGGTATGCCTGATTATTACTACAGTAGATGTAAAGTTTTTCCATCGGCTCACTCCCAACTTAATAGATCTCTATGTCCATCTATTCTGGAGAAGAAATCAATAAACTTAGCAGATGCATGTTCCTTAAAATAGAATCCGTACAATTTCTGTGAAGCTCTGGTTGTCGCAACGTAAAGAATATTGTTATCCACCTTGGAATCTCCACTTGAATTAATGCATTCTGGTCTTGGCAAAAGAACTGCATCAAATTCCAGCCCCTTCATGGTGTTATATGACAAGATATATACTCCAGGCTCGTCAAAATCAATCGTGTTATGATCTTTTGACTTTGCCTTAAACATGAACACATCTGTATCATCCAACTCATTTCTCAATTCTTCGTAAGTGGCGTTAAGGCTCTTATTGTTTACAAATACTCCAATATAGTTCAGGCCATAGTTTCTCTTAATAACCTGCACCATCTTACTCGTAAGCTGTGTCGCATTAGCATGACCATAATCAGAACACTTAATCATGGACGGCTTTGTGGTATCTTGGTTAACAGTGTCGGAATCCGCCTCCGGATTAAACACCTTTGCGAAATCATAAATCCCTTTAGGATTCCTAAAATTATTCCATAGAGCATATGCTGTCTTTACACCCAAAACCTCTGCAACATCCATTGCATCAGTATATCTGTCCATAATAGACTGCTTCTCATCCATAAAGCATGTTACGCCTTTGGAAATAAGCATCAGTGACTCAATAAGCTCAAGCGGAACATCCTGAGCTTCGTCAACTATCACTTGATCAAACTTCTTTCCAAGCCTTCCAAAAGCCTTCTTTATAACTGGCCAATCATAAGTAAATGCGCCATCAGTTTGCGGGCATGTTGTTCCAACCTCTTCTTTATAAAACTTTGAAATCCAAGACTGCCATGTACTAACCTGTGCATCTATATCTAACGATTCCACGGCTGACTTAATGTACATCATAAGTGGCCTGTTATATACAAGCATCAATACATCTTTTCCAGCATTAGACATGTCAGAAGCCCTATAAATCGCAATTACAGACTTTCCTGTACCTGGAGCCCCTGTAACCAAATGGTTCTTATCAAGAGGCAGGTTAACAATTACTCTCTGCTCATCTGTCAAATCTGAATATCTTGGTAACTTAAATCCCATCTCTACACCACCTTAAGCATTATTTATTCAAATATACCTTTAAGCATCTCATAAAGGGAACGTGCCTCATCGTCCGTTAAAGTCACTCCCTTGCCCATTTTTTCATGCTCTGGGCTCCAATCGCGAAGATCATACTTTGCAGCCCCACCATTCCAAGAAACCTTGTTAAACTCCTTAGTCCAGCCTCTGGAGCCTTCAGATAAAACTCCTATTTCCTCTTCTATTTCAAACTTTATATCTGACATAATATCTCCTTATTTATTATCTAAGTTTATTTTTTCACATACAATCCAACTAAAAAACTATTGTTGTATCTATTTCATCCATTATTTCCATAGTTCGAACTATAGCATATATGTTTTCTTTGTAGTTAAGCACATCTTCTTCCAAAAGCACTGTACCTTTTCGATCTTTTAACCATTTTTGAAGCGGTTGATTTCCTCCTATTACATACTCCCATGCATCATTCAAATTACCAGTTCGAACAGTAAAATACTGAGTTTTGTTAATGTAAATTCTTCCATTTATCAACTTGTATTTTTCTACCAAACCTTCTCCTTCTCCACAAAAATCAGCAAACATATTATTCATTTTGCCCTCTTTTGTATGAAGCAATCTTAATTCCTTTCCAAATGACGCAAGAGTCCAAAAATAATCACTGTCAGAAGGGTATGGAATTTTCGGATAGTCAATTTTCAAATCATCTTTAAATGCATTTCTATACTTATGCGAATACAGGATTGCATAAACATAATCAATCACATCTATTGGAGAAAACGAATTACTATCATTGCTTTTTTCTTGACAAAAGATTAATCCAGTCCTATTTGCTATAGCATCTATGATATCCTTTCTTAGATTAGAGACTCTATTTGAATTATCTAATATATTCTTCTTATACAGGTATAACGGTGATACCAAAACACCGCCCCTCCTAAATATATTCTCATCAATTGGATATCTAGAAACAGTAGCTAAGCACCACTCTATATCTCCTACCGCCAATCCTTGTCTTCCAACCCCGAAAACATAATTGTCTTTATTTGCTACCTGTTCTGCTAACAAACTCCGCGGCCGATCCATAAAGGCTTCATCCAGATAGCACCACCTACAATCAAGTATCCTATATTGGCATTTAGTTATTTTTCGCGCAATTTCTTCTACACTTTCCTCTTTTATCTTTGCTCGAGCCTTGTGAACAGTCCAGCTTCCCGTATCACTTAACTTATACTTTTCTTTTATAGCGTCATCGTTAAGAGTCTCTTCCCTCATATCATCAATTCTTTCTTTAATAGATTCTTCATCAAACGATACCGCAAAAAAGTCTCTATGTGTCTTTACTCCAGCTACAGATTCAATAAATAAATCTGCCACGTTAAATGAACCATTCTTATCAACGGTAGTTTCTTTTGTAGGTTTAAAGACATAAAAGTCCGGTTTACATTTCACTTCATCCCACTTAACATCGTAAAACAAGGTATTATTAAGAAATTGATATTTTAAATCCCGTGCTCCATACAAGTCATAAAAATGAATTTTAGCCAGCGATCCGTTCTTCATAGAATTCTTTTTTATGAGAAATAACAAACATACACCCTGTTGAATATCAAAAACATTCTCATCTTTACTTCCATCCTCAGCAACTTCTTTCTTCTTTACATTTCCATGTAGATCAATAATATATATATCTGTGAAAGCTGCAGCCAATTGCCATCTCATTCCTCTGAAAGTGGGATTATCAATAAAACCATGCGGACATATGAACCCCATCACTCCATTGTTAGTTTTTTCAATAATAGATTGCGATAAACGAATAAACTTCACATAATCATCATTTATATACTTGGGATTTTTTTCTTTTAATCTCTCATTGCCCCCTGGTTCCCGCTTGTAAAGCTCTAGCATACTTGAAATCCATTCACCATTATTCGCGCTTTTCCCCGCATAAGGTGGATTACCTATAATAACATTTATACCATTATTCTTCTTAACAGAATTAGCTGCTATGGATTCACTAGCTAGCGGATCATCAAACAACGTCAACTGACCATCCGAATTACCTGGTTCCTCTAGCGAATTTGATAAATACACGTTTAATCTTTCATTGCTATCAAACGTATATCCAGTATCCTTAAGGACCATCGCAAGCTTCATATGCGCTACTGCATAAGGAGCCATCATTAGCTCAAAACCATTCACTCGCGGCAAAAGATACTTAGGGACATACTCATTCCACGCTTTTTTTAATTCATTTTCATCAAGATTACTATTATTCTCTTTAAAATCATCATATATTTGAAGTATTGTTTGACGTAAAAATGTCCCCGTACCTGTAGATGGATCTAGTATTTGAATCGCCGGAACATCCTTAATATCTTCCACCTGTGTTCTGAAAAAGCCATCCACCCTCTTCTTACTATCTCGTAAAAATTTTATTTTTTTTGTTTCTGTGGAAGCAAGTCCATCTCTGACTGCAAATTCTTTTTTTATTATCGCATCAACTGCTTTCACTATAAAGTTCACTACAGGCTGTGGAGTGTAATACACTCCCCTCTGTACTTTCTGATTCTTATCATAAGCAGTCAAGAACTCCTCATAAAAATGGATTACAGGATCCTCCTTTCCTCCACCAGTCTGTCTGTTAAAATCTTGAATAATAGCATCCGTTTTAGTATGCAGAAGTAAATCAACCACATTTCCAATTTCTAGTTCGTCATATGAAAGTTTGCCATTATTCTGTGCTCCAAGGCACTCTTTCATGAGACTTTTCAAAAAGGGATTAGTATTAGGAATGCATTCTACCGCTTCAGCTGCACTAAAGTCATCCTGAGACTCATCCATACACCTTGCAGAGAAAAGTCCATAAACCACTGTCTGTGCGTACATATCTGCAAACTGCACTTCTGTCATGTCATGAATCAAAGTATCCTTAAATTTTCCGTATAGCTGATGAACATAACCATTATCAGTTTCAACTTCCAACGTTTCCAAAATACGGTCTCTTATGCCCCTTGCTTCAACAGCAAGCTGTAATGTCAAAGTGGATGCATCATGAATTATCTGTCGATAACCAGTCGAAAACGCATTGGACCAATCATCGTGCCATTTTTGTACATCTTGTACATCTAAAGGCCATGCAAGATTTTTTAACCGGGCCTCAAATTGCCTGATTTGCATAGTATCCTCAATAGCAGGAGCGCAATATATCATTTTTATCTGAGGAAGCCCCTTTTCCTTATCTTCAAAATGAGCTATTCCTATAGTTCTATTTGAATTTTCTCCCCAAAAGCATAAAAAGAGTAAGTCTTTCTGATTCCATACTGCATGATCTGCAGAATTCCTTTTTTTTGGAATCAACCCGGACAATACCTTCCTGAGCGCAGTGACCTCAAACTTTTTACTGTCAAACTCAATACTAAAGATACCCCACTTCTGTCCATCAACTAATGGCTGCAACTGACGTAGAGTTTTTATTTTTGCAAAAGCCTCCTCTTTTAGTCCGAGATCTTTCGCCTCAAAATCATATGAGATGTCTTCTATATCTTCAAAGTCATCCTCATCGATCTGCCAATCTAAGACTTTTGAAAAATAAGTAATAAGTCTATTTATCGTTCCGATGCTTCTTATATCTTCGCTCATCGTATTCCTCCATCAGCTAATTTGCATCCAGGTAACAAGTCTGGGTCTAACTCCAAGTGGCGCCTGAACAGCTCTCATATATGTTTTCTTTATATATGAATCCAGTGCTTTTTTCGCACTTCCAAAATCATCTTCTGTTATATTAAGTTTTCTTAATTCTTCTACAGAACACTTAATAGCATGCCATATTTCATAAACTTGCTCAGAAATATCCCCTGTCTCTGAATCAAGCATATACCAGCGATACAGTCCATCCCCATCAGACCAACTACCATCAAGCCTCTTTGTAGGTAGCTCATAGCAGAAAAAGTATCCTGCTCTTGTAGATACTGCTTTTCCACTGAACATTTTCTTAGGTAACGCATTTACCAAAGTTTCATAATCAGGATTATCTGCCAATAGGTCTTGATACGCCAATGCCATTTCTTCGTCAGTTGAAGTTGCCCCTTCATATTGGGAATTAAACTCTTTTAAAGCCTCATAATCATCTTCTGGTGTTAAGAGTTTTTTACCTTCAATACCAAATGTCTTTGAAATACGTAAAGTTTTCTTTGATACCGTTTGATATAATGACAGAAGTTGTTCCAATTCTGTAGGTGGCAAGAAATTCCAGTAGTATGCATTTGCTCTATCTTTTGCTAATTCCGGATGATCTTTAAGCAGTTTATCCTCAACTTCCGCATTTCTACGTCTATCCACACGGCCGATTCTTTGCATAAGGCGAACAGGGTTCCAATGGAGTTCGTAATTTATAAGACAAGATGCATCCTGTAAGTTCAAACCTTCTGCTAAAACGTCTGTTGCTACAAGAACATCAATCTCATCCTTTACTTCTGAAGATGATTTGTCATTGTAATAAGGCGCGAACCTTTGCACCAACTCATGTCTATTAACTTTACTCTGTCCGTCAACTTCTGCAATATTCTTGAAGCCACACCTTACAAGCTCTTTATAAATATACTGAGCTGTGGCCCTAAATTCAGTAAATATGATTACTTTCTTTCCAGCTAGGTGGTCTTCCTCTCTTAATGTTCTGACCAACTCTTGTATCTTGTCATCATTTTCAGGTTTTATTTCTTTAATATCCTTGATAAATTCTGCAAGAACATCCATGTCAAGCAGCGTATCATCCAGCATTGCCCTTATGTCAAAATCCTCTACATTTATCGTCTCATCGACATTCCAAACATATTCTGGAAGATCATCCTCAAGTTCTTCGACAGTATCATTCATATTGTTTTCGATAAATGTATCAACAAACTCACATATCTCTTCCTGTTTAGCCAAGAATCTCTCAAGCTGATTCTTATTTCCGTAGTCCTTGTAATCAATGACAAACTTTCTAAGGCGAGCATATATACGTATACATGTCTCAGCAAAAGCTTCTACAGAGCTTTCAAATCGCTTGAGTAATAATTGGCGCATCAGATTAACGACCTGCTGTTGTCGTCCAAAGGCCATGTCATCAATCTTGCTTTTATCCCCAATGAAGTACGTTTCCTCATAAGGAGAATAAACTGCCAGTGCGAGAATAGGAAGGTTTTTTCCTGTCTTTTTATCTTTTCTGTAGAATGAATTAACAAAGTGATCTATCAAACTTCCATACGATTTTCTAAGTGAGTAATTCACAACACTCGGAGCCTGTCTATTTGAAAAGAGAACCTTATCTCCCTCCTCTTTTGATAAACTCTTCTTTACATATGCACGGCTTCTTTGAACAACCAATTCATTAACCAGTACATCTCCACGGAATATGTCGTCAGATATATCTATAGAATCAGACACATTTGTTCCCGTCATAGCAGAAAGCCTTGCTTCCATTTTCTTAAAATGTCCAGACAAACTATGAATTCCAAGTGGGGCTTCCCTGAAGAAATCATCCTGTCTATGAGTGAACAGTTCTATAAGATGCTGCAAATCAAGAAAGCTATTATTAATAGGCGTAGCAGTAAGCATAAACATCTGTTTTTGTCTTCCAGTTGCCATCATTTCAAATAGTTTTCTATAACGATTTGATGATCTATTCCTGAAGTGGTGTGCTTCATCTATAACAACTATTTCTGCCTGCTGTGAAATCTGCTCCATCAAATATTCATTTTTTTCTAAAAGAAGATCTGTATGGTTAATAATTTTAAAAGGATAAAAACCTTCCAAAATCTCAGGTATATATTTCTTAATCGTTGTTTCCCACACAGATACTCTGGCAGCTGCAGGAACCATTAAGACGACATTTTTTCTTTCCTTCTTAACAAATCTCTCAATCAGCATTAGACCCACAAATGTTTTTCCAAGTCCTACGCCATCACAAAGAAAAGCTCCCGAATAATGATTTGCAATCTGTATCAAGCTATTATAGCCATCTCGCTGGTACTGAGATAAGCCCTTGTATATAACCGAATCGTTATTCTCCCACTCTGATACAGTTTCCTCTCTGTTCTTAAAAAACTCATACATCGAACGAAGGTACACATCATAAGGACTATATTCCTTACAGTGATTTTCTATCACTTCAAGAATTGCTTCTGTTATGTCTTCGCCTTCATCCCAATGCTTTTCAAACCAATTCTGTAGCTGGTGTACATCGTCACGGATTTGAACATTTAATTCTATATTTTGGTTGAGTCCTGGTGCAGTAAAGTTACTTGATCCCACAAGTGCATATCCATCCGGAACATTCATAGCTGTAGGAAATTGCGCCTTATAATCATCCTTAAAATATGTTATGTAAGCCTTGGCATGAAATTTGTTTTTGTCATAAACCCTGCATTCAATCTTTCTGCTTTTCAGTGCATCAAGAACAGCAGGAACTCCAAGCAAGAATTCATTCTTTTCATGCTCTGTATTGATGCTTTCATTAAGCTTTTCCAATAGAACCTTAACAGCCTGATCAATTACATCTTTAGTCCTCTTTGTAACTTGATTTCCAAGAATAACTCTAATCTTGTCGAGTTTTTGCCAATCCTCATCAAGTGAAAGCAGACCTCCAATTTCCAAATATCCTGTTGCAATATCCATCTGCTTTGATATAGGGCACCATTCTTTTAAATATTTCTTTACTGTCTGTTCTTCATTAGAATTATCCACAATGTATAAATCTGTGTGTTCCATTCCGTACTCTCCTTGCATTATGAATACACGTTATAACTAACCCCGTGCTTACAGAATATGTATCAACAATCATCCTCATCGAATATTATTTCTGCCACATCAGAAAGCTGGCACCCTAGTTTCACACAAATCTTATCCAAGACACCAATCTCAACATTGCTGCCCTTTTCCAATTTAGCGATGGTGCCATAACTTAGCCCCGTCATATCCTTAAGATCCTTTTTCTTTATATCTCGATCAATCATCAGCTTAAATAATTTCTTATATGATACAGCCATTAGTTCACCTCTTTTTCCACTAATTTCGCATAATATAAGTATATCATATAGCTCACTCGAATATTGCATAATTCACACGTTCGTGTGACTAATTAAGCTCGCTTTTTATATAAAAATAGCGGGAGGCTCATCACATCCCGCCATAATTACCTGCGCTCATTCTTCTTCCAGTACATCAGCCGAGGAGTCATCCTCAACATCAACTATATCTGTATCATCTCCTCTAAGAAGTGATTCAATATAATCAATTAGAATCTTCGCTATATCTTCCCTTGAAAGAACATCCAGCAAAGTTGCTCCCCCAACAGCATTAAGATACTTCATAGAAGCTCTGACATGAAGCTTTTCATCAAGAGTCTGCCCTTTTTCTTTAAAATATCCCAGCATATCACATATGCCTGCAATGATAATAGGGCTTGAAGCAAAAGTATTGCTGTAAAAAATATCACTAATCTTGGTTGTTAAGTCATTTGGTCCAATGACATCTAATCTCTCATAATGATTCTTCATGTTTTCCTTGTCATAGGTAGCACGACCAACCCACCAGCACTTAGCCAACGCATTCCTATAAAAGCCACTTCTTGAAGCACCTTTAAAATAAAATCTACTAATGATTGCACTAGCGTCAGAATCCTTTTTCTTTAGCTCCAAGTTATCATAATCATATCTAGAACGTACATAGCCATAAAATGTACTATTGCAGAGCCCCGCCCACAGTCTCTCATCAGAAGCCTGTGATTCGCTAACATTTCTAAGATTGTCATATAAAATCTTACAATTGTTAAAATCAGCTTCACCAATGCTCATATCTTTTACACTTGCCAGCTCAAAATCTGGAATTTCCATGAAAAAGGAAAAAGGATCATCTCCATATTCTCTCGTCATCCAGTCATTAGTCTTTTCCTGGTAATAATACACATATAATCTATCCATATTAGCTTTGAAAAAATCTAACGCATCCTGTTTCATAAAATATAGTTTCATTCTTCAGATTCTCCTAACAGTTCTGGGATATTCGCAAATGCTTTGCCTATTGGAAGTCTCAACATTTCCTGGGCAATATCCATTATTGTCTGATCACCATAAATAACATCATTTACAAAGTCTTTGCCATTAGCGTCGTACATCTTCTCAAACGCCATGAACCATCTTGAACTTTCATAATCCTCATATCCCTGAGTTCTAAGCAGGTCCACCATCTCTACTAATGCTGGCAAAAGAAGTAATGAATGTATCATAGGCTGCATCTGCACGTTATTTTTGAATTGCACGTAACTTTTATATACACCTTCGCCAACACTAATCCTGATTCTGTCAGGATCAAAAGAGAATGAAATTGGCGTTTCCTCGTACTCATCAATAGCAGTTCTCTTTACGATACTGAACAGTGATTCCTCGTTAGCCAGCTCCTCGTAGTTCTTCATTACTCGTAGCTTAGGCATATTACAATATGCCATGATTGCCGCTTCAGGCATAGTTATGTCTGCATCCTCATAATCAGAATTTAGAAGGACGTTATTGAAATGGGGTATCTCCTCTTTTGAAACAACCATCCCGAGCAAACTTACGTCGCCATTGACTTTACTATTGGAGATTCTGTAAATTTCTTCCTGAGAAAAAGTTCGAATTGTTGTCCTAAATGCCGTTGTAGAGCACTCTATATGAATCACATACTCCGCTAATCCCTTGTCCACAAGTCTCTTTAAGCCTTTATTATCAAGACTAATATTGAATTTCAATACAATGTTGTTTGTGTTCTGTTCGAGAATCTCTGCATTAACACTAAACTCGCTATCACTATAATCATCACTATCAACTGATAAAACAGGATATGGAAAAAGTCGATTTTTAATTTCCATTTACATTAACTCCCATCGCATATGTTTGTTTTCCATGTACTCTAAAAGATATAACTACCTTATCGTCTGGATTTACGTCCTTTACGATAATCTTTCCATTCTTCATGCATGTTTCGTGAGAAGAATCAACTATGCTGTCAATGTTTAGCGGCATTGTCTTTCCATTCTCTCCTGTTGCAACAATACTTATCTCTCCATTTTTCATTCCATCAGAAGGAGTAAATATCAGCCTATTCTCGCCATTGCCAGCACTTATAATTCTCGCATGCACTGCAATTTTGCTCATGCCAGCATACATGGAATCTTCTCCTTCGCCACTTACTAATCCTCTGCGACCTGTTGCATTTAAAGGCCTTTTTCCTTTGCCATTTCTATGTCCCATCAGATTACCAGCATTATCCACCATTCCCTTGACAGCTTTATTACCTGATCCGCCATTGTCATCGTCACCCGCACTAGAGCTCGTGTTTCGTCTTCTTGGCTTTCCCATGACAACTTCAACAGATTTGGTTGTATCTAAAACATTTTCCTGCGGCGTATCAGGATTGGACACTCCAGCATCATAATCACCTGAATAGTTGAACATATTACCAGTATCAATCAAAGACTCAGCCCCTGCCTGCTCCTCAATCTTTTTTCTGATAGTATCTCTTACCCACTCTTCAAGTTCATTCTTATATCGCTTAGCCCCGTCCGGATGAGGATGTCTCTTAGGCTCCCATTTATCATGAGTAGGATTTTCCATATTTCTAAAATACTCATTCAGCTTCTCGCCTTGAAGCTCTAGGATACCGGTATAAGATATGCCTTTTGGCAAATTCTTTATTTCTGCAATCTTCATTCCAGACTTACGAACTATAAGTATCTTCTTATTGAGATCATTCGCGTACATAAGTCTCAATCTTGCCTGCCCAAGGCCGTGAAAATCAAGCACCTCTTCAACAACATTGTCATCGTCACTCTGCAGAATTCTGTTGAACGAGTTTGCATTTTTAGCATACTTCGAATAACGTCCTACAATATACTTTAACGCATCTCTGTCTATCTTTATCCCGTCAATCGATACGCTAAGATTGTTGTACTCTATAGCCATCAGGAAATTCTCAAGGATTTCACCGATCATCAACTCTTTCCAATCATTATCTCCATCTATTGTTGAAATAAATCCCGGAATAAAAAGATCGGTACCTGTCTCTGTCCTTACATCGATTTGATCTAGCTCATCAATCTTTTGAACAGGCATATTTCCTTCAGCATTACCAAAGTATCCCACGGACCTTCTCACAGGGTCCATATCTCCGTATGACTCATCCTTAAAAGCCATTAGATGAGCTACGCCTTGTACTGCCTTCTCACCTTGTAGATTTTGTGTTCTATAGAACACGGTCTGGTATTTTGAATTTATAAATGGAGCTGATTTTCCTATACCAAAACTTCCGGCTGCGGCATTATTACCACCTTTAGCAGAAAAAGCACTTCCTTTTACAAGGCCTCTCCATGATGAGATTGAATCCTCATCATAAGCCCCTTCAAGGCCCGTCGTATTGTAATCGCTTATTCTTAATACACTTATCTTTCCGCTGTTATAATCTGATAAAGCCTTATCGATAAATGTATGCGCCTTTTCATTTCCCTTCTCAGGCCAAAACTCTCTACATTTGTAGAGCACGTCTCTAAGCCCATCCATACCCGGAAAATCTTCTGCATCTACAAGATGTTTTTTAAACACTATTTCAACTGGATCGTTATCGTCATTCTGCGCATCAAGAGAATTCTGACATACTTCTCTTGCCAAAGCACACAATGGATTTCCTTTAAACCACTCTAATGCAGAATTATTAAAACCTTCTGTATCACCATTTGCTCTAGACGGGAAACTCCACTTAGTCATCTTTTAGTATCTCCTTCATTTTCATGATTATTGAAATATGTATCAGTACTCTTCTCAGCTTGTCTTTGTCTCTTTGCATCTTCTAATTCTTTATCCAACATTTCTGTTATAAAAAAATCAGCGGGATCAAGTTTCCCATTTCTGTTCCAGTCAAGTGACATAGCTTGCTCCTTTATCAATAATCTACGTGTCTTTCGTTTATGTATTCATAGTATCATTGTTAGTTTATTATTATTTCGAATTATAATTATTATAGTATGCTCTTAATCACCAGTTAATTCTCAAGCTTCAAACAAGTCAGTTATCGTATCTAAGCATTCCTGAAGAAATTGTGACTGATCTATATAGCCATGAGCGTCATCGTACTTTTCATCGTTGATACTTTTCTTGGCTGTCTTGTCAAACTGCTCCTTACATTTATTAATCTCATCAATCAACAATTGTGCGTATTTGAAAATCTTTTCACCTTCTTCAGGGTAGCTATCACATATTTTGATCCAGTCATCATTCATCCCACTAAGCACCGAGTGTTCTATTGACACAGGCTCGCTAGTATCGTCTTCTTTTTTGGGTACTCCATGAACTTTTTCATTTCTCTCATGCAAAGCTTTGCCATCAAGATTAAATACTGGATCAACCGTCTTTAGTCCTCTTCCACCACCATTTCTTATTATTCCTATCTTTATAAGTAGTTCACCAAGTGTTGAAGGAAATGCCTTAAGAACCTTCCTATTAGCGTCATATGTCAGAATAACAATATCAAAAACATCCACGCCTTCTTTCTGAAATCTCTTGATATTCTTAGAAAGAGAGTTTAGTGATCCATGTATTCCAGTTTGAAACCAAACTGCCTCTTCTGTCATTTTGAGAACACTTGCAAACATTTTAGTTGCAACACTAATTGTTAAAGGTCCTGCAGCACCTCTGATAGCAAACCTAATCGCAAACAAGCTGCCATCCATAGAATTTTCATCTGCAAACAAGTAGTTTTTCCAATCGGCTGTAATAAACTCTAATTTCTCAATGTTCTCTTTCTTAGAAAAACCATATGCTTGCGAAGTTAATCCATAGATTTCTTTTTTATCTCTATCAATTGACTTTACCTTTGCGATTTTTTCAACTCTGACCATGTTGTCATAGTCTTTTCTTAATATGTGTTCTTCAGTTAATACATCATAAATTTGATACATTTGTCTCTCCTTGGTTCCCAACTCTCTATAGTAATGGATCAAAATGAATAGCCGCCAAAATCTACCATTTCATCATCTTCATTATCAAGCTCTTCAAAATCCTCTAAGTCGTCAAAGTCATCGCCTTCTTTGTACATATCATCCTGCGTAACAACATGATTCTTGATTTTATAAACATACCAACCATGTTCAAACATGTCTTCATAGTTTGGTATATAGGGGATGCTTTCAGTATAAAGCTTTGTATGTACATTTACCCAACCATCTCCCTGACATACATCACTCAAAAAGCACTTGCTAATAATATGAACTCCACAGAGATTATCCAGAAATACTGCTTCATGATTTCCTTCCCAATCATCTCTTTTAAAATAAATTGTATTTGGGCCAACATATTTCATCATGTCTAGCATCTGTCCAAAAGAAACCGGTGTCCTCATTTCCTTAGAAAAATCTTTCCCTTCAACATTTACTCCAAAATAATGCTCACCCTCTTTAGTAGTTCCATTTAAAGAACAATAGCCCTTAACGTCTTCCATTCGCTCATATGCTTCTTCAAAAATGTCTGTGATAAAATCAAAATCATTTGAACTAATATGCAATTCCATCTTTAAATATCCTCCAAATCTCTGTGCATCTCATCATTGTCTTAACTTAGTTTAAAAAGAACGTACTCACCAACCATCTCGTCTTTCTTAAGGTTTTCACTGCATGCAATAGTTTTCATGGTGTAGTAATTTTCGCTACTAATCCACTCTCTATCTTTGCTGCAATAGTATCTTGTACCACGGTAACGACAGTGCTTACATTTGTAACACTTCATTTTTGTCAGCTCCTTTTTTAATCGACTCATCGTTTAATGATGTGCGCACATCAATTTGACAATTTGAATGATAATCCCCCTTCTAACTATGGTCAACAAACATTATTATATTTAGATATTTAGCGATTATATTTAGATATTTACACAGTTCTTATCCCATTTTCCCATCATTTTGACTTCTCTTGCAACATCCACACATCGCCTTAATGTTTAGATCTATTTATTACATCTTGAATTTTAGATCTAATTATGATATCTTTTCATCATAGGAGGAATACTATGGATGAATTATTATCTGCAGTCGAAGAAGCTCAAACTTTAGGATATTTTAAATCCTTCTGTGATAAAAACTGCTCTCCATCCGCAAAACAACGCATTCGCAATATTATTAGCAGAGCAAGCAACAAATCCTCATGTATAAAAGGATTATTCAAAAACGAAATAAACGTAGACCTAACTGATTCCCAAACCGATTGGATGCTTTCTCTTGTAACTGCATTCATCAACAAATCAACGTATAGAAAAGCCATCTCTGATCAGACAAAGGTACAACTTCTAAAAAGTCAGACGTATAAATGCAATATTTGTAATGCCACCATAAATATCCATGCTCATGCAGATCACATTGTTCCCTTTAAGTATGTTGGTGACGAACTTAATGAGAATCACAATCTGCAAATGCTTTGTTCAAAATGCAATGAAGCAAAAAACGCCAGCATTGATTACCAAATAAAATACTTGTTAAAACTTGTTTAAGGAGGTTCTTATGAGGAAAATTTATGTATTTGAAGTCACTCAGCACAACATGAAACGATACGTTGGAAAAGCCCCTGCAAAAGATTTTGTCCGTCTTGCCACCACAGTAGAATTATCTGCCGTTCAAGAGGCACAGCGTCCTATAAATCCAAAAAGGCTTGAAGAAATTTCACAATTCGTACAAAGTGACGGCACATTGTCAACCTCAGTAGTTATTGGTACTAAAAATGATTTATTGAATGTAAAAAAGGACAAGAACACAAAAATTCCTGAACTATTCTATATTGATTTTCCTGAAACAGAAGAAGAATTCAATGAATTCAAGAATTCTTTTGATATAATGGATGGTCAGCATAGACTTTTCTCATTCCTGCCAGATTACATCAAAATAGGAGACGACGTTACTTTTGAAATCACCTTTGAAATGTATATTAAGCCAACACTAAGAGAGAAGCGCATCATCTTCAAAAACACTAATGAAAAACAAGAAAAGGTAGCTTCAAATCTCCTCATGTGGTTCAGAGAGAAACTTAATATGTTAAGTGGTAAAGAACAATCCTATCACGGTATCGTATCTTTGCTAAACAATGAGACTGTTTCTCCATTAAAAGGTCGAATTATTATGGGGGCAGAAAAGGTGACAGGTGGACTAAAGGCTCAACAAGTTATAACCATTCTTGATAAGTCCGATATCAAAAATATCGGAGGAAATAACCTAGATGAGGAAAAAATGCTTCAGTTGATTTCGAATTATCTACATGGATGGGAACAAGCAGTTGGCACAAAAATTTCAGATAGAGATGCTCAATACGGCCCCTTCTCAAAAATATCCGGCTTACGTTTCATGATATTAATGCTGCCCACATTCTTTGAACAAGCCAAAAACGAAAGAGCAACATTCGATGAAACATACATCAAGAATAAAATCAACACATTATTCTCCGATAATGGAATAGCCCCATCAGACGTCTTCGATAAAAACAGCGCATACTACAAGAGTCTTGGCGGGAACCCATTTGGAGGAGAAACCCCTATCACAATGCTCGCAAAAGACTGGAGTAATAAACTAAAATCATTAACTTCTGGTGACTTTGATCCATTGGCATAATATGCTCCAACAGTGCAAGAGCTGACGTCCTTCAACGTCAGCTCTATTTTTAAAACCAGAACACAAGCTCTTATTCTGGCTCTCCATCCTTATGACAAATCTCAAAGTACTCACACGTCACGCAAAAATGCCTGCAGAATTTGTTATAACCCATAAGACATTTTCTTACCCAATACAGCAATCTCTTCATCAGCTCTTCCCCCTCATGTCTCAAAAGATAATCATCAGTAGTACAGCAAAAGCAATGATCAAGAACAATGTGAACTTCACTGCAAAGAGAGCAATCTTTGCAATAGCCACATCAAATTTATCTATTGGTTTGCAGCATCTATTGTAAAAGAATATGTAATGTTTGTTATCCATAACGTGCCTCCTTACCAGCCCATATCATCCATATCAACTTCAAAATCGAGCCATGCCTCCAGGCGATCATCTTCTCTGTCACGCCTAAACTCTTTCTGTTTCCGCTCAAAATCCTTGCGCTCTTTCTTTGACATTCCACTTACAAGACTCTTATATTGAGATTCTGAAATTCTTACGTCTTTATCCTTTTCTCTTTTTCCAAAAAACATATTTTGTACCGCCTTTCTATGAATCAATTTGCAGTTCCACCCACAAATCACTTTGTTTCACCTCTCCTGATGATAGAATTGTCTCACTTGACATATCCTATAAAAAGGACAGTTTGCCAAGTCAACATCCATGCGGCTTTCAAGTATTTTATTGCAATAAAAAAGAGGGTAGCCTCACAATTGCAAAGCTACCCTTTTCATAAAACTCACTATTTAGTTAAACGGAATCACATCCAAATCCGGCAGATCGTTGAAGCCATCATTAGCATCACCAGACTGATCTCCTGAACTCTTGCTCTCGGCAAATTCCAGGTTCTCTACGATCACATCTGTGGTGTAGATCTTGGTACCGTCCTTGTCATAGCTGCCGGTTTGGATACGGCCGGTGACGATGAACTTTGTTCCTTTCTTGCCGTACTTCTCCAGGAAGTTGGCCTGGTTTTTGAAAGCTACGAGGCCAATGAAGTCAGCATTTGGCCCATCTCCTTCTTTTTTGAAATCTCTGTTTACTGCAAGAGTACATCTTGCTACTTTCTTGTCGGAGTCAGCATTTCTGATCTCCGCATCCTTAGTTAATCGTCCTGATAATAATACTTTGTTCATGTGAAATATTCCTCCTTATGGTTTATGTGTTTCAGGTTTTGTATCATTTGAAATATCCGCGGAAAGCCGCTTCTGAAGAATCCCTGCGAGGGCTTAAAAGAAAGTGGCAAGCAGTGCATTTGGGCCACAAATGCTCTTGCCGCTTGTTGGGAAGTTATTCCCAAACCCTTTAGACCGATGAAAATCATCGGAGCTTAGCCCTCGCAGACTCGGACTTTTTACCTGGTGGGATTACTTCGTGGTCTCTCTTTTTGATGGTCTCTACCATTGGTATCAAGCTGCAGCATGGTCTCCACGTTATACTTGGCTTCCTGGAGTTTTTTATTGCTTTCATTTGCCAGCTTGTAGTCTCTGTAGCATTTCTTTTTCCTGTCCATAAGCTCGCTGTACTCCCTGTTGAGGTCCTTCAGTTTTGGGATCTTACCATCAAGCTGATCAAACTTTTTCTGAGCAGCTTTGCGAAGTGCAAGCTCCTCTCTGTGAGCTTCATAGAACTTTGGGCTGAACTTGGATTTGCGATATTGCTCATAAACATCCTTGGTCTTGGAATAGTTGATGATGTGTTTCCTGATATCGTTGATTTCAGCAATTCTGCCTTCAATGCCCTTGATTTCTTCTGTAAGAGCACGGAAATTCTTGGATGAAGAATCAGCCTTTTCCTTCAGATCTTCATAGCTCCTGATTCCCTTTTCATTCAGAAAAAGAAGTGTGTTCATCATGGCCTTGCTGTTAAAACGCTGTCCCCAGCGAGCGTAGCCTTTGCCTTTTCCCTGGCGGAGCTTTTCCTGGATATCGATGAGAAGGTCGAAATGTCTCTCTGGCTTTTCTGTCTTATTCTGCCCTTCTCCTTCGATAATTTTCGTCAGATAATCTGTAGAATAATTCTGACCAAGAGATTTGAAACGGACAAAATTCTTTCTGCCAAGTCCTCGTATTGCAAGGTGTTTACCTCGCTTAAGTTCATATCCTTCCTTCACCAAAGAGCTCAACAGATCTTCGAAGGTTTTGGGATTTTCAGCCACAGCCTTATCGATGGATTCTCTGATATCCTGCCTGCAGCTCTTTTCATACTTAGGTCTCTTGCCGGGATTCTTGTATGGCTCTATAACTGACAAACCATGCTCCAGGCAAATGATGTCACTAAGAGTTCTAAGCCCCAGGCCACAGTACCAGGAATCTCTGAATTTCCTGTCGCAGTGAAGATTCACCGAGTTATAAATGATGTGGTTATGAATGTGCTCTTTATCAATATGCGTGCAGCAAACGAAAGCGTGCTCGCCCTTGGTAAACCTCATGGCAGTTTCATAGCCAATTGCATTCGCCTCCTCAGGAGTTACTTCTCCGGGCTTGAAGGACTGGCGAATCTGATAAGCAATGATATCGCCCTCATACTCTCGTCCGGTGTTCTTGATATATTCCTGTCTTGCTGTTTCGAACTCCTTGGCAGGAATCTCATCATTGCAGGCATACGAAGTTACATATCTGCCATCATCGGTCTTATCCTCATCCTTGGCATAATCGATTCTTGCAGAAAGGCATTGTCCGATGGACTTGCCCTGGTTCTTATGCATGGCAATAAGCTTAGTGGCTGCCATGTGACACCTCCCTTCTGCTACTCCATGGAATTAAACTTATCCAGAAGTTCTCCCAAAAGCCTCATTATCTCTCTGTGGGATCTTTTGATATCCTCGATGTCGCTCTTATAGATACTTCCGGTCTCATTAGCTCTGCGTGCATACTGATTCAGGTTGTTGCTGCAGATTTTTGTAAGTCGCAGAATTTCCTTAAAGTCGGACATATCAACTTCTATGACATATCCTCTAAGGACAAGCTTACGCAGGTAAGCACTTCTGTTTCTAATGCCTACCTGCTCCATTCTGCTGTTAACAGACTTAAGCTCGTCTTCAGAAACTCTGCACTTGATTACAAAACTTCGATTACTCATCGCTCCTATCGTCCTCGTCATCATCATCCTCATCAGAAATCTGATTCAGATAATCATCCTCTTCATCCACATAATCAGCATCGGGATCCGGCTCCTCCTTTGGCTGCTTCTTCTTTTTCTTGAAAGCAAAGAAACCTGCGATCATTGCAATTGCTGCAAATGGAAGTGCTATAAGTAAAGGTGTGTAGTCCTTCTTTGGAGGCGCAGGTGCCGGCTCAGGCTCGGGTTCTGGCTGCGTTACAGGTTCCGGCTCGGGCTCTTTTTCTTCTTTGATGCCCTTGTACTCTTTTACTTCATCCTCATCCATAAGAGAGAGAAGATCACGCTCATCAACCATATTCAGGAAGTGAACGTTCTCATTTCCATCGTCGTCTCTGTCGATGATGATGTAGAAGTAATTGCCGCTCTTGGTAACAACAGTGATGAACTGTTTGCCGCCGCACTCAAGAGTTCCGTAGTCATCAACCAGCTCCATGTTGCCATCGGGAGTAAGGGGACCATATTCCTCTATAGGCTTCTCTTCCGGTTCTTCAGGAACGATTTCCTCCTCTTCTACCGTTTCTTCAGGATTGACGTAGGCAAAGGCCGTTACCGGTGTCATTCCAAGAAAAAGAGCTGAAGCAACTGCCACAGCTCTTACGCAAAATCTCCCTAATTTAATTTTCCTCATCTTCTGTTTCCTCACTTTCTTCATCTTCGTAGATGTATTCCGATTTCTCTTTTCCCGGATCTGACTTGGTAAAGGCATCCGCCACCTCATCAAATCCATCTGCACTCTTTTGAGCCGTAGCTAACTGAAGTAGTCTTGCCAGCTCTTCAGGCTTAAGTTTAAGTGCATTTACTTCCGCAATGATCTGATTGTTCTCAGCAGCCTTCAGCTTCTCTTCACAGTTTTTTACCCTTTGGTCAGCTTCGGCTTTGCGCTTCTTGGCGCGTTCCAGTTCATCACGGAGTCTGTCAATTCGCTCGTACATAACTCTCCCTTCTACCCATTGATTCTTGCATAGGTATAAAAATGTTTTCTCCAATAATTGGTGTTTACTGATGTGTACTGGATTGGTGATCCGCAGTGAAGCATCATTCCATCTCCCACGTAGATTCCCACGTGGCTTGCTCCCTTCACATCATAGGTTCCTTTGAAAAAGATAAGATCGCCGGGACGGGCCTCTGAAGCAGGAATCCTGGTACAGCGATTCAAAAGTCCGTTAGCTGTAGTTCTGCCAACATTCCAGCCATTACCACAGTGATTGATCACCCAGCACACAAAGCCTGAACAGTCAAAGGATGTTGAAGGCTTGCTTCCTCCCCAGACGTAAGGATATCCAAGATACCTCTCCGCCTCTCGGATCATGTTTGCAAATCTCACATCCGTAAGAGCCTCCGGTGGAATCTCGTAATCCCCATATCTTCCCGGATCCACAATGGAATAAATGTCATCATCGAAAAGATATTTTTTATTGCCATAGGTCTCAAGAAGAACCTCATATCTTGCCAGCTGATCAGCTGTAAGGCCAAGGCTCCTTATGACAGTGTCGAGGGTGTGATTAACAAGGCTGACCTTCAATATCTTCCACTCGTACTGTTCTATGTAGGTGTACTCCTCGTAGTAGCCGCCATCTTCATAGCTGTCATCCTCTACCCAGCGATAATCTGTGACTTCTCTTTCTCTAATTTCTGTCACAGGTCTCAGGGCCAAGGTGTACTGCTTTTCAAAGATTTCCTCTATTTTGGCCTGTACCATGCTTTCCGTATACTGCTCATAGAGAACAGTAAGAACTGCAGCCAGCTGATAAGGATTGTGACCGATGTTATCCAGAGTGTACTGATATTCATCAAACCCCGGATGATCTACTTCGATATTATCGATGGTGTCCTTCAGTTCATCCTCCAATTCTCTATAATTGGCTTCAACAGCCAGGATCTCATCATCCACAGCTGTATAGCTTGTTGTGATTCCCACATGGGAAGCGCCATTAAACACACAGCCGCAGGATGAAAAGATTCCGGAAATAAGAATGATAAGAGCCAGCACAACAGCAATTACTCCAATAGCTTCAGCATGCTCTTTCAGGAATTCTCCGAGCTTACCAACCAGGTCCTCAGCCTGATCAACAAACTTTCTGCCAACATTTCCAACCTGATTTGCTGCTTCTTTGGAGCTTTTCTGAAATGCTTTTTCCTTTATTTCCTTCTTCATCTGACTGTGTTGTCTGGCCTTAGACTGAGGATTGGATCCTGACTTCTTAGCAGCATTTTCTTCCCTGACATCACGCTTATGTTTATTCTCATAGCGCTTATTGCTGTAGAGGTCATGCTTAACAGCCTCAGCCATGGCGCTGGCTGCAGAAAGTCCTGCACGCGCACTCTCTGCCCCAACGTTCTGGTCTTTATTCTTATCGTCTGATCCTTCTGAAACACCGGAGGAAACGGCTCTTGTGGCAGTTGCAGCCTTTCTCGCCATTTCCCTTGCCGCAATTTCCTTATAGGCCCAGGTTCTTCCCTGGGACCTCATCTTCGCCAGGGCCTTTCTTTCCTCCAGGGTCATCTCGTTATCTTTTTTCCCGGTACGAAACTTATCTCTTGCAGCCTTCGCAGCCGTAGTACTGGTCTTGAGCTTTGAAGCGTTGTTTCCACTTTTCTCATTCATTAGCCTGCTCCTTTGCTTCCTGAACCTCCTGAGGCTTCGTTGTCATAATGTGATACAGTTCAAGATCCTTAGGGAATCTGTCTACAAAGGGAAGAATGACACTTCCGTAAAATAAAAGTCCTTCACCTTCTCCCGAATGAGTCACATACGAGAGCTGATGAGGACTTATATTAAGCTGCTTTGCAAGGATTGCCCTGTCTCCAACCGCCTGATTCAGCATGATAACGAAGTCAGAGTTTTCAAAGATATTTTCAACCTCCTTGGAAGCCAGGAGGTCCTTGACGTTCTGAGTTATGCCACTGGGAATGCCACCCCACTTTCTGAAACGCTTCCAGATCTCTACTGTATAAGCGGCTGTCTGCTCTTCTTTGAGGAGCAGATGCATTTCATCTAAGTAGTATCTGGTGGACTTTCCGGCCTCTCTGTTGGACGAGACTCTTCCCCAGACCTGATCCTGAATTATGAGCATTCCGATCTTCTTGAGCTGCTTACCAAGTTCCTTGATGTCATAGCACACAATTCTGTTGGTGATATTAACATTGGTCCTATGGTTAAAGAGATTAAGTGAACCCTTTACATAAATCTCCAGGGCGGTTGCTACATGCTTGGCTTCAGGCTCATCCTGCTTCAGAAGCTCTTTATACAGGTCTTCCAAAAGAGGCATGTTCTCAGGTCTTGGATCCTCGAAGTATCTCTGATAGATCTGATGGATACATCTGTCTATTACAGTCTTTTCAACAGGAAGAAGACCATCCTTACCGCCAACAATCAGCTCGCACAAAGACAATATGAAATCAGCCTTTAGCATGATTGGATTATCATCTTCGCTGTAGTTCATGTTGATGTCCATGGGGTTGATGTACTGGTCAGATGTAGGACTTATCTTGATAACCTGGCCTCCAAAGTGCTCAACCAGTGGCCTGTACTCGGCTTCAGGATCTGAGATGATGATGTCATCGTCAGTAACCAGGAATGCATTTGCAATTTCTCTTTTTGCGGCAAAAGACTTACCGGAACCGGGAGTTCCAAGGATAAGGCCGTTAGGATTCTTAAGGAGCTTGCGGTCCACCATGATAAGGTTATTGGACAGAGCATTGAGTCCGTAGTACAGTGACTCTTTTCCCGTCTGAAACAGCTCCTGTGTGGTAAAAGGCACAAAAATCGCAGTGCTTGAGGTTGTCATGCCTCGTCTGATATCCACAAGGTTTGTTGCCAGAGGAAGGCAGCTCATAAGTCCCTGCTCCTGCTGATAATCAAGTCTCACCAGGTTACAGTTATGCTTCTGGGCAATACTGTTTGCCTGGAAGAAATTGTTCTCAAGGTCCTGCTGGGTCTTTCCGGTATTAAGGATAAGGAACGTCATAAGGAACATTCTCTCATTCTGTGACTGCAGTTCCTTCAGAAGTGCCTTGGCATCTTTGCCGTAGGTGGCAAGATCTGAAGGAATTATATCCATGTCGTAACCGGCACGAACAGCCTTTTTCTGCTCCTCAATCTTGGAACGATCCAGTTCAGTGATTGTGTGCTTGATGGTCTTAATAGCCTCATTCTGATTAACAGACTGCAGATGCATTGTGACAATCTGGCTTGATTCCATGGAAAGGAAATCTGCCAGCATTCTGTCGCTGATATCTGAAGCTGTGATCTGCAAAAAGCTCATGCAGCCGTAGGCATCCCCCATCTGGAAGAGTCTTCCGTTTTTGAAATTAAAGCTGCTTGGTGCAATAGCATCTTTTACCGAGGCGCCTGCCCTCACTGTGTCCTTCCAGTCAAAGAAGAACTTGGCATCATCCCCGATATGGAACTGAGCGTGCATGATCTCCAGCCTCTCTTTTCCATTAAGGGTCCTTGCCTGGACTCCAATACGCTTGAAGTTATTGAGAAGGTCCGTCTCGATGTGGATGAGCCTTGGCTTCGCAGTCTTCATATTCTCAGCATGAATACCAAAAGTAAGATACTTGGTCTTGGTAAGACCGTTATTGCCGGCCTGCATCTGATGGAACAGCATGTAGCTATACTCATCACGGACCTTGTTGTAGCCGTCAGGTCTGTGCTTAATCGCGATCTTTTTCTCAAACTTCTCAGCATCTGTGGACATGTTTAAGAAAGAAATCTGGAAGTGCACAGAACTATCGAAGAAGTTAAGGAAGCTGCACCACTCCTCAAAGATCTCTGTCTGGTCCTCTGCCTGAGCCAGCTGATAGTTTATGTCCTGAAACTGGATTGTCTTGGTGTAGAAGTCCTTTCCCACTCGGCATATCCCATCAGGAAACATGCGGTCAAAGGGTATGCTCTCCTGAGCGCTTTCCGGGACGTTTTTCTTTTTCTTTTCCCTGTGAAACAGTTTTATTGCCTTCATCTGTCTCTTTATTCCTTTCCTGCTCTGCTATTTCCTCAAGCAGTGCATAATAGTTTGTATTTTTGTAGAGGCGTTTCTTGGGTCTTTCAAAGGTTGCTTCGTAGAAATGCTCCAAATACACCTCCAATGGCTGCCCATTCTTTTCATACATGGCAAGAAAAAACAGTGGCATCATGGAAAGCATCATTCCAAGCATTGCCACTGTTATGTTTCCCAGCCTCTTTATGAGAAAGAAAGCCGGAACACCGATCATTGCTCCAAGTGAAAAGCAAATAAGCTGCCTCTTTGTCAGATTGAAAAACACCTTGGATTTTACTTTGGAAAAATCCCTGGGTGCGCTTATATAATTTGCCATATTCCTCCTTTTCCTTAAGTTGCATGGACAATCGATTTGGCGATTGATCCGGTCTTCAGGAGCGTAAAACCAAGCAGTATCGTAAAGCCCAGTACCTTCCACAGCGAACCCATGATGTCAGCAGAAAAAGCTACCGACTGAATCATTACAGCGTAGATTCCCACGCAGACCATGATAAGGAAGCCCTGAAGTCCAAGTGCCCAGAGGGACCTGAAATAGTTCTGTCCGATTTGTGACTGTTCGCGGCTTCCAAAGGTTGCAAAAGGAATCGGAGCCAGGGAAATTGTGAGATATATCTCAATCATTCTTCCATTCACTACGAGGAAGATGAAGATTGCAGCTATCTTCACCAGGAACTGCACGATGAAGCTCTGTAAAAAGATACTGAACAGCACTCCGGTGTCGTAGGACTCAAGAGTTGCCTGCATTCCCGCCAGAGCTGATGCATCAATTGCGGTACTGGCCATGATGATTCCGCCGCTTCTGTCTATGATCCACTTGGCAACATCAAACACTGCCAGGGTTATGGTAAAGGTGTTGGAGATAAGTGTTACTGCTACAAAGGTTTTGAATATCCACTTAAAGAATATAAAAGTCTCGAAGTTAGCAAGATTGTTGTGGGCGATAACAAGCTGAATAAGCTCGTAGCAGGCGATAAAAGTAAGGATAATTCCTGCTACCGGCATAATCAGGTTGTCCGACAGATTCCTGATGAGGTTATAAACCGAAGGCAGGTAACTTGCCGGTGTCTGCCCCACCACGTTTGCTATCTCTCCGACTTCACTATTCATGGAGTCAAAGGTATTGGTCAGGTGTTCCATTATTCCTTCGATGAGCATGTTTCTAAACCATTCTTCAATTTGTTCTAATACGGCTTCCATTCATGCCCTCCATTATTTTCGATTAATTTGGAAAAAGCCGGGGAGATTGCTCTCCCCAGCCTTAGGTTCAACCTTCCTGCGGATCAAAAGAGACCTGCAAGAAGAGGCACAAGTGTAGTACCGATGAGGGCGATTCCGCCGCCAGCCATGAGCTGCTTCATACCCTGGGACTTAGCGCCGGGGTTATCACCGCCGTAACCTTCCATGAGGTTAACGCCTCCCCAAATGCCAAGGCCTGCGCCAAGTGCGATTACAAGTGCCTGAAGTACTGTGATTGAACTCTGAAAAAATGCCATAATTTTGTCCTTTCTACCGCTATCTTTTTGCGGTCAGCGACGCCAACGTCTTTGGCGCCGGTAATAATGTTTTTGTTTTTAAGTTTCGTTGAAATCAATGTCGATGACTATAAATTCGTCATCGGCGTGCAATATTATGTTGTTCTTTTTCTTGAGATAGTTCTCAATGTGGAAATAGTTCTTTTTGTCATAATCCGCTGTCAGAGGATAATTAGGATGCTTGGTAACATCATACTTCTTGGAAAAGAATGGTCTGACGCCTCTGATCTGGACAATACATTTTCCACCATCCATAACTGCCAGTTCGTCCATGCTCATAAGGTCATGGGCTGCTTTCTGGCAGTTAATTCCATAGGTAGGCTGTGAACCTCTTGTATCCTGGGTTGTATAGAAATCAATGGTCTCTTTTCCCAAAATAGCATTGAGGTCCTTCAGGGTCTCCTGCTCAGCGCCACCAAGAAAGACCTGTGAATCCATGTTTCCAACAATGGTATCGCAGCCATCCTTGTAGATGGTCTTAAGCTGGGACTTGGCCTGGAACATAAGACAGGCTGAGATTTCTCGGCTTCGAATAGTTGCAACGATCTTCTCCAGATTCGGGATCTGTCCGATGTTCGCGCACTCATCGATGAGGCATCTTACATGGACCGGAAGTCTGCCATCATACTGGTCATCCGCTTTTTCACAGAGGAGATTAAAGAGCTGGGTGTAAACCATGCTTATAAGAAAATTGAAGGTGCTGTCTGTATCCGACATGATCAGGAAAAGAGCTGTCTTCACATCTCCAAGGGTATCAAGCTCCAGCTCATCGTACTCTGTGATTTCTCTAAGCTCCGCTATATCAAAGGGAGCCAGCCTTGCGCCTGCACTTACCAGGATTGACTTGGCAGTCTTTCCTGCAGCTAGCTTATATTTTTTGTACTGCCTTACCGCGAAGTGATCCGGCTGTTCTGCCTCAAGTTCCTCAAAACTGAGGTCAACTGGGTTCTTGAAGGTCTCATCTTCCTCCCTTACCTCCATGGAATTGAGCATCTCCAAAAGAGTCTTGAAGTTCTGTTCCTCTACCGGAGCCTCAAAGTGAATGTAGCCAATGAGCGCAGTATAAAGAAGCCTTTCCGCCTTGTCCCAGAAGGGATCAGTGCTGCTACCTTCACCCTTGGTATTCAGCATGAGAACTGTTACCATCTTCAGGATGTCTTTTTCCGAGTGAATGTAGTAAAAAGGGTTATAATGCATGCTCTTGGCAAAGTTTATGGTGTTGAAAACCTTGATCTTGTAATCGTTCTTAAGAAGCGCCATTCCTGTTTCAGGAAGGAGCTGTCCCTTAGGATCAGTGACCACATAGCTGGAGTGCATCTGCAGCAAATTGGGCTTAATGAAAAACCTTGTTTTACCTGAACCGGAACCACCAATAACCAGTACGTTTTTGTTTCTTGCGTACTTGGGATTAGCGGGTCTTGAATTCATCGTCAGCTTCTCTGAATCAGAGAGAATTATGTTATTCTTGAATTCAGGGTCAACATAGGGTGTGATCTCTTTTTTTGTTCCCCATCTTGCAGAGCCAAACTCCACTCTGTGTCTGAATTTCTTTTGGTTGTCCTTCCTATCCCAGATGAAAAGAACTATCAATAGGAGTGCCAGGCTAATGAGGCCCACAAGGGCTTTGGGATTTTCAAGGATTGTCTCAAAGGTTATCACCTGGTCCTCACCTTCTCCCTATGGGCTACCTTATGTGGAATCTCTGCCGCTTTACTCTTCAGCTCTTTCAGGTGCTGGATTATGGATGGCTTCTTGGGCTCAAGCATTTTCTTTTCCGTGTAAAGCTGAACCACCTTGGAGATGGCATCCTGGTCTCTTGCCTTGAAAAAGATTGTGTAAATCGGCGGCTCCTGTCCTTTGTTCTTAACTACAGCAAAGTCCACACCGAACCTGCCGGCAATCTTCTGGAACTCCCTGAGGTCAGTCTTAGCGACGTCAACGCTGGTGACGCCCTGATCCTGGCCAATGAGCTGTTTTACAGTCTGCTTGCCAACGGGCTTTACGTCCTTCTTGGCCTTAACTTTGGCCTTTAGCTCCTTTTTTGTTTCATCAATCCAGCGCATGACCTTAATTGCATCCTCCAGAGAAACTCTGGAAGATCGATAGACATAGCTGATGGATTCTTTTGTTACTTCTTCTCCTACCATCCCTTAGTCCTCCGATAGCTTATAAGCATTAAACTGGAAGGGTCCGGCCTGATAGTTGCCGGTCTGCTCACGGAAAGCTTTTCTGGCCTCTTCCACCTCGTTCTTTTCCAGAGGTTTAAGACCGTTGTCCTCTTTCATGATGAGGCAGTCGTAAAAGATAAAGCGATGTCCCATAAGCTCAAGGACCTTGTTCTCATCATAGAGAACCACAAAGTCGGTTCCGGGGATAAAGTCTTTTCCCAGATTTCCTTCATAGGACTCCACCATGTAGCTGGTGAGGTTCTGACACATTCCCCAAACTACTTTGTTGCTGTCGATATAGATGGAGATAGGGAAATCCTCCGGAAGTCCCTGGTCTGAAAGGCCGATTTTCTTTCCATTTCCTGTAAGAATGTATTCCATGTTCTTCCTCCTTTCCGATGATCAAAGGCAGCCAAAGCTTACTCAAGGCAGAGTCCCGGGTGCTTGTCCTTCCATTCCTTGATTCCTTCCTGCTTAAGAAGATTCTTGTAGCAGGGAAAACAGATGGGATGCTCCTTGGCATAGGGACAAGTCCTGCAGGGAAAATCAGCGCTAAGAGCTGCTTCCAGAACTTCTTGTCTGTATATGCAATTTCTTTTAACACCGCCACAAATGTCTTTGTGCTCACAGCCACGGCAGTTCTTTGGCTTGTCCTTTGAAAAAATCATCTTATCTAGCGTCTCCTCCCTTAGCTTTGGGCTTAATTTCGGGGGCATTCTCCTTTTTGGGAGCTGCAGCGATCTGCTCTTTCTTGGCCTTAAGGTCGGCTATGAGGGATTTCTTTTCCCCCTGGACCTCAGACTTGGCCTCATGAGCTTTCTCGTTTACGATCTCGCCCTTGATTCCGTCCTTATCAACGTTGGGCTCTCCCATGTCGATTCCGGCTTCCTTGGCCTGCTGGCGCTGCACGAACTTATCACCACGCTCAAAGATCTTGGCCTCAGCATCGTAGTGATAAACGTTGTCGGTAAGCTGCTCTGCAGGATCAACCGTAGTTGCATTCACCTCTCTGACCATCATTTCCAAACTCGGAACATCGAACTTTCCGTTGTCAGGTATGATCAGAAGTTCGTGGATGCTGCTTGGAAGCAAGAAAAAGCTTTGATTTCCAACCCTTTCCGATGCTTTTTCACAGAAATCTCTGTAAGCAAGCACTCCGGCTCCGTGAACGTTGCCTTCAACGCTGACTACGATCATCTGCTCCTCCTCAGGGGGAACATTAAGTCCCAGCATCTCGACATTCTCAACTCCCATCTGTCTTGCAAGAACCTCAGCCATGCCTTCGAATACAATAGGCTGGATCTCAGGCGCTTTCTCCAGCGCATCAGCGTGAAGCTGCTCTGCAGTGATGCCGTACTTATCAAGAAGGTCGTTGGTTACAAGGATTGTTCCGTGTCCATCCTCCATTCCGCATACCTGGAAGCGGTAAACCACAGCCAGGTCCTCAATGTTCTTGTGAGGAATGTTCTTAAGGAAGTCAGCATTTCTATCTGCTGAAACAACCTCCATGACCAGTGTTTCCTTCATGACGTCGTAGTTCATGATGTTCTCGATGTTGAACTCGGGTTTGTTCCTGAGGCTCCCATCAGCCAACTCAGCGGCCTTATTAAGAACTACGTCGTAGGCTTCGCCATTTCTGTAGGCATCATAGAGAGTGTCCAGATTCATACTCACTCCGATCTCGCAGTCCTCAGGCTTAACAGTCAACGCATCGTAGGCTGAGTTAAGCTTCTCAACAGTTCTCTGCTCAACCGAAGCATCCATGCCGTACCTGGAATAAAGCACTTCCTTCAAATCTTTGGCGATCTGTTCTTTGAATTCTTCAAAATCCATACGTCTTTTCCTTTCTGTTTTTGGGAAAAATAAAAGCGCCGCCCTGATGTTTCCACCAGAAGCAGCGCTTCACTAAAGTTATGTTTCTTTTGCAAAAGAAAAGCCTCAGAGCGAATCGGTTTGTTCTCTCGTTCACTCCTTGGCTCATTATAATAATAACACCCTCAAAAGCGGGGTAAAATTATCATTTGGTTATCGTTTGGTTATCTCTTGGGTATCATTTGGGTATCATTTTTCGGAGTTTATTAACAGCATTATCGTAATTCAAAATGCTCAACTTTTAATCTAGGGACATAGTATGAATCTACAGTTTTATTATATGAAAATCCAATCAGCAGGCTCCCCTGATATTCTTTTTGTTTAATATCTATAGTGGCCTTTCCATCGCCATATCCATATGCTATTACCTTGTCTCCAACTCTTAATGTAGGCTCCTTAACCGACCTATCATCGTATAATATAACCGTCTCTCCTTCATATGTTGCCCAATATGAAAGACTATAAGTGATTCCAAGTAATTTCGAGTCCTCAATTTTTGTTATTGTTGCATTCATTCTCAAAGGAGTCGATTCATACGTCTCTGGATATCTGTAAAGATCCTCATATCCTATAACCTGCGTCGAATCTTTAAATGCTTGTAAACTACCTTTTGACACATCAACATCTACAGAATACTCATCTGATAAATCTGTTCCGGGATCAAATTCTGCTGCAACAACTGTATTTTTCGCGCCATCGCTAAAGACTTCTGTAGCATACATACTTATGCCCATGTCATCGAGCACTTGTTCAGCGCTCTCAGCATCCATCCCAATTAAATTGGGCATTATTTTAGCTTTCCCTTTCGATGTATATATAATTACAGTCTCGTCTTCTCCAACCTTCACTCCTGCAGTTGGCTCTGTGCGTATTACGACGCCCTTTTCATAAGAATCACTATACTCTGATTCTTCATCAAACTTAACATTACTTCCGAGTACGCTCCTTATTTCGCTTTTAGCATCATACTTTTCAAGGCCTAAAACATCAGGCATAATCATGTTTTCTTTTGACGAATTAGAATTATTATCACTTCTGGTACGCTCATTAGTATTAACATTGACATTTGCATTTACTTGCTCATAATCTTTTTCTGAATATGTTTCTATACTATTGCGAGCTTCCATCGGAGTTTCTGATACATCATTCTTTGTATTTGGCAAAAATACTGAAACCCACCCCATGCATCCCAAAAAGCCTATAATCATAGCTGCAATAGATAATCCATGTTTGTGTTCGTCATCTTTTTTTGCTATATCAATTATGCTGAGAATGACAGCTACTGGACCGGTAATAAATAATAAGGAGCATACTAATGCAGCAACGCTAATCCATGAATTCTTCTTTTTTACTGCCTTGGTTGGATTTTGCATTGATTGATTAGCACTTTTTGTAACATTTTTACTACCAGTAGCAACAGTGCGATTAGCTGAGGAATTCTGCGGACTTACACCTTTGTTTTGTGGAGTTCCCGCTGAAGTTGAGGTACTTCTTTTAAAACGAGTACCACATTTAGGACAACTGGCTGACTGTGCAGGAATTATTGCACCACATTTTGGGCATTTAGCCTTTGCAGTAGTAGCAGTAGTGGCCATATTTAATCAAACCCCTTTCGTTCATCTCAGATCACAATCTTACAAGTATCATTCTATCATCGATATGTAAATTAAATGTAAACGTAATATAATAATGTGATTAATTGTTCAACTTCCTTATCAAAAACAAGATTTCCCCATATCGGCATTTTTTACTTTGCCAATATGGGGAAGTATTCTTAGTCCCAGGAATGGGCCATGATCCCATAACCTTCCGCGTATGAAGCGGGTGCTCTGCCTCTTGAGCTATCCTGGAATAGCGGATATGGAGGGGCTCGAACCCACAGCCCTTCGGTTAACAGCCGAATGCTCTGCCATTGAGCTACATATCCAAAACTGCGGTAGCAGGGCTCGAACCTGCAACCTCCTGAGTCAGAGTCAGATGCTCTACCAGTTAAGCTATACCGCAATAGTGCCGCCTGTGAGGGTTGAACTCACGACCTTCGGTTTAAGAGACCGCTGCTCTGCCAACTGAGCTAAGACGGCTAAGTGCTCCCCACGGGGGTTGAACCCGCATCTCTCGGCTTAAAAGGCCGGTGCATATCCGCTCTGCCAAGGAAGCATAATGGGCACGGACGGTATCGAACCGCCTCACAGGGATTTTCAATCCCTTGCTCTACCATTTGAGCTACGAGCCCTTAGAGACAAAGGTGGGATTCGAACCCACGCTCACGGAGTTGCAGTCCGCTGCCTTTCCAGCTTGGCTACTTCGTCTTAAACTGCGGCAATAGGACTTGAACCTATAATAGTCCTGAGTCAAAGTCAGGCGCTCTGCCAATTGAGCCATACCGCATTGTGCAGTCTTAAGCGACTGCGATTATGTCATCAATAGGAACCTCAAGATACACCGAAAGAGCCACAATCCTGTCTATGCTTGGAAGAACCTCTCCCCTTAAGTATCTATAAACAAGCGATGTACTTGCACCGAGGTATTCTGAAACTTCTGATACTGTATGACCGCTTTCTCTGATCAGCTCCCTGATCCTTAATCCTGTTCCCTCGATATCTATTACTGGATAATCCATTTCTTTTTCTCTCCTTTTTGCATTAAAAAAATCCACCTAACGCAAGTTAAGTGGACCTAGAACTACTCTATTCTTAATGCTCAGGATTTCTTCGGATTATCTTTTCCCGGATCCTGGACCATCAACCACCAACTTGCAATTTGCATAACTAACAAAGCACTTCTGATTTTTGCAGAACTGCATGAACTGTTTGTTATTAAATTGCTTGTTGATAGTTACGTAGTACATTCTTAATTCTTCTCCTTAATCATTGCTGCTGTATCGCAGCTCTTTGCGTTTCTGTAATTGTATTATTTATCAGAAACCTTGATCTGTATAGTGTCATCAGATGACACTGAGCGTTTGCGGAAGGATTCGAACCTTCGGCACAGTATTCCGTGCTCTGCATTAGCAGTGCAGCACCATAAGCCATCTCGGTCACGCAAACGTAGTGGGCAGGGTGAGACTCGAACTCACGTTGTTTCTCTTGTCAGGGTTTTACAGACCCCTGCCTTCGCCGCTAGGCATACCTACCCATAATAGCTCCTGCGGGGTTTGAACCCGACATCTCCAGCTTGAGAGGCTGGCGTCCTAGCCGATTAGACTAAGGAGCCTTACTGATTCCAACGGGACTTGAACCCGGTATCTCTGGCTTGAAAGGCCAGTGTCCTAACCCTTTAGACTATGGAACCATGCGCAGGCGATTTCACGCCCGCTAATCTATATTCAGTTCATGCGCTTAGTGAATAAAGCCATTCCCCTTCGACTACGATAATGTCATCCATAGCAACACCTAAAACAGCTGCTAATACGACTAAATTGTCCAGTGTTGGCATGGCAGTTCCGTGCTGCCACTTGTAAATCGCCTGTGGAGTAGCAAAACCGAACACATCCTGTAAATCCCTAACAGACATACCGGCTGCCACTCTTAAATCTGTAATTCTCTGTCCCGTAGCGACCATGTCGATCGCTGGAATATTCTGTGTCATTTTCGACTCCTTTCTGGCTCTTGGCCAAGTACACGAGGTGGGATTCGAACCCACATGCATCACTGCGTCTGATCCTAAATCAGGTGCGTCTACCAACTTCGCCACTCGTGCAAAACAGACCCGCCAGGACTTGAACCCGGACTAACAGTTTTGGAGACTGCTGTGCTACCAATTACACCACGAATCTATAACGCAGAGCCTGGGATTCGAACCCAGATATCCGTGAGGAATGTCGGTTTTCAAGACCGATGCTGTACCAATTGAGCCAACTCTGCATATTTTCAGACAAAAGAAAAAGCTGCCTGCCTCATCTAAGAGGTAAGCAGCTGCTAAACATGTTCATCTATAAGCTCGGATCCTGTCTATCACGATCCTGCCAAAACAACATTTTCTCGCATTTGCCTATCCTTAAATGAGCGCATGAAATTAAACATCCACTCTGATTTGCTCTGGAGTGATGATTCATAACTTTCGCTATACAGGCAATAATTGCGATTCATTGTTGTCATGTCTCTTTCTTTTCCTTTCCGCGAGCGTTTATCTGCTCCGCTTATCTCTTTCTATATCGTATAGTAACACCGGTTAGTTTAGTTGTCTATTAGCCTCGTAGTATAAAATAATCATATCCAATTTGTTGTTATTATTCGTTCAATAAGCTTGCCCCATTCAGATATATCATTCCATACAATATCTGATTTCTTACGTTCACTAAGCTTATCTCCAACTCTGCATCCAAGATCAATTGCCCAGTTCTTTGACATATCTTCTGAATCAAAGTATTTCCATTCCAGACCATTTGTATAAAGAACTCTTTTATATGAATCTTTATGTTTACTAATCTGTTCTACATGATCATCATAAATCTCATATGTATTTTTAGCCTCTATACAGCCTTTAATTACCGGTTCAGTCATTGATCTATTCAATACAACAAAATCAGGGAATCCACCTTTCCCCTCTAATCTTAAATCATCATTGCTTATTGTTCTTCTTGCAGAAACATCACGTAACGATATTTTAGGGCAATACTCTCTAACTATAGAAGCTATGATAGAATACAACTCAATTTCAACACCATGATTTTGTGCACATGAAAGCTCTATTTCTTCTTTGTAACACTCAAAATCGTTATATACAGCCATTCTATGTTTCTCCTTATTCAGCAACTAAAAGCTCTTGACGTCTATCTCTAACCAAACTAACTGCAATTGTTACAATCATTGCACCAGCTATAATTACAAGCCCGCCATTATCAAATGCTTTATAGAAGCCCTCTGAATAATTTGCTTTAATGTATTTAGCCCAAATATATCCCAGAATAACGAGCAAGTTTACTGCAACAGTCGCTGCATAAAGGAAAGCAACTAATATACTAGCTACGATGTTCCTTCTCGTTGCTCGTATCTCTCCTGTACTTGCGAAATTAGAGGCTATTACAAAGCCTGCAGAAATCAAGTATATAACAGTAACCAACACAGCTTTTTGCCAAGAGGGATACTCTATACTGCTGTTAACCACAATCATTGCCAATCCAATAAAGAACATTGACGAGAATGCGACCATCGGTCCGCTAGTCTGTTCATTCTTTACCAATACAAAAATAATAGCCTCAATAATGAGTATAACTGCAATAATGCTCGCCTTACTCTCTCCCGGGATAATATCCTTAAGACTTGGAAAAGCAAACACAAGGAACAATACTCCAAGCAAGCCAGAGACATATGGGAGTTTAGTCATAACTGCGTTAAATGATTTCCTTGCAATCCACATTCCAATGGCTATTGCTAAAACTACTGCTGCTAACATTACTGATCCCCCTTTTATTTTCCGTCCTTTTTCATCTGATTAAGCTTGTTTACGTACACAGCTGCTCTTGAATAGAACTTAAGCTGTTCCTCTCCATCTTTTACTGTAGTTGCTCTCTCAACTCCCTTGGCTGTTCCCTGGCGTACTGCCTCATTGAACATCTTGCCAAGGCGAGCTCGTACCTGAGCAGGTGATTCTTTTATCTTGTACTCTACAAGGACCTCTCCCACATCAGAGAAGGTGGGGAGATCTGCCAGAGTGAACTCTTTGTCCATCTTCTTGGCTTCCTTGATCATATTGCCGACAGCAACTGAATAGTCGTAGGTAGTTCTTTTGCCGAACTTCTCCTCGATCATCTCGCAAACATAATAGTTAACAGTTACGTTCTGCTTCTTGGCTTCCTTCTCGATGCGATCATACAGATCCTGGCTAAGCGAAAGATTAACTCTTGGCATATCTTCATCCTCCTTGTGAGTATTGTTTGACATTCCTGATGATTCCATTTTATGAGTGTTGTTCCGATATGTCAAACATTTTTATACGACGCCACATGCAAGATCATGGCTTACCTCCGACTGATAGTAACTGCTCATTGTTGTTGGGGCATTGAACAGAGCCGACAGAAGGTAGCTCTTTATGTTCCTCACCTTGGTGGTATTGTCTTTCATACAGGCCATAACGTACTCAAGGTGCATGCTGTTAAGCTTGAGGAACTTGGACTTAACCAGGTTAGTAGGATACTCATTCTTGGAGATCCAGATTGTAGGATTCTGGCAAAGAACTGTCTCCAGCACAAGGTCATAGATTCCCTCAATGATCTCTGTATCCTGAGGATACCTTTCAAGCATGATATCAAGCTCAAGATTCTCCCTTACGATTTCTGCATAGGCGTTATACTCATCATTCAGATCTGTTTTCATCGAAACGATATGATTAGTATTTATATCTCTTTTAGTATTATTTATATTAATATTATTAGTGTCGGATTTGCCGTGGTCTAGAACCGGATTTTCACTGGGTCTAGAACCCGAAATTTCCGTGGTCTTGACCCCGATATTTCCGGGGTCTGAAATTTCACTTTCTGTTTCAGAACTTGGTTTTTCCAAGGTCTGAATCTCCTCATTTCCTGCTGATGCAAAATTCTTGAGATAAATGATAGTGGGCTTCCCCTGGCCCTGTTTTCTGCGCTCTATAAGCCCAAATTCCTCAAGATTCTTGAACAGGCATCTGATCTTATCCTCGCCACAGCCCAGCATTTCTGCGGCTTCTGTCTGTGCAAAGTATATATAAGCCCTCTGAAGCTCATCAAACCACTTATTCTTAAGGGATAATGACATTCTATCAAGCATAAGACCGTAAAGAGTCTTAGCAAGAGCGTCAAGCCCGCTAAAATAGGCGTTTGTGAACAAGAGCTTTGGTATTCTGTAAAAGGCAAGCATTTCAGCTTCCTGACCGCTGAAATAATCAAAAATGATTCTTTCGCTCACTCTTTTTTCCTCCCTTCAATGATTTTCTACGATGTTCTATGGATTTGGGTGGTGCAGATTCTGCACTACCCTATTAGTTGAAATCTGCATCTACGATTGAAATTCTTAACGTAGATCCGACTTGGCTTGCCTTTTTCCTGGAGCTTACTAATAAGACCAAATTCCTCTAATTCGTTCATACAGTCGATTATTGTGTGTCTTGAGTAGTTTATGTCCTTTTCAAGCTTTCTGAGGGGATAAAGGATATATACGCGGTTCTTATCATCAATCCAGCTGTTCTTTTTTGCCTCAGTCATTTTGGCTAAAAGAACTGCATACATCATCTTCGCTGCAGGAGACAGGGAAGAGAAATCCTCCCCTGTCAGTAATTCCTTTGGAACCGAAACTGATGCAAACTGCTGGGACTGTGTATTGTAGAAATATTCCATCATTTATTCGTCCTCACTTTCATGGGTCCTTCTCCATTCCTCACACATCTCGAGGATAATCTTCTCAATCTGCGTCTGAGAGTAATATACCGGGAAGAACTTGTTGAGCTTACGCTCATTCAAGGTAATCTTTTTTCTTACATGTGGTGTTGCTCTGTTCTGGATAAGAATATCTATCATCTGTTCCTGGGTAAGAGAATCATCCTCACGGTACTTTCTGAGGTCCATAAGCTGTTCCTGCTTGATCATGCCGTTTTCGTGGATGTATTCCCAGAGCCATTGCTGATAGGTATGGTTTAAGTAGGAGATCTCTACCGCCACAAGGAAAGCTAATTTTCCTTCATCTACCATGTTTAGAAGCTTAGGAATCAGCTCTGTGAGTCTGATATATCTAAATACCTGAGTTCTGTTTAAGCCGCTCTCCTTGCCGATAATATCTCCGGAATTTGACTTTGTTGCATCATGAAACAAAGTTCCTGTGACCTGTTTTCCCTGATGCTTTATCGCATCCATCTTCATCTTGAAAGCAAAGGCCTTCTCACTTGGCAAAATCTCTTCCCTCTGCATATTTGCATTGACCATGGCTATGGTTGCATCATCATTTGTCATTTCCTTGATGATGGCAGGAATCTTACGAAGTCCGGCTCTTTTAGCCGCATGTAGTCTTCTGTGGCCGGAAATCATCTCATAAGTACCTTCATCATCAGGTCTTACCAAGACAGGCGTAAGAACACCGCTTTCCTTGATACTTTCCACCAGCTCATCCATCTTTTCATCATCAACAACCTTAAATGGATGATTCTCAAAGGGATAAATAGTCATTACATCAAGATCAACAGTCCCCTCGGTGCTTGGAACACCGAGGAGCTCATCTATACTAGATAGCTTTACTTTCTGACCAACTCTTTGTGCCATCGTTCAAAACCTCCTTAATAAATGATGTGTAGGCAAATGCTGCTTTTCCTTTTGGATCATAGACGTAAAGGCTGCTTCCTGAAGCACTTATCTCAGCAGCTCTCACTGAAAGCGGGATTTCTGTCTCAAATACGTTGATACTTGAGGAATAAGCCTCATAGATCTGAGCCGCTATATCTTTTGCATAATTTGTTCTGTTATCAACCATGGTGATGAGTATTCCCTCTATTTCGAGCTTTGGATTGAGCTGCCTCTTTACCCTTCCTATTGTCTTAATAAGCTGTTGCAGGCCCTTTACAGGAAGATATGCAGCCTGGCATGGGATAATCACTGAATCTGCACAGGCAAGGGCGTTAATTGTCATCATTCCAAGAGACGGCATGCAGTCAATTATGATATATTCATAAGCCTCTCTGGCTTTATCCACATATTCCCTAAGGATTGTCTCTCTGCTGATAACTCCGGTCATGCTGATTTCCAAGCTTGAAAGCTCGATATTGCCCGGCATAAGGTCTACGCCCTCAGGATGATGGATGATTCCCTGTGAAACATCCACAGGCTCATCATTTATGATGTTCACAAGGGCAGTTGCCAATGAAAAATCCAATCTATCCGGTTCATCACAACCAAGGCTGATTGACATTGACCCCTGAGGATCTGCATCTATCATGAGGATCTTGTGGCCTTCCCTTGCAAGGCCTATTCCTAAATTCACGCTGGTGACGGTTTTTCCTACTCCGCCTTTCTGGTTTGCTACAGCAATTACTTTAGACATCTCTTTTACCCCCTTATTCTTTGAATGACTCGATAAAAGCATCAATCTTTTCTGTATTACAGAGAACTACCCCCTTTACCTTCCGGGTTGCCTGAGCCTCTTTTGCCAAAGCCTCGAAAGTATGACGCCCCATTGAGTAAAGCTCAGCCCCTTCCGCATACCTGACGTACTTTTTCTTGCCTTCTTTTACGATCTCTTCCAAATTTTCAATTTTCCTTCTTCTGGTCATATCCATATCCTCGCTTTCATAGTCTTCATTGCAGTTTTCTTCAATGTACTTATCCAGAACATCCAGATCCACAAGGGCAGTTTTCCGAAGTGAAATGTTGGCTCCGGCTTCCTTGCACATGACTACAAATGACCAGTAGGCCATGCTATAGAGCCGGGCTCCATTCTGATAAGTGCAGTACCGGTGTTTTTTACCGGCAAGATACTTTTCCAGATCAATTGGTGGGGGATTTGCTTGATTCATCCGTAACCTCTCTTTCTTTAGTTACGAGATGCAATAAGAAGATTTGAAAGATTCTTTGACAACAAAAAACCACATCTTCTCGTCGTGAGAAATGTGGTTTTTAGTCAAAATTTATATGAAACGATTACTCCTCTAGGGTCCTTTGACTACCCATGGAAGTCCTTTTGCGTCAGACGATTTTCTCCATACATGTCCAATACGCTCCGTAGAAATCCAATGAAAGTGTTGTAACTTCATGGCATTTTTGGATAACATAGGGTCTCTACGGATTTCAATGATTGCTAATGAGTCCGTGTGTTACTTCTGTGATTTCAGTGTCGGGAACAGCAATACATCTCTGATTCCTGCACTATTTGTCAGAAGCATTGTCAGTCTGTCAATACCATATCCGATACCGCCTGTAGGTGGCATACCGATCTCAAGGGCATTGAGGAAGTCCTCATCAGTGTGCTCAGCCTCTTCGTCGCCTGCTGCCGCATTGGCATCCTGTGCTGCGAAACGCTCGCGCTGATCGATAGGATCGTTGAGCTCTGAGTAAGCGTTGCACATCTCCCAGGTGTTGATGAAGAGCTCGAAACGCTCAACCTTCTCAGGATCTGAAGGCTTCTTCTTGGTAAGAGGTGAGATTGCAAGAGGATGATCCATGATGAAGGTAGGCTGGATCAGGTTCTCCTCGCAGAACTCCTCGAAGAAGAGGTTGATGATGTCACCCTTGGTGTGACGATCCTCGAACTCGATGCCTTTCTCTTTTGCAAGGGTCTTGGCCTCTTCGTCTGTCTTAACAGTATCGAAGTCGATACCTGTGTACTTCTTGATTGCATCGTTCATGGTAAGACGCTCGAAGGGCTTGCCAAGATCGATGATATGGTCGCCGTAAGGGATCTGGGTTGTGCCGCAAACCTTCTCAGCGAGATAACGGAACATGGACTCTGTAAGCTCCATCATTCCCTCGTAGTCTGTGTATGCCTGGTACAGCTCCATAAGAGTGAACTCAGGATTGTGTCTTGTGTCGGTTCCCTCGTTTCTGAATACACGGCCGATCTCGAAGACTCTCTCCATGCCGCCTACGATAAGTCTCTTGAGGTAGAGCTCAAGGGAGATACGAAGTTTTCTCTCCTCGTCAAGGGCATTGTAATGTGTGAAGAAAGGTCTTGCAGCAGCTCCGCCTGCGTTCTCAACAAGCATAGGAGTCTCAACCTCGATGAAGTCTCTGCCTGCAAGGAAGTTACGGATCTCGCGGATGATGGCGGATCTCTTCTTGAAGGTCTCCATTACGTCAGGGTTCATAACAAGGTCAACGTATCTCTGTCTGTAACGGATCTCTGTATCTGTAAGGCCGTGGAACTTCTCAGGAAGTGGCATAAGTGACTTGGATAAAAGAGTAAGCTCCTTAACGTGGATCGAGATCTCACCTGTCTTGGTTCTGAAAGCAAAGCCCTTAACACCGATGATATCGCCGATATCCATCTTCTTGAAATCAGCGTAAGCCTCGTCACCAATATCGTTTCTTGAAACGTAGAGCTGAAGGCGTCCGTCTCTGTCCTGAAGTCCGGCGAAAGAAGCCTTACCCATAACACGCTTACTCATCATACGTCCTGCAAGAGATACAACCTTCTCTGCGGGTACATCTGAAAGAGCTACAGGAAGTGCCTTGCCCTCCTCATCAACGGGAACTACGAACTCAAGAGTATCGAAGTTGTCACGAACCTGCTGTGTGTGATGAGTCTGATCATATTTTACGATCTGGAAGGGATCTCTTCCCTGTGCCTGAAGCTCAGCGAGCTTGTCTCTACGAACCTGGCGAAGACGTCCAACGTCTTCCTGAGGCGCATTGTTGTTCTGCTGATTGTTCTGCTGATTATTGTCTGCCACTATTTCATCCTCCTAAAAATCCGGCAAAAAAGTTCTGCCATCAATGTTATCATACCCGATAAGAGCCAGCGATCTTGTAGAAAAACGCTGGCCCCTCAATGCATACTTATGCTGATATCGTAAATTACTCAGATCTCTGGATCTCAAGTACCTTGTACTTAAGGACACCGGCCTGTGTCTCAACGGAAACGGTCTGTCCCTTCTTGGCACCGATAAGAGCCTTACCTACAGGTGACTCATTTGAGATCTTGCCTTTAAGGCTGTTAGCCTCTGATGAACCAACGATCTTGTATTCAAGGTCCTCGTCAAACTCAAGGTCTTTGATCTTAACCTTGCAGCCGATGCTGATTTTGTTAAGGTCTACGTCTTCCTCAACTACTACTTCTGCGTTCTTGAGGATCTTCTCAAGGGCTTCGATTCTGGCCTCTATGTCACGCTGCTCGTCTTTAGCTGCATCGTACTCAGCGTTCTCTGAAAGGTCGCCCTGCTCTCTGGCTTCCTTGATCTTCTCGGCAACTTCCTTACGCTTGACAACTTTAAGCTCATGAAGCTCATCCTCGTATTTCTTGAGTCCTTCATAAGTTAAAATGTTCTTCTTCTCTTCCATCTTGATTCCTACCCTTCATATGAGATTTGAATGCATCTATATAGAAATAACTATTCTTAGTAATCTATGTCAACTTTGGTATTATAATGTCTATAAAAACATCTGTCAATCACCTAAACTTACGCATTTTCCTTATAATGTGGCATATATGTGTGTACGCAATTGTGATATTGCGCTATTTCTTTACTTTTTCCCCATTTAGCCCCACAATAAATAAATGAGTATTAAACTTTTATTAAGAAGGAAAAGGACACAATAATTATGGCAAAAAAGTATTTTTCCCTGGCTACCGTTCTGTTTATGACCGCTTCCCTTATCGGATGCTCATCCATTCCCGGGTCCCCCAACACTTCTGAGACTGCAGATGGTTCTTCTACCGCAGCCACCACTGAATCAGACAATTCCTCTGAAGCCGGCTCTGCATCCACCACCGCAGATGGCGCTTCTTCTGCTAAAGACATCACCCTGACCACCTATTACTTCAGCTCCAAGAAGGACGGCGTAGAAAGATGCACAGGTCAGTACACCGATATCACTTTTTCAAGAGATCTGGAAAAAAAGTATCCCAAGCTGGCCGAAGCTGTGAACCGTATCACCTCTGAATGGGAGACTTCCGTAAAAGATGCTGTGGGAGATTTTGCCTATTGGTATGACGAGGAATACTCTTATGACGTAACTTTTTATGATGATCTGAGCGCTGAGATCATAAGATTCGACGACAGGCTCTTTACCGTCACCCAGAGCGACGAGAGCTACGGCGGCGGAGCTCATCCCAACCATTCATACTATGTCTACAACATCGATCCTGTACCAAAGGGGCCTGTCCCCATCAACAAACTGTGAACAACATCATCTTCCGGTAATCTGTAAAGTTCACAATTTGTTAATGGGGACAGGCCCCTATTTACCTTTCACTATTTACCGCTACTGCAACATAACCTTCCTGCAGGCTTCCTTCAATGACTCCATATCAGTCATCTGATTTATTTCATTCCTGAACCTGGCACTTCCTGTCATGCCGGTGGTGTACCAGGATACATGCTTTCTCATCTCGCGGATGCCGATGTATTCGCCCTTGTACCGGAGCTGCAGATCCGCATGGCGGATAACAGTATCGTATATCTCCTGATTGGTGGGGCGCTCACAGACTACGCCGGTTTCAAAATAGCTCTTGATCTCCCTGAATAAAAAGGGGTTGCCCTGGGCGGCTCTTGCCACCATGACACCATCGCAGCCGGTCTCTTCAAACATGCGCCGGGCGCTGGGACCGTCTACTACGTCGCCGTTACCGATTACGGGAATCTTAAGAGCTTCTTTGACATCTCTTATGATGCTCCAGTCTGCTTCTCCTGAATAGAACTGTTCTCTTGTCCTGCCATGGACTGCTACGGCTGCTGCACCGCCCTGCTGGGCTGCAAGAGCACACTCAACTGCGTTGATGCTCTGCTCGTTAAAGCCTTTTCTGATCTTGACTGTGACAGGTCTGTCGGAAACCTTGACCAGTGCAGCAACGATTTCCTCGATAAGCCCGGGATTCTTCATAAGGGCTGAGCCCTCGCCGTTTCCCACTATCTTAGGTACGGGGCAGCCCATGTTCACATCGAGGATGTCGTAGGGTCTGTCCTTGATCATCTCTACGGCTTCCTGCATTACTGCGGGCTCTGAGCCGAAGAGCTGGAGGGATACGGAGCGTTCCTGGGGGTGGATCTCAAGGAGCATGTTGGTGTTGCGGTTCTTGTAGATAATGGCTTTGGCGCTGACCATCTCCATGCATACGAGACCGGCGCCCATCTCACTACACAGCAAACGAAACGGCAGGTCTGATACACCTGCCATGGGTCCAAGAATTATATTATTGTCGAGGGTTACATTCCCTATAGTTAGTTTTCCGTACATGGTGATACCTGGAGTCCGTCCCGAAGTAAGATATATTCGCCCAATTCGCTCATAGTTCTGAGCACTCCGACAAGCCAATTCATAAGGAATTGTCTTGTCCCCATAGAACTATAATCGCTCGTTGAACATAGATATATCCTCGTGGAACTCACTCAATGAATTTAATTTGTTTCGTCTCACTAGTTTACAGTGAGTGTGCCTGCGCCAATAATCGTGAGTCCTATGGACGCATGGCAGGTGGCTGAAAATGTAGTTATTAGTCGTCTTCTTCTAAGATGTCGGCAGGATTTTCGTGTAATACATAGATGCGGTAGTAGAGGCCGAGGGCTTCGAAGAGGTCCTGGCGTTTTCTTCTGACTTCGCCTACGAGAAGGCCGGCTGTGATCTCGTCGTAGGTGATGTCTTCTTCGTCGGCGTCGGTCTCGATGCTGATCTGGCCATCTTCTTCAAAGACGATGGTGAAGATTCCGCCTGCTTCCTGGGTAAACAGGACGCTGATGATGTTCAGCTCCTTTTTGATGCTGTCGGGAATCTGCTTGAAGATGGGGTTAAAATAGTATTTCTGCTCATAGGCATTGGCGCCGCACAGAACGATCCTGCCGCCTGCTGCCTGCTCGAAGACTCTGCCTTTGTTGGTCTTTTGCATCTCGTCGATCTTCAGGTCTTCTTTGGTCTCATTTATCTCTTTTTCTTCGAATTCTTTTTTATACTCGTTCTCAAAATCTTTTGCGTTCATTATCTTTCACCTGTATATGTTCTATGTCTGTATATCACTCAGGATCCTCGGTGTTCTCAAGTTCCTTGAGCTGAGGCTTGGTCCTTCTGTTCTTCTCGTAGAGGATCTGGAGACCGCGAAGGGTGAGGGTCGGATCGTATATGTCGATCTCCTCGGTTGACTCGGAGATAAGGCGTCCAAGGCCTCCTGTGGCTACGACCTTCATGTCTGTAAGGCCTGATTCTCTCTTCATCTCATTGATTATGTATTTGCTCTGGCCGATCTGTCCGTAGATAAGGCCTGCCTGCATACTGGAGATGGTCTCCTTTGCAAGGATTGATGCGGGCTTTTTGATCTCGATCTCGGGGAGCTTGGCTGTCTCTTCCCAGAGGGCTCTTGCGGAGATCCTGATTCCGGGGGATACCACGCCGGTAAAAAACTCACCTTTGCCATTAACTGCTATGTAAGTAGTTGCGGTTCCGAAGTCCACCACCAGCACCGGTCCGCCGTAGAGTTCGTAGGCTGCAACTGCGTCTACGATAAGGTCCGGACCTATTTCTCTTGGGTTGTCGGTGACGATCTTGATACCGGTCTTGATGCCGGGGCCAACGATATAAGGCTTCTTGCCAATGTATTTCAAAATGGAATTGACCAGAGCGTGCATGAGCTTGGGCACAACGCTGGCGATCATGACGCCCTCGATACTGTCTTTTTCAATCTTGTTCATGGACAGCATGGAAAGAAGGTGAACGCCGTACTCGTCTGAAGTATGGGCGGTCTGGGACATCATGCGAAAGGAACAGACAAGGGTCTCCTTGTCGTAGACTCCGAAGGTTATGTTGGTATTTCCTACATCGATAACAAGAATCATGGCTTACTCCTTTGAATCGAATGTTTCACGTCAGTATGTTGCTAATTAAACCATTATGCATATGTGTACAGGCCTCGCACTGTGACTTCGCCTGCATTTATTTCGTGTCTGTTGCCGTCCCTGTCCGTTACGATGAGGGCTCCCATATCGGTAATTCCCTCAGAAACGGCCTCGAACTCGCCCTTGGGATCCAGGATGCGGACATCTCTTCCCTTGCTTATAAGGCGGGATTCGTATTGCTCTTTTAACAGCGACAGATCATAGGTCTTATTGTATTTCTCGTAGTTGTCCTCAAAATGCTTCATGACGCAGGCAACTACAAGGCTCCTGTCAACTTTTTTACCGGTTATGGATAAAATTGATGCGGCGATATCCTTGATACTGTCAGGAAAATCAGTCATGTTGACGTTAATTCCCACACCTATTACCACATTACCAATCGTATTGTCAGGATTCATGTGAAGCTCTGTTAGTATACCACAAATCTTTTTTTCGGCAAGGACTACGTCGTTGGGCCACTTGATGAAGGTATGATGGTTATCTCGCTCTCTGTCTTCCGGCCTCAAGTCGATTTGTACATCTTCACCGGTCTTGCTCGAAGAATGAGATGTGTCGCCGGCAGTGAGCCGCATGGCTTCCTCAACGCCCTCAGCCACCGAGAGCCCCATAATAAGGGTCAGCATTGAGATCCTCTCCGGCGGCGCAGTTGGCCTTATCAGAAGGCTCATGGCGATATTGGTGCCGCTTGGCGTCTCCCAGCTCCTGCCTCTGGAGCCGCGGCCCTTGTCCTGGCGATCCGCCACAACAAGCGTTCCATGGGGTGCGTTCTCTTCTCCAAGGAGCCTCGCATCATCGTTGGTGGAGCCGGTTATATCTTTGTACAGAATATTTCGAGCAGCCCATTTGGTCTGAAGCTGCTCGGTAATATGCTCTTTATTTAGCATTGTATGTTCCCTGATTTCTATTTATTGTTCTTTCCAATAAATATTTTAATGTGGGGCGGTTGGGCAGTCAACTTACTGCTTGGTTACTTTAACCTTGAGCTTGTATGTCAGGTTGGAGCCATCCATGGTTTTGATTGTAACCGTAGATACTCCGGGTTTGTTGGCGTAAAAATACAGATATACATATTTATACTTACCGGTTACTTCCGACTTACACTCAACCACGTCAGGATTACTGTTAGTTATGTAAAAATCCATGTCTGCAGGATCGTGATTAATAAATACCATTAAACCGGTAAGAGTATAAGCGCCGGGCGACAGATTAAGCTCCTTAAAGCCTTCGTTTAGGAGATATAAGCTCTTGTTCTGATCCACTCGTCTGACGAGTTTGGTGGCAGATAATCCGGTGCCATCCGTAGCTGTGGCCGTTACAAGGATTCCGTAGTCTTTTCCCGCTCCTTCATGCCAATACTTGACCCACTGCTTCTCAAAGTCTTTCTGTTTGGCGGCAGTTATCTTACCGTTTTTAAAGGTAAAGATTGCCTTGTCCTTTCGTATCATCTCCCTAAGTTCATCACTAAGGGGAACTTCCTTGTCCTTCATATTGCTTGAATAGCAAACAAGTTCATAGCTCCACTCAACTTTGCTGTTTGTTGGTTTGCCATATTTATCCCCGCAATTTGCATAAAACTGCAGGGTTCCACCTGACGCAAGGATATTTTCCATTCTGTTTTTTTCAGGCACCAGAGTGATATCCGATACCGGTACGACTACCTTGATCTTGAGTGTTGCCTTTTTGCCTGAGCCATCCTGCGCAGTTGCGGAAACTGTGACGTCCCCGGCCTTAACTGCTGCCACGGTGGCTGTATTGCCATCTGCCACAAGGGTTGCAACGCTGCTGTCTGATATCTCCCAGCCCACATCCTCGCCGTTGTCGGTATGTGCTGACAGGGTGATGCTTGTGCCAAGAGCTCCCGACTCGTGGGTTGCGATGGTTGTAACCGAAGTAGGATCTATTGTCACGGAAGTGGCTCTCTCCTTGATCATAACCTGCTTGGACTTCTTAGTTCCGCTCCCATCAGTTGCCATCGCTGTTACCATAAAGGTAGCTCCCGCCGCTGCCTCTTTAGGGACCGTAACTTTCCCGGTCTTGGGATCTATTGTCACACCTGCGGGCGCTCCGTCAATACTCCAGGCCGCATCCTGTATTTACTGCTTGTGTGCGCTACTAATGCATTATAGCATTGCAGGGAGGACGATTGTTGGTTTTCTGACGAATGGCATTTGAAATGGGATGAATTGCGCTTTATATGAAGATGCCAAGGGGACAGCATATGCCAAGTGGCTGGTTTTTATACCAATGGGGACGGTTCTGTTTGGTATAGTTTTTGTTTTCAAAAAAACTATACCAAACAGAACCGTCCCCATTGGTATAAAAACCGGCCACTTAACATCTCACCTTATCATCTTAGCCTTCTTTCAGTGTCGCCAGCATCACAGCCTTGATAGTATGCATACGATTCTCGGCCTCTTCGAAGACGATGGAGCGGTCTGACTCGAAGACTTCGTCAGTGACTTCCATTTCGTCCAGACCATATTTTTCCTTGATCTCTTTGCCGATGCCGGTGTTAAGGTCATGGAAGGAAGGCAGGCAGTGCATGAATACACATCCGTCGCCGGCATTCTTCATGATGTCCATGGTTACGCGGTAGGGCTCAAGGTCCTTGATGCGCTCTTCCCAAACTTCATCGGGTTCGCCCATGGATACCCAGATGTCGGTGTAGATAACGTCAGCGCCCTTGGTGCCTTCAATCGGATCCTCGGAAAAATCGATCACGGCGCCGGTCTTATCTGCGATGTCCTTGCACTCTTTGATCAGGTCCTCGGAAGGGAAATACTTCTTGTTGGAAACGGCGGTGAAATGCATGCCCATCTTGGCGCAGGCAACCATCAGAGAATTGCCTGTGTTGTATCTCGCATCGCCCATATAAACCAGGTGAATGCCCTTAAGCTTACCAAAGTGCTCCCTTATGGTAAGAAGGTCAGCCAACATCTGTGTAGGGTGGAACTCATTGGTAAGACCGTTCCACACGGGAACCTTGCTGTACCTAGCCATGGTCTCAACGATTTCCTGCTCAAAGCCCCTGTACTCGATTCCGTCAAACATTCCCGCCAGAACCCTTACGGTATCTGCGATACTCTCTTTTTTGCCTATCTGGGAATCTGTGGGGTTCAGATAGGTGGAACCCATTCCAAGATCACTGGCAGCCACTTCAAAAGAACATCTGGTACGAGTGCTGGTCTTTTCAAAAATAAGTGCAATATTCCTGCCCTTGAGTTCATCATGAAGAATACCCTTTTTCTTCTTATCCTTAAGCTCTGCTGCCAGATCGATAAGATAAAGGATCTCTTCCGGTGTGTAATCAAGCAGTTTCAAAAAGTCGCGTCCGTACAGATTCATGTTCTTTTTCCTCCGTTAAAAAATGCTTTTTAAATAAGTAATATGCATAATCATATCATTAAATGTATAATTATGCAAGTTTTATGCATTTTTTATTCCATCTCAGTGGAGAGGAAATCCCAATCAGAGTCATCACCTACATTTACGCAATAGAAGCCCGGTATTGTTTCCTTTAAATTCCAGGTATTGCCGTTATCATTTGAGGTATAAATATCACAGTTGAAAATATAATCATAATCATCCATTATGACATAGTTTACTTCAATCTCGAAGTTATCTCTGTAAATGTATTGAGCAGAAAGCACTTCCTCATGCTCCATCGCAGCACCTGTCATGCCTTCAGCTTCTTCTTTTGTTATAGCCTTTGCACCATAATGGCAAAAGAATCCGTTGTCAAAATACATGGGATATGACTGAACCGCTTTTCCGTTATACATTCCATTCTTTACCGGAACTCCCGCCTCGCGAGAAATGAATGCATTGTTAGTGTCTAAATTCCAGATCACTTCGCCGTCAGAGAAGTTCTTCTGTCCCTTGGCCCAGGCATCTTTAAGCGCATCTGTCAGTTTGTCTTCCATACTGGTATAGATAAGACCGAATCCATCGATTCCTCTGTATCCGTTAAATGTCATATAATCTCTTCCATCGAGGCTCATGACATTCTGTTCGCAGCACAGCTCTACACTTCCGAATGTATCTAACTTTGTTGCGTTCAGGCTCTCGTCTATAAACCAGATATCTTCAATAGCGAAATATTTACGGGAATCATCAGGATTCTCACGGGTATCATCAATTCCTGCCAGTACAAAAGCTTCCTGCTTGCCATCTTTATCCAAGTCCACAACAAAGCTTCCAAAATCGTTACCATCCTGGAATTCTGATGAAACAACTTTCACAAATTCGTTCTCAGAATAATCCAATTCGATGCTGTCGCCATCAAAAGCTGCCTTTTCCCCGGAATCCGACACATTTGATGTATCCGATGCAACCGGCGCTTCCTTATCTGCGGCCTGGTCTGTGTCTGCAGTCTCTTTCTGTACTGAACTGTCCTGTGCTGCCATTTCCTGAAAAGATATATCCTGGGCAGCTGAAACAAAGTCATCAGTATTCTCACCCACTTCTTTAGCATCTGTTTTGCCACATGCTGTAAGAGTAAAGCATGTGCACAAAATCATCGTCAAAAACTTCTTTTTCATAAAAAACTCCTCCTAATTAATAAATCAATAAGAACGTCCCTCTACACCTATAGTCCAGGTGTCATTTCGATGGCCACCACAATCCTGTCCATCCATTTCTTCGCTGAATTCAACATCCGGAATAGAAATATCAGGAGCAATATCTTTTACAACTGATGGGTCAATGGACTTAAGATACTCCGTATATTCCTGGGCTGCTCCCGGATGTGTCATTTTTTCATAATATTTTTCAACAGCGTTTCCCCAGTCATTGGCGCCGGCATATACACCATTTCGTACAACACCATCATCCAGATCAACTATTGGAGTATACCAGTTGGCATAATCGCAGAATCCACCTTCATTACTGAGATTATCACTGTTCTTGCAAGCTTCGTCAAACTTATCATGATAAAGAATATAGCCCAGAACTTTTCCGAACATAAGGTCATTGGCCTTCATTACATCTAAGGCATAATTTGCTTCATAACCGTTCTGTCCGTCAGCTGCCTTATTTGTTGAGCTGGTATTAAAGCTTCCGTTGGCCTCAGCAACGATTATTGCCATCATCATCCTGGGATCCATTTCTATACCATAGGTATCATAAATTGCGCGGCATGCATCATACAATGCATCAACCTTTTCCTGAGTCCAACCATATTTTTGCAGTTCGTGACTCATCCACTTCTCCTGCGGAGAATCACCATCCATCTGCATTGTATTGTCATACCAATCAGGTTTGTCACCGCTTGGTGTATCTGTGCCGGAACCATTTCCGCCGGGCGCATTCCCGGTCTGATTGCCCTCTTCAGATTCCGGTTCTTGTTCTACAGAATGACCATGGGCTTCCAATTTATGTTTCATTATTTTTTCTCTGATAGCTTCTTCTGTGCCTAGATATTGCTCGACTATTTGCTTAAGACTACTATCAAATTCTTCAAGCTTTTTGGAATGATTCTTCACCTCGTTTGCACAGCTTGTCAGTATCGGTTTTAGCATAGCAAATGAAGGATCCAGCTCACCAGCGATACTGTCTATATCGGATGCAGCTCCATCGAGCTTCACAGCCGATGCTGCAAACATATCTCCACACGCCTTAACTTTTTCAGGGTGAATAGAAAATGGCATTTTATCGTCTCCTTAGTTCTTTAGTACTTAATCTTATGCAATTTTAGCACATAAAATTTTGAATTGTTGCTTTTCTGACGAATGACACTTGAAATAGGACGAATTGCATTTTGGCAATAAAAATGGAGTACCCTAAGGTACTCCTGATATAAACAAATATTACCAGAATACATGCGCTCCGATGATGATTCCTTCGCGGCCGTTAACGCGGCGGAAGTGGAGTGCGCCGCCAACGGTGGTCTCACCGTTAATGGCTGCCTGTGCTGCCTGATAACAGGAATCGTTGATCCTGCCGCTGTTATATACATTGGCTACGGTTCCGTTAAGGGCAGGTGTAAACTGACCTGAAGCGTATATTACGCCATAAATACTGTTCTGATATGCACCGCTCTTGACACGGTTCATAACTACAGCGCCTACTGCAAGCTTGCCTTCATAAGGCTGGTTACCTGCTTCGCACTGGATGAGGGCTGCAAGAAGCTTAACTTCATCAGCATCTGCTGAAACCTTGCCACGGTTTTTGGTAAGGGCGGCCTTCTTCTCAGCTTCCTCCCTGATTTTGATGGCGGCAACGGTCTCACCCTGGTCAATCCTGAACTCTTTTGTCACGAAGCTGCTCTGAACATAGCCTGTCTCATCGTTGAAATCAACGCTGATCCAGCCATCTCCCGTATCCTCTATCATTTCGACAAAAGTGTTCTGGGGGAGAACTCCGAGTACAGAAGAATCCTCGGAAGCTTCTGCTCTGACATTGAGTGCACTGCCGGAAGTCTTGACTACCTGTCTTCCAACGTCAAGGGCCTGTGCCTGTGCCTCGTCATCGAAAAGTAGATATTCGTCCTTGGCCCATCCGATAAGGTCTCCGGACTGGAGCTTGGTCCATCCGTCCTTCCTGTCAATGATCCTGCCACCGCAGTCCTTGTACAAAACTCCGACTTTGGTGGAGTCCTCGCTGGGCTCCTCTCTTACGTTCATGGCTCTGGAAACATTGGCCATAACAAGAGTAGACTCTGTTGTATCCTCCGTAGTCTGGGCGGAACTTGCTGCAGATGATGACTTGTCTGCGTTCTTGGCTGCCTTAACCTCTGCTGCATCTTTGTCCAAACCAAGTGGTGCCACGGGGCTTAAAATGTTTGAAATACCGGTGGAGGGTTCGCCGTATGCTCCAGCATTGCGAGCCTCCGCAGTTACTCCGCCGTTCGCCACAAGGGTGATACCAAGAAGGGTCGTCATGACCAGTCTTGCTATCCCGGCGGATAACTTTGCTGTCTGTTTCATGATTCTAATAACCTCGATGTCTTTATTTGTTACAAATATGTTGCAATTTGTTAACGTCCTCAAAACACAACAATATTACTAGAAATATTTAATTTTGTCAAATTTGTTTATATATTTTGCCTATAAACCGCCTGCTGATGGGGGGAATAGGGCTTCTGGGGCAGGGGAGTATATGGGGAGGCAGCGGGGCGGAAGCATCGGGAAAATGCTGGTTTTCGTGCGCCTCGTGATTCTCTAAGACTCGATGGTGAAGGAATGACTCCTACTCATGCCTATTCGTGGACAGTCGTCATTCCTTCGCCCTCTCGTCTTGATAATCATCTCGTCGTGCGAGAACTGCACATTTTCCCGATGCTTCCGCCCCGCTGCCTCCCCATATACTCCCCTGCCCCAGAAGCTCCTATTCCATGCATACCCGCGGCTGTTTATAGACAAAATACACCAACGAAATATCCACAAAGAGGGGGCTGCAATCCTTTTGTGATTAGCGAAAGTTATTTAACATACGGTAACATACAAACTCCCTCATAGTCATCGCACAAACGCCTCTCACAAGGATTGATGAAACGGCCCGGTTTGGGGGTAAAATCTACTTCTTTCCATCATACACAAACAGCTCTGGGAAGACTTCTATAACGTAAGATTTAGAGAAAGACCTTACGGATTGGAAGTAGCGTAAAATGCGCAGGTGACAACAAGTATTTTACGCTACTTCCAATTCGTAAGGCCCATTCCAAAATACTTCCGGCATGAATCCCCCGGAGCGTCCGGGTAGCCAATAAGTAGATTTTATAGGTTTCTACTTCTATCGATGCAGGCAGTTACAGCGTCCATGACTGTTCCGCGGAAGCCTTGCTCTTCCAGGACGCGTACAGCTTCGATTGTGGTGCCTGCAGGGGAACATACCATATCCTTCAGTTCACCGGGGTGCTTACCGGTTTCAAGAACCATTTTTGCACTGCCAAGGACAGACTGTGCTGCGAATTCATAGGCCTGCTTACGAGGCATTCCACCTGCAACTGCAGCATCTGCCATGGCTTCGATGAAAAGAAATACGTAGGCAGGTGATGAACCGCTGACTCCAACCACTACATCCATCAACGATTCAGGCACTGTATAGGCCTTGCCAAAGCTCTCAAGAAGCTCCAATACAAAGTGAAAATCACTGTCACCCACCAGGTCGTTTCTACATACCGCTGAGCAGCCCTCAAGTACAAGGGCGGGAGTGTTGGGCATTACTCTTATGATCTTGGTTGGTTTCTCGAACTCTTTTGCCAGCCATGCGATTGTCTTGCCTGCAGCGATTGAAACAACTACCTTGCTCTCATCAATGCTGTCCATGATATCTGCGATGACAACCTTGAGATACTGGGGCTTAACGGCAAGGATGACGATGTCCGCCTCCTTGGCTACGGCTTCGTTGGAATCACGAACCTGAATGCCGTATTTGTTAGCAATCTTAAGTCTGGTCTCCTCTGTTGCCGCAGTTCCGATAATCTCGTTGGGGCCCATGAGCCCTTTTGCCAAAATACCACCAATCATGGCCTTCGCCATATTTCCAAGTCCGATAAATCCTACAGTCATTGCTTAGCTCCTCCTTTGTCTTGATGCCTCAAATGTCAAAATTGCTGATGATGTAGCAGCGTTCATGGATTCCACCTCTCCCTTCATGGGTATGAGAATGTACTCTCCTGCTGCATCTGCGGTCTCTTTTGTAAGACCGTTACCTTCATTTCCTATCAAAAAAGCTGTGGGCTTAGTGTAGTCAAATTCGTCGTAGTTCCTGGTTCCCTTAAGGTGCGCTGCGTAGGTGCTGATGCCGCTTGCGTGGAGCTTTTTGAGCATTTCGGGAACATTCTCTACATATATAAAAGGCATTCTGAAAATGGATCCCATTGTGGATCTGATAACCTTGGGATTGTAAATGTCCGCGGAGCCCTTACTAAGGATAATCCCCGTAACTCCGGCACCTTCTCCGCTTCGCAGCATTGTTCCAAGATTGCCGGGATCCTGAATATTCTCAAGAATAAGAATAAGCGGCGCTGCGTCCTTGTCAGTCTCGTTGTAGCCTTCGATGACTTCCTCTTCGGTGTAATGATACTGCCTTATCACCGCCAGAACCCCTTGCGGCGTCTGGGTCGCAGCCATTTTCTTCATAACTTCCTCGGAAACAGGCTCAGCTCCGTACCTCCAGAGAATCTCTTTGTCATCTTCACCGGCACTGTCAAGGAACTTCTCGGTAACATACACTTCCCTGACCTGCAATACCGGTGCTTCCCTCAGCATTTTCATGCCTTCGATGACGAAGACGTCTCCTTCTCTTCTTGCTTTACTTTTTTCTATATAGCTAACAACCTTCTTGACACGGTCGTTATTAACACTTGTGATCATAACTATTCCTCATTTATCTATTATTCAAGAAAGCGACTGTTGCACTCTTCTCAAAAATTATAACACCTCCTATTTCTACCAACAACAAAGTAAGCTAAATACATAAAACGAAAAAGACCTGAAACAGCCGACTGTTCTGAGCGAAGTCGATAGGAGGCTGTTTCAGGTTTTTTGAGTTTTAATGAATCACGACGCAGATGACAACAAGTATTTATAGCTCCTGTTCTCTTCGGCATCGATTCCCGTCCCGGAAATAAATCAAAGTATACGTGCGATCTCGTACATGTACTCGTTGATGTTCTTCTTCATTGCAAGAGCCTCGTCGATATCGTAATCAACGAACTGGCCGTTGCGGTAACCAACTACTCTGTTGGTCTTGCCTGCTGCAAGGATATCAGCTGCGTAGCATCCCATCATGGAAGCATATACACGATCCTTACATGTAGGGCTACCACCACGCTGCATGTAACCAAGGATTGAAGCTCTTGTCTCAAGACCTGTAGCAGCCTCGATACGACGAGCCATTGAAGTTGAATGTCCGATACCCTCGGCATTAACGATGATGTGGTGTGTCTTACCTTTTTTACGGTTATCAATGATGTTGTCAATGATGCGCTGCTCATTGTAATCGTACTTCTCAGGAAGAAGGATGTCGTCAGCACCGTTGGCGATTGAGCACCAAAGTGCGATATATCCTGCGTGACGTCCCATAACCTCAACGATACTTACACGCTCGTGAGATGAGGATGTATCACGAATCTTGTCGATAGCGTCCATAGCTGTATTGATGGCTGTATCGAAACCGATTGTATAATCTGTGCAGGAAATGTCCAGGTCGATTGTTCCGGGAACACCTACAGTGTTGATACCCTGCTGTGAAAGCTTCTGTGCTCCGCGGTAAGATCCGTCACCGCCGATAACTACCATTCCGTCTATTCCATGCTTGCGGCAGATCTCAGCGCCCTTAGCCTGTCCTTCGGGGGTTGTGAACTCCATGCAACGAGCTGTTCCAAGGATTGTACCACCGCGCTGGATGATATCTGAAACGCTACGTCTGTCCATATCGATGATCTCTTCATTAAGAAGACCCTGATAACCCTTCTTGATACCCTTAACCTTAAGTCCGTTTGCAAGTGACTTACGAACAACTGCACGGATTGCAGCGTTCATTCCCGGTGCATCACCACCGCTGGTAAGAACTCCGATTGTTTTGATCTGCTTAGCCATAATCATTTCCTCGATTCTAAAACTGTCTTTATTTAACCTCTAAAAAATCCTAATTAATATAATACAAAAATGCCGCATTGACAATAGTTTGACATACTTAAATTAAGTGTACCGCAAACTTTTTTTGTCTGCAATAAAATTTGCCTAAACAATATCAGCACTTTTCTGACAAATGACACCTGAAATGGGATGAATAGCACTTCTCATGCCGCCGGGCATTTGATAAACTATCGATATAATGTGATCACGGAGGAGAAATGTATATGGGGACATTTTCAATCAACCCCGGCGGGGTAAAAACAAGTGCAATTCAGCTTCAAAACGCCGGGCAAAAACTGCAGTCTTTTTCACCGCAGATCCGCCATATACTACAGAAGACATCCGCAGTGTAATGTATGCCATGAAACATAACGGAGACACTTATGGTCTTTCAATTGATCAACAGGCTGCTATGAGTGGAAAATTGTATTTCAGGACGTAAACGGCATATATTACGCCTATGAAGGCAGTAGCGCCGACGGCAGCACCTTCCCACCAACCTACGGCGGAGTAGACGGCGAACTGTACGATATCTTACACCAATAATGTAGTATCGATACTGAGATATGTTATAATCAGTTATCACTTTTTATTGGGGAAAAAAAATGGCTTTTACTCACTTACACGTCCACACGGAATACTCTCTTTTGGACGGTTCCAACAAGATAAAAGAATACGTTAAAAGACTTAAGGACCTGGGCATGACCGCCGGTGCCATCACGGATCACGGCGTCATGTACGGCGTCATAGATTTTTACAAGGAGTGCAGGGCTGTAGGCATCAATCCCGTTCTGGGGTGCGAGGTCTATGTAGCTCCCGGCTCCCGCTTTGAAAAAGAGTCTGCGGTTGCGGATGAGAGATACTACCATCTGGTACTCCTTGCTGAGAACAACGTGGGCTATGCCAACCTTTCCCATATCGTAAGCCGCGGCTTTACCGAAGGCTATTATTACAAGCCCCGTGTAGACATGGAGCTTCTGGAGCAGTACCACGAGGGCATAATCGCCCTTTCCGCCTGTCTTGCCGGCGAGATTCCAAGGAATGTCATCAAGGGCGAGCCTGTTAAGGCCAAGGAAGCTGCTATGCGCCTTGATAAGATATTCGGCCACGGCAACTTTTTCCTTGAGCTTCAGGACCATGGCATTCCGGAGCAGAGAACTGTCAACAACTACCTGCTGGCTCTGTCACAGGAGCTTGATATTCCGCTGGTTGCCACGAATGACTGCCACTACACCTACGCCGACGACGCGGAGGCCCATGACCTGCTTCTCTGCATTCAGACAGGTAAAAAAGTCACCGACGAAGACCGTATGCGCTACGAAGGCGGTCAGTACTACGTCAAGAGCGAGGAGGAGATGCGACATCTTTTCCCCTATGCGCAGCAGGCTATTGATAATACGCAGAAGATCGCTGACAGATGTAACGTTGAGATTGAATTCGGCGTTACCAAGCTCCCTCACTACGAGGTGCCTGAGGGCTATGATTCCTGGACTTATCTGAATAAGCTCTGCGACGACGGTCTTGCGGAGCGCTATCCCGAGGACGACGGTACCCTTCGTAAGCGCCTTGACTACGAGCTCTCAGTAATTCAGAAGATGGGCTACGTTGATTACTTCCTTATAGTATGGGACTACATCAACTACTGCCGTCAGAATGGCATCGCCGTAGGCCCGGGACGTGGCTCCGCAGCAGGAAGTATTGTCTCCTATTGCATGCATATCACCAATATCGATCCCATTAGGTATGACCTTCTCTTTGAGCGTTTCCTTAACCCGGAGCGAGTATCCATGCCTGATATAGACGTGGACTTCGAGTACGAGAGACGCCAGGACGTTATAGATTATGTTACGGAAAAATACGGTGCCGACAAGGTTGTGCAGATCATAACCTTCGGTACACTGGCAGCCAAGGGTGTTATCAGGGATGTGGCCCGTGTTATGGACCTGCCCTACAGTTTTGGCGATACCATTTCCAAAATGATACCAACAGAGCTCAACATCACTCTTGATGCAGCTCTTAAGATGAATCCGGAGCTCCGTGCCCAGTACGAGCAGGACGAGACCGTTCACAAGCTCATCGACATGTGCAAAAAGCTTGAGGGTCTTCCCCGCCACACCTCAATCCATGCAGCCGGCGTCGTTATCTGCCAGGCTCCTGCAGAGGATCTGGTGCCACTGTCACGCTCCGCTGAAGGAAATATAACAACCCAGTTCACCATGACTACCATAGAGAAGCTGGGACTACTCAAGATGGACTTTTTGGGACTTCGCACCCTTACCGTTATCAAGGATGCAGTCCGTTTCGCCAACGAATCTCTGGGCAAAAAGCCCGGTGACGAAGGCTTCATAGACATTGATAGGATTGATTACAACGACCCTGCGGTTCTTGCCTCCATCGGAAGCGGCAAGTGCGACGGTGTATTCCAGCTGGAGTCAGGCGGAATGCAGAACTTCATGAAGGAGCTTAAGCCCCAGTCCCTTGAGGACGTAATTGCGGGCATTTCCCTGTACCGCCCCGGCCCAATGGACTTCATTCCCAAATACATCAAGGGTAAAAATGATGCTTCCTCCATCTCCTACTCCACACCGGAGCTGGAGCCGATATTAAAGCCCACCTACGGCTGTATCGTGTACCAGGAGCAGGTTATGCAGATCGTTCAGCAGCTTGCCGGCTACAGCCTCGGACGAGCTGACCTGGTTCGTCGTGCCATGAGTAAGAAGCACGAGGACGAGATGGTCATAGAGAGGGAGAACTTCGTCAACGGTAACGAAGCCGAGAATGTTCCCGGCTGTGCTTCCAAGGGAATATCCGCCGAAGTTGCCAACAGAATCTATGATTCCATGATGGACTTTGCGAAATACGCTTTTAACAAGTCCCACGCCGCCTGCTACGCTGTTGTTGCGCTGCAGACCGCATGGCTTAAATACTACTATCCTGTTGAATTCATGGCCGCCCTTATGACCTCAGTTATCGATAACTCGGGAAAAGTTTCGGGCTACATCATGAGCTGCAGGAACATGAATATCACTCTTTTGCCCCCTGACATCAATGAGGGCTTCGATGGCTTCTCTGTGGCTGAAATTGACGCCGGAGAGAATGACAGACCTATTCCCGGTGCGGCTATAACCTGCGCTCCCGGCAAGAAGAAGGCAATCCGCTATGCCCTCACAGCCATCAAGGGCGTTGGAAGGCCCGTTATCTCCGCCATTGTAAAAGAGCGTAAGCTCCGCGGCAAGTTCAAGGACATCGACGACTTCCTGACCAGAATGCAGGACGCTGACAGCGAAGTTAACAGACGCGCCATCGAGAACTTTATCAAGGCAGGCGCCTTCGACTGCTTCGAGGGCACCAGAAAACAGCTCATGACCGTCTATGGCCAGATCATGGACCGCCTCCACAGCGCAGGCAAGAACAGCATGGCAGGCCAGATGTCTCTTTTTGACATAGCAGGAGAAGACACCAAGGCCCAGTACAAGATCCCGCTTCCCAAAGTAGGAGAATTCCCTCGTGAGCTCATGCTGGAATTTGAAAAAGAAGTGCTTGGCATCTACGTTTCAGGGCACCCCCTTGAAGAATACGTTGCCATGTGGAAAAAGAAGATCACCAACACCACCACCGATTTCTATTTGGACGAAGAAACCGGCAAGCCTGTGGTTAAAGATAATGACAGAGCTGTGATCGGAGGAATAATCTCCGAGAAGAAGATAAAATACACCAAGAACGACCAGATAATGGCCTTTTTAACCTTAGAGGACCTGGTGGGAAGCATTGAAGTAATCGTCTTCCCCAAGACCTATGAAGCCAACGCCCCGCGCCTAGGCGAAGACGCCAAAATATTCATCGAAGGCCGCGTCTCCGTAGAAGACGAGCGCGATGCCAAGCTAATTGCTTCCAAGGTCACTCTCTTCGATGAAGTACCCAAGACTGTGTGGCTACGCTTCCCCAATAAGGAAGCCTATGAAGCCGCTGATGCCAGCATAATGAACATAATCTCAAGCAGCGATGGCAACGACGAAATCGCCATCTACTTAAACGACACCAAGCAGATCAAAAAGCTCGGCAGGCAATTCAGCATCAAGGCTGACACCGCTATCCTGGAGCGTTTCTCCTCGCTAATTGGCAAAGAGAATGTTCAGCTGACGTAACCTGAGGAGATAATTCATAGAACGAAAAAACGGAAATCCGCTGACTGCTTTGAGCGTAGTCGATAGGAAGCGGATTTCCGTTTTTGAGTTCTAATGAATTACAACGCAGGTGACAACAAGTGTTTTCGCAAACCGGTCACCTTTCTTACGGGGTAAACTGTATTACTGTCCGATATTGTTGCGGATTAAATTAAGCCTGTACTGCTGCCTTGAGGGCTTCTGCTCTGTCTGTAGCCTCCCAAGGAAGGTTAAGATCGTTACGGCCGAAGTGACCATAAGCTGCTGTCTGCTTGTAAATAGGTCTACGAAGGTCAAGCATCTTGATGATTCCTGCAGGACGAAGATCGAATACCTTACGAACTGCCTCTGTAAGCTTCTCATCAGAAACCTTACCTGTGCCGAATGTATCAACAAGGATTGATGTAGGCTGTGCTACACCGATAGCGTATGAAAGCTGGATCTCTGCTCTGTCTGCAAGGCCTGCTGCAACGATGTTCTTTGCAACGTATCTTGCTGCATATGCTGCAGAACGGTCAACCTTGGTGCAGTCCTTACCAGAGAAAGCTCCGCCGCCGTGACGAGCTGCTCCGCCGTAGGTGTCAACGATGATCTTACGGCCTGTAAGTCCGGCATCACCCTGAGGTCCGCCGATTACGAAACGGCCTGTGGGATTGATGTAGATCTTGGTATTGTCATCAACAAGTGAGAGGTCAACAACTGCATCGATAACGTACTTTCTGATGTCAGCGTGGATCTGCTCCTGTGTTACTTTCTCGTCGTGCTGGGTTGAGATAACGATGGCCTCAAGTCTCTTAACCTTGCCGTTCTCGTCGTACTCAACAGAAACCTGGCTCTTGCCGTCTGCTCTGAGGTAATCAAGAGTTCCGTTCTTTCTAACCTCTGTGAGCTTCTTGGTAAGCTTGTGAGCAAGGCTGATAGCGTAAGGCATGTACTCCTCGGTCTCGTTGGTAGCATATCCGAACATCATACCCTGGTCGCCGGCACCGATGGCTTCAAGCTGCTCATCTGTCATCTGGTTCTCTCTTGCCTCGAGAGCCTTGTCAACACCCATAGCGATATCAGCTGACTGCTGATCAAGTGCTACAAGTACTGCGCAGGTATTGCCGTCAAAGCCCTTAGCTGAGTTATCATATCCGATCTCGCAGATTGTCTCACGAGCGATCTTGGCATAATCAACATGAGCCTTGGTTGTGATCTCACCTGTGATGAGAACGAAACCTGTGCAGGCTGCTGTCTCGCAGGCAACACGGCTCATGGGATCCTGTGCCATGCAGGCATCAAGGATTGCGTCTGAGATGTTGTCGCAGATCTTATCGGGATGTCCCTCTGTTACTGACTCGGAAGTGAAAATAAACTTATCCATTCTAATTATCCTTTCTTCACAAAAAAACTCCGATTATCTTGTTGCGTGCGTAACAAAACAATCGGAGCTGATCATCGTATCAGATCCTCTTATTGCTCGTATTCCAATCCTTTGGAATTGCACGCTCAGGTTGGCACCTTCCGATTCGGCTCGGGGTTGCCGTGGCTTCACAGGTCCTATGTACCTCCACCACTCTGAATAAGAGAACGGTTAATTGTTAAACCGGACTTTTAGTCCGTTAAGAAATGTTAACCCATTAATCCTACAAAATCAATAGGGATTTCATAAATTCATTAACATTTTGAAAAAAATTATCATTCGTTGGCATTGCCTTTGAAAATAACGATGCCCTTTTTCTTGAACTTCTTGGGAGCCTCTGTGGTTGCTGCGCCATCTGTTGAAGCGGGCTTCTTAACAACCTTACGTACTACCTTCTTCTCGCCCTCTGCTGTGGTCGCAGCCTTAGGCGCCGCCTCTGCTGCTCCCGCCGGCGCAGATGCCTTCAGCGCCGCAGCCTTTTTGGCTGCCGGCTTCTTCGTTACGCCTGCTGCAGCGGCTACCTGGTCTACGACCGAGGTTCGCTTAGGCGCAGCCTTCTTCTCCGGCGCCGGCGTAGCCTTAGGCGCCGGCCTCTGTGCAGCCTTCGCTGCTGCCTCCGCCGCTACCTTGGCAGGATCCTGCAGTTTCATTGTCAGCGAGATTCTCTTTTTATCAAGCTCAACATCAAGTACCTGTACGTCAACGATGTCGCCTACGCTCACCGCCTCAAGAGGATGCTTAATAAACTTATCTGTAATATGTGAGATATGTACCAGTCCGTCCTGGTGAACACCTATATCCACGAAGCAGCCAAAGTCGATTACGTTACGAACCGTACCCTTCAGCACCATACCGGGCTTAAGATCCTTCATATCAAGGACGTCGCTTCTAAGGATAGGTGCAGGCATGCTCTCACGAGGGTCACGAGAGGGCTTCTCAAGCTCTGACAGAATGTCTGTAAGAGTAATCTCACCGATTCCCAGCTCCTCTGACAACTTCTTTTTCTCAGCCTCGGTGACGCGCCTTGAAAGTGAGCCTACAGAAGCACCGGCTGCATTGTCCTGGCTGCGAACTTCGCTGGCATTCTGACCACCGTTCTTACCGCCGCTTCTGCTATCATCCTCAACAACAGCCAGATTGCTGCCTGCAAGAGCTGCTGCCAGCGCTGCTCCCATGGCTGTGCCTGTATTCTTTATAACTACCTGCTTAGGCTTCTTCTGGGGCTTTGGCTTCTCGGTCTTAGCGGGCTTTTTCTCAAGTGCAGCCTTAGCCGCATTCTTCTGAGCTGCCCTTACATCGTCAAAGGTAATGCCAAGCTTGTCCATGAGCTTGAGCGTAGCTTCGTAGGACTCAGGGTGCACACTGGTTGCATCGAGAGGATTCTCACCATCTGCGATACGAAGGAAACCTGCGCACTGCTCATAGGCCTTGGGTCCCAGCTTAGGCACGTTAAGAAGGTCTACTCTCTTCTCGAACTTGCCGTGCTCCTCTCTGTAATCAACGATGTTCTTGGCGATAACCTTGCTGATACCTGAAATATACTGAAGAAGAGGTGCCGATGCGGTATTGAGATCAACACCTACCTTGTTAACACAGTCCTCAACCACGCCCTCAAGGGTCTCGCCCAGCTTTTTCTGGTTCATGTCGTGCTGGTACTGGCCCACACCGATGGACTTGGGATCTATCTTAACCAGCTCTGCCAGAGGATCCTGAAGTCTTCTTGCGATGGATGCCGCACTACGCTGTCCCACGTCAAACTGAGGGAACTCCTCTGTAGCCAGCTTACTTGCTGAATAAACGGAAGCCCCGGCCTCATTGACGATTACGTACTGAAGGGGTCTGTCCAGCTCTTTTATCAGTTCAACGATGACCTGCTCAGACTCTCTTGAAGCGGTTCCGTTACCTACGGAAATAAGGTCAACGTCATATTTGTCGATGAGCTTCTTGAGCTCTGCCTTGGACTCCTCAACCTTGTTCTGAGGAGCTGTGGGGTAGATAACCTTGGTATCAAGGACCTTGCCGGTGGCATCAACGATTGCCAGCTTGCAGCCTGTTCTGAAGGCGGGATCCCAGCCAAGTACTGTTTTGCCCGCGATGGGCGGTGCCATAAGGAGCTGAGTCAGGTTCTTGCCAAATACGGAAATAGCTCCGTCCTCAGCCTTCTCTGTCAGCTCATTTCTGATATCACGCTCAATTGCAGGTGCGATAAGTCTCTCATAGGCATCCTGATTGATCTCCTCGATGACGGGAGTTGTGATGGGATTGTCATTTTTGAGCATCTTCTTATTAAGATACTGAAGGATCTGCTCCTCGGGAGCTTCGATCTTGACCACCAGGAACTTCTCGGCTTCACCTCTGTTAAGGGCCAGAACTCTGTGTCCCAGCACCTTGCCAAGGGGCTCCTCGTACTCGTAGTACATCTCGTATACGCTCTGGGCCTTCTCATCCTTGGCCTTACTTGTAAGGCGGCCCTGCTCCATTGTGGCTTCTCTGATATATGTTCTGAAATCAGCGTTGTCGGAAACATCCTCAGCGATGATATCCATAGCTCCCTGAAGAGCTGCTGCGGGGTCATCCACACCTTTTTCAGGATCTACGAAGGCAGCTGCCTCCTCCTGCAAAGGCTTGGTTGTCTCCTGGGCAAGAAGGATCTCTGCCAGAGGCTCAAGGCCCTTCTCTCTTGCAACGCTGGCTCTTGTCTTTCTCTTAGGACGATAAGGAAGGTACAGATCCTCGATGGCAACCATGGTCTCAGCTGCGATGATCTTGGCCTTAAGCTCATCAGTTAACTTGCCCTGCTCCTCGATAGAAGCAAGAACCGCCTCTCTTCTCTCTTCAAGGCCTCTTAAATACTTAAGTCTCTCGTCGAGATTACGGAGCTGCTCGTCGTTAAGGGATCCTGTCACTTCCTTACGATAACGGGAAATGAAGGGAATTGTGTTGCCCTCGTCAATCAGCTTAATGGCTGCTTCCACCTGCCATTTTTCTACGTTAAGTTCCTCTTTGATCTTTAATACAATATCCATACTGTCCTCACTAAAAAAAAGCTTAATACTCATGCCGTATCCGATAAACTCAGCCTTATTTTTGTCTGAACTTTTCATAAACAGCACACACTCCCCTATTATACCAAGCCTTTGCGGGCATTTTCAAGACTCTGCGAAGGTCCGAAACATTGTAAAAAACCCGTTCTTATTGTAGAATCAAAATAAGAATGTATGTTTTGCACAGCGAGGAGTCACATGTCAGACAACGGGGACGATAAGTACTATTACAACAATTACAACTACAACCAGGCCCACAACGACCTGGATCAACACGTTAATCTTGCGACCGTGGCTATGGTTGCAGGACTTTTGTCAGTTCCATTTTGTTTTTTCGGATACATTGGTATCGTGCTTGGCGGCATAGCAATAGTGATGGCCATCCTGTCCAAGGGTACGGCCGCGAAGTTCCTTCCGCAGGCCAAGAAGGGCATTGCCTACGGAGCTCTCGGCGTCATAATAGGCTATGCAGTGGTTATCTCCAGTATACATATGCTTCTCACCAATCCTGAGATGCGTCAGCAGATGAACCAGATAAGCCAGCAGTTGTACGGAGTCAGCTTTGACGAGACACTTGAGGAATTGACGGGTAGTCCCGTTACTCCTGAGGGCAACTGATAGCAGTTTTCCCATATTTAAGTGTCCGGAAAAGAGGTGCCTATGAGTATTATCGGTGCTGTAAATAGCGGATACGGAGCAGTCGGATTTTTTGGCGCACCCGGTACAACGGATGCCTCCAAGGCCGAGGGTTCCAAACCTATTTTGAATCCTTCCGAGTCCACCAAGGTTCAACCCGGAAAGAAGTCCTCTCCTGCGGAATGTCAGACCTGCAAGGAGCGCAAATACCAGGACGGTTCCGATGAGATGGTCTCCTTCAAGACCGCCCAGCATATCAGCCCTCAGGCCGCAGCAGCAAGAGTTCGCGGTCATGAAGCCGAGCACGTAAGTAACGCCTACAAGGATGCAGCCCAGCATAACGGCAAGGTCCTTCAGGCTTCAGTTTCGATCAAAACGGCAGTATGTCCGGAATGTGGCAGAACCTATGTCTCCGGCGGAGAGACTGCCACCAAGATAAAATATACAAATGAAGAAAATCCTTACCAGCAGGCCAGAAAAGCCCTCGACAAACAGGGCACTCTCGGTGCAAATGTTGACCTTGCCGGCTAAGGCAGGGGAGCACACCTAATGTCAGAATTAAAAACCATATCACAGCTTAAAGCTATCGCCAAAGAGAGATCTCTTGGCAAGTACGGCACCCTCATCGGTGCCGCTATCATTCTCGGCTTCATCAGATTCCTGGTGATCTCGATTACATCCTCTTTTACCGCAGGATCAAGGAGCCCCATAGCAATCGTACTTGGCTGGCTCATTGCGATCATCGTCAATACGCTTCTCGGAGTCTTCGTATCCGGCGAAGCTTATATGTACATGAATCTTATCTATTCCCAGACCGTTAGTATATCGGATATATTCTTCGGATTTAAGCAGCAGCCCCAGAAGGCCGTGGCTCTTCAGGGCATCTTTGAGATTATCGCCAACGTGCTGACTCTGCCATATTTTGTGCTACTGTACGGCTTGCAGGCGGGTATTGATTTCTCAACTTCTATCCCATTTCTCATCCTGACGCTTGTATCATATCTTCTTTTGTTTTACGCGAAGATTGTATTTTCCCAGATCTTTTTCCTTCTCCATGACTTCCCGGACTGGTCGGTCAGGCAGATCCTCACCACCGGCATTCATCTCATGAAGGGCAAAAAACTGAAATACCTGGGCCTTATCTTGAGTTTTATCCCTATGATTCTTCTTGGGTGCATAACCCTATTTATCCCGCTGCTGTGGATCAACGTATATATGCTTGCAACCTACGCAGCCTTTTATCAGGATATTATGTCCGGCGCTGCAGCGCAGAAAGAAGAAGGTGAAAATGGACTTAATTGATGCTATCAAAGCCATAGACAAGCCCCACGAGGATGACGTCTTAAACAGACTTTTTACCCCCTGGGGAGAAAATCTTAATTCGGATAAAGTGCTGCAGGAGTACCCGCGCCCACAATTTGTCCGTGACAACTATGTGAACCTGAACGGCTACTGGGACTACACCTTTGTCTCTGAAAAAGAGTCCGTTGAGATTCCTTCCGACGACAAGATGGAGGGCAAGATCCTGGTACCTTTTTCACCGGAAGCAATGCTGTCGGGAGTTGAGAAGCGTCTTGATCCCGATCAGTATTTATGGTACAAAAAAGACCTTCCCGCCCTCACAAGGAAATTCAAGGATTCCAGATATCTGCTGCATTTCGGCGCTGTGGATCAGTTCGCCGATATCTACGTGAACGGAACATACCTGGGTTCTCACAGCGGCGGCTATCTTCCTTTTACAGTCGATATCACTGAACATCTGTATTTTTCCCCGGACGGAAGCTACGCAGAAGACAACAAACTTGCGGTAAGGGTAAAAGATACAAGTGACTCCTCCTACCACAGCAGAGGCAAGCAGACTCTTCGCCGCGGCGGCATGTACTACACCTGTCAGAGCGGAATCTGGCAGACCGTCTGGATCGAAGAGGTGCCAAGCACTTATATCAGAGAGATCCGCATCAGACCTGAGGCGGACTTAAAGACCGTATCCATAGAGATTTCCACCAATAGGCCCAGCTCCGTGACAATCAAGACTCCCGGTCTGGAACTGGTTAAATCAGGGCGCTCTTTTGACAGCAACGAATCTGCTTTCCCCGGAGATGCCTCTTTTTCCTCAGACACCTATCCCACAATTGGGCAAAAGAGTGAGGGGGATGCCCCTTCCTATTATCACTTCACCTTAAGTCTGAAGGACCCGCACCTGTGGAGTCCGGAGGATCCTTATCTATATCCTCTGCAGATTGATACAGGAGAGGATCATGTGCGCTCCTATTTCGCCATGAGATTCTTCTCCACGGAAAAAGATGACAAGGGTATCACCAGATTTTGCCTCAACCACAAGCCCTACTTCCTCATGGGAGTTCTGGATCAGGGCTACTGGCCGGATGGGCTCTACACCGCCCCCTCCGACGAGGCACTTATTTATGACATTACAGAGATGAAACGTCTCCATTTCAATATGATGAGAAAGCACATCAAGATCGAGTCTGCCCGCTGGTACTACCACTGCGACAGACTGGGCATGATCGTGTGGCAGGACATGGTAAGCGGCGGCTCTTCCTATGCCAAGCCCGTTGTAAGCTACCTGCCAACTCTTTTTCCCAAAGTATTCGGAAGAATGAGCGATGGTCCCGCCTACTACAAGACCTTCTCCAGAGGCTCCGCAGAGGGCCGCAGCGAGTGGCTGCTTGAGATGCAGAACACCATCCGACACCTCTACAACGTGCCTTCCATCGGCACCTGGGTTCTCTTCAACGAGGGCTGGGGACAGTTCAACGCCGCAGGCGCTACAGTTATGGCCAAAGAGATGGACGACTCAAGACCGATTGATCAGGCCAGCGGCTGGTTTGACGAAGGAAGCGGAAGCTTTAGAAGTGTCCACAACTACTTCCGTCCCCTTAACGTGGAGATTGACAAGGCCGGTCGCGCCTTCGTTATCTCTGAGTACGGCGGCCTTACCTGCCACCTCGACGGCCACTCCAGCGTGGACAGAGTCTACGGCTACAAGAAATTCGAGAACCTCGACACCTTCGGTGTTGCCTACTACAACCTGATAAACGGCGACCTCAAGCCCCTTATCGCCAAGGGTCTCTCCGGCGCGGTCTATACCCAGGTCAGCGATGTGGAGGAAGAGGTTAATGGGCTGATGACGTATGATAGGAAGATCACGAAGATTAATCCGAATCTTGATCCGAATATGAGTAAGAGGCTTAATCAATGAGTACTAATACCAAGTCAAATACAATAAAGGACCTTACCGTCGGCGATCCTATGAAGCTGATCTTTGGCTTCGCAATGTCGCTGTTCTGGGGCATGCTGTTTCAGCAGCTCTATAATATAATTGATACTGCCATCGTATCCTGGTTTCTTGGCAAAGAAGCCTATACCGGCATGGGAACAACAGGTGCGGTGAACTTCCTTATCATGGGCTTTTGCATGGGAGTCTGCAACGGCTTTGCCATCCCTGTGGCCCAGAGATTTGGGGCAAAAGATTATAAAAGCATGAGAAAGTTCGTTTCTCATGCTATCATTTTGTGCAGTATTTTCGCTGTTGTAATGACTTTTCTTGTCAGCATATTCTGCAGACAGATCCTGGTCGCAATGAAGACTCCCGAGGATGTTCTTCAATATGCGTATCAGTATATCATCGTTATATTCCTGGGAATCCCCGTAACCTATATGTACAACCTGCTCTCAGGTATTATCAGAGCGCTGGGCGACAGCAAGCACCCGGTTCAGTTTCTCATCATCGCTTCCATCATCAACATCGGACTTGACCTTCTGTTTATCCTGCCCCTTCACCTTGGAATCACAGGTGCAGCGCTGGCTACGGTTATTTCCCAGTTTATCTCGGGCCTTATGTGCCTCATTTTTATCATCAGAAAGATTGATATCCTTCATCTCAAGAAGGAAGACTGGAGACCGGACAGATCCCATTTCTTCATTCTTATCAACATGGGTGTTCCCATGGGTCTTCAGTACTCCATCACCGCCATCGGAAGCGTTATCCTTCAGACTGCCATCAACAGCCTTGGAACTGACGCAGCTGCTGCCGTTACCACCGGCGGCAAAGTTGGCATGTTCTTCTGCATTCCTTTCGATGCTCTGGGCTCCACCATGGCCACCTACGGCGGTCAGAACGTTGGCGCAAAAAAACTGGATCACCTGTCCCAGGGTCTTGTAGCCGCCATCAAACTGGGCTGCGGCTACGCTATCCTGGCCTTCGTGGTCCTGTACTTCTTCGGAAGGAACTTTGCCATGATCTTCCTTGATGCCGGCGAAGTGTCCTGCCTTGACAATGCCCATTTATTCCTGATCTTCAACTCAATGTTCTACATACCGCTGGCTCTGGTCAACATCGTGAGATTCCTTATCCAGGGCATGGGCTACTCCATGTTTGCGATCCTTGCCGGCGTAATGGAAATGATCGGCCGCACCCTGGTGGCAACACTTCTCGTTCCCCTCATCGGCTTCAATGCAATCTGTCTTGCAAGCCCTGTAGCATGGGTTCTGGCTGACGCCTTCCTCATTCCGGCATTCATCATCGTACGGAATCGTCTTAAGAAAATATTTAACGGACAGGTGGAAGTATACTGAGGCGAATGGGGACATGACATTGGTATAAAAACCGTCCCCACTTCATGCTTTAGAGTTTTCCTAGCAATTCTTGGTATGTTAACTCTCCGCCAAGATAATCGGATTCTCCTTCAAGTCCATCAATCACGGTCTTAATCTCTGCTTCGGTGAGGTTTTCGTCTGTGTAGTTGAGGTAAACTACTTTTCCCTCGGCGTTCTCAAGGGCTTCATCTGTGGTTTCCTCTTCGTCGGGAAAATCGTTGCCGTTGAGGTCGTCGAAGTTGTAACCCTTGAGGGCGTAGGAGCTGACCATGTGGTGGTCACTGTCCATGATTAAATAGGTGTAGTAAAAGATTGCGCCGGCATAGTCCTGATTGAAATTGGTTATGACTGCTTTCTTTTCCACATATTCATAGCCTGCATTTCCGCCTGCTCCGTAGGCCCACTCGAAGATCGGGCAGTAGAGATGTCCGTCCTCGTACATATAGAGGGACTGCATATATCCCGGCGTAGATATGACTAAATCGGGGATGTCATCATCGTTAAAATAAATAAGACCATATCTCAGTTCATCAGCTTTATATCTAAGCGCGGCGTTTTGGGTTACCGTAAGGTAAGCATCCTTGTAAGTAGCAAAGGTTCCGTCAAAGCCCTCTCCAAAAAGAAGCTTTTTTACCAAATCACCGGATATATCCTGCCCCAGAGCATCTCTTACTTGCTCAGAAAAATAGTCCTGTGAAATGAAACTATCCATGTAATCCTCGGAGTATCTCTTTTCGAATTCGCAGATGGCTACTTCCCTGCCTCTTTCAGTATCTCCGATAACGATAATGTCTTCGTAGTTATCAAAATTGCTGTCTGCAATGGTGATCTCATCTATATTCAAAAAAGTATAATCCACGAACTTGTTACCTTTATGCTCATTAAACAGAATATTATTTTCAGCCTGGACTTCGTCGCCCTTAGTAACCGTTAAATGTGCCAGCTTCCCCATACTATTTGACTCGTATGTGCTGAGGGTAAGTGTTACTTCGCCGCCATATTGGATAAGATTCGCAGTCATGCTGTAATCCGTTTCGCCAAGCTTCCACAAAGAGTTATCTTCTAGAGCTGGGGCTTCGGTGCCGGCCAGGGAGGAGGAATCGGCTTCCTTGGCTGATTCATTTGTCTGAGGACTTACCGTACTTTCCTGCGGTTCATCGGATGTGGCCACACTTGAAACTTCCTTACTTACATTTTCAAATTCTGCAGGGGCAACCGCTTGCTGCTCTGCCTGGTTTCCGCAGCCCGCGAGCATAATGGCTACAGCCGCAGTAGCACTGATTACTTTTCCAAACCTTTTCATTTGCTTAATTCTTCTTTCCTTTTTTTCAAAATATCTTTCATAAAATGATCTTCATCAATATCATTTTAATTCAATCTCAATGGGATCTGCCTCTGCACCAAAACCATTTCTGAAATAGGTAAGACCCTTATCCTTGGTCCAGGTCATGTTGCAGTAGTAGCCGGATTCAACCAGAGGATTCCAGAAGGAGAACTTGTAATTATCCCCCTCTTCTTCGATCTTTGTCTCATAATCTGTGGGGTTCTGGGGCTTCCCACTCTTTGAATAAATCAGCATAGAGTCCGTAAGAAACTCTTCCTCAGTGGGGATCTTCTCACACTGCTCTTCCATATAGATTGAATCTTCCGTAACGTAGAAGGTTCCCAGAGCATATCTGTCCATTCCGCTGTAAGTTCTCTCAGGGATATCTTCATACTGAACAGTCAGAGAGTACACATCGCCATTCTCATAATTGGCAAGAAGCTGAAGTTTAACCGTTATCTCATCGGGATCTTCTAAAAAGAAATTCTTTACTTTGTAGGTATATTCTTTTGACCCTTCTGTGAAGAAATAGTCATTGTGGACTTTGGCTGTCAGCGTGTTTCCAGCGGAAGTATTTGCTGCGGAAGCTGATGTCTTGCAAAAGCCCTCATAGGATTTCTTCAGATTCTCTGCTGTTATATCCTTGAACCAGAAGGCGTTATCAAGAAGTGCATCAACAGCCTCAGGCTCCTGACAAGGTTTTAAAGAAATGCGATTGTTCTCCATTCGCATTTCGTAATATGTATAGTCGTTACGGCCTGCACCATACTCCATATCTATAACAATATATGCGTTTTTATCAGCATTATCTGCGGATCTGATGCCCTCCATAAATAAATCGGGCTGGGATTTCATCTCCTCCAGAGCTGATGTGTCAATGGCTTCCAGGGTTCCCTCCGCAGTAACCTCATATATGTAGTTCATGGAATAGTGCCCTGTTCCTGCCCAGCCTGACTTGATAACCTCCAGCATTCCGTCATTATCAAGGTCGGTCACCGCAAATCCATAATTTGCAAAATCCGTGGCCTCAGTAAAATCGCCATGGGCCTCCTCTGAGAGTTGCCAAACTGCAGCCTCTTTCTCAAGGAGCTCCAGCTGCCCCTCAGTATCAAGTGCAGCGTTATCGGAATTTTCACTGCCTTTCCCGGCGATGACTTTCCAGTCGATGTCATCATTTCTGTGCTCATAGAATTTACCTGCCACCGCAAGCCATTCCTCCATGGTCACTTCCTTTTCATTTTCTCCCAGATAAAACCAGTCCTCAGCATCCATCTCGCGGTTTTCGTTTGCGTCGTACCAGGAGGCAACCGTCTCGGAAGTCTTTTTCCCCGACTCAAATTCCGTGTATCTGAATATATCATGAAGCGGCGCATCTCCCGGATACGCATACAAAACTCCGATAAGACCGTCTGTATTTATGGGCACGTCATAACCGCAGCCATCATATATCATCTTATATTCACCATCTACATTTTTGATAAGGGCCGACACCGGGCTGGCCAGAATAAAGAGCTCGTCCTCGCCGTCTTTATCCAGATCCATGATCACATAATTCACATCACGGTTACCGACAAGTTCTGTAAGACTGACGCTCTTGCCATCTAAGGTCTGAAGCTTTGCTTCTCCCTGCAAAAGAGCGTCATAGCTGATATTTTCAGCTGTTTCTTTTGATGTTTCTTTTGATGTTTCTTCTGTATTGGTTACAGACTTCTCCGTAACCTCCTGCAGCAAGGAATTTACATCACTGTCTTCCTGCTGCATCTGCTTATCTCCGCATCCTGTCATTACTACCATCGACGCGGCGATCATTAGTATCACTGTTCGTTTCAATACTTTTTTCATTACATTTATCTCCATATCAATAGATTATCAATTCAGTCTCCAGTTTACACACTCATTTAAACACAATATTTTTCTCTAATAAATCTCGCTATATGCCAAATGCTTATTCCTATTCCCCAAGCTATACAAATTAGTAGAATCGAGTAGGCTGACTCCTACTCGATTTCGCACACGAACATTCCGCATTTCATGCTCCATGTTCTTACGACCGGCAAATGAATTTGTATGCAAGCATCCATTCGCTTGCCGGTCTTGTGCT
>NZ_ATVS01000011.1 GCF_000420845.1 Butyrivibrio sp. AE3009 | reverse complement strand
GCACCTGCGGATATGGACGCAATGATGGCAGCAATGATGGCTGGAGAGGCAGCACCAGAGGCAGCCGCAGCCGAGGCTCCGATAGATATTCCTGCAGATATACCTGTAGCAGAAGCACCGGTAGAGATGCCTGCAGATATGTCAGTAGCAGAGGCACTTGTAGAAAACGTAGCAGCTGAGGAAGCGCCGGCAGATATGGATGCAATGATGGCAGCGATGATGGCCGGAGAGGCAGCACCAGAGGCAGCCGCAGCCGAGGCCCCGATAGATATCCCTGCAGATATACCTGTGGCAGAGGCACCTGTAGAGATGCCCGCAGATATGTCAGTAGCAGAGGCACTTGTAGAAAACGTAGCAGCAGAAGAAGCGCCCGCAGATATGGACGCAATGATGGCAACAATGATGGCCGGAGAGGCAGCACCAGAGGCAGCCGCCGAGGCCCCGATAGATATCCCCGTCGATATACCTGTAGCAGAGGCACCTGTAGAGATGCCCGCAGATATGTCAGTAGCAGAAGCGCTCGTAGAAAATGTAGCAGCCGAGGAAGCCTCCATAGATATCCCTGTTGCAGAACCGGTTGCTCTGGATGCGGAAGCGCTTGATATAGATCCCGTTCTTGCAGCAATGATCGCTGCAGGAGATGCACCGATGCCGGGAACAGAGACCGCAGAAGCAGCCCCTGAGGTACCCGTTGAAATGGCAGCAGAGATGCCGGCAGCCGAGGAAGCTCCTGTTGAAATGGATGCGATGATGGCAGCAATGATGGCCGGCGAAGCAGCAGCCGAGGCGCCTGCAGATATGCCTGCCCTTGAAGAGATGCCCGCAGATATGTCAATGATGGAGGAAGTTCCGGAAGAGGAGACCTCTGCAGAGATGCCCGATATGATGCTGAACGTCGATGCAGATGCGCTTACAGAGCCTCCTATTGAAGAGGATGCCGTAATCGAAGGAATCAGTCAGACTCTGTCGGAGTTTGATCTGTCACAGGCAGCAGATGCCCTTACAGGTGAAGTGGAAGATATAGAGAAATTCCTTGGAGCTGAGGACTATGAGTACACCAAAGCCATTCTTGGTATGAAGACCACGATCCTTCTTCGCCTCGAGGACGGCAACACCATGGCAATCCTCTTTGATTCCGACGAATTTGATTCACTGGAGAGCGGCTTCGAAAAAGACGGCAAGACAGCTTACAAAGATATCATGAACGACCTTATCAAGGATACCATCAAGCTTGGCGGAGGTTCCAGGATTGAGAGGCACAAGGGAAGCAAGGTTGTAGCAAAATAAATAAAATAGCATTCAAAGGTGTCGTACCTATAACGGTCCGGCACCTTTTTTCTGCCCATCAAGCGCTTTTTGCAAGACAGACAGCATTTTATGCTGACGAAATACCGTAGATCAGGCGTATAATGAAATTATAGATATATTCTTGGGGACAATTTTTTTTTTTGATTAAATCGGAGGAAAAAAGTATGGATGGATTATTGGCGTTTATCACGGCAGTATGTGGGAGAATTCAGGTTGTTTCCGATCTTTTTTGGGACTTCCCCACGAATTTTTCATGGTATTCAAACATTCCCATCTTGGGAAATTTCTCACTGGCTATCATTTTGCTGATTGGCTCGGGTATCTATTTTACGATCAGACTTCGTTTCATTCAGGTTCGCAAATTCAAACATGGCATCGAGGTTCTTAAGAACAGCAAGGCCAAAACAGGAATCTCGCCTCTGGCCTCATTCTTCCTATCAACTGCCATGCGTGTCGGCCCGGGGAATATCCTTGGTGTCACCGGTGCGGTATCGGTGGGCGGCCCCGGAGCCCTGCTCTGGATGTGGATCTCAGCCTTTTTCGGAATGGCAACAGCCTTTGTCGAGTCCACCCTTTCCCAGATATTCAAGGAGGAAAAAGACGGAGAGTACATCGGAGGTATGGCCTTTTACGGCAGAAGACTTCTTAAGAATTCCGCAGTTGTGGGCGTTGTTCTGTCACTGATGTACATCATATATGCTATTTTGTGCTTCCCCGCCCAGGGCTTTAACACGGTTTCTGCAATGGGACAGATCTGCAGTATCGTAAGCGGATCAGACCTTCCTACAACTCATCCCGTATACTGGATCGGCTTTGCCATCGTAATTATTGCAACCGTTGCCGTATCCTTCGGCGGAACCAAAAAGATTTCCAAAGTAACTGACGTTCTCGTACCGATCATGGCTATCGTATACGTGGTTACAGTGCTTGTTCTGATCCTTATCAACTTCACACGTATTCCCTGGTTCTTCTATGCCATTTTTACCGAGGCCTTCAAACCTGAAGCAGTATTTGGCGGAGCCTTCGGAATTGCCCTTATGCAGGGCGTTAAGAGAGGTCTTATGTCCAACGAAGCCGGCCAGGGTACCATCACAATGCCCGCAGCTGCTTCCGATGCAGCGCACCCCTGCGATCAGGGCTGTGTTCAGGCCATCGGCGTATTTTTGGATACAATCGTCATCTGTACACTTACAGGATTTGTTGTTATCATGGGTAGAGTATGGCTTACAGATGCCGCTGACGCATGGTTTGAGCTGGGCAAGCTCCCCAAGTATCTGGCATCGGTCACAGAGCTTACACCCGGAACTTTGTTTAACAGCGCCGTGACCCTTTTGGTATCACTGTGCTTTGGGCTGTTTGCATTTACCTGCCTTCTGGGCTTCATGTCATTTTCTGAGATCTGTGCAAACAGAATCAGCAAGAGCGCCGCATTTATCAATGTTATTCGTGTAATTGACATCGCCGTTATCTGCTTCGGAATGCTTACATCAATCGTAGGAATGGACCTGGGAGCACTGTGGGATCTGTCCGATTTTGCCAACATTCTCATCGCTTATTGCAATATACCTCTTTTGTATATGGGCTTTAAGTATGTTAAAAAAGCACAGGAACACTTCGAGAAAAATGACGGAACTCCCTTCACCTCCAAGGTGATCGGAACAGAAGCGGAGGTCTGGGATAAGAAAGCCAATAAGTAAAAAACAATAAGTAAAAGATGGAGTAATTTATGAAAAATAAGTTTGTAGCAGCCATGATCCTTTCCTGCGTTATGCTGTTTGGATGTGGTCAGAAAGAAATAACCGCCGAGTCCGGAGTTTCAGAGGCTTCATTTGTGGAAGTGGTTGCAGAAGAGGAAGGTAGCGCAGAGGAGGCATCAGCTGATAAGACAGAGGCCCCACAAGCAGAAGAGGCCACAGCGCAGATGTCCCTTACAGACAAGAACGAGGCGGGCTCCGATGCATCAAGCGCTGCTACCACGCAGCCTGCAGATAAGGAAGCAGCCCAAAAAGACGATTCCGCAGCCGTAAGTTCGACAGCTCCCGCAGAACCTGATAATCAGGAGACTACTGCAGAAACTGAGAGCCCTCAGCAGCCGGAAGCAGCCGCAGCAGAGCAGCCTAAGGACTACGGAAGGATCTTTTTTATCGGAGATTCCAGAACCGTAGATATCTTCGACGGAGAAGGCTACGAGATATATGATCTTAATCAGGGCGGTGTGAGAGTATTTGCCGAGAATGGCAAAGGCTATGACTATTTGGTTGAGATTTTGGGACGTTATGATTCGGAATACGATACAGTTGTAACCTGGCTTGGCTGCAATGATCATTACAACATAGAACAGTACAAGACCTATTATGAAGGTCTTCTTGCCAGAGGAATCAACCTTGTGATCTGCAATGTGGGACCCACAGCCAATGAGTGTCTTGACGAATGGGACAGCACCAGATACCGCAACGAAGACATGGCGGCCTTTAACCAGCAGATAACCGCCTGGGCAAACGCACACGGAGTCAAAGTTATCGACATGTACTCCTACGTCTATTCCAATCTTCAGATTGACTCCGACGGAATCCACTACAGCCCCAAACCCAACTCCTTTGAATGGAGCTTTATCATGGGCTCCATGTGATTGGTGAATGCAGTAAACCTAGCTGAATTAATGGGACTGCACGGGGAAAATACCGGAAAACACGCAGTTCTTGTACGACGCGATGATTTTCGAAACGAGAGAAAAAAGGAATGTCGACTATCCATGAAAGTGAATAGGAGTCATTCCTTTTTTGAGTTACTCAGTATTAAATTTAAGCTGCGGGTCTATTGGAAGCAGATGACTGATTTGCAGCGGCCTGTTTTGCAGCTTTTCTCTTCAGATCTCTGATGTAGCAGTATACGTTAGCTGTGATACAGAAAACAATGCCGAGGAAATTGATATAAGTCTCGCTGTTTTCATCCATCTTCATACCGTAAACGGTGATGAGGTATACAATGATCAAAGGGATAAAGCATTTCAAAACGGTCAGAATGGAGTGCTTCAGGTACAAAAGACCAAAGGTTATAAGCTCGAAACAATCCTGATGTGCTACAGCTACAGAAGTTGCCATTATAATTGCGCAGCCCTGAATAAACAGGAAAAACGCAATATCAAATTCAGCCCCGGATAACACGAAGTAGCTTGCAGAAACAGCCAGTGAAATGAAAACATCAATAACAAATCTTAAGCTAGGCTTCATCTCTTACATCCTCCCCACAATCCTTTTTTCATCATAGACAAAATCCTCCTTGATATAGAATTTATGCGCCATTTGATTATATTTAACGGAAACATGCCAGTATTTTACTGCGTTCTCCTAATTCTATCTACCTAAATATTGCTATTTATCAAGCTTTTATGGCATAAATCTACATCCACCCCCCCATAAATACGAAGCTTTGACCATCCATTATCTCCTGGCCGCACATATTAGCTGCCATAGCTAATCCGCCTATATTTTGTAGGCTGATGTTTTTATGCAATTTTCATTGGACATACCTGTCGTAAAAAGTTATGATTATATCATGTACGGAAAACGCTTTCCGAAAAAACGGGTACAGTAAGGAGAATAAATGGTTTCCATCAAAGATGTCGCCAGGGAAGCAGGCGTAGCCATATCAACTGTTTCCAAGGTGCTAAACAACTATCCCAACGTCAGCGAAGCAACCAAAGCCAAGGTAAATGAAGTAGTTGAACGCTTGGGGTTTGTACCAAACGCCGTAGCCGCTACCCTTTCTTCCAAGAAGGCAGGCAGAGTTGCACTTCTCATCAAGCTCAATCTTGAGACCCAGGCCAGTGACGAGATCGGCATGCAGTACATATCAGGAGCCGTCCATAAGGCCAAGGAACTGCAGCTGGATGTCATCACCGTTTTTACTTCCATGATCGAAGATATGAACCTTGAGGAAGTCACCAGCTATTTTGCCTCCCAGGGGATTAAGGGCATCATCGTTTACGGCCTAACCACTAAGGACAAGGTCCTTCATAGGCTCATTGACAGCGGAAAATTCAAGATGGTGGTCATCGACGCACCAATGGTAAATGACACTACATCATCCGTCAGCGTCGACCATGAAAAAGCGCAATATGACGTTGCCAAGAAGACCATTACGGAGAACAAGTGCAAGAAGGTTCTGTACATTGCCGGAGAAGAAAACGGCTATGTCACCGCAGAGAGGCTTAATGGTATCAAGAAGCTCTGCACCGAGAAAAAGCTCAAGCTCACCGTAAGAAACGGCGGTTTCTCTGAGCTTAAGGCCAGAGAGATCACCATGAAATTTGCCAAGAATACAAACTGCGTTGTCTGCGCCTCGGATCTTATGGCCATCGGAGCCATGAAGGCTCTGATAGACATGGACATCTTCAGACCGGTCTGCGGCTTTGACGGGATACTGCTCATGGGCTACGCCGGTAAGCAGATGAACACAGTCAAGCAGGACTTTGTTAAGATCTCTGAGGAAGCTCTTATTGAGCTGGACAGACTTATGAGCGGAGAGAAGGGCAGAAAAGTAGTGATACCCCATACTCTGGTGAGAATCAAGTATGAGGATATTATCCGCTGAGATTATTTTGTAAGAAAAAACTTGCGGAAAACGTTTTCTCATGGTAAAGTATGTATTATGAATTAAGAAAACGTTTTCCTGGGAAAATTGTTTTTTATTGCGAGAGGAGATATTAAAATGTCTAAGCACACCAACATGCAGCGCGACGTTCTGGTTCTTAATCTTGAAGAGCAGCTTGAGCAGCTGGCTGACGAGAAGTTTGGCAAGAGCCTAAGGGAACTTACGGACCGCGAGACCTACTTCGTTCTTCTGGAGATGACAACACGTCTTATGAATGTTGCCGAGGTTTATAACGGTGAGAAGAAGGTTTACTACATTTCAATGGAGTTCCTTATCGGTAAGCTTCTTTCCAACAACCTTATCAACTTGAGAGTATATGACAGAGTTAAGGCTATTCTTGAGAAGAACGGCAAGAATCTTGCAGATATAGAGGAGTGCGAGCCTGAGCCTTCACTTGGTAACGGCGGTCTCGGAAGACTTGCAGCATGTTTCCTTGATTCCATCGCAACCCTTGGACTGGCCGGAGAGGGCATCGGACTCAATTATCACTTCGGACTTTTTAAGCAGGTATTCAAGGATCACCTTCAGAATGCAGAGAAGAACGACTGGATCGAAGACCAGTCCTGGCTTGAGAAGACAGATACTACCTTCGAGGTATCTTTTGGCGATAAGAAGGTTGTTTCCCGTCTCTATAACATGGATGTTGTGGGCTATGACACCGGAGTTAACAAGCTCCGCCTCTTTGACATTGAGTCCGTAGATGAGAGCCTTGTTAAAAAAGGCATCGACTTTGACAAGACCAAAATAGATAAGAACCTTACTCTTTTCCTCTATCCGGATGATTCCGATGAGGCAGGTAATCTTCTTAGAATATATCAGGAGTATTTCCTGGTTTCAAATGCAGCACAGCTTATCTTAAGAGAGCAGAAGGAGCGTCAGTATGACCTTCACGAGCTCCATAACCATGCGGTTATCCAGATCAACGATACACATCCTACAATGATCATTCCTGAGCTTATCAGGATTCTTGTTGAGGAGAAAGCCTTCAATATCGATGAGGCCATCAACGTTGTAAGTAAGACCTGTGCCTACACCAACCACACAATCCTGGCAGAGGCTCTTGAGACCTGGCCCCTTGAGTATCTTGAGAAGGTGGTTCCTCAGCTTGTTCCTTACATCAAGGAGCTGGATAAGAGAATCCGCGACAAGTACAAGAGAAATTCCAAGGTTTGGATCATCGACAAGCAGAAGAAGGTACATATGGCCTTCATCGATATCCACTATGGCTTCTCAATCAATGGTGTAGCAGCTATTCATACAGAGATCCTCAAGAACAGTGAACTTAATGATTTCTACAAGCTCTATCCTGAGAAGTTCAACAACAAGACCAACGGAATCACCTTCCGCAGATGGCTTCTTTCCTGTAACCATCCGTTGGCAGATTTCCTGTCAGAGACCATCGGAGACGGCTTCAAGAAGGATGCAAACAAACTTGAGAAGCTCCTTGACCACATCGACGATGAGGCAGTTCTCGATAAGCTCGAGGCCATCAAGAGAGGCAAAAAAGAGGAGCTGGTTGCTTACCTCAAGGAGCACGAGGGAGTAGAGGTTGATCCCGATTCCATTTTTGACATTCAGGTAAAGAGACTTCACGAGTACAAGAGACAGCAGATGAATGCTCTTTACATTATCCATAAATACCTTGAGATCAAGGGCGGCAAGAAGCCTGCAAGACCTCTTACCTTCATCTTTGGTGCCAAGGCTGCTCCTGCCTATGTAATCGCAAGAGACATCATCCACCTTATTCTTGTTCTTCAGGAGATCATCAACAACGATCCTGATGTTAACAAGTACATGAAGGTAGTTATGGTAGAGAACTACAATGTAAGCTACGCTGAGAGACTTATCCCTGCCTGCGATGTATCAGAACAGATCTCTCTTGCATCCAAGGAAGCTTCCGGAACCGGCAATATGAAGTTCATGCTGAACGGCGCCGTAACCCTTGGAACAGACGATGGTGCCAACGTAGAGATCCACGAGCTTGTAGGCGATGACAACATCTACATCTTCGGTGTCAGCGCTGATGAAGTAATCGAGCACTACAAGAAGGCTGATTACGTTTCCAAGGATTACTACAAGAAGAGTAAAGTAATCAAGGAAGCTGTTGATTTCATCACCAGCAAGGAAGCCCTTAAGGTTGGTCACAAGGAGAACCTCAAGAGACTCCACGACGAGCTCCTTAACAAGGACTGGTTCATGACTCTCATCGACCTTGAGAGCTACATAGAGAAGAAGGATCAGATCTTCGCTGATTACGAGAACCGTGATAAGTGGAAGAAGATGATGCTGACCAACATTGCAAAAGCAGGATTCTTCTCCTCAGACAGAACAATAAATGAATATAACAGAGATATCTGGCATCTAAACTAAGTTAGGGCTTGAACTGAATCCACGCGCCCCGGACAGAAATGTTCGGGGCGTTTTTTCATCTTATGTTCCTGATTTTTTCCTTTACCTTAACTGACCATGGCGATATAGTAAGATGTGACATTTTTTGGTTGGCTTTCAACATGAGGTTATGACATGGACTATATTCATACAGTGCAATATTACGAAACTGACAGGATGGGGATCACACACCATTCCAACTACATCAGGTGGATGGAGGAGGCAAGGGTGGATTTTCTTTCGCAGATAGGCTGGGATTACGCCAGACTTGAGGAGATGGGGATCATCTCCCCGGTCCTTAATGTAACCTGTGATTACAAGAAGACAACGACCTTCGCTGATCAGGTTTCGATAAGTGTTTCAGTAAAAGAGTTCAAGGGAGTTAAGCTCCACCTTGCTTATGAAATGAAGAATAAGGACGGAAATGTGGTTTGCCTGGGCACATCATCCCATGCTTTTCTTAATACGGAGGGCAGACCAATAAGGATGAAGCAGGAGTATCCTGAATTATTTAACACTCTTTCCGGGCTTGTTGCAGCAGACAATTGATTTTAGTTTTTTATAGGAGGATATCATTATGACAGAATTAGAAACTAAGGCCAGGAATTTTCACAAAAATGGCAATAACTGTTCAACTTCCCTGGCGTTAGCATTTGCAGAGACGCTTGGTGTATCTGAGGATGAGGCAAAGAACCTGGTGCCTGCTCCAAGAAGTATTGATGGTAAATGCGGAACATATCTGAGCGTTGTAGCTATGCTTGAAAAACTTGGTATAGATAAGGCTGCCGAATATGAGAAGGCCTTTCTTGATAAGAACGGAAGTCTTGATTGTAAGACCCTGATCGCTCAGAGAACCGGCACAGGCAGAACCTGCAATGATCTTGTTGGCGAAGCTGCTGCCATGCTTGAAGAGATGATAAAGAATGCCTGAGCATGCTCTTGTAAACACAGGGGCGCAGCTGACTGCTGATGATAATGCCATAATAAGTACTATTGCTAAAGTAATCTGCATTTTACTGGCAATTTGGATAGTCAAAAATACAGATAAGTAAAGGGATTTTATGATCTTTTGGATAATTGCAACGATTTGTGCCTTTTTTGTTAAGGGCCAGTGCGGGTTTGCCAACACTCTCGTTTTTACCTCAATACTGAGCTTTGGCAATGCCAATATAAATATTTCTCCGGTGGAGCTGATCCTTGGCTATCCCACCAATCTGATAATCAGCTGGAAAGAGCGCAGATCCATAGATTTAAAAATCTGCATCCCGCTATCGGTTCTGGTGATTGCCGGCAGCCTTGGAGGTGTTCTTTTTCTTAAAAATGCTGATGTGACAGTCATTAAGATTATCTTCGGCGTGCTTGTGATTTTGGTTGGTATAGAGATGCTCTTTAGAGAGTTTTCTTCGAAAAAAGCGAAGCAGTCGAGGATACTTCTGACGGTCATAGGTATTTTATCAGGCTTTTTGTGCGGCCTATACGGCGTGGGAGCACTGCTTGGCGCATATATAGGCAGAGTGACTGAGGATTCCAAGGCTTTCAAGGCAAATATCTGCCTGGTCTTTGTGATTGAGAACTCCTTTAGGATCATTCTCTACAGTCTGTATGGAATAATCACCTTAGAAGCTCTGAAGATGGCTCTATGGCTGGCACCATGCATGCTGGCCGGTCTTGGGGCAGGCATGCTCAGCGCCCGTGTGATCGACGAGAAATATGTGAAAAAGATTGTGATAATTATGCTGATCATTTCCGGAATAGCCTTGATACTTACTAATGCAGCCTGATTTGTATTTGCTGCTTTTTCCGCGGTAAAATAAGTATATGGAAAAAAAGAATTACACCTATTTGGTAGAATGTGCCGATGGCACTTTATATTGCGGCTGGACCAATGACCTGGAAAAGCGGATGGCGGCTCATAATGAAGGCAAGGGGGCGAAATATACCAAACCAAGGCTTCCGGTAAAGCTCGTTTATTATGAGGAGTTTGAGACCAAAGAAGAGGCCATGAAAAGAGAGTACAGCATCAAGCAGCTAACCAGAAAGCAGAAAGAGAAGCTGATCAGCGGTTGGCCAATACCATTATCTATGAAGGCGGAGAACCGCAAGAAATTACAGATGAAGAGGTAGAGGCATTGCTTAATGAGCATCAAACCGAGCCGCAAGGAATTGAGTGGAAGAAATTTTGATCTATTGACAATGTAGATGACAAGGGGACGATTTTTATACCAATGGGGACGGTTCTAAATGGTAAAGTTTTTTCTTTGCAAAAACTTTACCATTTAGAACCGTCCCCATTGGTATAAAAATCGCCCCCGTATCACATCCTCAAGCTCTACTATCACCCCAACAGCTCCAGCAGATCCTTCCTCGAAAGGCTCGGAGTGCTAAGTGAATCCGAAGATAAGAGCTGCTCAGCCAGCTCTTTTTTCTTGTTCTGAAGGAGAATAATTCTCTCCTCAATAGTGTCCTGCATGATAAGCCTGTATACGGTCACCACGTTCTTCTGGCCGATTCTGTGGGCTCTGTCGGTGGCCTGATTCTCGACGGCGCGGTTCCACCAGTGGTCGTAGTGGATGACGATGTCTGCTGCAGTCAGGTTAAGGCCTGTGCCGCCGGCTTTAAGCGAGATGCAGAATACAGGTGTTTCATCTTCCTGGAAGGTGTCAACCATTTTGATGCGATCTTCCTTCTTGGTGGCACCGGTAAGGAGATAGTAGCTGATGCCTTCTTTCTTAAGCAGGGCAGTGAGTCTCTCCAGCATTGATGTAAACTGGGAGAATACCAGCATCTTGTGGCCACTCTCTGCAGCACTTTTAATCATCTCAAGGCACAGATCCGCCTTGGCGCTGCCTCCCTGATAGCCATCATAAACAAGGCCGGGATCGCAGCAGATCTGGCGAAGTCTTGTAAGCTCCGACAAGATAACGATCCTGTCCTTCTTGAAATCTTCATCGCTCTTAAGCTCCACCATCATCTTGATATGCTGAAGCCTTGCTTTGTAGAGCTCTGCCTGCTCCTTGGTCATGGGAGCGTAGATGTTTTCCTCAAGCTTATCCGGAAGGTCCTTAAGGACATCCTTCTTAAGACGACGCATCACAAAAGGCGCGATCATCTTGCGAAGCCTCTCCATGGCACTTTCATCCTTCTCGGAAACAGCAGGTCCCTCCAGCACGTCGTGGAATTTTTTGTAGCTGAAAAGATACCCCGGCATACAATAATCAAATATGCTCCAGAGCTCGCTGAGCCTGTTCTCTATAGGAGTTCCGGTAAGGGCAATCTTAAAGGAAGCGCTGATGGACTTAACTGCCTTTGCACCTTGCGTGCTTGGATTCTTGATAAACTGTGCTTCATCAATGATCTCACATTCAAAGGAAAGATACTTGTACAGCTCAATATCTCTTCTCAAAAGGTCATAGGAAGTAATGATAACATCGGTACCTTCCTCGTTAATCTCCGAGGTGACCCTCTCTCTGTCGGGCTTTATTCCAACCGCCAGCTCGCAGTGTAGCTGCGGTGTAAACTTCTGTATCTCATGCTGCCAGTTGTAGACCAGGGAAGCAGGACACACGATAAGGGAGCACTTATTCTTTTTGCCCTCCTTAATATTTTTCTCCTTGATGGAAAGCAAAAGAGTAAGCACCTGCAGCGTCTTACCAAGGCCCATATCATCTGCCAGTACGGCGCCAAAGCCGTTTTTCCTAAGTCTTGCAAACCACTGGAAGCCGGTCTTCTGGTAATCTCTGAGAACCTCCGACAGACTCTCGGGCAGAGGAATAGCTTTTTCGTCTTCGTTAAAAGAGTCCACCAAAGCCTTGAATTCTCTGCTTCTTGACAGATGCGGCCCCAAAAAGTCCTTACTCTGTCCCGACAGATCGTCCAGGAACAGCGCCCTGAACTTAGGCACCGCTGCGTGTCCCTCAAGAATATCCTTGGAAGTCAGCGACAGACCGTCCCTTAGTGTATACAGTAGCTCCATCTCATTGCCTGAGAGGTCCACGATATCTCCGGACTTAAGCCTGAAGTATTTTTTCTTCCTGTCGTATCTGGTAAGAATCTCGTCCAGCTCATCATTTGTCAGATCCTCCGGCACTATGGACAGCTGCAGAAGGTCTGAAACAACGGACACACCAAGAGAGATCTTGGGCGACTTAACAATATGAACAGCCTTGATGTTATCGGACAGATAGACCTCTCCGATGCGGTCAAGGGACGGAATGTCATCGGTAATAAAGGTATAGATCCTATCGCTTTCTGCGGATTCGCCCCCGAGGATCAGAAGTCCTTTTTCCGCATCAAGCTTGTCAAAATGGGGGCTGATGGCCTTGGCGGCCTGATTTTCTGCAAAAAGATTGCGTCTTATAACGGGGAGCTGCTCCTTGTCACGGGCATCGTTTGCATCAAAAGCCGAGGCCTCCTCGAAAACATGATAGGCCTCTTCGGTATTTTTTCCCTCATGATAAAGAGCCTGCAGGTCGCAGGTTACGGTGAAGTCGTCAGGCATGTCGATATAGAGCCTGAATTTCGGAATATCGGGAGTGTACATGGATGCCTCAAAACCATCGGAGCCTACGTTGAAATACTCCTCGATGACAGGCAGGAGCCCCGTTGAAAAAACAGGCAGATCCTTTTCCGAAATAAACAGCTCATTCTCAGTCCTTCTTGCGGACAGGAATCTAAGGAAAGGAATAACAGGCTCAGCGTCCACTCTCGGGATCATGTGGAGCTTCCTGCGCCTCTCGAAATACAGATAGGAATAGCCCTCGAACATGGTAAAAGAGCTGGCTTCGAAGGTGATGCCTCCCGGCGTCTTGTCAATGTGAAGGTCAATGGGCGGAAATACGGGAACTATCTCCAGATAGCGCTCCTCGCTGTATTTTGCCCGGAAATCGTTATTCACGTAGTAAACTCCTGAAACGGAGCTAAAGAACTCGTCAATCTCATGGCCCTCAAGCTCGATCTGCTTGCTGTGGCCCTTGGCGTAGGAGTAGGTGAAGCCATTCTGTTTATGTCTGAAATAATCCTTAAGGAATCTGATTATCTTTTTTGACGCATCGGAGAAGGCCGACAGATCGTGGGTGAATTCCAGATGCTTGCCGTAGCTGACGGTGCTGTTCTCATCAATTGCTTTGATAAGCTCCGCGATGTCCTTAAGCACGTAGCTGTGGCCCTGACCGGAATATATGTTGAAGCTTAAGGTGATCTTGTCCTTGTTAAAAACGAGATGTGGCTCAAGCTCCACCAGCGCTGCCTTCTTGTATAAAAGAGGCGTATCGGATTCGGGAGCGTAGGCTCTCAGCAGATTTTTGGTCTCAAAGGAGGTGTAGTGGAAGTCCTTGGGAGCATCGGAAATAAAGCGTCTTCCGGAGGCGCTTATGGATCCTGTCTTAAAAAAATCGTTACTGTTATTTGGCATTTTTCCATTCCTTAGTGAGTCAGATATCCCTCGAGAGTTGCAAAAACATCCCGAAAATAAGCTTTTCTTGTGGCTTCATCGGCATTGAAGATCTCATGTTTGGAGGTGGGATAGGGGTGAATCCTGGCAGCGGGAGCCAGTCCGCTAAACTCTTCATAACCCGCCTCGTCTATAAGATGATCGCGGCCTGCGGTCATAATGGTGATGGGAAGTCGTAGCTTTCCCGCATTTCTCATAATATCATCGTGAACCCGCATACTGGCAAGGGCCCAGCCATAGGTTGCGCCCCTTGTCTGATAGTGCTGATCCCTTATTCTTAGCATTAGCTGGTAATCGAATCTGGGTCTGGAAAGAGCACTGCTCTTGTCAAAATCCGGATTGGGATCAAAGTGCTTCTGATTGGGCCCCAGGTCGTACATTTTTCTGAAGATTATCGCATAGGCCTTAAGGAGAATGCGAAGGACGGGATTGACATTGCCCGCCAGTAGCTTGAACATCGGGGAACTAAGGATAGCTCCCTTGTAGTAACCATCATAGGTCTCAAGAAAAAGAGTGCTTATGGCGCCTCCCATTGAGTGGGCGATGATGAACATATCAAGGCCCCTGCTCTCGGGAACCACCACCTTGTCCACGAAACGGTGAAGGTCCTCCACGTAGGTCCTGTAGCTGTCGATATAGATGGTGTCCACTGCCTTGGGTTTTCCCCCGGAATAGCCGTGACCTCTTTGTTCCAGGAAAAAGACCTTGTAGCCAGCTTGGGTGAGATACCAGATGTATTCATGGAATTTGCCGAAGAATTCGCCAAGACCGTGAACCAGAGTGATGCTGGCTTTTGGGGCTCCTTCGGGATCGCATACATAGTAGTTAAAATCTATGTTGCCCCTGCCCTTTAGCTGACCTCTGGTGACATATTTTTTGCGCCAGTCCTTGACTTCGTTTTCCATGGCGGAGAGGAAATCTTCCTCCCCAAGGAGCTTAACATTATTCATGCTTCCTCCGATTCTCTGTAGCTAAGAAGGGAATTGGCTTTGTCCGGATAATTGGTTATGATGGCGTTTACTCCCAGCTCAATGCATCTCTTGATATCAGCGGTGCTGTTGACGGTCCATACGTTTACATCAAGTCCGTGTTTTCTGCAGTCTTCCATGAAATGAGGGTACTGCAGGTTGTAAAGAGCGGGGTGAAGTGCATCGACGCCCTGCTGATGTCCGTAGAGGGGCATGTCGAGGGATCCGTCCGCATACAAAAAGCCCAGTTTGGCGTCGGGATCGATCTCTTTTATCTTCATGATCGAATAATGGTTGAAGGAAGAGTAGATGACTCTGTCCTGCCAGTTCTTTTTATGGGTAAGATCAACGATCTTTTCCTCGATTCCGGGGTAAAAGAAGACGCCGGTCTTGAGTTCTATATTGATGGTGAGTCCTGTGGGATCCAGGAGATTAAATACTTCCTCCATGGTTGGAATTGTGGCATCCTCATAAAAAAGATTGCCATTGCAGAAATTGAACTTCTTAAGCTCAGCCAGAGTATAGTCTCTGACAAATCCCGCACCGTTACTGGTTCTGTCTATTTTTTCATCATGACAGACGACAATCGCGCCGTCCTTGGTAAGCTGAATATCCAGTTCAACGCCGTCGGCTCCCATTTTGGCCGCAAGATCAAAGGCCGAGAGGGTGTTCTCCGGGGCGTGGCCGCTGGCTCCTCGATGTGCCCAGATAAGTGGTCTGCTCATATTTATTACCCCCGTTTGGTAAAAAATGTCATCTATTAATTGTATCATTTTAGAAGATGCCATTCAATTGAAAAAGCGTCATAAAATCTGAGTGAAACTTAGTGAATCCATTGACAGAGGTGGGCTCATTCTGTAAAATAATAACGCGTGTCATTGAAAATCTTAATGACATTCTATTAAAAAATCTTTGGGGAGGCATAAAAACATGTCCAGAAAAGCAACCATTACGCAGAAAGAAATAGTAAATGCGGCATTCAAGATTACCAAAAGAGAAGGTTTTGAGCAGATAACATCAAGGAAGCTTGCGGCAGCAGCAGGATGCTCCACACAGCCTATTTTCCGCATTTATGAAAATATGGATGCGCTTAAAAAGGACGTTTACGATAAGGCAGCCGTTTACTACGAAGATTATTACAACGATTACACCAAGTCCCACGAGGTTCCTTTCGTTGACCTGGGTCTTGCGTACATCGGATTTGCTCAGAAGTATCCTCATCTGTTCAGACTCCTTTTCATCTCTGAGCAGGGACCTGAGTCCAAGAGCATGTATGACCTTGTAAATGGCAGTAATGAGAATGTTGTTAAAGAGATAAACAAGGCAGTTGCCAAGGGTGCAGGTAATGCACAGGATCTTTTCATGAAGATGTGGATCTTCATCCACGGCGCAGGCTGCATGGCTGTGACCGGGGATTATGATCTGGATGAGGCTTCATCCGTAAGTATGCTTGAGTCAGCCTACATGGCTTTCAGCAAGTAATAAGCGTTTATCAAGGGGGATGTAATGCGCTTCGAAGCGGATGTTGATGTTATTACCAGAATAAATGAATGTTATCCCAGGATGAGTAAGGGCAAGAAGTCAATTGCCACCTATATCTGTGACCACTATGAGCAGGCTGTTTTCATGACTGCGGCAGAGCTTGGCAGGATCGTGGGAATGAGTGAATCCACCGTTGTCCGTTTTGCCATGAGCCTTGGCTACGATGGTTATCCCGAGTTTCAGAAGGCGCTTTCTGTTTGGGTCAGCGACAAATTTGGCTCAGTTCAGAAGGTGGGAAGGAAGTTTGGCAAGAGCAATGAAGGCGAGATATTGTCCACCATCCTTCAGTCGGATATTTCGAATATAGAGCACACGATCAACAACATCGACGTGGCAGCCTTCAAGACTGCCGTTGACATTATACTTAAGGCCAGGAACCTTTATATCGTGGGCATCAGAAGCTGCGAGCCCCTGGCGGATTTCCTGCACTTTTACATGAATATGATAAGAGGCAACAACTTCCTTATCAAAACCACCAATGTCAGCGAGATGTTTGAGCAGATGATAAGGATCAACGACAGGGACGCAATCATAGGAATCAGCTTCCCCAGATATTCCATGAGAACCTTGAAGTGCATGGAGTTTGCCAATGACAGGAATGCCAAGGTCATCACCATTACAGATTCTGTTCATTCGCCCATGAACCTGTATTCCTCCTGTAACCTTCTTGCCAAGAGCGAGATGGCTTCCATCGTTGATTCACTGGTGGCGCCCCTTAGCGTTATCAATGCGCTGGTGGTGGCTCTGTGTATGAAAAAGCCTAACGAGGTTCAGGCAGACCTTAAGATGCTGGAAGAGACCTGGAATAATTATCAGGTTTATTTAAATGATGAGATTGATTTTGCTTCCGACGATCCGATGATCGGTTATCCTTACAGATCAGGGAACGTCAACAAGTAGGAGAGTTTAGTGAAGAAAATTGCAGTTATCGGCTGCGGTGCGGCCGGCATGATGGCGGCGCTGGCTGCCGCGAATAGCGGTGGTAGCGTCACTATTTTTGAAAAAAACGAAAAGCCCGGTAAAAAGATCTACATCACCGGCAAGGGCAGGTGCAATGTCACCAACGCCTGCGAGGTGGAGGACTATTTTAACTATGTTAAAAGAAATCCCAGGTTCCTCTACAGCGCTGTTTATGATTTTGACAACAGGGCCGTTATGGACTTTTTTGAAAGTAACGGCTGTAAGCTGAAGGTTGAGCGCGGAGACAGGGTTTTTCCCGTATCCGACCATTCTTCGGATATAATCAAGACACTGTACAATGCTGTGGTTAAGGCAGGCGTCACTGTGGTGTTTAATGCCAATGTCCTGTCGGTGGAGAGTAGCGGCGGCGTGGTTTCAGCCCTGACTTATTCAGTGGATGACGATCCCATAACCCGCGAGGAGTTCGACAGCATCATTGTATGTACCGGCGGAATGAGCTATCCTTCCACAGGTTCCACAGGAGACGGCTACAGGTTTGCCAAGGATGCGGGACACAGTATCAAGGAGCCTCTTCCCTCACTGGTTCCCTTCGAGGTAAAAGAGAGCTGGTGCAAGGATCTGCAGGGCTTGTCTCTTAAAAATGTGGGTCTCAAGCTCTTTTTATCTGATAAGGGCGACACTAAGGCCGGTAACGGGACCGGTGAGAACGGCGGATCCAAGAAGGCCAAGAAACCCAAAGCTGTGTATGACGGCTTTGGAGAGATGCTTTTTACCCACTTCGGTATCAGCGGTCCTCTCGTTCTTACTGCCAGCTGCCATTATGAGAAGGACAAGCTTGGCAAGGTGTTCATTGATCTTAAGCCTGCGCTTAATGAGGAACAGCTTGATAAGAGGGTCCTCAGGGACTTCGAAGAGGGACTTAACAAGCATTTTAAAAATGTGCTGGGAGGTCTTTTCCCATCGAAGCTTATCCCGGTTATGATAGAGCTGTCGGGCATAGATCCCGAGAAGCCCGTTCACGAGATCACCAAGGAGGAGAGACAGGCATTTGTTAAGCTGATCAAGAACCTGCCAATGGAGATCACAGGAACGAGAGGCTTTAACGAAGCAATCATCACAAGAGGCGGCGTCAACGTCAAGGAGATCAACCCTTCCACCATGGAGTCCAAGCTTGTTAAGGGACTGTATTTTGCGGGAGAGGTTCTTGATGTGGATACCGAGACCGGCGGCTTTAATCTTCAGGTTGCCTGGTCAACAGGGCATCTTAGCGGTGTTTCCGCAGCGGAAGAATAAAAATTTTTTACGAGGAGTTATATATTATGGCAAAGAGCATTGCAATTGACGGACCTGCAGGAGCAGGCAAGAGCACTATCGCCAAGATGGTTGCTAAGGAACTTGGATTTATTTATGTTGATACGGGCGCCATGTACAGAGCCATGGCCCTTTATATGATAAATAACGGTATCAAGGCAGAGGAGAGCGACAAGATCAGCGCAACCTGCCAAACTGCGGACATCACCATCAAATATGAGGATGGCGTTCAGGTAGTTTATCTTAACGGAGAGAATGTCAACGGACTTATCAGAACCGAAGCTGTGGGAAATATGGCATCTGCCAGCAGTGTTAACGGTGATGTGAGAAAAAAGCTGGTGGAGCTTCAGCAGAAACTTGCAGAGACCACGGATGTTGTTATGGACGGCAGGGATATCGGAACCGTGGTTCTTCCCGGTGCGGATCTTAAGGTATTTCTTACAGCAAGCTCAAGAGTAAGAGCAAAGAGACGTTACAAGGAGCTTACAGAGAAGGGCGTTGCCTGCGATATCGAGACCATCGAGAAGGACATCATCGACAGAGACTACAGAGACAGCCACAGAGAGAATTCTCCTCTCAAGCAGGCTGAGGATGCGATCCTTGTGGACTCTTCATATATGACCATAGAGGAAGTTGCCGGTAAGATCATAGAGCTCTATAGAGCTAAATGAGGAAAGAGAGGCTATATGGAAGTAGTACTTGCCGAACATGCGGGCTTTTGCTTTGGCGTAACCAAGGCAGTGGAAACCGTCTATGAGCAGATAGAAAAAAACAGTGGCGCGAATATTTATACATACGGCCCCATAATCCATAACGAGACTGTGGTTGCAGACCTTGAGAAAAAGGGCGTTAAGGTTATTAACAGCCAGGAAGAACTTGAAAATCTTCATGAAGGGATAATTATTATCAGATCCCACGGAGTTACTAAGGAAGTTCACAGGAAAATCGAGGAAAGCGGTCTGACGATCATTGATGCCACCTGCCCTTTTGTTAAAAGAATACATAAGATCGTGGCAGAAGAGAGCGAAAAAGGTCAAGGAATTATTGTTATAGGCAGCGCGGATCACCCGGAAGTAGAAGGAATTGTAAGCTATGCGGGGGACGATGTTTGGGTATGCGACAGCCGCGAAAGTGCCGAAAACTTCGACAAAAATAAGGATAAGCAATATACAGTTGTTGCGCAGACTACATTTAACAGAAATAAATTTAAAGAAAACGTTGAAATCTTTAAAAATAATGGTTACAATATTAATGTTGTGAATACAATATGCAATGCTACTGACGAAAGACAGTCTGAGGCGGAGAGGATCGCCCAGGGAGCTGATGCCATGATTGTTATTGGCGGAGCACACAGCTCCAATTCTAGGAAACTCTATGAGATATGTCAGCAGCGATGCAAATATACATATTTTATTCACACAACGGATGACCTACATCTGGAATTACCTGACACTACCAGAATTGTTGGGATTACCGCCGGGGCTTCAACCCCAAAGAACATTATTGAGGAGGTTCAGAATTATGTCAGAACAAACTTTTGAACAGATGCTTAACGAATCGTTCAAAACAATTCACACAGGGGAGGTTGTTGAGGGAACTGTTATTGACGTTAAGCCTGACGAGATAATCCTTAACATTGGCTATAAGTCCGACGGAATCTTGACTAAGAGCGAATACAGCAATGACAACAGCATTGACCTTACAACCGCCGTTAAGGTTGGCGATACAATGGACGTTAAGGTCCTTAAGACCAACGATGCAGACGGACAGGTCATTCTTTCGTACAAGAGACTTGCCATCGACAGAGGCAACAAGAGAATTGAGGAAGCCTTCAACAACAAGGAAGTACTTACAGCTAAGGTTGTTCAGGTACTTGAGGGTGGTCTTACAGTAGTAGTTGATGAAGTTAGAATCTTCATCCCTGCTTCACTTGTATCAGACAGCTATGAGAAGGATCTTTCCAAGTATCAGGATCAGGAGATCCAGTTCGTTGTAACTGAGTACAATCCTAAGAGACGCAGATATATCGGTAACAGAAGAATGCTTGTAACAGCTGAGAAGGCTGAGCAGGCTAAGAAGCTCTTCGATACCATCAAGGCCGGCGACGTAGTTGACGGTGTAGTTAAGAACGTTACAGACTTCGGTGCTTTCATCGATCTTGGCGGCGCAGACGGACTCCTTCATATCTCAGAGATGAGCTGGGGCCGTGTTGAGAGCCCTAAGAAGGTATTCAAGGTTGGCGATACAGTTAAGGTTCTTGTTAAGAGCATCGACGGAAGCAAGATCGCTCTTTCAAGAAAGTTCGACGACGAGAATCCTTGGAAGGATGCAACAACCAAGTATGCGGTTGGCAACGTTGTTAAGGGTAAGGTAGCCAGAATGACTGACTTCGGTGCATTCATCGAGCTTGAGCCCGGTATCGATGCACTCCTTCATGTTTCACAGATCGCTAAGGAACATGTTGAGAAGCCTTCAGATGTACTTAAGGTTGGCCAGGAAGTTGAAGCTAAGATCGTTGACTTCAACGAGGATGACAAGAAAATCAGCCTTTCAATCAAGGCACTCTTTGCACCTGAGCCTGCTGAGGAAGCAGCTCCTGCAGAGGATGAGGGCGATGTAGTTTCTGTTGATATCGACAAGGTAATCGCCGAGCAGGAAGATTAATTCCCACTTATATGAATATTATTGGCCGGTAGCGTAAGCTGCCGGCCTTTTTATATTGTGTGGGGTGAGGGGGGAAGAGGACGAGAGGACGAGCAAAGCGGCGGTGGCCGGGGGATGGGCTGATACAATAAAATTTTTGCTACCTTCGCTCAGTGATTTATTGCATTTCATCTAGGCGACCGGTCTCATTTCACCCTGTTCAGAACAGTCGACCGGTCACCTATCTGAAACGCTCATAAATCATCATCGCGGAGCTAATGACAAAAATTTTATTGCTGCAAGCCCTTCCCCGTCCTCATTAGACTTTCGGTCAATAGCCTCACATCGGAAGAGCCTTTTACGCCACTAATTTTGCGCTGCCTAAGACATAATTAGCAATATAAATTATCGATAAACTATTTATATATATTTAATTTTACATACAATTAGAACTTAAATATAATTAAAGTAGCTGTAATTATTATTGTGTGTAGGAGGGAAGTACATTCATGGAATACGATTACGAGTGGTTTAAAAAGGGTGTCTATGACCTCACCAAAATTGACCTTAACGCTTACAAAGAAAAGCAGATGAAGAGAAGAATCGATACACTTATCGGAAAGTATGAGGTTAAAGGTTATGACGGATTCCTTGCGCTGATCAAAAAAGACCGAGAGGCGCTTGATTCATTCGTTACTTACCTCACTATCAACGTATCTGAGTTCTTCAGAAACCAGGATCAGTGGAATCTTATGGACAAGGAGATGGTTCCCGAGCTTATGAATAAGTTCGGCAAGAATCTCAAGATCTGGAGCGCCGCCTGTTCCACAGGCGATGAGCCTTATACCATCGTTATGATGCTGTCCAAGCATATTCCGCTAAATCAGATAAATGTTTATGCAACGGACCTTGACGCAGTTGTACTTGCCAAAGCCAAGGCAGCCATCTACGACAAGAAGGAAGTTGCAGGCGTTCCCGAGGAGTTCAAGAAGAAATACTTCACAGAAACTCCCGACGGCAAAATGAAGGTATCCAGCGAGATCACATCCCGCGTAACCTTCAAGCAGGCAGACCTTTTAAGGGATCCTTATCCGAAGGATTGTCACCTTATCGTTTGCCGTAACGTACTTATCTACTTCACTGAGGAAGCTAAGGACGATATTTTCAGAAAGTATTATGCTAACCTTAAGCCCGGCGGAATCCTCTTTATCGGAAGTACAGAGCAGATTGTTAACTACAAGGATATCGGATTCGTTCGTAAGAATTCATTCTATTATGAGAAACCTATGAGCTAAGAATATAGCAATACAAGGGGCCGATTCTGAATCAGAACCGGCCCTGTTTTATTGCCTTATTTTATGCTTTTTACTTCTCGCCGAACACTTTTTTCTTAAGCATCTGACCTGTCGGCGTCGTCGCAAGTCCGCCACCTGCTGTCTCTTTCAGGGAACCCGGGAGTGCATTTCCAACCTCCCTCATGGCATCTATACATTCATCACAGGGGATCTTGGATCCGACACCCGCCAGCGCAATCTCAGCGCTGGAAAAAGCGATCATAACTCCCGAAGCATTTCTCTTGATACAAGGAATCTCCACAAGTCCCGCCACCGGGTCACAGACAAGTCCCATCTGACTGGAGAGGGCAATAGCGCAGGCATCTGCAGCCTGGTCCGGTGCTCCGCCCATGAGCTCTGTCATGGCGGCTGCGGCCATGGCTGAAGCGCTGCCGCACTCGGCCTGGCATCCGCCTTCTGCTCCGGCTATGCTGGCCTTGTTTGCTATTACCATGCCGAAGGCTCCGGCGGTAAACATGGACATGATCACATCCTTCTCATCAAGGCCTTTTTCCTCCATCAGGGAGATAAGGCACCCCGGCAGGATTCCGCAGCTCCCCGCAGTGGGGGCGGCCACGATCCTTCCCATGGATGCGTTGCATCCCGCAACGGCCAGGGAGCGGGCAATGGCTCCGGACATGAAACTTCCGCAGATACCGCCGTTATTCTTTTTGCTGTACTCGTTTACAAGATAAGCTTCGCCGCCGGTCAGGCCAGACATTGATTTCTGATCCTTTTTCATGCCAAAGACAACGGCTTCTTTCATTACCCTGAAACTGTCGGTCATCCGGGCATACAGCTCTTCTTCGGATATTTCCATGCTGCGGGCCTGATCCTCCAGAACGAGGCTGCTTATCTTGACCCTGGCGTTATCCGCAGCATCGGTCAGCTCTTTTATTGATTCATATTTAAGCATACAGGTACATAACTCCCATCATATTCTTCTTATCAGGATTGCATTGTCCACGCTCCTAAGGAGCTTGATATCTTCTATAAGATGCTCCGGAGGAACCCCGTCAATCTCAATTGTCATAATGGCATTTCCTCCCTTTTCCTCGCGGGAGAGCCTGAAGTTACAGATATTAAGGCTGGAATAAAAGAAATGCATGAAATTGGTAACCTTGGCGATTACACCGGGTTTATCCTTGTGCATGATAAGAAGCGTATTCTTTTCCCCGCTGAACTCAACCTTCATTCCGTTGATGCTGTCAACGCGGATGTTTCCGCCGCCGATACTGCAGCCCAGCACGGTTCCCGTCTCTCCCCCGGGGAGAGTGTAGTTGATAAGGGCAGTGTTGGGATGGGCGCCGGGTATATTTTTTTTGATAAAAGAGTATTTGATACCCCTGTCCCTGGCGATCTCCAGGGCATCCCTGATCTCCTCGGAATCAGAGTCAAAGCCCATGATGCCTGCCATCAGCGCTCTGTCTGTGCCGTGGCCTTTATAGGTCTGGGCAAAAGAACCGGATAGCGTAACTTCAACGCTTTCCGGCTTCTGTTCGTTCATTATTTTGTTTACTACACGGCCAAGCCTTACGGCTCCTGCGGTGTGAGAACTGGAGGGACCTATCATTACAGGCCCGATAATGTCAAAAACGTTCATAAATACTTCCTTTTGAATAAATCAAATGCTTATCCTGATCATGCATTAAGAATATGTGCTATCACATGGCAGGCGTAGAGACTCATGGCAAACCTGCTTTTTTTCATGTTCTCATTAAGATCAAAATAGTAGTCCTTATCTTCGTAGTCGGTTTTGAAGAAGGGAGAAAAAACAAGATCCCATTCCTTCAGATACTGACCGGCCTTGCGGGTATAGCAGTTGGATGGAGTGGCTTTTTCCCTGTAGGCCTTGTCAACGAAGCCTGCGATGGACTTATGTATAGCGGTATCTTCCCTGGGAAGATAGTAATAATCCTTGTAGTTGGCGTAGTAGTACTTAAGCTCAGCTTCATACAGTGGAACCCTGAGCGTAGCTTCATCGCCTTCTGCCTTGAAATAGCAGCCGTCGTAGTTGCCGGACAAAGAAGCGGGCAGTGCGATTGGAAGGGACAGCTTCATATAAACTTCCTTCTTCTGGCTGCCTTCATAATCCTTGTAATAATTGGCCTGAACCTTCCGAGCCTTAAGGGGCAGATGCAGGGCAAAATCATCCTCGTAATACTTAGAAGGGTCGATCTCTTCATCGGTTCTTACAGACAGTTTAGGGAGATTTTCGAACAGTTTAAAAAATCTCTCGTACAACAGCATCGGAAGAAGCTGGAACATGCCCTTGATATCCTCCTCATTGTGAAGAAGGAGGAGCCTTAAGTCCTCAGCATCTTTGGATTGTGCATATCTTTGATACACCGGAATCAGCTTGCCGCCGTCGTACTGATCCTCCCTGTTGATTCCAAGGTACAGCTCTATGGTCTTTTGCTTGCAGTCCGGGAGCCCCAACAGATTCTTGTATGGCGCGATCTTTCTGTAGATGTCAAAAGATTCCATCTGGTCCATAGGGCTCTTGAACAAATACTTCTCGTATTTATTTTCCAAAAAAGGAATATCAAATCTGTTGCCGTTAAAGTGCACCAACACTTTGAAATCCTTGGCAAAGGCGATAAAAGATGACAATACTTCAGCTTCCTGCGATACGTTCTCTGCAAAGAGCTGGCAGCTTCGCCAATGGTTCTTCTCATAATAGGCGAGGCCTATGCAGTACAGATCCGCAGTCTTGGCTGACAGACCGGTGGTCTCTATGTCAATGAACAATATCTCTTCTGAAGGATAACCTATTAATTCCGGAATTTTTGCAATGATCTCGTTGCCGTTAAATATCAGTTCCTCGCTAGTCTTTATCATACCTGCTCCACCCTTTCCGAAAGTCCCCTACCTTCATTATTCTATCATATTTGATGAGTCAATGGGGACGGTTCTTTGTGACTCACGAAGCGAGTCACAAAGAACCGTCCCCATTGACTCACAACCGCCCGTTGACTTACATCTGGCGAAATTGTCAGAAAAATTCTCATAAATGTGGAATTATTACACGAATATTAGTATACTAGAATATAGGTTATTGTTCGCTCCGAGGTTCTTCCGGAGCAAGTAATTCTAAAAAAATTCGAAAGAAGGGTAGGAAATGGCAAGAGGTACGTTTGAGGGTGGAATCCATCCGTACGAGGGGAAAGAACTGTCTAAGGACAAACCCATTAAGTCTGTGCTGCCAAAGGGTGAGCTGGTATATCCGTTATCCCAGCACATCGGTGCACCGGCCAAGCCCATCGTGGCTGTAGGCGATCATGTCCTTACAGGTCAAAAGATTGCGGAAGCAGGCGGATTCGTTTCTGCAAACATTTTTTCAACGGTCTCCGGAACTGTTAAGTCTATCGAACCAAGAAGACTTGCGACAGGCGCTATGTGCAGCAGCATCATAGTGGAGAACGATGAGAAGTACGAAGAAGTTGAGTTTAAACCGGCTAAGCCATACGAGGAGATGACCGCAGAGGACAAGATCGCGGCCGTCAGAGAGGCCGGCGTTGTCGGAATGGGCGGAGCAGGCTTTCCTACCGCGGTTAAGTTTGCCCCTAAGGAACCCGACAAAATCGATTATGTTATCGCCAATTGCTCAGAGTGTGAGCCTTATCTTACATCCGACTACAGACGTATGATAGAGGAACCTGAGCTTCTTTTGGAAGGTCTTAAGATAGCTGTCAGCATTTTCCCCAACGCAAGAGGTATTCTTGCCATTGAGGATAACAAGCCTGATGCCATCGCCAAATTCAAAGAATTAACCAAAGATGAAGAAAAGATCAGCGTAAAGGAAGTAAAGACCAAGTACCCTGAGGGTGCTGAGCGTATGCTTATTTATGCTTGTACCGGAAGAGAGATCAACTCTTCAATGCTCCCTGCGGATGCGGGCTGTATTGTGGACAACGTTGATACTCTTTGTGCTGTCTGCAGAGCAGTAAAAGAGGGCAGACCTCTTATGGAGAGAATCGTTACCATCACCGGTGACGCCATTGCAGAGCCAAGGAACTATAAGGTAAGGATCGGCACCAACTACCGCGAGCTCGTTGATGACGCCGGCGGTTTTGCTCACGAGCCTGCCAAGATCATTTCCGGTGGTCCCATGATGGGCTTCGCCATCTTTGATCTTGATGTTCCCACAACCAAGACTGCATCGGCTCTTACCTGCCTTACCAAGGATGCGGTATCCGAGCTTGAGCCTTCAGCCTGCATTAACTGTGCACGTTGCGTGGAGGTATGCCCTGAGAGACTTATCCCCAAGAACCTGGCAGATGCCGTTGAGCACAACGATGAAAAGACATTCCTTAACTACTACGGAATGGAATGCTGCGAGTGCGGATGCTGCAGTTACATCTGCCCTGCAAGACGTCAGCTTACTCAGCTCATCAAGGGCATGAGAAAGATTCAGCTGGCAAATAGGAAAAAGTGAGGGAGGACATCAATAAATGAGTGATTTAAGAAGAGTGTCATCCAATCCCCACGTTAGATCCAAGACAACCACTTCAAATATCATGATGTGGGTTGTTATTGCCCTGCTTCCTGCAGCTGGTTATGGTATCTACAATTTTGGTTTGGATGCGCTGATCATACTTTTGCTTTCTGTGGCTTCCTGCGTGCTTTCAGAGTTTATCTATGAGAAAGCTCTGCACAAGCCTGTAACCGTAGGTGATCTGTCAGCGGTGGTAACAGGTCTTTTACTTGGAATGAACCTGCCTTCCACAGTGCCGTGGTGGATCCCCGTTCTTGGCGGTGTTTTCTCAATAATCATGGTCAAGCAGATCTTCGGAGGTCTTGGACAGAACTTCATGAACCCTGCACTGGGCGGAAGGTGCTTTCTTGTAATTTCCTTCCCGGCCCTTATGACCAATTTCATCGTTCCCGATACCTATACCGGAGCTACACCTCTTGCTCTGCTAAAGAGCGGTGTTCAGCCCAATGTTATGGATATGCTTATCGGTAGAACAGCAGGAACCATCGGTGAGACCTCAATGCTTTGCATTGCAATAGGTGCAATGATACTGTTCGCAGTAGGAATCATCGATTACATTATTCCTTTTACCTACATCATCACCTTCGTGCTTTTTGTGGGACTGTTTGGCGGCTACGGCTTTAACTGGTCCTATATCTCCGCACATGTGGCAGGCGGCGGACTTATGCTTGGTGCCTTCTTCATGGCAACGGACTATGTTACATGTCCCATCACCACTAAGGGAAAATACATATATGCCTTTATACTGGGACTTCTCACCGGAATTTTCAGAATCTTCGGCGCCAACGCTGAGGGTGTTTCCTTTGCGATTGTAATCGGTAACCTTCTGGTTCCTCTCATCGAGAAGTTCACAATTCCGAGAGCCTTCGGAATCAAGAAAACTAAAAAGGAGGCGAAAAAAGCATGAACGATACAAAGAGCATGATCAAAAACGCCTTTATCCTTTTTGCTATAACACTTGTGGCCGGAGTTCTTCTGGGAATCGTATATCAGGTTACCAAGGACCCCATCGCTTATCAGGACAAGCTTGCGCAGGACAAGGCTAATCAGTCTGTTTTTGCATCCGCTCAGACCTTTGATGATCTTGATCTGGATCAGGCCGCAGCGGACAAGGTTGCCTCAGCTCATTCCGGAGTTACCATCGAGAGCGTCAAGGAAGCCAAGGATGCATCAGGTGCTTCCGCGGGATACGTTATTCAGGTTAAATCCAAGGGCTACGGCGACTTCATTCAGTACACCGTGGGCATTACCAAAGAAGGCAATATCAACGGTATATCCATTATCAGTATTGCTGAGACACCCGGACTTGGAATGAACGCAGAGAAGGTAGTTGCTCCTCAGTTTGTGGACAAGCAGGCTACTCAGTTCAGCGTAGTCAAGAACGGACAGTTATCGGATGCCGGCACCCAGATCGAAGCCATCTCAGGTGCAACCATTACTTCAAGAGCAGTTACAGAGGGCGTTAACGCCGCCGTTGAATACTTTGAAACCGCACTTGTGAAAGGAGGTAACTGATGAGCACAGAAGCTAAAAAAGGCGCTTTGGGCTTCAGAGCAGATACCCCGGGCGAAAGATTTTTTAACGGTCTCATTGCGGAGAACCCTACACTGGTCCTTATGATCGGTATGTGTCCCACCCTTGCCGTTACTTCATCGGCTATAAACGGCCTTGGAATGGGACTGGCAACTACATTTGTACTGGCACTTAGTAACGCAGTTATTTCAGCCCTTAGAAAGGTGATTCCCAACACCGTAAGAATCCCTTCCTTCATCGTTGTTATAGCTTCCTTCGTTACATTGGTTGAGCTTCTTATGAAGGCTTATGTTCCGGCACTTAACAAGGCGCTGGGCGTATATATCCCTCTTATCGTTGTTAACTGTATCATCTTCGGTAGAGCGGAGGCCTATGCCAGCAAGCACGGAATAGTTCCTTCCTTCTTCGACGGAATCGGAATGGGAATAGGCTTTACCTGCGCCATTACCGTTATCGGTCTTATCCGTGAGTTCATCGGAGCAGGAACTGCTTTTGATGTGCAGATCCTTGGTGAAGGCACAGTGGTTCCCGGTGCGGTTGGAGCTTTCCTTTCAACCTATAAGCCCATCAGCATCTTTATCCAGCAGGCCGGAGCTTTCATCGTTCTTGCTTTCCTTATCGCCATCATGAACAAGATAAAGATGAATCTGGCTAAAAAAGGTAAAGACACATCCAAGTTCGGACAGGGATGCTGCAGTTCCTCTGAGGAGGCCGCAGCAGATAAGATCCTTGCGGATAAAAAGAATGAGAAGGAGGCTGATTGATTATGGGAGAGACAATTGTTAATCTTGTGGGCCTTATGATAACAGCTTCGCTTGTAAATAACGTAGTACTTAGTCAGTTCCTTGGCCTGTGTCCTTTCCTGGGTGTTTCCAAGAAGACGGATACTGCCCTTGGAATGGGCGGAGCCTGCATTTTCGTTATTACACTGGCTTCACTGGTTTGTAGTCTGATCTACAAGTTTATATTAGATCCCTTGGATCTTTCGTATCTTAAGACCATAGTATTTATCCTTGTTATCGCCATGCTGGTTCAGTTCGTTGAGATGATCCTGAAGAAATACATCGTATCCCTTTATCAGGCACTGGGTGTATATCTTCCCCTTATCACAACCAACTGCGCAGTTCTCGGTGTTGCCCTCAACAACGTAACAGACGGCTACTATGAGAACCCTCTTACCAGCACACTGGTTGGTTTTGCAACAGCTGTTGGATTTACCATCGCTATCGTAATCCTGGCCGGTCTTCGTGAGAAGATGGAATACAACGATATTCCGGCACCTTTCAAGGGAATGCCTCTTGTACTTCTTACCTCAGGACTTATGGCTATTGCGTTTACCGGATTCAGCGCACTGAAATGAGCGATATAAGGAATGAGTAAACACAGTGTTGTGCTTGCACAAAACAATGTGTTTATGAAATGACTTAACGTACATGAGGAAGTAGGATGGTAATCTGGATTCCGAATGTACGTAGCATGACGAGAACGTAAGTGGAGTCATGCGTATATCGCGGAATAAAATATAAAGGAGACGTACTATGATCACTGGAATTATCATTGCAACCTGCGTTGTGGCCGGTGTCGGAATAGTTATAGGTTTTATTCTTGGCGTGGCAGACCTTAAGTTGCATGTAGAAGTAGATGAGAAGGAAGCAGCTATTTTGGAAGCTCTTCCCGGAAATAACTGCGGTGGCTGCGGATATCCCGGATGTTCGGGCTGCGCTGCGGCCATTGCTAAGGGCGAAGCGGCAGTTAACCAATGCCCTGTAGGAGGCGCACCTGTTGCTGCAGCAATCTCAGCAGTTATGGGCGTAGAGGCTATTGAGACGGAAAAACAGGTTGCCTATGTTCACTGTAACGGCAACTGCGAGAACGCTACCCAGCAGTATGAATATGACGGAGTTTCCGACTGCCGTCTGCAGATGCAGGCGCCCGGCAGCGGTTCCAAGACTTGTTCCTTTGGCTGTCTTGGCGGCGGCTCCTGCGTATCCGTATGTCAGTTTGATGCCATCCACATCGTAAATGGTGTGGCAGTAGTGGATAAGGATGAATGTAAGGCCTGCGGCAAGTGTATCGACATCTGCCCGAGACACCTCATCGACCTTATTCCTTACAGCGCAAAACAGGTTGTTGCCTGCATGTCCAAGGACATGGGCAAAGCCGTTAACGGTTACTGTAAGGTGGGATGTATCGCCTGTCATATCTGCGAAAAGAATTGTCCTGCCGGAGCCATTACCGTTGAGAACAACGTAGCTTCCATCGACCAGAGCAAGTGTACTCACTGCGGTACCTGCGTGGAGAAATGCCCGAAGAAGGCAATAAAAGATATTTAACAATAAAGCGATAAAGGGGACAGTCCCCATTAACAAGGACTGTCCCCTATTAGTTACTGATTTTTCATACTAATCCTGCTCCCCGCCGGAACAGAAGCAGTGATAAATGCGTTAGCACCGATAACAGATCCTTCACCGATAACAGTCTCACCGCCAAGAATTGAAGCTCCTGAATAGATAGTAACATTGTCTTCAATGGTGGGGTGACGTTTGATTCCCTTAAGAGCCTGACCGCCTCTCGTTGAGAGACCGCCGATTGTTACGCCCTGATATATTTTGACATGTTCTCCGATTATGGAGGTCTCGCCGATTACAATTCCGGTTCCGTGGTCTATCATGAGATATTTGCCAAGGGTTGCTCCGGGATGGATGTCGATACCGGTCTTGCTGTGGGCATATTCCGTCATCATTCTGGGAATAAGCGGCACATTAAGAAGATACAGCTCATGGGCTATTCTGTTGATTGTGGTGGCCAGAAGTCCCGGATAGGAGAGGATTATCTCCCCCTTACTGTAGGCTGCCGGATCTCCTTCATAGCAGGCCTGAAGATCTGTGTCAATGTACTCCCTTATCTTGGGAAGCTTTTTGAAGAACTCATGTGTAATGCAGCGTGAACCGCAGTCCAGGGTCTCATCGCCGGCATTTTTGTAATCGGGGCTGTGATGGAATGCGATAGCGATCTGCTTCTGCATATTGTAGATAACGTCCTCGATAACTACGGCTATTCTGTTGTTGTCGTTGTAGCTCTTGTAGACCTTGTCTCTGTAATAGCCGGGATATATGATTCGGATCAGCTTGATGACGATGTCCTTAACCGCATCACGGTCAGGCTGATTATAGACATCCATCTGATCCACATCCCGTCCCTTCTCATAGTCTGAGAGGATCAGATCTACTATACTTTTTATCTCATTCTTTAATTCTTCGTTGTTATTGCTCTTCTTAAAATCCATTTTTTGACTCCATATCTTCTATATTAATAATTTGTAAGCATTTACAATGTTACGAAATGTTTAATATAGTTCTTCGGGCTTTATGACTATGTTGCTTTACTAAGCTATAGTATACATCATGAATCCTGCTTGTTAAAACATTTTTTCAATAAGACCTAAATAAAATCAAGCTTTCGGCCGATATAGCAAATGACAGATAGTATATTCTTTTCCGGCAAAGGGATAGCCGCTATAAAAGTACAGGGACGTACATGGGAAAAGAACTTGTTATTTGGAGGTACGTGCCCTATGATGAGATCTCTTTGGTCCGGTGTCTCAGGTCTTAAAACCCACCAGATGGAAATGGATGTAATTGGTAATAACATTGCCAATGTAAATACAACTTCTTATAAATCACAGGCAACAGGATTTACGGATATCCTGTATCAGACAGTTCGCCAGGGAGCAGGAGCGGGTGATAATACCGCCACGGTCAATGCTTCCCAGGTTGGTCTTGGATCTAAGGTCGGATCAATCTATACCAACATCACCAGGCAGGGGTCAGCAGTTACAACAAATAACGCCTTTGACCTTATGATCACAGGTGATTCATTCTTCGTGGTTACTCTTCCTGACGGAACTCAGGCTTTTACAAGAGACGGATCTTTTACCATTGACGGTGCCGGTAATTTCGTAACCCAGAATAACGGCTATATCTGCAATATGATCGCCGGGGAGGGGATATCCGGAACTCCAGCCGTTATGACTGAGCGTACCAGGACTATGGCCGGACAGGCAACGTCCGAAGCTTACCTTAAAGGAAACATCAACAAGGATGATGAAGTCCTTGAGGAGGGAAGAGTTCTTCAGCTCGAAGTTTATGGCAAGGACGGCAGGACCTATACGATCAAGCTTAAAGTCGACAATGCGGGAGACAGCGATGACAGCACATACCGCGTTTCAATAGACAAGATCCTGGATGACAACGGTAAGAAAATTGATAACAGTGTATCTAACGATATTCTCCTTACATACAACAAGCATGACGGAACACTTGATGGTATAGCACCGATCTCACCGCTTAGTGCAACAATCAAAGAGACTCCCGGCACCGGGGAAGGTGTCACTGAGACCAACATAACTCTTGAAGGCAACCTTTCAAGTTATACTTACAATACAACGGTGACCGGCAAGGACGGCAAGCATTACACACTGACCTATGGATTGCATCCGAGCTCCGAAACTGAGAACGGATATACTTTGAGATTATATTCCGCAAGAGATGAAGACGGAGTATTGAAAACCTTCGATGATATGTCAGTGGAGCTTAAGTACAATGAGGAATCCGGACAGTTGGAGGCCATCGGCGAGGAAAACACCAAGACCACAACCTTCAGGTTTGACAATATCCTTAACAACCTTGGACCGATCACCTTTGATCTTGGCAACACCAAGGTTCCTGATCCCGCCGGAAGTTCCTACCAGTTCATGTTTGGAGGAGATGCGGCAGCCATCGGTAATCTTAATGTGGACTTTAGCAACACAACCAATTACGCCAACACCATGGGAGGTACAACCTCATCGATATACGCGTATAAGGGTGATCTGCAGGGACAAAATAAAGGATATCCCAACGGAGAACTAAGCGGCCTGTCAATTACCAATGACGGTTCAATATACGGAAGCTACACCAACGGCCAGACAGTCAAGATCTCTCAGATAATCGTGGCACAGTTCAGTAATGCCATGGGCCTTGAAAAGATAGGTGATAACCTCTACAAAGCTTCACTTAATTCAGGAGAACCTATATACATGGACATCACACAGGATGGCGGTTATATGTCCTCGGGATACCTGGAAGGCAGTAATATCGACCTTGCCAAGGAATTCACTGATATGATCACAACCCAGCGCGGTTTCCAAGCCAACAGCCGCGTAATTACTACATCTGACGAGATGTTGCAGATACTTAAGGGACTTAAACGATAAGCTAAAAGCAGATAAAAAAAGGAAACTTTAAGGGACCCAATTTATAATTATAAATAAAATATGAAATTTTATTTGCAGAGCCGGACTGAGATTCCGGCTCTTTTTTTCAGATACTGTGATTTTTTTGTGAAAAAAGGATTGAAATATGATTAGCAATAGTTTATATTCTAGTTACAACATTTTGCGAATAATGTTAGCTTAATAAAGATAATATTATTTACATTTACTTAACTTAATAACAACAGGAAATAAAGGCAAAACCGTCGAAAGATGGTGACGCAAAGCTACAGGGTCTTAATCACTTTATGTGACAGATAGCCAGTTGCTGGTGCTTCGGATAGCACCAAAAAAAGCGACCGTGTCTGTTAAAGGATTATACAGACGGTCTTTTTTATTGAAATTACAGTACGCAGGCAGTTCATGGATGAACACATGGCATTGGTAATGGCATGGTAGTACAGGGATATGTAATTTTCTCGACAACAGGTTTTTAGCTTTGCATTTGCCTCTCCGTATTATAAGGTATTTTGCAGAGTACTAAAGGTTTAGTCCGATGCAAAGTGCCTTTTTTCATGTGGGAAAACGGGAAAAGAGAAAATGGCGGATTTGAATTTAAAGAAGCTCAGCCGTGCGGAACTTTTGGAAATGATGATCGGATTTTCCGAAGAAGCTGAGAGTGCCAAGAGGCATGAGAAGGAACTCAAGGAAGAGTTCGAGAGAGAAAAGCTGCAGTTGCAGCACGAGATGGCCGAAGAGAGAGCAGCAATGCTCAAATCCTTCGACGATGAGAAGGCTGAGATGCGTACCAAGTTCAACGAACAGAAGACGCAGATGCAGGCCAAATTTGACAAAGATATAGAGGGACTTAAGTCAAGACTTGATAAGGAAAAGAAGGATCTTGTACAGCAGGTTGATGACAAAATGAGCAAGATTCAGTCGTCAGGAACCTTGGCGGAGGCATCACTTAAGCTCGGAGGCATCTTCGATGCTGGGCAGAAGGCCGCAGACCTCTATGTTCAGACAATCCAGGATCAGGCTAAAAGGGAATACGAGGATTTCAAGAAACAGATGGTGGAATCCCGCAGAAGAATGGACCTGATAGAGAGTGAAGCCAAAAGACGCTGCGAAGAAATGATAAACGCAGCCGGCGGTGATGGCAAAGAGATGCTCAAAGCCATTCTTGATAGCATGAATAATGCAAAAATTGTAGCCAAAGACAGCAGCAAGACAGATACAACGGAGGGACAGGCACCTAAGGAAGAGACAGCACAGGCAGAGACAATTTCAGAAGAGACAGCTAAGGAAGCCCCTAAGGCAAAAAAGACTACAAAATCCAATACAGAAACAGATAATGTAACACAGACCGATGCGCCGCCTGTTAAGAGAAAACGTGGCAGGCCGAGGAAAATAAGAGTTGATGAGTAAGAAAAAAAAGGAACCCCGGAGAAGGCCGACTCTTGACGAGCTTAAGAGCGAACTCAAGAGGGAGAACAACAAAAAGGAATATAAGAAAGTTCTTAGGAACTCAATTATAGTAGTTGTTGTTGTGGCAGCGCTGGCGGTTCTTGTTTCCAGTTTTTATGTTACAGCTCTCAAGGTTACGGGTGACAGCATGACCCCGACTCTTGAGACGGGACAGATAGTCATAGCAAGTAACAGCACGGTTTTTGAGACCGGCGATCTTCTTGCTTTTTACTATAACAACAAGGTTCTTGTTAAGCGAGTTATCGGATCCCCGGGCGACTGGGTAACGATAGATGACGCCGGAAACGTTATGGTCAACGGAGTTCTGATCGATGAACCATACATTACCGACAAGAGTCTGGAACCCACGGATCTTGAATTCCCGTATCAGGTCCCGGAGAACAGATGGTTTGTTTTGGGAGATCACAGAAGCGTTTCCATTGATTCCAGATCCAGTGTAATAGGATGTGTGACAAGGGAACAGCTCATAGGAAGGGTAATGTTCAGAGTATTTCCCTTTGACGCTTTTGGTGTTATTCAAGATAGATGAAACGTTGTAAGAAGTAATATTAATAGATTAGGGGTAACGAAACATGCGCAAAGCTGATGAAAATCGCGCAGAAAACTACATCAGAAAGCACAGCAGATTCAAAAAGTGGATTGCGTTCGCTGTATGTCTTTCTCTTCTGTCCGGTACAGTAACATTTTATATGTTGAATAAGCCAGCAACGGCTATGACTGAGGAAGGAGCCAAGCAGGTCGGTCTTGTACTTGAAACAGCAGACAATGCTTACGAGCAGGGACTGATCAAGCAGATGGAGAACGAAGAGGCCAAGAAGTCAGAGGATGGTGAGAAGACCGAAGAGTCAGCCGGCGCACAGGCTTCAGGAGAGGACAATTCTGCCGCAGCTTCATCAGGAAGTTCCGCAGTTGCAGCAAGCTCAGAGAGTTCAGAGAGCAAGCCTGAAGGTGCTTCTGAAGGAAAGCCCGAGGCTGCAGCAACTGATGCTTCTTCTACAGGATCAAGCGAAGGCGCATCTACAGGTAGTTCCTCAGGTGCATCAACCGGCAGCTCATCATCAGCAGCATCCGATGCATCAAGCAGTGCATCAACCGGCGATAGCAGTTCTGATACAAGTTCCGCAGCCGCCAGTGCTTCATCAGCTGAGACCTCAGCAGATGCATCATCAGAGAGTTCATCTGAAGAGACCAAGGTTTCTGACAAAGATATCAAGAGTGATGTCAAGATTACCGTTGTTTATAAAGATACAAACGGAGAACAGATTGCTGATTCCAAGGAACTTTCAATTACGGAATCATTTGACTTGACCAAGGAAGTCAAGAGCTTCGAAGGTTATGTTTTTGATAAAGGAACAGTTGATGAGACTCAGGTAATACTCATCACCAAGAAAACAGCTTCTTCCAAGTCGGGAGAAAATCAGGATGCAGCTTCCACCGCTTCCAGCGATGATGAAGTTCAGACCTATACTTATTACCAGGTAACAACAGCATCCGGTGAGACAAAAGATATTCTTGAAGATACAGATCTTCTTCTTACATACTACAAAGCTAATACACAGACCAGCTTCACAGCCAGTGACCTTATGGTTACGGTTAAGGCAGAGCTTTCCGATCCTTCAGCACTTCCTGAGGGAGTTGAGCTTAAGATAGCTGAGATCAGTTCCAGGTCTGAGGATTATAACTACGCTGCTTACATGGAGGCGCTTAACGACAACGCTGATAAGATCGCCGATAAGGACGCAGAAGAGAAGCAGTCCTACAATGAGAAGAACACTCTTCTTTATGACATCGCCTTCAAGCTTGATGGTGTTGAGTATCAGCCCAAGGCAGGAACGGTATCTATCTCACTTAGCCTTAATCAGAATCAGTTGTCTGATGAGATTGGAGCAGCTGATGCCGATGGCGTAAGCGTTGTACATCTTCCGGTTAAAGACGAGATCATGGACAATGTGAATGCTACCAGTGATGCGACAGACATCAAGGCTTCCGATATCAATGTTGAGGTGGTCAAGGGTAGCGATGTAGATCTTTCCGGCGATACCGATAAGGTTTCCTTCGAAACGGATTCCTTCTCTGCATACGCTCTTGTATACAGCGAATATGGAATTGTTTCCTGGACAGGAACTGAGCATATGTCAGCCCGTGACATTGCTGATGCACTCGGCGATAACACATCCTTCGGTGCCGTTGCGGGAACCTTTGAGTCAGCAGATAATACCGATGTTGAGTCAAATATCGCAGTGGGAACCCTTAAGAGTGTAATAGAATTCGGTAACTCATCAACTGTATTTACACACATTCAGTTTGACGGATACTTTATTACCAAGAATTCCACCAAGGACGGAACCTTTAAGTTTGGACTTTATTCACAGCCATATTCCGATACCAACAGAAATCCCAGCAAGATCGGTAATTTCAATATCGAAGTTAAGGATGGTACCGGTACAGTCAATCTCTTACAGCTGTTTGATCAGGATACTCTTCAGAGTAACGCAAGACTTTACGTTTATGAGGTTGATACAAAGGGCAATGTAGTTCCTGACGGTGAGACCTTTGTAGCAGCGGACGGAACCAAGTATACCGTAACCTATGATGTAAACGATCTTCCAACTGAAGATGATAATGATATCGTTGGTTCCTTCTCAAGTTCATATGTTGAGAACAATGCAAGCGGTGAGAACCTTTACAACAAGCTCAAGCATGTTGATGGCAATACAGTATATATCAAGAACTCGGATAATTCTTACACTGTTTACTCTTATCCTAATAACAGTGCGGGAACAACGGTTCAGGGAGCATTCCCGATATCCGTTTCAAACCTGTTGTCTACAGCATCCGAGGCATCCCGCAAGTTTGCACTTCTTGATGACACCAAGGACGTTATGGTGCTCAATGTCATCGGAACAAGCGATGGTTTCCGTAAGGATCTGACAAAGACAATTTTCCAGAAGTTTGGTATCAGCGGTGATATCAATAACTACCTTACGAGTGAAGGACTTACAATAGGTGACAAGCTCTGTGTTATTAACCTTGACCTGACCAATTGTCCTGAATACAAGATGGAGCAGTTCCTGGTTCATACAGAAAAGGAAAGCGGTAAGACCGGTGAGGGATGGCTTGAACTTGCCAACCAGATCATCATCAATCCTTTGCAGAGAAATGCGGCTAATGACCTTCTTCCTTACACAGGAACATTGGTGCTTGACACTGTATCAGGTACTTTCGTAGCTCCTGAAGCTACTGTTGATATCAATAACGGTGCTGTACCGGGATCAGTAATCGCAGGCTACATGATCCAGAGAAGAGAGATCCATAAGCTTACGGTTCGCAGATACCTCGATCAGCAGGCTTCAATGATGATCAACAATGTGGTTGATGACACTGACAACATTAAGCTTAAGATTGATAAATATGTAGATGGCATTCTTGCCAAGGCAGAAGATACAGGCAAGTTCAGTTTCATGATGGTAATGCTTGCCAAGGATTGTAACGGACATTATTATTGGAAGCCTGTAACCTGGGATACCAGAAATGAGGGATCTACTGTTACCTTTGATATTAACCCATGGCTTCTTGGAATGACTTATGGAAGCGGTGATACCAAGGAATCTCAGAATGCAAGCACCTACTATTTTGTAATCTTTGAGAATGATCCGACAGGTAATTATTCTAAGGACAACACTGCGATACTTGCAAAGATTAAGTATTACAAGGGCGGTGAGGTAGAGCCCCTTTACTACAGAATCGATGCAACTGAATCTGCGGATTTACAGAATAATCCGGGCACAGGATATTTCAATGATGCCCACAGAATATCATCATCCAAGGAACTGGAGCAGTTCCGGAATGTGGCCTTCTATAATGAGACCAAGGGTAAATCAGCTCTCAGAATTCACAAGATGGTGGTTAACGATTTCGGCTCCGGATTCGTAAGAGACAATACCGGAACAGCGCTCCTTGACAATGTAACCTTTAGAATTACCAATAATTCGACCAAGAATTATGTAGTTATGAAGGGCTTCACAGGAAAAGCAGATACCAAGGGTGAGGCTATCGAGTACAACTCAGGTAAGCCCACAGGTAAGAAATATGTTGTAACCTACAACAGAAGTGCTCAGTGGACCATCTCCGATCTTCCAGCAGGAACTTATGTAGTGGAAGAGGTGGCAGACGGACTTACCTTTACTTACGATCCTTATACTAATAAGAGCACATATCTTACAACTACCAACCTTTCAAGAGTTACCAAGTATGACGTAACAGTTGATAAGGAAGGCGGCAACTGGCTTGGTACCGGAGGAAATAACTATAGAGCTGTATTCTCTTGTGACATTCCGAATCATTTTGACAAGGCACCTACAGATGTAAAGGTTGGTTATGATGATATACCCAATGCTTCACATACACAGACGGTTCAGGTATGTAACTACTACAGTATTCCTATAGGACCTATACAGATCACCAAGAACTTCACCGGTGGAACCTGGAAAGAAGACATGGCATTTACCTTCACAATGGAAGGAATCGGATTCTCTATGAAGGATTCAGCCGGTAATCCAATCGACTTCAGTGTGAACCCTGAGCTTGCTCAGCAGCCAATGCCTGTAGGAGCTTCCAACGGAGTAGCAAGTGTGACAGTAACCGGTAAAGATGCGGTTAACAATGTTGCAACTGTTCAGTTCGGAGCTATACCATTCAGATTTGAAGGTACTTATCTGTACAAGATAACTGAGGACAGCTCAGGACAGATACCGGGCGTAAGCTACGACAGCAGAACCTATTACGTCAAGATTGAAGTTGATAAGTACTATACAAAGTTTGAGAAGTCATACACCTATGACAACATGGCTAATCCTGCCAAGTATACCAAGGATACTACACTTGCCGAAGATTTCTATTATCTTGGCGGTAACGTAACCTATGCAACGGATGAAGCCTTCAAGAATGTGGTTGCCACCTGCAAGCTTAGACTTGGAAGCAATCCCGATACAGTTAACCCTGATAAGAACGCATTCATTATCACTTACGGTTCGGGAGATGTAACGGATGTAGCATTCAACAACGTGCTTTCCGGTAAGCTCACAGTTACCAAGAAGTGGCTCGAAGGCAGTACAGGCGCCGATATCTCAAGCAAGCGTACATATCTTATTGTATATGTATGGCAGAGAGTTAACGGAGGTGAGTGGACAGAATACACATCCACCGAACTCTCAGCAAGTAATAAGTGGACCCAGACCATTACCGATCTTCCTTTATATGATGCCAAAGGCAATCGTTATGAATACACCGTTAAGGAGTCAGATGATTACCTGGCAACATACAGAGTAACTTACAAGTATAACGGTAAGACAATAAAGGGAAATGATCAGTCGGCAGTAACAGTTGACGGATCCAAGGCCAAGAATACAGGTTATGTTATGAAGCTTGGCTCAGACGGTAAGAACTTCGGTACAGTAACAATTATCAATGAAGAGGTTTATTCAAATACACTTCCTTCTACCGGAGGAGTGGGAACAGCTCCGTTTATGATCATCGGAATTATGATGGCAGCGGCTGCTTTGATAGCGGGATTGTTCTTCGGAAGAAGAAAAAAGAACGTTATCGGATAACCAAGGTTTAAAGCGTTAAGCTTAAGAACAGGTGCTCATTTGCACCGGATATAAAAGGACTGGATTTATACAAGACTCAAGATTCAAAAGGAGAGGAAAAGGAAATGAAAGGATTAAAGAAAGTTTTAACCGGAATTCTTGCCGCAACCATGGTATTCGCTATGGGAATCACTGCTACAGCGGCAGAAGCAACAACCACAACCACAGCTACTATCACTATTGATAGTAAGAATAGCAGCAATACTAACCCTGATGCTGTTATCACTTACGATTATTTTCAGATTTTAAAGGCTGATATCGTTAGTGGTGAGCAGGTAGCTTACTATGTAACAGATAAGAAGCTTGCTGATGCAGTAAGCGGAACAGGATATTTCACAGCAAAGAAGTCTGCTGATGGTTCACGTTACAATGTAACACTTAAGGATGGTCTCACAGGATCTGATTTAGGTGAGAAGATCGCAGCAGCTCTTAATAACGATACAGTAAAAGGTGCAGTAAGTGTAAAGGGACAGTTCAAGTCTGCTAACGGCGTTGCCAAGCAGGAGCTTGAGCCTGGTTACTACCTCATTCTTTCAAGCCTTGGTACTGTAGCAGCAGTTCAGACAGTTGGTGAAGTAACAATCAATGAGAAGAACTCATACCCTACAATCACAAAGGCTGATGATAAGGATTTCGCTCAGATGTTTGATACTGTTGTAACCTACACTCTTACAGTTGATGTTCCCAAGAGCGTAGCTAAGAAGCCTATCACAGTTGTTGATACAGCAACTGTTGGCCTTACACTTGATTCTAAGGTAGTTGCAACTGTTGAGGGCAAAGAGGTAGGCAAGTATGAGTGGTCAGAGCCTGTTGCTAAGAACGGCAAAAACGAGTACACAACTGTTATTCCTGAGGAGACAGTTGCTAAGTACGCAGGTTCCAAGATCGTTCTTACTTACACAGCAACAGTTAACGAGAATGCTGTAGTTCGTGTTAACGAAGAGAACAGCGCTCACCTTGTATATGACAACTACAATTCAGCAGAGACAGATCATGTTGATGTTGCAACACTTGGCGTAGAAATCGTTAAGGTTGACGGCGCAACAGGCAAGGCTATCACAGGTGCTGAGTTCACACTTTGGAGCGCAAAGGAAGGCGGCAATCAGATCGCAGTTGTTAAGGAAGGTGATCATTACCGTATTGCTAAGTCTAATGAGACAGGCGTAAACATCGCAGTTGATGCGAACGGTAAGGCTACAATCGTTGGTCTTGATGCTACTAAGTATTACCTTCAGGAGGAAAAGGCACCTGCAGGATACAACATGATCGAGGACAGATATGAGCTTGTTGTTAACGGCACATTAACAGTTCCTGAGCCTATCAAGATTGCTAACTTCACAGGCCGTACTCTTCCTTCAACAGGTGGAATCGGAACCACAATCTTCTACATCCTTGGCGGTATCCTTATCATCGCAGGTGTAGCATACTTCATGGTTCGCAGAAAGGCTGATGCACAGGCTTAATCGACCCGGGTTTATGAAAAAGTTTTATAATACAATTGAATCTTGTTTCTTTTAAATGAAACTGACTGTATTTCTAAAGGAGAGTGTCGATCCACGGAAGCTGGGGAGCTTCCAAGACAAACTTCTTTAGAAATGCAGGAATTGGTTCAAAAATAGGTAATTGTTCATATTTCACGGGATAAGATGATTGATGGATAAGAAGAACTTAAAAAGGATTATTCCCAATATAGTATTCAGTTTGATTTTTTTCGTTGGACTTGCAATTTTTTTATACCCGTCGGTAAGTAATTACATTAATTCAAAGCATCAGAGTAGGGTTATTTCCAACTATCAGGAGGTACTTGACGAAATCTCCCAAGAGGATTACAGCAGGTATTGGGAAGAAGCCCGAAAGTATAACGAAGAACTGGCTACAAGGCCTTTTAGTTTTACATTTTCCGATGAAGAACTGGAGCGTTACAACAGTGTGATGAATCCAACCGGAAGCGGAATAATCGGATACATAGAGATCGAAAACATCGGAGTTAACCTTCCGATATACCATGGAACAGATGAGTCTGTTCTTCAGGTAGGTATAGGACATCTTGAGGGAACCTCATTTCCCACAGGAGACACCGGTACTCATACAGTACTGTCAGGGCACAGAGGACTTCCATCCTCCAAGCTTTTTTCAGACCTGGATCAGATGATCGTAGGTGATACATTTTTATTACATATACTAGATCAGACTTTTGCATATCAGATTGATAAGATTAACATTGTTCTCCCGGAGGAGACCAATGATCTGGCAATTGTCTCAGGAGAAGACTATGTCACGCTTGTGACCTGCACACCCTATGGTGTGAATACTCACAGGCTCCTTGTAAGAGCAAAGCGTGTTGATTATAACGAAGAAACAAAGCTGATAGTTCCTGCGGATGCAACAAGATACGGAAATCTTGTTGTGGCACCGTTCCTCGGAGCCCCGCTGATACTTATCGCATTTTTATTTTATTTGTTTGCGACATCCAAACGTCGTACAAAGAGGAAGAAACATGATTAAGTTAGGAAAAGACATTTTTAGTAAAATAGTGTCTGTGGCAGTAGCTGCTGTTATGGTCCTTACCCTTTTACCGGGAAGGAGCGTATCTGCTGCTGATATTGACCTTTCTAAGAAGGGCAGTATGACCGTGATTCACCATTCTGCTGATGACGAGCCGCTTGAAGGCGTAAAGTCCAGAATATATCGCGTGGCATCTGTGGACGCTTCAGGTAAGTACACGGTTCTTGATGAGTTCAGCGGTTGCTTCTCGGATTCAAGTTTCTTCAACAACGGGTATGACTTCGATGCATGGAAGTCCTGCGTTGACGGCGTTAAGGAATATGTTAAGGCTACCAATGTTAAGCCCTACAAAGAAGGTGTTTCCGACAAGCAGGGCAAGACCTATTACGAAGACCTTGATCTTGGTGTATATCTGGTTATAAGTGATAACCTGGTAGATAAGAAGTTCGTTCACTCATTTGCTTCCTTTGTATATCCTGTACCGCTTCTTGAAAGAGGTAAGGAATCAGAGGTCATGGAATGGGTTTATGATGTTGAGGTAGCTCCCAAAAAGGAGAGCGTAGAGAGAATTATCGACGAGGAATTCGTTGTGTACAAGCGTTGGTCTGATTCAGGATATGAATCAAACAGACCAAGTGAGATCACAGTTAAGATCTATTGTGACTCCAGTGTTTACAAAACAGTTAAGCTTAATTCTTCCAACAACTGGAAATACTCCTGGACGTATGAGCCGGGACATGAGTGGAAGCTGGTTGAGACTTCAACAGGTAATAACTACACCGCTTCACTTTCCAAGTCCAAGGATGAGAACAAATATACCTTTGTATTTACCAATACATACAATCCACCTGAGACTCCTCCGGGAAATCCTCCCGAGGATCCCTCAGAACCTGTGACTCCTGACCTTCCTTCGGTTTTGGGAGCAATAAGGGATCTGCCTGAGGTTCTAGGTGCGAGAAGACTTCCACAGACAGGACAGCTGTGGTGGCCACTTCCTATACTTGTTCTCTTTGGAGTGTTCTTCATATTTAAGGGGATCAGGAAGAACAGTAAGGCATAATGTTTAAGGGAGCTGCAGTTTATGGGGATGAATATTAAGCTGCAGGGTATGATGCAGTTCATTTTTGAAAGGCGCATCAGACAAATGAAAAAGCTATCTGGTTATTTTTATATTTTATTGGGAATTGTATTTCTTGGCACTGCGGCATTCATCGTTAAGAATAATCTTGATGAGAACGCATCTGCCGGAGAGGCTTCGGACCACCTTTTAAGTGAAGTTATTGAGCAGGTTCCGGATGTGGTACTTGCCTCAGAAGACCACGGCGATATGCCGGTGGTGGACGTAGAGGGCAGGAGTTTCATCGGAACGGTTCAGATTCCTGAGCTTGGTCTTCTTCTTCCTATTCAGAGTGAATGGGCATCCGACAACGCCAAGGTTTCTGTTTGCAGATATGAGGGCTCTGCTTATGAGAACAATCTCATTGTTGCAGGCCATAACTACATTGAGCATTTCGGCAGGCTTGAGGAACTCACCACCGGAGACAGCGTTGTTGTTACTGACATGAATGGTAAGAGCTTCTACTACGAGGTTGTCAACATTGAGACACTTGGTGCTTATGATGTTGAAGAGATGGAATCAGGTGACTGGGATCTTACACTTTTCACTTGTACAGTAGGAGGTTCCAACCGCATTACAGTCAGATGTGAGGCAACGGGACAGGTCAGTGCCACCGGCGATACACCTGATGTTATCAAGGCTGCGGAAGAGAGCAAGCACATAAGAAAATAAGAATATTTAGGATATGATAAGGGTTTTCACTGATTTAAGATGCAGTGAAAACCTTTTTTTATACTAATAGTTTATAGTATTATTAGTGTTTTTTTACCACACTGCACTATGCAAGTGCAGGTAAATAGTAATATAATTACTGTAAGAAAACATATATTTTTATGCATTAGAGGATTGTTACATTCAAGGATGAACGGTAATTTCCATGGAGAGGAGATGATGCGCATGATCATAGTAAAAATGAATGAAACAACAGTTGAATGCAGTATAGCCGCATCAGAACTTCATGAGATCGGCCTCACACCTGAGGCAGTAGTTAACGGAGCGGAGAACACCACATCATTTTTTGCTCAGCTTAATAAAGAGGTTGGACAGCAGCTTGACTATGACCCTGAGACAGAGGTCATGATGATGAGCAAGAATATGATGATGGATGGCAGTGTCCGCATTTTTGCAGTGAAGATGAGTAATGAGGACATTCAGAAGGCTGCTGACAGGATCAGAGGAGCCGCAGAGACAGTCCTTAGGTTACTTACTCAGGAAAGAGTAGACGAGATCAAGAGAAAGACCGGTAAGGACAAGGGAGTAGCCCTTAATGAGGTTATTACCAATGTTACCGATACAATAAACAGGTTCTACGGAAGAAACGGTGAAGAGGAGTTTGCACTTGATCATCCGGCAGCCACCTATCAGCCTCTCTCCGAATATGCCAGATATATGATGGAGTTTGAGGATATTTCCGAGGCTGAGCGTTTTGCCAAAGTGGTTCAGAGGCTTCCGATTGTTGATTCCGCTCTTTACAAGCACAAAGGAAGATACTATCTGCTGGCGGGTCTTATGTCAGGAGAAGAGGGAATAATCTATGAGATGAGAAGAGCCGGAGTTGAGTACTCACAGCTTCTTACGGTTAATTCTCCCGAATCCCTGTTTATAGAGGAACATGCAGAGTGCATAATAGAAGAGGATGCATTGATCCATTTGGCTGATCTTAAGAAATAATATGCGAGGCTGTATGAAGAAGGACATCTGGGTATTTAATTTTTCGGGAATATATGACAATGAGAGCTTTTATCTTAGTGATAAAGGCTCTTTTAACGTACTTGATATGACGGGAATCTCAGGAACCAACTGCATGTGCGATGACAGTGCGGTGCAGAGAATAAGGCAGATATTTGCTGATAACGGAGTATCTCCCTATGGGATCCACTTTATCGACAACGGTAATTATCATTATATGTCCGCGCTGGTGGCGGAGATGATAGGGGAGCCTTTTTCACTGGTGGTTCTTGATCATCATCCCGATATGCAGCCACCTATGTTTGGGGATATATTGTCCTGCGGAGGCTGGGTGAAGGAGGTCTTTGACAAGAACCCGGGGGTAAGGGACATACATATCATAGGGGCAGACAGAGGGCTCATTTCCGAGTTGGCAGAAGAGGATCGGCAGAGGGTTACTTTTTATGATCTCAAGGATATCTTTGGAGAGGGAATAAGGCTTCCGGATACGGGATATCCTGTGTTTTTATCCATAGATAAGGATGTGGTCTCGGATAAGGAGCTGACTACCAACTGGGATCAGGGAGAGATGACAAGGGAGCAGCTTCTTTCCTTTGTAAAAGAGATGCTGGCTAAAAAGGATGTTATCGCCATGGATATCTGCGGAGAGTGCGCACCGGACCAGGAGGGGTGCGATGTTACAAAGGCTGCCGCTGAAAATGACAGTTTAAATAAGGCTTTGCTGGACTGTGCGATATAGCGTATAATATTAATTACTACATTATATATCACTTGGAGGGCATATGGAAAAAAGGTTCAGGGAGTACATAAGACACTTTGAGAAGCTCGACTATGACGTTTTATCCGAGGAAGAGATAATAAACGAAAGAGAAGGACTTATAATGGAGATAGGCATGCTTCATCAGGAAATGATAAGGTGCCTTATTGCAGTGATGGGGCTTTTGATGTGTGCCTGTATCTTTTTGTCAGCGGCGCTGGGAACAACTTCCTGGGTACATTATATCTGCGCTGCAGTGATGGCTATTGCAGCAGCGGTTCTGTCAATGTCCTACAGAAAGCTGGGAGATGTAGTCAAAAAACTTAGCGTATATGCAGATAAGCTGGCTCAGATCCGGGTATAAAGCAGGCATATTATAAATACAGAAGGTTCAGGCTTCGTCGCGGCGTACCGCGGCGAAGCTTTTTCTTATGTGTTTCAGTACTATAAGATACAAGATAATTGAGAATATTCCCGCAGTGAGCCAGGCCAGTCCGTCACCTGCAACTGCAAGAGCATAGCTGCCTATTCTCATGGAGATAAAGGCAGTGGCAAGCCTTGTCAGGAGTTCAACGATACCGAGGGTAAGCGCTGTTTTACCATAGCCGCAGGCCTGCATTGCATTTCTGTATATGAAGATCATTCCGAGGGGTATATAGAAGAGAATGCATTCATTTACGTAGGTCCAGGCGTAGGGCATGTATGAAGAGAGGTCCACTCCGCTGTCGAAGAAGAGACTGATGACTCTGGGAAGGAGAAGGAGACTCAGGGCTGCATTTAAAATGGAATATACCACAGCTATCTTCATGGCATCCTTGGTGCCCTGATGAACTCTGTCGAGGTCTCCGTAGCCGTAGTTCTGGCCAACGTAGGCAGCCATAGTCTGGCCAAGGGAGGGCATTCCGGCGGTCATGAGGTTAACTACTTTGCCGGCGGCTGTAAAGCCCCCTACGGCCACTGAACCATAGATATTTATTGACGACTGCATTACCATGGTTCCGGAGGCAGTGATACCGAATTGCAGAGCCATAGGGACGCCGATATTAAGCTGCTTGAAACTGTAATCTTTATTGAGCCGCCAGTCGGATCGTCTGGGCTTAAGGACATCGATCTTTTTGATGATATAGATGATGCACAAAAGGGCGGATATACCCTGGGATACGTCTGTAGCCAGGGCTGCGCCGAAGGTGCCAAGTTTAAAGCCTAAAATGAACACCAGATCAAGAACGATGTTTAAAAGGGCTGCAAAAATCAGGAAATAGAGAGGAGTTCTGCTGTTACCGATGGCGCGAAGGGAGGCTGCCATAAGGTTATAACCGATGAGGGCAAAGCTCCCAAGACATATGGTTATGATATAGGCATAGGCGTCATCATAGATATCCGCAGGGGTATTCATGAGCTTGAGAAGCGGATGCATGATCAGATAGGAAATAACAGTGATGATGGCAGTACTGATAATTCCAAGAAGGATGGCGTTGGCAAAGGCTCGTCTTGTACCTTCTTTGTCACCGGCTCCAAACTTCTGGCTTATAAGAACTGTATAGCCTGTAGTCATTCCGTTGGCAAGACCCATTACAAGGAACATGATAGTTCCTGTAGAACCTACTGCAGCAAGGGCGCCGGGGCTTACGAATCGTCCGACTATGACGGTATCTACCATATTGTAGAACTGTTGGAAAACAAATCCCAGAAAGATAGGGATAACAAATTTGAGAATTATTGGAAGGGGTTTACCCTGCGTCATTTTATTATTCATGAAATCCGCCCTCTGCCTGAAAGTACGTGGCTCCTGATATCATTTTATACTATAATGCGTAAACTTAATAATTAAATATAAGTTAAATGCGCATTTTTTGAAATTTTGAGTCAATTCTTTGGCAAAACCTATTGACATAGAGCAAAAAAATCGGTATTATACAATAGTTGCTTGCAGGAGTGGCGGAATGGCAGACGCGCATGGTTCAGGTCCATGTGTTGGCAACAACATGAGGGTTCAAGTCCCTTCTCCTGCACTAGGTTATACCTGGTGCAATGGATTAGGTTAACTATATATACTTGATACGCGGAAGTGTCGGAATTGGCAGACGAGCAAGACTAAGGATCTTGTGATGCTTACATCGTGAGGGTTCAAGTCCCTTCTTCCGCACGAATAAAAAGGAATCAGTTCATTGAACTGGTTCCTTTTTATTCGTGCGGAAGAAGGGACTTGAACTAATTAGTTTATTTACTTCCAACTGTCTCCCCACACTGTATTGCATATATCAAAGCACTGCTGCTTGGAGAAGCTGTTGTCCTGTATGTCGATGGCATTGGTGGCTGCCATTTCATCCGTATAGGTGGAGAGTGGATAAACACTGACTCCGTGGTACTGCCTTGACAGATGGGCTACCAGAGCTTCAACGGCGTGATCGGTGATGACTGCTTCGCCCTCATCGGTTCTGGTGATTGTGACCTGGGCCATTCCTCCAACCATTCTCTTGGTGATGCCGGGACCTTCCGAGGAAGTCCAGCTTACGAAGTTACCGAGAGAGTAGTATACCAGCATATCGCCGTCGCCGTGATTATTGCTGTAGCCGGGGACATCGTCCTCGATAAATTCCACCGGTTCGATGACGTGGGGGTGAGCTCCCAGTATAAGATCTGCGCCTCCTTCTCTGAAAACTAACGTCCATTTCTGCTGGCTCTTATCGGTCTCAAGATTGTATTCCGTTCCCCAATGGGGGCAAACGATGGTAAAATCAGCATTCTCTTCAGCATAGGCAAGGTCCTGCCTTACCTTTTCCTCTTCCAGGAGATCTACGGCAAAGGGCATGCTCTGAGGCATCGGAAGTCCGTTGGTTCCGTAGGTATAATTAAGGATCGCGATCCTGATACCGTTTTTCTCAACAATATCAACTCGTTCTTTATCTTCTTCGGTCTCATTTATTCCCAGAACCAGTATTTCGGGGTGATTGTTCTTCCAGTATTCGATAGTGTTCATAAGGCCCTGCTTGCCCTTGTCGAGAGCATGATTGGTGCCGTGAAGAACTACGTCAAAGCCTGCGTTTACCAGCGCATCTCCTATATCAACAGGAGCATTGAAACAGGGATAACCGGATATGCCAAGTTCAACTCCGCCAAGGATAACCTCCTGATTGACTATCGCCAGATCGGCTGCGCTTATTTCATCCTTAACGTTTGCAAAGATAGGGTTAAAATCGTAATTGCCGTTTTCGTCTCTGCAGGCTTTCTCGATGGGCATATGAAGTAGTACATCGCCCACCATTACAACAGAAACACTATCCGGCTCCTCGGGTATCTCCTCAGAGGAAGCCTCTGCAGCTGATGCAGTGTCTTCTATAGAAGCAATATCTTCTTTACTTTGATTCTCCTCAGAAATGGTTTCGAAGACCAAACCCGAATCCGTGGCTTCATCTGCTGCGTCATCGGCGCCAAGGGTAAGGATATCTTCATCTGAAGTGGTTTTTATGGAAAACACCATCAGAGCTGCGTACAGAACAAGTGTAATTAGCGCCAGGATGGCTATTGTATAGCTTACATGTCTTTTCATGATTTATTCCATTCATTTAACTTGATGTATTTTAATCTGCTAAAGTTTTATTTTTCACGAATAAGTATAACACAAGTACATTACTATATTTTTCTATATCCTACAAACAGTAAATTTACTCCTTGTCACTTTGCCGCGGTATAAATATAATGTATTAGAATATGAAAAAAGAAATAGGGAGGAATATCATGGCAGCAAGAACTGATATACACAAAGTATTGATCATTGGCTCGGGACCCATTGTCATCGGCCAGGCCTGCGAGTTCGACTACTCCGGAACACAGGCATGCAAGGCTCTCAGAAGTCTCGGATATGAAATCGTTTTGGTTAACTCCAATCCGGCCACCATCATGACCGATCCGGAGATGGCCGATAAGACCTATATTGAGCCACTTAACGTGGAATGTGTCACCTCTGTTATTGAAAAAGAAAGACCGGATGCTCTTCTTCCAAATCTTGGCGGACAGTCCGGACTTAATCTCTGTTCTGAGCTATATAAAGCAGGTATCCTCGATAAATATAACGTAAAAGTAATCGGTGTTCAGGTTGACGCCATTGAGCGCGGCGAAGACAGAACCGAATTTAAGAAGACAATGGACATGCTGGGTATTGAGATGGCTCGTTCCAAGGCTTGCTACAGCATTGAAGAAGCTCTTGCAGAAGCGGATGAGCTGGGTTATCCCGTTGTACTTCGTCCTGCCTACACCATGGGCGGCGCCGGCGGCGGACTTGTTTACAACAAGGAAGAACTTCAGACAGTATGCGCCCGCGGTCTCCAGGCTTCCATTATTCATCAGGTTCTTGTTGAGGAGTCTATCCTTGGCTGGGAAGAGCTTGAGCTGGAGGTTGTTCGTGACAAGGACAACAACATGATAACCGTATGCTTTATCGAAAACGTTGATCCTGTAGGTGTTCATACAGGTGATTCCTTCTGTACAGCGCCTATGCTCACCATCGAAGAGGAACTTCAGAAAGAACTCCAGCGTCAGGCCTACAAGATTGTTGAGCACATCGGCGTAATCGGCGGCACCAATGTTCAGTTTGCTCATGATCCTAAGAGTGGTCGAATTATCGTTATTGAGATCAATCCACGTACCTCCCGTTCATCTGCCCTTGCAAGTAAGGCAACAGGCTTCCCCATCGCCCTTGTTTCCGCCAAACTTGCCACAGGACTTACTTTGGCTGAACTTCCGGATTCCAAGTTCGGAACTCTTGATAAATACGTACCTAACGGCGACTATGTAGTAGTTAAGTTTGCACGCTGGGCTTTCGAGAAATTCAGAGGCGTAGAGGACAAGCTTGGAACTCAGATGCGTGCCGTCGGCGAAGTTATGAGTATCGGCAAGAACTTCAGAGAGGCTTTCCAGAAGGCCATCAGATCCCTTGAGAAGGACCGCTACGGCCTTGGCTGTATCGAGAAATTCGAGAAGATGCCCAAGGAAGAACTTCTTCGTATGCTCAAAAATGCTTCTTCCGAGCGCTACTTCCTTATGTATGAAGCTATGAAAAAAGGCGTCACCGTCGAGGAATTATACGATATCACCAAGGTTAAGCACTACTTCTTAAATGAGATGAAGGCTCTTGTGGAGGAGGAGATGGATCTGGCAAGACAGAGCATGGGCCATGTTCCCTCCGGGGATGCCCTGATTGCAGCTAAGAAAGACGGCTTTTCCGATAAATATCTTGCTAAGCTTCTGGATGTATCAGAGGATGACATAAGACAGGCACGAGAGGCTGCAGGCCTTATAGAGAATTGGGATGGCGTTCACGTATACGGCACCGACGGAAGTGCTTACTACTATTCAACTTATCAGGAAAAAGAGAGATTGGAGAATCCTCTTACTCTTTCAGAGGGTAGTGATAACAAGAAGATAATGATCCTTGGCGGCGGTCCCAACCGTATCGGACAGGGTATTGAGTTCGATTACTGCTGTGTACATGCAGCCCTTGCTCTTAAGAAGCTGGGCTTTGAGACAATTATTGTTAACTGTAACCCCGAGACTGTATCTACAGACTACGACACCTCAGACAAGCTCTATTTCGAGCCCCTTACTCTTGAGGATGTTCTTCAGATCTACAGAAAAGAGAAGCCCCTTGGCGTTATCGCCCAGTTCGGCGGACAGACTCCTCTTAATCTGGCAGCCAAGCTCAAGGAAGAGGGCGTCAACATTCTCGGTACAACTCCTGAAGTTATCGATCTTGCTGAGGACAGAGATCAGTTCCGCCTCATGATGGAGAAACTGGGAATCCCTATGGCAGAGGCCGGAATGGCTTCTGATGTAGAGGGAGCCAAGGAGATTGCTGCTAGGATTGGCTATCCTGTTATGGTTCGTCCTTCCTTCGTTCTTGGCGGAAGAGGAATGGAGATAGTAAGGGATGAGGAGAGCATGGAGGGTTATATGAAGGCCGCAGTAGGTGTTACTCCCGACAGACCTATCCTTATCGACAGATTCCTTCACAACGCACTTGAGTGTGAGGCAGATGCCATCAGCGACGGTAAAGAGGCTTTTGTTCCCGCTGTTATGGAGCACATTGAGCTTGCGGGAATTCACTCCGGAGACTCAGCCTGCATCATTCCTTCCAAGCACATCTCTGAGAAGCACTTAAGGATCATCGAGGATTATACCAAGAAGATCGCCGTTGAGATGAACGTTGTGGGACTTATGAATATGCAGTATGCCATTGAGGATGATACAGTATATGTGCTTGAGGCCAACCCTCGCGCATCCCGTACCGTGCCCCTTGTTTCCAAGGTCTGCGGCATCAAGATGGTTCCTCTCGCAACCGATATAATTACTGCTTCCCTCACAGGAAGACCATCACCTGTACCTGCTCTTTTAACAGAGAAAAAAGATGCTGAGCCAGCGTACTACGGTGTAAAAGAGGCGGTGTTCCCCTTCAATATGTTCCCTGAGGTTGATCCTGTTCTGGGACCTGAGATGCGTTCCACAGGTGAGGTTCTGGGACTTGCCAAGACTCCCGGTGAAGCCTTCTTCAAGGCTGAGGAAGCTACAGGTACAGCTCTTCCTACTAAGGGGGCAGTACTTATTTCCTTAAACAGCGAGGACAAGCCAGAGGCAGCAGAACTGGCAAGAAGCTTTGCTGATGAGGATTTCAAGATCTATGCCACCGGCAAGACCTTTGAAAATATTGTTGAGGCAGGAATACCTGCTGTAAGGATAATGAAGAACTACGAGGGCGGAAGACCTGACGTAGAGGATGTAATTAAGAACGGTGAGGTTGATCTTATCATCAACACTCCTATTGGACGCGGCGCTGAGCATGATGACGGATACCTGCGAAGAGCAGCCATCAAGGCACGCATACCTTACATCACCACAGTTGCGGCAGCCAAGGCAGCAGCTGAAGGTATTCACGAAGTAAGGGAAAAAGGCTGCGGAAATATCCGCTCACTTCAGGAATACCACGGATAATTTTTTAGAAATAAGAGGCGTTATATTTTGAAATACAGTACGATTATTTTCGATATGGACGGAACACTTTTGGATACCATAGAGGATATTACAGATTCCCTGAATTATGTAATGGAAAGGAATGGCCTTAATTCTTTTTCCATAGACCGGGTCAAGCATATGGTTGGAAGCGGTTCTGCGGTCCTTATCGAGAGAGCTCTTGAGGGCGGAAGGGAGAATCCTGATTTTGACAGGATTCTCTCTGAATACTCAGAGTATTACGAGGCCCACTGCAATATTAAGACAGGGCCATATCATCATATCCCCGAACTTTTGCAGGCACTTAAGAACAAGGGCTATAAGCTTGCCATAGTATCCAACAAACCAATGGCTGCTGTGGAGGAGCTGAGGAAGGCTTATTTTGACGACTTCGTTGAAGTTGCCATCGGCGTAACGGATAAGCTCAGAAGAAAGCCCTATCCCGATGAGTGTCTTTTTGCCATGGAGGAGCTTCATAGCAGCAAGGAGGAATGTATCTATGTTGGAGATTCCGAAATAGATCATCAGACAGCGGTGAACACAGGGCTTAAGTGCATCTCCTGTCTCTGGGGCTTTAGAACAAAGCAGGAGCTTCTGGATGCAGGCGCGGGAGATAATTATTTTGTAAATGATCCCTTGGAGATACTTGATATTATCTGCTAAAATGTTAGAAATATGTATGTCGGGTAAGGGTCAGGGGATAGCAAAATGCAGTCTAAAAAAATAAGTAATATTCTATACAGATGGCTCAATGACCTTAGCATAAGGAACAAGCTGATCCTGGTATACGCGATATGTATGTTCATACCGCTTATTCTCACGGACAGTGTTGTATTCGGACTTCTGGAATACTATGAACAAAGAGAAGAGGAATACCGCATGAGAAGTGCGGCGGATTCCGTGCGATACCTGGTAAACAGCTCCTTTGACGAAGCGGTCACAGCCATCAACAAGATATATCTGGATGAGGATGTTTATAAGTTTCTGGATCAGACCTTTGAATCGGACTACGATTTTTATGAAAAAAGATTCAGATTCAACGAGAAGAAAATCAAGCCCCTTGACGGCGGCAGAGAATCGGTTCTTAGCAGTATCATTCTCTGCAGTGATAATGCAGGGATAGTCAACGGCGGTAACTTCTACAACCTCAAGGATATCAAATACATCAGCTGGGAAGATCTTCAGGCGTCGAAGAGCTCTATAGTAGTCTTTTTTTACTATCCTAAGGATGAGATCAACAACAGTTCCCAAAAAAAGAAAGTTGCCGTAATCAGAATGCTGGATAACTACTCATGGTATCACAGAAACATGATGGTTTATGTGGACCTGGATTTCAGCGTGCTTCAGCGCAAGATGAAGGCTATGACCTTCGAATATTCCATATATCTGTGCGAGGGGGACAGGATTCTTTTGTCCAGCCCTTTGCAGAAGAGTATCAACATGGACTATGAAACTCTGGGGGATGATGTTAACATAGGCCTTGAAGTTCCCTGGAACGTATACGGAAGGAATCTTCGCATCATCGTTTCTGGCAATGAGAGTAACTTTAAGAAGATTTTCAAGGATCATGCAGTTATTATCATATTGCTGATCATGCTGAATCTCCTGGCGCCTATTGTTGTGATAAGATTCATGAACAAATCCTTTGCCATGAGGCTCTACAGGATTTCCAGAGCCTTTGATGAAGCGGATATAGATAACAATCAGGGAATCAATGAGGAAAATGCGGGCAACGATGAGATCGGCCTACTCATAAGAGGGTACAATCGCATGGTTGAAAGGCAGAGTACTCTTATCAGAACCAACTATACCGCCAGACTTGAACGACAGGAGATGGAGCTTGCCAGGCAGACGGCGGAATTGTCGGCCCTTCACTCCCAGATCAATCCTCACTTTTTGTTTAACATGCTGGAGAACATCAGGATGAGGAGTGTCATCAAGAGTGAAAAAGAGACAGCTTCAATGATAGAGAAGTTGGCAACTCTGATAAGACAGAATGTCAGCTGGTCCACCGATGACTCCACCATAGAAGATGAGATCAGCTTCATTAAGTCGTATCTGGAGCTTCAAAAGTACCGTTTTGGAGAAAAACTCAAGTTTGAGATAAGTGTCAGAGATGATTGCAAAGACTTCCTTGTGCCCAAACTTACACTGGTAACCTTTGTTGAGAATGCCTGCATACACGGCATGGAAGGCAAAACCGCCGCCTGCTATATTTATGTAAGAGTATACAGGAACGAAGAATCCCTTGTCATGGAGATTGAGGACACCGGCAGCGGAATGCTGGATGAAGAAGTCATGTATCTGAATGACAAGATGAATAATTGCACTTTGGAAGACGTCAAGAAGGGCTCCCATGTGGGTATGCTCAATGCGTGTCTTAGACTTCGCATGAGCACCGACCTTACGGCGCGCTTTGGCCTTGAAAGTGAGAAAGGCGTTGGAACCTACATAACCATTACGGTTCCTGCGGACAGGCTTAAGAAGTACGATGATAAAAGTGATGTTGGTAGATGATGAGCCTTTTATTCTTGAAGGCATGTCGGTTCTCATTGACTGGGAACAATATGGGTGTTTGATAGCAGCAAAGGCTTCAAACGGAGAGGAAGCGCTGGAGTATCTTAAGCAGGGAGACATAGACCTTGTGATAACGGACATCAAAATGCCGGTAATGACAGGGCTTGAACTCTTGCAGACCGCCCGGGAGGAGGGACTTTCCTCAGCCTATTTTGTGATCCTTAGCGGCTATAATGATTTTCAATATGCTCAGACGGCTCTCAGGTACGAGGCCCTTGATTATCTGCTTAAGCCCGTCAGTGCCAACAGTCTTACAGAAGTCATAGATAAGGTTAAGAGTAAAAAGAGTGTTACCCAGGGGAGTGAACTTGCGGGATATGAGAATACCGCTGATGCAGAATCCTCCACGGTTTTGTTTAAGGATGAGCTTGACGGTATTGTTTCAGGTATCGAACATAACGACAAGGATGTGATAAATAGGAACATCGATGTGCTTTTTTCCAAGATTGGAGGCGAAGGCGCTGTTTTATCAGAACAGGCCATAAGCGTCAACAAGAATTATCTTGTATTCAGACTTCTTCATCTTGCGGTGGAGTTGGATGAGAGTATCAATCAGGAGGTTGTAATGATGTACATCTCGGACAATATCCTGACAAATGGTACCCACACAGGAACCATGCTTCACGTCAAGCAGTTTGCTCTTGAATATGCCGGTTATCTTATGAGCCTTCGCAGCAATGTATCCAAGGGAGTTCTTAAGGATATAGAAAAGGAGCTTAGTAAAAGCTTCGCACAGAATATTACTCTCAAGGATTTTGCCGCCAAATATTATGTGAACAGCTCCTACCTGGGGCAGCTCTTCCGCAAGCAGTACGGTATGTCCTTCAGGGAATATCTTAATGCTGTGAGGATCAATCATGCGGCATCAATGCTGCTTAAGTCCGATGAGAAGATAGGCCGTATTGCAGAGGAAGTGGGCTATCATGACACAGACTATTTTATCAATAAATTTATTGCGATTAAGGGCTGCACACCCTCAAAATACAGGAAGAATGGAAATAGTCATACAGATTAATAAAATGGCAGGACAAATCACTAGAATTTGTCCTGTTTTTCTTTAGAATTTGTAGGGTGAAAAGAATATATCACTGTATTAGACTAATTATCAGATTATAAACCCTTTCAAAGGGCAAATTAAAAGGGAGGATTACAATGAAGAAAAAAGTAGCATCATTATTACTGAGCGCTGCAATGATGGCATCAATTCTTGCCGGATGTGGCGACACAGAATCAGCACCTGCTGGCGGCGACACAACACCCGCTGCAACTCAGACTGACAACGGTTCAGCTGATACCGGAAGTGCTTCAGCTGACACAGCAACTCCGGGTGAGGTAACAGATTTCACAATGTTCATCACTATGCCCGGTTCCGAGATCAATGATGACAACGAGATTGCCCAGATGATCGCTGACAAGTATGGGGTAAGAGTAAAAGAGACATGGCTTACAGGTCAGACAGCATCTGAGGCAACAGGTACACTTATCGCCGGCGGCGAGTATCCTGACTTCATCGATTCCGATGAAATGAATCTGCTTATCGACGCAGACGCACTTATTCCACTTGATGATTACATCGACCAGTATCCTGAGTTCAAGGAGAAATGGTTCACTCCCGAAGAGTGGGAGAAATTCCGTCAGCCCGACGGACACATCTACTGGATCAATCCTTTCGGAAACACAAAGGGTGAGTCCAAGCAGACAACACACAACGACGAAGCTTTCTGGATCCAGGTAAGAGTTCTTGAGTGGGCTAATTATCCTAAGATCGAGACACTTGATCAGTACTTCCAGCTCCTTGAGGATTACATCGCTGCTAATCCTACAATGGACGACGGCACAGAGAACATTGCTTACACAATCCTCTGCGAAGACTGGAGATATTTCTGCCTTGAGAACGCAGGTCAGTTCCTTGCAGGATATCCTAACGACGGTTCTGTAATAGTTGACAAGTCCACAATGACAATCAAGGACTACAACACATCAGACGACACAATCGCTTACTTCAAGAAGCTCAACGAAGAGTACAACAAGGGCTTCGTTGATCCTGAGTCCTTCACACAGACCTACGACGAGTATATCGCTAAGCTTTCAACAGGCCGCGTACTTGGTATGGTTGACCAGTGGTGGGATTTCGCTAACAACGTAAATGACTCCTTCAAGCAGACAGGTCTTGATGCTAAGGGCTGTAACTATGTACCTCTTGGACTTACAACAACAGCCGGCATGGACAACAGATGGCATACATATGATGACACAGTTAACCAGGCTTCAGGTATCGCTATCACAACAGATTGTAAGGATCCTGACAAGGCATTCAAGTTCATCGTTGACTGCGCTATGGATCAGGAACTTCATGATCTCAGATTCTGGGGCGTTAAGGGCGTTGACTACGATGTAGATGAGAACGGATTATACTATCGTACTGATGAGCAGAGAATGAACTGGGCAGATACTTCTTACCAGGCTTCTCACAGATGTGTATATTCATACTTCCCTCAGTGGAACGGAACATCTGATGACGGAATCAACGCTAACAAACCTGAAGAGCAGCCTTCAGAGTTCATGGTCGATATGGCAGCTCCTCTTAAGGCATGCTTCGATGCTTACGGAGTAACAACATATCCTCAGATGATCAATTCAGTAGTTGAGACTAACGGACCTTGGTTCCCTATGTACTCATACTCCAACAACTTCACAACTGAGACACCCGGTGGTGTAGCTTGGGCTAAGATGGGTGAGTGCAAGCACGAGTGGCTTCCTAAGGTTGTTATGGCTAAGGACTTCGAGCAGGGCTGGGCTGAGTACATGGATGCATACAATGCATGCAAGCCTGAGGACTTCATCGGCGAGATGCAGGAGATTCTTGATACATTTAAGTAATCACTTAGCTAGGTTCTGTCGAGCTTAGTGTACCAGATAGGAATAAAGAACAAGAAAAGGCAGCAACTGCGCCAACAGACAATGTTGCTGCCCTTTTTTTGAAAAAATCGAATTGGTTCTTCTAGAAAAGAGTAATAGGAGTGGAGTTTATGGCCCGGAATAAAACACGCAAAAAAATGGATATGAAGGCCACACTTAAGGAGATGAAGCGCCAGAGCTTTCTCATGGTTGTGACCCTTGCCGTAGTTGTGTACGGTATCATATTCTATTACTGGCCTTTGACAGGCTGGATCATGGCTTTTCAGAATTTTAAACCCAAGAAGGGAATCCTTGGTTCCGCCTTTGTTGGATTGGACAAGTTTAAGTTCCTGTTTGGAGATCAGACCTTCATTAAGGTCATCAGAAACACCTTCGCAATGGGTGTTATCAACCTTGTTACCACCACGATAATGGCAGTTCTTTTTGCGATTATCTTAAATGAGGTCAGAAGGGCATGGATCAAGAAGCCCATTCAGACCATTTCATACCTTCCGCATTTCCTTTCATGGATCGTTGTTACCAGTATTTTGCACGTTTCATTATCCGCAACCGGTATTGTCAACGACCTGCTTCTGAGATTCGGATTCATTAATCAGGCAATCAACTTTTTTGCACATCCCGGATACTTCTGGCCTATAGTTGCATTTGCCAACTGCTGGAAGGAGACAGGATGGAATGCAATAATCTATCTGGCAGCCATCACTGCTATCGATCCTGCTCTGTATGAAGCAGCTTCCATCGATGGCGCCGACAGATTACAGAAGATCAGATATATTACTTTCCCGGGTATCAAACCTACCTTCATGATCCTTCTTCTTATGAATGTTGGTAACGTATTAAATGCCGGATTCGAAGTGCAGTATCTGTTAGGTAACGGACTTGTACAGTCTGTATCCCAGACTATCGATATCTACGTACTGAAATGGGGTATTTCACAGAATGACTACTCCCTCGGTACTGCCGCCGGTTTGTTTAAGAGTGCTGTAAGTATTGCGATCATCGTTATTGCTAACTCTATTGCCAAGAGATACAGCGAGCAGAGATTATTCTAAGGAGGGCGTAAGACGATGAATGAGAAAGAGTACACAGTAAGAAGACCGGTCAGCGATGTCATATTTGAGATATTCGTTGTACTGTTCCTGACAATATTCGTAATAGTTACACTTTACCCTGTTATCAATACCGTAGCCCTGTCATTTAATGATGGTATCGATGCGGTAAGAGGCGGAATTTATTTATGGCCCCGTAAGTTCTCCATGAAGAACTATCAGACAGTATTTGCGATGCAGAATATCTGGGTAGGTGCCAGAGTCACAGTTTTAAGAACAATCGTGGCTACCTTCACTTCACTTTTTGCAAATGCGCTGCTTGCATTTGTTGTAAGCCGTAAGAGATTCCTGTTTAAATCCCAGCTGTCACTTTTCTGGGTTATTACAATGTATGTTAACGGCGGAATGATTCCTATTTTCCTTCTCTACAAGAACTTAGGACTTACAGGAACATTCCACGTATACTGGGTTCCCGGTATGATCAGTGCATTTAACATGCTGGTTATGAGAACCTATATGGAAGGCATTCCCGAGAGTTTGGAAGAATCAGCTCAGCTCGACGGCGCCGGATACTGGACAATCTTCAAAGATATTATTTCTCCTTTGAGTAAGCCTGTTTACGCAACAGTTGCATTGTTCATCGCCGTTTGGCAGTGGAACTCATGGTTTGATGCAATGCTGTACAACCGTATGAAGACTGAGTACACAACACTTCAGTACGAGCTCATGAAGCTGCTTTCATCTGTAATGCAGCAGAGCGGTAGTGCAGACAGCGCCAAGAACAGCGCCAACACCATCACGCCTATCACAATTCGTGCCGCTGTAACGGTTGCTACAATGCTTCCTATCATTTTGCTGTATCCCTTCCTCCAGAGATACTTCGTTACAGGCCTTACCATCGGTGGTGTCAAGGAATAATAGCCTATGAGATGGCAAACGAAAAAAAGTTTATAAATTTTTGTTGACGTTTGCCGGATACTTTGATATTATAATCAAGTCGCCACGAGAGATCGAGGCGACGGTTCGCGGAAGTGTCGGAATTGGCAGACGAGCAAGACTAAGGATCTTGTGATGCTTACATCGTGTGGGTTCAAGTCCCATCTTCCGCACGCAGAAAAAGAAAAAGCCTAAGGCATAAAGCCTTGGGCTTTTTTCTTTTTCCACATGGGGAGAGTCCTCTCACCCATGTGGGTACTGGGATTCTCACTAGGCTCGAAAAAACCTCACCAAGTGTTCACCCATGGCTCGCACTAAGCTCGAAAAGACCTCGCTAAGTGCTCTGCTCAAAGTCCCATCTAGGCTAAAGATTTCCATGACATGTTCTTTCAAAAAAATGTTTCGTGCAGAAGATGGGATGACACGGGGCGGTTCTTTTGTATCTCAAATGGGGTATAATATGTATGTTGAATCAGCGAAAAGGAAGAGCTTAAGATATTAACATATGAATAGGAGGGTTAACATGGGATCGGTTTCTAAGGTGTATTTTACAAGAAACATCACACCGGAGCAGGTGGTAAAAATGTATGACATTCTTGGGAAAAAACTTGAAGGCAAGATTGCGGTGAAGGTACATTCCGGAGAAGAAGGCAATCAGAACTATCTTAAGCCTGAGTTTTGGAAGCCAATGGTTGAGCATGTAGGCGGAACCGTTGTAGAGTGCAACACAGCCTATGATGGTGAGAGAAACAGCACTGACAAGCATGTTAAGCTCATTAAAAAGCATGGCTGGAATGAATATTTTGTAGTGGACCTGATGGACGCAGAAGGGCCTGACGTTGAGCTGCCGATATCCCATGCTGATCATTTGAAGAGTGATCTTGTAGGGAAAAACCTTATGAACTATGATTCAATGCTTGTCCTTTCACATTTTAAGGGACATCCTATGGGCGGATATGGCGGAGCTCTTAAACAGCTCTCAATCGGATGCGCTTCCACGGCGGGAAAGGTCAATATTCATTCTGCAGGAAAATATGTTAAGGCAGAAGAACAGGGCGTGGTATGGGAAGATCTTCCTCCACAGGATGCTTTTCTTGAATCAATGGCAGAAGCTGCATCGGCTGTAGTGGACCACTTCCATGGAAATATGGTATTCATCAATGTTATGAAGAATCTGTCGGTAGATTGTGATTGCTGTGCTATTGCAGAAGATCCCTGCATGGCTGATGTGGGAATTCTTGCATCCACGGATCCCATTGCAATAGACAGAGCATGTATGGATCTTATCTATAAATCTGAGGATCCGGGAAAAGACCATTTCCTTGAAAGAGTACAGACAAGGAATGGCGAGCATACCATTGATGCAGCTGCCAAGATGGGCTTTGGCGTAAAGGAATATGAACTTATAACTATTTAAGCCCCTGCGCTGTTATAATGCCTAAGGCCGTAGTTCCAGAGCAGATATGCCGCGATACCGGTAATCACAGCAATTAGTGGTGATAGATAAGCATATTCCGGGTGGGGCAAACTTTTTCCTAGAAGGCTTGCCACAGGATAATAGCCGGTAAAGGCATAGGGGATGATGAAGGTAAGAAGGAATCCGATTCCTTTGCCATAAATAGTGACAGGATAGTCCGTATAATTTTTTAACCCATGATTGTTATTGGTGAGGAGAGATACTATCTCCTCACTTTTTACTGCCCAAAAGCTGACAGCGCCGGTAAAAATTGTGATGGCAGAAAATATCACAAAGGAAGAGAGAATGTTTATTGCATAGTACAAGACAGTATAGACAGTCCATTCAATGGCTAGCGACCTCATACTGTAGATCCAGAAAAACACGGACAAAACCAGGCGGGGTATGAAGGTATACTGGAACTGCTGCAGCACCATATACAGCATGGGGCCTATGGGCCTTGTGAGATAGAGGTCAAATTTGCCGGTGCGGATCAGCTGGCCCATATCCTTCATGGGACTCCAGAAAAAGAAGCAGCTAAGGCTGTAGGTCAGCCAGCTGGTGGTAAACATGAATAGGACTTCATTCTGCGTCCATCCAGCGATATTGTCGAAATTATGGAATATGACCATAAATCCCGCGAAGTACACACCTATCTGGATCGTGTTGGCGATTAGTTCAAAAACGAGAGAAAAGTGATAAGCCAGCTTCCCTTTCATATATATGATCACAAAATGTCTGTACATTTTAAGCAGATACATGATTCAGCCTCCCTGAACTACAAGTTTATTTTTTCCTACTATCCAAACAGCTTCCGATACCGGAAACAAAACAGCAAGCCAAATAAGCTGAATGAGTATATTTTCGCAGATACTCTCATAAGACATTGGGGTGGTAATGAGGGTGACCGGTATTCCATATATTGCCCGGAAGGGAAGAAACATGTTTATCACGGTGAGAACCCGCGGGAACATTGCAGCAGGAATCCAGGACCCGGACAGGAGCTTGTAAATCGCTGCCAGTAGCATGTTCAGCGGCCAGGTGACGATCAGCCAGAAGGCCATCTGACCAATTATCAGGGAATATAAAAACTGGATCAGATAGGCCAGAATTATGGACAGAAATCCGTACAGCAGCTGCTCCCGGCAGATAAGCTCTCCATGGTAAAAGATGGAAATCAATATCCCAAGCGGCAGAGTATAGATCATAATTCTTGCAATGCTCGTTCCGATATGTTTGGCGAATATCATTGATCTATAGCCAAGCGGACGTATCAGCTGATTCGCCACATCCCCGGACTGAATCTGGTTATTGATCCATGCTATAACATCACATTCCATAAATGTGGATATTACGGTGGCCACAATGATATACCTTATGGTTTCATCCTGGCTTAAAGGGATATTTTTGCCTGTATTGGAGGAAAAAAGCCCGGTCCACAGAGCATACTGCATATACAGATAAACAATCTTAGCGAGAAAATTCGCCCATACAGAGTTCAGATACGCTGTATGTTCTTTTATTCCGATTATTGCCAGATCAGCATATTTTCGCATTTCCTTCTTCTCCTGCCAGATAGATTTTTTTGATAATCTCTTCCAGATCTGTGGTCCGGTAAATACTCTTTAGCTTTGGGAGAGTACCGTCATAAATAAGAGAACCCTTGTCGATAATGATCATCTTCTCACACAGGGATTCGATATCTGAAACATCATGTGTGGTCAGAATGATGGTGGTGTGCCTTTCTTCGTTTGTCTTTTTGATAAACTGCCTTATTCGCTCTTTTGACAGCACATCGATTCCGATGGTGGGCTCATCCAAAAAGAGAATATCAGGGTTGTAGATAAGCGATGCCGCCAGGTCAGCTTTCATGCGCTGGCCCAGGCTTAGGAGCCTTGGGGGCTGATTTATGAACTCATCCAGCCCAAGAATCTCAGTAAAAACAGCCATGTTTTCTTTATAAACGTCATTTGGAACACGGTACATGTCCCTAAAGAGTTTCAGGGAATCAATGACCGGAATATCCCAGCACAGAACGCTTTTTTGCCCAAAGACTACACCGGTTTTCATCATGATCTCTTTCCGGTTCTTTTTGAAATTCAATCCGTCTATGGAAACAGAGCCGTTATCAGGCACAAGAATTCCTGTCATCATCTTTATGGTGGTGGACTTGCCTGCCCCGTTAGGGCCGATGAAGCCTATGATTTCTCCGTCGGGAATGGTAAAAGAGATATTGTCCACAGCGAGCTTTTTTTGCCCGTGCTTTAGTCTGTAGATTTTTGTCAGGTTATTAACCTCTATGCTCATAGCCTGTTCCTCCTTGCCACAAGTGTGACAGTGCATATATAACTTGCTTTTATGTGTTCTTAAATGTACAATAGCATCAAACGATATATCAGTAAAATCGAAATAACAGATTGTAACCATCAAAAATATTGATATATATAAGAGGGCGATATGAATAACACACAGCTTGAGACCTTTTTGAAAATTGTTGAGACCGGGAGCTTTACAGCTACCGCAAATATGCTGGGATATGCCCAGTCAACCGTGACGACGCAGATCAAGCTCCTGGAAGATGAGTTTGGATGCCTTCTTTTCGAGAGACTTGGTAAGTCCCTTGTTCTGACTACCGAGGGAGAGAAGCTCATAGCCTATGCGGAGCAGATGTTGCAGCTTCAGAGGCAGATGCTGCTGGAGGTATCAGCTGCGGAGATTCCTTCCGGCATTATTAAGATTGGTGTTTCGGAGTCGCTATGCTACAAGCATTTTCCGGAGAACCTTATGGAATACAAGAAAAAATATCCCGGAATGGACATACGGATCCAGTTCATAGATCATGATACTTTCCCCGGACTTTTAAAGAATGGAGCGCTGGATCTGGTATACACCTTAAACCCGCTTATAGAGAATCCTGAGCTCAAACTGATCCACAAGAAGAAAGAGTCCCTTGCCTTTTTTGCAAGACCGGATCATCCAATTGCTAAAATGAAGAAGGTAAAAGAGGAGGATCTTGCTAACGTTCCCCTTCTTATCACATCCCATACCTGTAGCTTCAGACGTATGCTTCTTGATGACTTCTCAAGGCATGGCGTAACACCTAAGATCGAGCTTGAGACCAGCAGCAAGGAAATCCTCAAGGCCTTTGCCATGAACGGTCTTGGAATCGCCTTTATGCCTGCCATGACAGCAGAGGTTGAAATACATGAAAAGAAGCTTAAGAAGATTGACTGGGCAGGCGATGACTTTCCAATCTATTCTCAAGTTTTTGTCCACAAGGATAAACATCAGAACAGAGCGATAGAAGAACTGGTGGGATTGATTGTGAAAGGCTAGGAGTTATCAGTGAATTCCTGATTGCCTTTGGTGACCTATGTGGTACAATCATAGTATCAAAGCGACTTCAAGGGGCATACTCTATGGAAATTCTTGTAAACATCAAACAGCTTGGTAAAAGAAAAAGCAAGATCAATCAGCAGCAATTTCATATCGAAAATAAACCGGACACTGTAGCAGACCTGATCAGGGAATGTGTCAGTACCTGTGTAAAAGAATATAATGACCGCTTCGAAAAAGGAGATAACCCGCAGCCATTGTCACAGCAGCAGATCGACGATATGAGCGAGATCGGCAAGATTGCCTTTGGAATTAATTATGGGGAGAAAAAGGCAGACAGGGATAAGGCAATAGAGGATGCACTCCTTGCCTACGAGGACGGTCTTTTTCGTATCTTCATCGGAGAGGAAGATGCGGGGGATAAGGATAGCAAAGTGAATATTGAAGAAGGAACGGAGGTCACATTTATCCGCCTGGTAATGCTTGCGGGCAGAATGTGGTGAAAAAAGGTTAAAGGGAAGGTTATAGAAAATGGATTTTCGAAAAAAGTCAGATGACAAAATAAAAGTTTTACCGGAGGAGCTCAGGGGCTTTGTCTGTTCCTGTGACTATAACAAAGAAAAGTCACCTCTGTTTTTTAAGTTTGTAGACCATATTTCTCAGGGCAAAGCCCCTTCTGAGTTTATCAAAAGTAGCGCATCAGGCCTTTTCGGCGAGTTTATAAATCCACAGTTTGAAAAGCATGTTTATTATACTCTGGACCACCTGCATGAGTGGATATATCAGCATGGCATGGGAAGAAGATCCCTTAGGACCAGAGATCCGTATATTATTGCTGAGAATTCCATTGAGAAACTCAAGGAGTTCGGCACAGACAATTTTGTGGACTGCGATATCTGTGAGTATATCAAAAAGGACCTTCCGGAGGCTGAAAAGCATTACAGAAGCTATGATAATTACGTTTCCAGAGGCTGTGTCACGGATATCATGACAGCAGAGATTGATTTCGGGAACGATGAGCTTATAGGTCTTATCAAGGATTCTATCAATGGCGAAAATGATATTCCATTTGAAAGAAGCTTCATCTACGCAATTGTAAGGAGCCATGATCAGGGACTGTATGAAGAGCTGGGAAAACTTCTTAAGGCCGCCGGTCTTCAGGAGGGACTTCGCCAGGCAATCTGCGAGACCATGGACGAGGGAACTGCAGAAGCATTTCTTTATCTTAACAAGATCATCGTTGATAACAATTTCATCAGATTTTCTTCGGTGAAAAGAGCTTTCGCGGTATGGCTCTGCTTCTGGAACTATGACAATCCCAAGATTGACCGAATAAGCAATAAGATGGCGGACTATGTCTATGACTGCATTTCGGATGAAAAAAAGCGTGAAGAATACCTTGCCTCAGAAGACTCCATGAAGATGCATATCGCGCTGTGGGCCATAGGATTCTATGAGGTTCGGGACCTTATTGCCAGGATCCGTGATATTTCTGCCAATGGTTCCAAGCATCAGATAATGACTGCAGCCTACACTATGGGTATTCTTGGTAACAGCAGACTTTACCATATGGCAAGTAAGCCTGTGGTGGAAGCGCATCACGATGATATAGATATCATGGTGGGATGTTTTAAGCCTTTTTTCATGGCCAGGTCAAGTTATTACGGCAAATGGGATGAGGGCGGTATCGCTGATTATTTTGAGGATGAAGACGAGGCTGTAAGATTCTATGGATACATGAGGGAGCTGTATAACCTTATTCCGGGAAAAGGAATAACCTGCGATCCCTATATATTCGAATGGAACAAGGACTCCCTTGCAAAGGGTGATGTTACTATCAAGATGGCATATATTGCCAAGAAGCTCGGGAACAATGAAATGCTCGATGAGATCTGCGAAATGCTTAAGGAGGCAGATCCCTACTGTAGACTGTGGGTCATCAGAGATGTACTTAACAAACCTGCTACAACAATGCAGTTTGATACTCTTGTGGCTGCTCTTGCTGATAAATCAGATTCTGTACGTTTTCAAGCTTATAAAATAGTTGCGGAAAATACGCAGAAACTAGCTCCGGCGCATTATCTTCAGATGGAGTCTCTCCTCAGATATAAGGCTGCGGATGCAAGGGAAAACCTGATAAAGCTTTTGATGGGCAGAGGCGACGCAGATATAGAGGCCACTGTGGCAAGGCTTTTATCCGATAAAAAAGAAGAGAAGAGAACAGCAGCTTTGGATATGGTAATGACCCTTTCCAAGGATGAAACCAAAAAAGTTCTCTATGAAAAATGCCTTAAGCACGCATCAAATATAAAGGATCCTTCCTCATCAGAGAAGATCCTTCTGGCAAACTTCATTCCGGAGATGTCCGATACACATGACGAAAATAGTGCGGAAGAGATTCTTTACACAGAAGAAGATTTCTATGAACCGGAGGAACTTGATGCAAATCTTTTCCAAGAGCATGTGAAAGTATTCATGGATTATTTTCCCGACTCGGAACTTGAGAGCTTTTTGAAAAGAGGAACAGCAGGAAAAGGCCTTATCGGTAAAATTGTTGATGCTGTCCGAGGCAAAAAGGAATGTTCATCGTATCTGCAGGCTTGTAAGGACCTTGAGAATCTTGGCGAGTTTATAAAGCTTCATGAAAAGGATGAATATACCGACAGAACCGGAGAGAAGCAGATTATTGGCTGCGATTCCAGAATCTTTGGGATTCTTGATAAGGATTACAATCTGGTCGTACCACTGATGGAACTCTGGGAACAGTATTTTGCAGAGCATATACCGGATAAGAGGCGTATTCTCAGAATGTATGTAATGACTGCGGATTATCTTTTCAGGAGTATAACCAATTTTTATTCCACAGAGGCTGTGGACAAGCTGTACGGACAAGGCTTTTCCAATAAGCCCGATTGTATCTATGCAGAGCACAGTAAGAGAATACTCGAAGCAATCATTAAAGAATATGTAACCATGGAGGAGTTTCAGAGTCTTGCCATAGCGCTGGCCTGGTTCTTTGTTAAGGGTAATTCCATAGATCCACAGTTTATCAGGAGTATAACTACAGCCAGCCATTACACTGAGGGTATTTCAGATGTCAGGATTAACCGACTTCTTTCCAAAATCGACCGTATGGATGATAAGACTTTGCAACTGACATTCCCGCTTTTTACAAGGCTGTATTATATTCACAGGGAGTTTAAGCCAAAGATCAGGTCTTTGGATGATAAAGCTTCGGGAAACAGATTCAATAACAGAGGAAAATATCCTTCGTATATGGTCATTGAACCGAAGCTTGCAATTTATGCAGCGTATAAAGGGATTATTACGCGGCAGCAGATGTACAAAATTCTTTTTGAAGATGATCTGGGTGCTGCCCTCAGGTTCCTGTCGTCAGCCATTACGATTATTCGGGAGAAGGACAGGCTCGTTTCCACAAGGGCTAGGGACTACTGGAAGAAGACCATTGGTAAAATACTGGAGCAGCATGGTGAAGAGGGATATCTGCAGCTTATAGATGAAGCTTACGATAAGGTTTTGGGAAAAGTACTGCCTGTGGAGCTAAGACGCGGCGACACCATGACAGAATATTCCAAAGCTGTAAGCAATATTTCAAGAATATACGGTGCGGAGAATTTTGTGGCAATTCTATCTGCTCTTGGTAAAGATAAGTTTGAGCGTTATGAGTTCTGTTCCACAGAGACTAAGAAGGGAGCGTTATCCCATCTGCTGGCAGTCTGCGTTCCCGGGCCCGATGATAATGCAGACAGGCTTAAGGTACTGCTTGCGGGTACGGATATTGCTGAAAAGAGACTTGTTGAGGCCTCTGTTTATTCTCCCGAGTGGCTTGAAATAGTAGAGGAATACCTTGGGTGGAAGGGTTATATCTCTACCTGCTATTACTTCATGGCCCATATGAAAAGTGATGAATATGGCCGTGACGCAGATCCTAAGAAGGATGCCATAATAGCAAGATATACACCTCTTACCTCTGAGGAATTAAGCGACGGAGCCTTCGATATTGAGTGGTTCAGAAGCGCCTTCGAGGAGCTGGGAGAAGAGCATTTTAACCTTGTTTATGATGCCGCTAAGTATATCTGCGACGGAGCAAGACATGCCCGAGCCCGCAAATACGCTGATGCTGCTCTTGGAAGATATACCCCTGATGAACTTAAGGAGATAGTAGCTGATAAGAGAAACAAAGACTTCCTGATGGCATATCCCCTTATTCCACTTAAGAGTGAGGACGACATCTGCGAAAGATATCAGTACCTTCAGCAGTTCCTTAAGGAGAGTAAGAGCTTTGGCGCCCAGAGGATTGTCAGCGAGGGCAAGGCAGTTGCCATGGCAATGCAGAATCTTGCAAACAATGCAGGCTTCAGTGATGTTACAAGACTTACCCTTAGGATGGAAACGAAGGTTATGGAAGACTCCAGGGAGGTCTTCGAGGATATAGAGGTTGAGGGCGTTCTCTTAAGACTGAGCGTTGATGAATTTGGTAAGACAGAGGTTGTTGTAAACAAGGATGGCAAAACACTTAAGTCTATTCCTGCCAAGATAAAGAAGAACGACAAAGTTAAGGCACTGTTGGAGACTAAAAAGAGTTTCACAGAGCAGTATCGCAGAACCAGGTTAATGTTTGAGCAGGCTATGGAAGAGGGAACAACCTTCACTGCCAAAGAACTTACTCTTTTAGAGGACAATCCAATAGTATCCCCTATCGTAAAAACACTTCTTTTTATTGAAGAAGGAAGCGGCAGATTGGGCTTCATCAATGGCGGTAAACTCTCAGATCATGAGGGGAAAGAGATAAGTCTTAAGGAAGAGGCAGAGCTTAAGGTTGTTCATCCATATCATATTTATAAGGATGGTCATTGGAGTGAGTATCAGAAGCTCCTGTTTGATAATAAGACAGTTCAGCCCTTCAAGCAGATTTTCAGAGAGCTGTACATCAAGACCTCAGAAGAACTTGAGATGGAAGATACCAGAAGGTATTCAGGCAATCAGATCCAGCCTAAGAAGACTCTTGCCTGCCTCAAGGGACGCCGCTGGGTGGCAGATATAGACTTCGGCATTCAGAAGGTTTATTACAAAGAGAATATCATCGCCACAATATGCTCTGGCAGACTGGTTCTCCCCTGCGGATATAGAAGCGCCGACTGTTGAATGGGTTTCTTTTATGGACAGAAAGACCTGGGAGCCCATAAGGATTAAGGATATCCCCGACATTATCTTTTCTGAGGTAATGAGAGATGTGGATCTTGCAGTCAGTGTTGCTCATGCAGGCGGCGTTGATCCTGAAACAAGCCATTCTACAATTGAGATGAGAGCAGCACTTGTAGAGTTTACACTTCCGCTGTTTAAGCTTACGAATGTAACCATTGAAAAAAATCACGCTCACATTCAGGGAAAATATGGTAACTACTCGGTGCATCTCGGAAGCGGTGTGGTTCATAAAATGGGTGGTAGTATGATAAATATTTTACCGGTACATTCTCAGCACAGGGGCAAAATGTTCCTTCCTTTTGCCGATGAGGATCCAAAGACTTCAGAGATAATAACAAAAATCCTGTTTTTGGCGGAAGATGGCAAAATTAAGGATCCGTCTATACTTGAGCAAATTAGATAAGGCAAGAATTATCATTGAATAACGGTCACAAATGTGTTATAGTACGTGTGAATTTCTACGCAGTTACATTATATGTGGCTTACTAGTATTATCGGTAGGTCGTTTTTTTATCCTAAGTACTGAAATTTTATTCTTGAAAAAGAGGGGTAATTATGAACGAAAATTTTGATGCTACAAGTAAGGATAATGTTACTACAAAGGAAGATGCAGATGTATTAACTGAATTAAGGGATCTGACCAGGAAGAAGCTTAGGCTTCAATATATATCCACCGCATGCATAGGGGGTATGCTCGCGGTATTGATTATATCAGTACTTGTTATGGTGCCAAGAGTCAGCACAACACTTGCTCATATTAATAATGTTGCCGCCAAGGCGGAGGAATCACTTGCCAAGGCGCAGGAGTCCATTGAACAGATTAACGATATGACTAAGAGCATGGAACAGGCCAGCAGTAACCTTAACAAGCTCGTCGATGAGAATGGGGAATCATTGGGAGCGGCCATCAAATCCATGACTGAAGTCGATTATGAAGGACTCAATCAGGCAATCAAGGACCTGCAGGATGCAATTGGTCCCATGGCAAATTTTATGAACAGGTTTAGATAATTATATATATCTACATTTTCTTTTGGGGAGAAAAATAAAGTTTTGTGGGAGGAGTTCTCAAGACATGAAGAATTATGTAGTTAGAAGATTGTTGGTGGGAGCATTGGCTTTGACCACTTTTTTCTCCACCTTTGAGTCGGCTGTAGTGTTTACAGTTGACGGAGAAACCGCTATTGCAGCCGAGTATCAGAGTGATGACTCAGACTGCTCATTAAAAGACATTTCTTTTGCAGAGAAATCAGACTCTGCATCTGAAGGTTCGGCTCCTGAGGCGTCTGAAGACGCATCTGCTGAAAGTTCACAGGATAACAATACACAGGTATCCGCAGAATCTTCATCAGAAAGTTCTGCAGAGGCTTCATCAGAGAGCTCCTCAGAGAGCTCATCAGAGGGTCCCGAAGAGAGCCCTTCAGAGGCATCAACGGAGAGCTCTGTAGAAGTATCGCCCAAAGCTCCCGAAGAGCCGGGGAATGCTTCATCAGAGAGCACTTCTATAGAACCTGCCGCTGAGGAATCCTCTGCCGCAGCATCTTCTGCAGAAGATGCCGCAGATGAGGCTTCATCTGAATCATCAGAGGACGCATCTTCATCTTCCTCTTCTGAGGAGACACCTTCTGAGAATAAGCCTTCAGAAGAATATCATGCAGCCAACGATCTCAATAATCCTGAATTTGGAATAGTTGATAACTTTGAGCTTCCGGATGAAATCGGGGATATCAATGAGGAGATCACACTTTCCTTTGATTTCCATGTATTCGATGCCGAGGCTATTCCTGATGGTATATTTACATATACACTTCCGGATGAACTTGATTTTTCCGGTATTCTTGGCAAGGAAATTGAGGTAAGGGATGGTGATGTGCTGATTGGTAAGGCAGTGTTTACCGATCCTCATGTCATTACTTTTATAATCGATAAGAAGTATCTTGAGAATAAGCCCAATGGAATAAACGGCAGTGTAAAACTTGAGTGCAAGATAGCAGATGCCGGCAATCACGGTGATGAACCCATCAGAATTGAGTTCCCGGGTGAGCAGGTTAAGGTTATCACAGTGAAGAAACCTGTTATCACAGCTACCAAGGCTCCTGTGGTTATCAGTTCAGGAGAAGCGAGCTTCGAGGTTGTTTTTGATGTATCAGCAGATACAGATGATTTCACCATCACTGATGTTCTTGGAGAGAACCTTGAGTTTGTACCAGGCTCCTGGACCTTTAAAACATCGAATTACGGCAAAGTTCCGGCTACCTTCAGTCTTGCTGACAGTCATACTCTTAACGTTAATGTCGGAAAAATAAAAAAAGGCAAATATGTTCTTTTCTATAGAGTCAAGGCAACCAAGCTTCAGGACGCTGTTGCAACCGATGCTATTGAAAAAGGCTATGGAAATACTGCTACGTGGCAGTGGAAGGGCTGCACCGGTGAGCATGAAGTTATCAGTTATGCAACCTGCTCAATCAAACACGACTGGTTAAGAAAGAATCGTATCGGTGCGATTTCCGCAGACGGAGTAGCAGGCTGGTACGTCTATATTAACAACGGAAGCCGCCAGGAGATGGCCGGCAAAAAATTAGTGGATATCCTTGATAGCAGAATGGAATTCTCATCAATGTCCGTTGAAGTTGAATACTCTCTTGATGGTAAGATCTGGAGACATTATGACTATGCTACAGACATCAGCAAGGACGGTGATAACTGGAAGCTTCAGTACACATTCCCGGATGATGCACCTGCTTATGGTTACAGACTCAAATATTATACTAAGATAACTAATCTTCCTACTGACACAATTGTGTATAGCAACAGTGTATATCTGTATGATGGTGACACACTTTTGGATGAAGCTACTGAGAAGAATGGATATTATCATGTAGGTAAATTTGATTCCCGCATTGAGAAGAATGTCCTTGAAAGAGATAACGCGACAGGTATCGTTACCTGGATCTCAGAATTTACCGTAAACGGTGAAAGAGCTAATTATCCTATCACCATTAAGGACAATATTGCTCCTGCAGTAGCTGAGTTTGCGGGTAAGAAGATCGGAGTTAAGATGCTTGAGGGCATCGAGCTTGTTAAGGTGAATGAGGACAATACAACAACTCCCATCACCAAATTTAAGGTTACCTATGGTGAGTCATCCTTTACTCTTACCGTAGATAAGCTTGTGCCCGGCAGCTACAGATTGTACTACAAGACACAGCACTATTACGGATCTGAGGGCGACCTTTCATTCCCTCAGGGAAGTACAATTGATATTATCAACCATACAGAACTTATCATCGATGGCAGAAAGGTCCAGGATGATGCATCTTATCCCATCACAACAGAGGGACTTCCTCTTATGAAGGAAGCTCTTAAGGGATATTCTGAGAATGGACGTTACATTATTCCATGGAAGGTCTATATCAACAAGAATGAGCTGGGACAGACCAATGGAGATATTGAGAGCGGTGCCAAGGCCACAGTAACCGAGATACTTCCTGACAAGCTCCGGTACCTTGCCGGATCTACTGTTATTACCAAGGCCGACGGAACAACATTTGGTGTTGAACCTGTAGCAGAGAAATCTGCCGAGCTTGGTGATGTTCTTAAGTGGAACTTCACTTGGGAGAAGGCCGGAGATAACTACTATGTACTTGAGTTCAAGTCCTATGTAAAGGATGAGTATCTGAGCGAAATCAAGAAGATGGCTCAGGACGATGGTACAGCCACAGTATCTTTTGATAATAATGTTATTGCAACCGTAGGCGGCAGCATCGGTGGAACCAATGCCAGCGCTGTTGAGGAGTTCAAGTTCCTTAAGAAGACTGCGGGATTTGACGAGAATACTCAGCAGATCGAATATGAGATCGTGGTTAACAGAGAGGCTGTTGATCTCAAGGCCGACAGTGATACTCTTGTTCTCGGAGATACACTTAAGAACGGCTTCTTCGTGGAAGACAGTCTTAAGGTATACTACTACGGAACAGAGACAAAGGTTGATCTTGGTGAGAACGGCGTTGGAGTATCCTATGACCGCAAGACCTTCAAGATAACTGTTCCTGACAGCACCGCACTTCTTGTAAAATATGCTGTTAAGGCAGATACGGATTACGGCACTGATATTGGTGATTCCAAGGTTGAGGTAGAGGTTTCAAATACAGCGACACTCTACGGCGATATTGAGAACTCCTCCAAGGTCGATAAGCAGTACGCTGTAAAAGATGTTCAGGCTAAAATCACCAGCAGTAAGGGCAGCGTCAAGGTTGTTAAGGTCGATGCAGATGAACCTTCCAAGGGTCTTGATGGATGTAAGATCGGCCTGTACAGAGTTGATCTTAAGACCGGTGAGAGCAGCCTTGTGGTAGAGAAGACCACTGATGATATTGACTATAGCGTAGTATTTGATGTAGACGGCAAATACAACTCACTTATTTTTGATACACTGTACTATTATCAGGAAATTGAAGCTCCCACGGGATACATAGGTGATTACACCAAGCATTATTTTGTCTTCAAGGCAACCAAGTTTGACAAGGTAGATTCTCAGATAAGAGCATTCCTGACTGAGGAAGAATATGATAAGCTTGAGATTATCGTGGTTGATAAGAACAATGTTTATCATGAATTCAACTTTACGAACAAGAAGAAAACGGAGCCCGGGCCTGATCCCACACCGGATCCCAATCCTACACCGGATCCTGAGCCCAAGCCGGATCCTAAGCCCGATCCACAGCCTACACCCGCTCCTAAGCCCACACCTACACCCAAGCCAAATCCGGAACCTGCACCGGAACCGACTACGGAGACTGAGCCTACACAGGGCGTGGTTGTAACCACATCTGAGAGCAGCGTTATTCCTGATCTTCCTGAGGTCCTCGGAGCCTACAGAGATGACCTTGATCTTCCGGAAGTTCTGGGAGCAAGAAGAGGAGAGACCTCAGACAGAGATATGACATCCTCTTACATTATTTTGCTGATGGCGCTTGTGGTACTTGCCGGTACTTTGACTAAAGTGTTTAAAGAGACTAGAATTAGAAAGAAATCATAATTTTAGCATTTATGCTTTGGAAGGGGGACAACATGGACAGAAAGCAGGCAGAAGATAAGATTAAGGAACTTGCTAAGGAAGTAACAGAGGCGGCAGAACCGGTTATCAGAGACTTAAAGACCAAGGCCGAGCCTGTTTATGGTGAAGTTAAGACCAAGGCTGAGCCTGTGATCAAGAAGGTTAAAGAGACAGCGGCTCCCGCTGCGGAGGTAGTCAGGAAGAGATCACAGAAGGCCACTAAGGTTGCCAAGGCAGTAGGACAGGATATCACTCTTCGAGCTGCCAAGCACAGATGCAAGGAAGAGGTTTTTGTTCAGTACAACAGTCATGAACTTAGGACCACAGATATTATTGAGAAGGCTAAGAAGGATTTCGTCAGCCGTGGCCACAACATCACGGATATTAAGGAGATTCAGGTTTACATCAAGCCTTCGGACAATGCGGCTTATTATGTTGTAAACCACAGCGAAACAGGCAGGGTTGGATTTTAATGGCAATTGAGTTAAGTACTTTTTTTAATCTGATGCATTATGAATACGGAGAAGCCTTCTTTGGCAGCTACAAGGGAATGAGATACAGACTGGCAAGAGAGCCTCTTGAGAATGTCAAATTCGTTCCCGTGGACCAGAGAGGACCGGCATCACTTCTTGCGACGGTATGGCCGGAGCCCTATTCCTATGCACAGACAGATAAGGCTCTTATGACCTCTGAGGAATTCGAGGTTTCACAGGAGGGACTTGAACAGGCAGTGGCCTGGTTCAATCAGCAATATGAAGAGAGGATCGCCCTTTGGAGCAATCCGGAACAAATTGTTTAAAATTTTTTGAAAAATAAAAAGGATTTTGAAATCCCACGTCGAATAATTAAGATGTGGGATTTCTTTTTTTAACATTGGACAAAAAAGGATGAGCTAAATTGAAAATTCGCGAACAACTTGAAGAACGAGAGATCAGAATCTTAAGTAAACATGCTACTCTCAGCATGAATTCCAAAGGTAGGGAAAGAGAAGAGAAGCCTTGTGACATCAGGCCTTGTTTTCAGCGCGACAGGGACAGGATACTTTATTCCAAGTCCTTCAGACGCCTCAAGGACAAGACCCAGGTCTTCCTGTCTCCTGACGGTGATCATTACAGAACCAGAATGACCCATACCCTTGAGGTATCACAGAATGCCAGAACCATAGCCAAGGCTCTGATGCTCAATGAGGACCTGGCTGAGGCAATTGCACTGGGCCATGACCTGGGACATACCCCTTTTGGACACGCAGGCGAGAGAGCGCTTAATGATGTCAATCCGGGAGGCTTTAGGCACAACGAGCAGAGTCTTCGCATTGTGGAGAAGCTGGAGAACTACGGAATCGGTCTTAATCTGACCTGGGAAGTAAGAGATGGCATTCTTAATCACGAGATGAACTTAACACCGGGGACCCTTGAGGGCAAGGTGGTAAGGCTATCCGATAAGATTGCATATATGCATCACGACATGGATGATGCCATAAGAGGTGGGATCCTCAGTGAAGAGGACGTGCCTGCGGACCTTCGCAGGGTAATAGGTGAGTCCAAGAGAGAATGGCTTGATACCTTTATCCATGACATAATTTCCAACAGCATGGAAAAGGACAACATTCAGATGTCGGATGAGATCTATGATGCATTTCATAAGCTCAGGAAGTTTATGTTTGAAAGAGTATATACCAACCCGATTGCCAAGAGTCAGGAAGGCAAGGTTGAAGATATGATCAAGACTTTGTACAGCTACTATCTTGACCATATAGACAAGATTCCCGAGTATCTCAAGAAGATGATGGATGAAGGGGAATCCAAAGAGAGAGCTGTCTGCGATTATGTCAGCTCCATGACTGACAGATATGCGGTTGCGGTTTTTGAAGAAATATATGTGCCTCGTTCCTGGGGCGTTTTGTAGTAGTTTTTGGGGATGAAAAGAGGAGAGTCAGTTGCGTTATTCTGAGGAAATATTGGAAGAAGTGCGCTCCCGGAATGATATTGTGGATGTCATAGGTCAATATGTCCATCTGCAAAAGAAGGGAGCAAATTATTTCGGACTGTGTCCGTTTCATAATGAAAAATCCGGTTCTTTCTCTGTTTCGGGCCACAAGCAGATGTATTACTGCTTCGGCTGCGGAGCCGGCGGAAATGTCATTTCTTTTTTGATGAAATATGACAATCTGACCTTTCAGGAAGCAGTAAAGCAGTTGGCGGACAGAGCCGGCATCAAGCTTCCGGAGGAGGATGACTCCCCCGCGGCCAAGGCTATGCGGGACAAGCGTCAGATACTCCTTGATATCAACAAGGAGGCTGCCAAGTATTACTATTATCAGCTCCGAGGCAGAACCGGTGAGAAGGGGCTTGAGTATTTCAGAAAGAGAGAGCTGACGGATGAGACCCTTCAGCATTTTGGACTGGGCTACGCCAATGTTACCAGCGATGATCTGGTGAAGCATTTGCGGGGCCTTGGCTACAAGGACAGTCAGATAATAGAAGCAGGTCTTGCGTCCCACGACGATAAGTTCGGGACTCATGATAAATTTTGGAACAGAGTTATGTTTCCGATTCAGGATGCTTCCAACAAGGTCATCGGCTTTGGCGGAAGAGTAATGGGAGATGGCAAGCCCAAGTACCTGAATTCACCGGAGACGATGATCTTTGACAAGAGCCGAAATCTCTTCGGCCTTAATTATGCCAAGAACTCCAGAGCAGGTTACATGATAATCTGTGAGGGTTACATGGATGTTATAGCCATGCATCAGGCTGGCTTTAACATGGCGGTGGCTTCCCTTGGAACAGCTTTTACCACGGGGCAGGCCATGCTGCTTAAAAGATATACAGATGAAGTCATCCTATCCTACGACAGCGATGAAGCCGGTACCAAGGCAGCGCTAAGGGGAATAGGAATCCTTAAGGAAGTGGGAATCAAGGGCAAGGTCCTTAACCTGCAGCCCCACAAGGATCCCGATGAATTCATCAAAAACGAAGGCAGGGAAGCCTTCGAGGAGAGGATCAAGAATGCCGAGAATCCATTTTTCTTCGAAGTAAGGATATTGGAGAGAGCGCATGACATGTCCGATCCGGATTCCAAGACCTCTTTTTACAAAGAGATAGCTCAGAAGCTATGCGAATTCGAAGAGGCTCTGGAGAGAGAAAATTACATACAGGCGGTGGCCGCAAGGTACAACATTCCGGTGGATGACCTGCGGCGCATGGTTACCGGATTTGCAAACCGTGGCGGAATAGTAAGGCCTGCAGAGAGACCCAAAACAGGCATTCAGAAGAAGATGACTCCCGAGGACGGTGCAAAGAAGAACCAAAGACTCCTTCTTACGTGGCTTACGGATGAGCCGGGTCTTTACCCCAAGGTGATAAAGTACGTGTCACCCGAAGATTTTTCGGATGATCTGTACAGGAGAGTAGCCGGGGAATTATTTGAAGGACTAAAGAGCGGTGGATTCTCCCCCGCGGCAATACTGGATCATTTCCGGGATGAAACGGAACACGCCCAGGTGGCGGAGATGTTTAATACCAACCTGGTGGACATCGAGACCAGGGATCAGAGGAAGAAGGCCTTCCACGATATCATCTACGGCGTCAAGCTGGCAGGATACGAGAGGCAGAAAAAAGAGCTAAAACCTGACGATCCCCAATATCTCATCAAGACCATCCAGGGGAAAAAGGATCTGGAAAAACTCTCACATACGGAAATATCACCGGACGACTAATTTACACAAAAATAATTAGAAAAGGAAAGATAAAAAATGGCAAAGAAAGAAACTGTAAGCAAGGATACCGAGAAAGCAATAAAGTCAGCTGCCAAGACTACCAAGTCTGCCGCAGCGAAAACAACAAAAGAAGATACAAAGGCTAAGAAGACCTCCAAGAAGGCAGCAGAAGCCGAGGAAGAGGTTAAAGAGACCAAGACAAGGAAGACCTCCAAGAAGGCAGCAGAGGCTGAGGAAGAGGTTAAGGAGCCTAAGGCTAAGAAGACCTCCAAGAAGGCAGCAGAGGCCGAGGAAGAGGTTAAGGAGCCTAAGGCTAAGAAGGCCTCCAAGAAGGCAGCAGAGGTTGAGGAAGAGGTTAAGGAGCCCAAGACCAGAAAGACCTCCAAGAAGGCAGCAAAGGCAGAGTCTGAGGATGCTCCCAAGGTATCAGCAGACGGAGAGCTTGACGAAGCCACAAGAGAAGTATTCACCCAGAGAATCAAGGATATACTTCTTCTTGCAAAGAAAAAGAAAAACGTACTTGAGTACGCAGAGATAAATGATTTCTTCACTGATCTTAATCTCAATGAAGAACAGCTTGATAACGTACTTGAGGTTCTTGAGAACTCCGGAATCGATGTTCTCAAGGTATCCGAGAGTGACGATGATGATGTTATTCCCGATGACGACGATATGCTCATTTCCGATGAGGATGAAGTTGATATGGAGAATATCGACCTCTCTGTTCCCGATGGAATCAGCATTGAGGATCCTGTAAGAATGTACCTCAAGGAGATCGGTAAGGTTCCTCTTCTTACAGCTGAGCAGGAAATTGACCTTGCCAAGGCTATGGAAGCCGGAATCGATGCCGAGAAGGAGATCGAGGAAGATAAGGGCAAGAACAAGATGACAGAGGCCAGAAGAAAAGAGCTGGATGCTATCATCTATGAAGGTAACGAAGCCAAGAAGCGTCTTGCAGAAGCTAACCTTCGTCTTGTTGTAAGTATTGCAAAGAGATATGTTGGCCGTGGAATGCTGTTCCTGGATCTTATCCAGGAGGGTAACCTTGGTCTTATCAAGGCTGTAGAGAAGTTTGATTTCCGTAAGGGCTTCAAGTTCTCAACCTATGCTACATGGTGGATCAGACAGGCTATCACAAGAGCCATCGCCGACCAGGCCAGAACCATCCGTATTCCTGTACACATGGTTGAGACCATCAACAAGCTCATCAGAGTCAGCCGTCAGCTCCTTCAGGAACTGGGCCGTGAGCCGCTTCCCGAGGAAGTTGCCAAGGAGATGAACATGCCTGTTGAGCGTGTACGCGAGATCCTCAAGATTTCCCAGGAGCCTGTATCCCTTGAGACACCTATCGGTGAGGAGGAAGACAGCCATCTTGGTGATTTCATCCAGGACGACAACGTGCCTGTACCTGCCGACGCAGCTGCATTCACACTTCTTAAGGAGCAGCTTGTGGAGGTTCTCGGAACTTTGACAGAGCGTGAGCAGAAGGTTCTCCGTCTTCGTTTTGGTCTTGATGACGGCAGAGCAAGAACCCTTGAAGAGGTAGGAAAAGAGTTCAACGTAACCCGTGAGCGTATCCGTCAGATCGAGGCCAAGGCTCTCAGAAAGCTTCGTCATCCCAGCCGCAGCCGCAAGCTTAAGGATTATCTTGACTGATGAATATTGAAGGAAAAATGTCGCAAAGGCTGATAACCATTGCGGAGATGTTAAGAGGGGAACACCCGGTGGCCACAGCAGCTGATGTAGGCTGTGACCACGGATATGTTTCCATATATCTTGTTCAGAACAATATAGCAGATAAAGCCATTGCAATGGATGTGAGAAAGGGCCCCTTGTCAGGAGCTCTTTCAAATATTAAGGACTATGGTTATGAAGACAGGATAACTACGAGACTATCTGATGGTCTTAAGGAGCTTGGTGAAGGGGAAGCAGATGCTCTTGTTATTGCAGGAATGGGAGGAGGCCTTATGGTCAGAATCCTAAGTGACTGTGACATCAATAAGCTTGGCATTAAGAAGGCTGTTTTGCAGCCCCAGTCAGAGCTCTGTGAATTCAGGCGCTATATCAGAGGCAAGGGCTATTCAATAGTCCGGGAGCAGGTTGTCCTTGAGGATGGAAAATATTATTTTCCCATGGAGATTGATTTTACCGATGGCTCCAAGGACAGATCGGCAGAGTGTGTGGCAGAGCTTATGGAGAAGACAGGGTGCGATAAAGAGTGCGCCGAGAGCCTCTGTGACCGCTTCGGAGAGTCCAATATTCTTCGCAAAGACGCTCTTTTAAGAGATTTCGTAAGTCATGGAACGACTGTAAACGAATCTATTCTGAAGAGCCTTTCCAGGGAAGAACATCCGGAGAGATATGAACAGGTGGCTTCAGAAAACGAAGAGAACGGAAGGCTTCTTTTTTATCTGAATAATTAAAGAATCAGGAGGCAAATATATGCCTATAGTTACAATTAACGGGGTTTCAAAAGAATACGACAAGGGAACATCCTTTGAGACTATTGCAAAGGAATATCAGAAGGACTTTCCCTGCAAGATTGCGGCCGTTATATTTAACGGCAAGATAAGAGAGCTGTTTAAGGCTGTTAAAAAGGACGGCGAGCTCTCTTTTGTCACCTTTGCGGACAGCATCGGCTATGAGACCATGAGAAGGACTGCGGTGATGATACTGATCAAGGCGGTTCGTGATGTGGCGGGCGTCGGCAGCAATGTTAAGATCAAGGTGGAGTTTACTATCGGCAACGGATATTACTGCACAGTGGTTGGCGTGCCTGTAACCGATGAGTTTGCCGCCAAGGTCACAGAGAGATATCAGGAGCTGGTTGACGCGGATATTCAGATCACCAAGAAGGTATATCCCCTTGATGATGCCATAGAGATCTTCAGAAATCAGGGCATGGATGACAAGGTGGCACTTCTGAAATACCGCAGAAGTTCTGAAATCAACGTCTACAGAATTGATGATCTCTATGATTATTTCTTTGGCTATATGCTGCCCAGAACCTCTTATATCGAGAAGTTCAGGGTGGATAAGTATCACGACGGCCTGATGCTGACGCTCCCCACAAAAAAGAATCCGGGTGAGCTGGTGGTATCAGAGCCCAGAGAAAAGCTCTTTAATACCATGATGCTGGCCAGTGACTGGGGCAGCATGATGGGAATATCAAACGTGGGCGATCTTAACAACATGGTCTGCTCCGGCAGGATCAATGAGATGATGCTGGTGCAGGAAGCGCTGCAGGAGAGCAAGATCGCAGACATCGCCAGGAAGATATTCCAGAGAGTTGACGTCAAATTCGTTATGATTGCAGGTCCCAGCTCCTCCGGCAAAACAAGTTTTGCCAACAGATTGTCAATTCAGCTTCGTACCTACGGACTGGTGCCGCATCCCATAAGCCTTGACAACTACTTTGTAAACAGAGAGGATACACCTCTAAGCGAAGACGGCAGTTATAATTTCGAATGTCTTGAGGCTCTTGATGTTGAGCGTTTTAATCAGGATATGACAAGGCTCCTTAAAGGCGAGAGAGTTGAAATGCCCGAGTTTAACTTTGTTACCGGCAAAAGGGAGATGAACGGAGAGTTCATGCAGCTTGGCAAAAATGATGTGCTGGTGATCGAGGGAATTCACGGACTTAATGAAAAGATGAGTTATTCACTTCCAAGTGAGTCCAAGTTTAAGATCTATATCAGTGCTCTTACAACCTTGAGTATTGACGATCATAACAGAATACCTACAACAGACGGCAGACTCCTTAGAAGAATCGTAAGGGATGCCAGAACAAGAGGCGCTTCCGCCAAGAAGACCATCAGCATGTGGGGCTCAGTAAGAGCCGGCGAGGAGGCCAATATCTTCCCCTTCCAGGAAGGCGCGGACGAGATGTTTAACTCAGCTCAGATCTACGAGCTGGCAGTTATCAAGCCCTTCGCAGAGCCTCTTTTGTTCAACATCGGTAAGGATGAACCGGAGTATTATGAGGCCAAGAGACTTCTTAAGTTCCTTGACTATTTCGTCAGTGTAGACAGTTCCATGCTTCCCAAGAACTCCATCTGCAGAGAGTTCGTCGGAGGAAGCTGCTTCAAAGTCTGATAATTTACTATAGTAAAGTGACAGGCACTTTGTTCCACTAAAGTGCCTGTCACTTTTTTTTACTAAAGTCTGCAACATTTTGGCTCTTCTCTTTGTATATATAGTAGGAAGGCAATTTATGTTATACTGTCTAAGGAGTGCGGACTTATTGGTTAAGGTTCGCGGGATATGGAAAAAGAGTTGAGGACAGTAAACATGGTTATGACTAAAAATGGCGAATATATGCCATATGGCGGCCTTCTGTGGGAACTTCCCGGATTACTTGGGAGTGCTGTAGGGAAAATAAGGAAGCTTGCTTTATCTTTATTTGCTGCGCCAGCTAAGGTGGACAGGCCTGTGGCAGGGGCGACGGCAGCGGAGAGAGCAGGATTACTTATTGATAGATATGGCAACAATATTCTCAGAATGGCTTATTCCTATCTGCATAATATGAGCGACGCAGAGGATATTCTGCAGGATACTTTGATCCAGTTTATCAAGAACGATCCGGCCTTCGATAGCAGCGAGCATGAGAAGGCATGGCTTCTTCGTGTGGCAGCCAATCTCAGTAAGAACAAGATCCAGTACAACAAGCTTAGAGAAACCGACGAGCTGGCTGAGGAACTGACAGGAGAGGAACAGGACGACCTTGCCTTCGTATGGGATGCGGTAAAAGAGCTCCCGGAGAACTACAGGGAAGTTGTTCATCTTTTTTACCAGGAGGGCTATGCTACTAAGGAGATAGCTGAGATTCTTGGCAAAAATGAGTCAACAGTGCGTTCGGATCTTCGAAGGGGAAGAGAGAAATTAAAAGAAATTCTGAAGGAGGCGTATGACTTTGAGTAAATATAATGAAGTTATGGATAAAGTCAAAGTTACTGACGATATGAAAAAGCGCATCCTTCAAAACATTGAGGATACGAACTTTGATGACGTTAAGACTTTTGAATCGGTTCCCAAAAAAGAAAAAAAGGAAAACAAGATAATAAGTTTTGTAAGGACCTACGGCGCAGTTGCCGCTATGTTCGCAGTGGTACTGGTGGGTGCTTACGCAGTATTTGGCAACATGTCCGGCAGGAAATCCATGGAATCAGCTACGTCCGAAGCACCTGCTGCAACCTATGAAATGGCTGAGGAGACAACAGAAGCAGCTTATGCGGATGAAGAAGCAGCTACAGATGAGGCAGCTCCGATCATGGGAGCTCAGGGAGGTGATGCTGTGAATTCAGCGCCAATGATGGAACCATCTGCTATGCCAGCTCCCGCTGCTCCGTCCAAGAATGATAAGACTAAAGACACTGCCAAAAATGAGTCAGTTGAAACAGAGCAGGATGAAATGGAAGTTCCGAGCATGGTGACGGAATTTGCATCCGCCAAGGAATTGTCCGCTGAAGCAGGTGGAACAATAACCGATATCGACAGCCTTCTTAATGCGTCAACCGAGAATCATTACCTTCTGTATGACAGCGGTATGATGGAGATCAATTATTATATTGACGGAGGAAATGTATATTACAGAGTGGCCTCCGAGGAAGCTGCTTCCGAGTATGTAAACGGCAATATCGCAGGTGATTTTATTGATTATTCGACCAAGACCGTAAGAACCATAAACGGAGTGGAGGTTACCCTTCAGGGTACGGAAACTGCCTTCAATGCCGCAGGCTGGGAAAAAGATGGAGTGCACTACTGCCTTCTTCATGAAAAAGGCCTTGATGACAGCGCTATGACAGAGCTTCTTATTGAAATACTCGGTAAGTGATTTTTTCGTTGACTTTTAAGTGTATCAGAATATAATACTTATGAGCAGGATGGATGATCGCTGCCATGCAAACGAAAGGGCATGGGAGAGGAAAGTCCGGGCTTCGCAGGGCAGGATGCCAGATAACGTCTGGTGGAGGTGACTCCCAGGATAGTGCAACAGAGATATACCGCGTACTAAATGAGGCGGGCGACCATGACAAGATGGGACATATTCATGCTTGCATGAAATATGTCACAGATTGGAAGGGGCATGCGGCGAATGCCGCGTAACGAGGAATGCTTGCATTCCGAGTGACCGCCGTACTACCTCATGTGCGTAAGGGTGGAAAGGCAGTGTAAGAGACTACCGTGCTGGTGGTAACATCAGTAGCCATGTAAACCCCATCCGAAGCAAGACCGAACAGAAAGCTATGAGCCGGCCCGGTTCGCTTTCAGGTGGGTCGCTTGAGGCTGTCGGCGACGGCAGTCCTAGATAGATGATCATTCACGACATAACCCGGCTTACAGTTCTGCTCATATAGTTTAAAAAGGCGGTCTTCTGCGGCTTATATATGCGCCCAATCCTCCGATGATGGGAAAAATAATCAAATCGGATTGGTCACATATATAAGCCGCAGAGGACCGCCTTTTTCTATATAAGCTGCGCAATCTTTTTGGTGGCTCTTTTGGGTAGACAAAACCGGAGCGAGTGGGTAAAATGTAAGAAATATGAAAGCACTTACATTGTGTCAAGATTTGCAAGATTTTGATGCAAAAATGAACTGACAAAGAAAAAAATATACTATATGATACAAGAGTCAATGATAAAAGAGCCTGATAAAGGGCTATATTTATAAAACTATTTACCGGTTTTGCCGGAGAAGGTGGAGGAAAAATGGAACTTAGAACTGCATGTTCACCTAAGGACGAGAAGTATTACGACACCAAGAGACTGAGAGAGGAATTCCTTATCGATGATCTTTTTCAGCCTGATACCATCAAGCTTGTTTACAGCCATATCGACAGAATCATCACAGGTTCAGCTGTGCCTGTAAAAGAGGAGCTTAAGCTTACAGCAGGAGATGAGCTTCGTGCTGAGTACTTCCTGCAGAGACGTGAGATGGGTGTTATCAATATCGGCGGCGCCGGTGTAATCACCATCGACGGCAAGAAATATGACGTTGACTACAAGCAGGGAATGTACATCGGAATGGGGGCAAAGGATGTTTCTTTTGCCAGCGCAGATGCGTCCAAGCCTGCTAAATTCTATATCAACAGTGCACCTGCACACAAGACTTATCCTACAGTTCTCATTAAGAGAGAAGGAACTCCTTCAGAGGACGTTGTCATCATCAAGGATGAGAACAAGAAGGAACTTGGAAGTCTTGAGGGTGCCAATCACAGAGTTATCAACAAGTACATACTTCCCGGTCAGGTTGAGACCTGCCAGCTGGAGATGGGTATGACAGAGCTTAAGCCCGGCAGCGTATGGAACACAATGCCTTGTCACACACATGACCGCAGAATGGAAGTATATCTTTACTTCGATATTCCCGAGGATGCAATGGTAATGCACTTCATGGGAGAACCTCAGGAAACAAGACATATCATCATGAGAAACGAGCAGGCTGTAATAAGCCCCAGCTGGTCAATTCACTCAGGCTGCGGCACACAGGCCTACACCTTCATCTGGGGAATGGTTGGAGAGAACCAGGACTTCGATGATATGGATGACTGCGCAATGCAGGATTTAATGTAAAACTAATAACACCAAATATATTTAGGAGGGATTTACAATGGGAGACTTTTTAAAGAATTTTTCACTTGAAGGAAAAGTAGCATGGATCACAGGCGCTTCTTACGGCCTTGGACTTGCTTATGCAGTAGCTTTCGCAGAGAGCGGAGCTAAGATCGTTTTCAACGATATCAATCAGGACCTTGTTGATAAGGGACTTGCTGAGTACGCTAAGCGCGGCATCGAAGTTTACGGCGCAGTTTGCGACGTAACAAATGAGGAGCAGGTTCAGAAGTTCGTTGCTGACGTTAAGGAGAAGGTTGGTTCAATCGACATCCTCGTTAACAACGCTGGTATCATCAAGAGAATTCCTATGCACGAGATGACTCTTAAGGAGTGGAACCAGGTTATCGACGTAGACCTTACAGGTCCTTTCGTATGCGCTAAGGCAGTTCTTCCTGACATGATGGAGAAGAGATCAGGAAAGATCATCAACGCCTGCTCAATGATGTCTGAGTTCGGACGTGAGACAGTATCTGCTTACGCAGCTGCTAAGGGCGGACTTAAGATGCTTACAAGAAACATCTGCTCTGAGTATGGTCAGTACAACATCCAGTGCAACGCTATCGGACCCGGCTACATCGCAACACCTCAGACAGCTCCTCTTCGTAAGAGGCAGGAAGATGGATCAATGCATCCTTTTGACAGATTCATCCGTTCCAAGACACCCGCTCAGAGATGGGGCAAGACAGAGGACCTTATGGGACTTGCTGTATTCCTTGCATCACCTGCATCTGATTTCATCAACGGTCAGGTAGTTTACATCGATGGCGGTATCTCAGCTTACATCGGACAGGATCCTTCTAACCTTGATCCTGCTAAGATGGAGTTCGTAGACGAGGAAGACGCACAGTAATCTTGATTAACAATGTCTCAAGTTCAATGTGCAATTGTGCTTGCACAGAATTGCACATTTGAATTTGAGATATGCCCACCAATGAGGGAAAAAGACATACGAATGAATATGAGTATGTCGATTTCCGAATGGATGGAGCGATTACGAGAACGAAGTGGAGTAATCGCGGTGTTAATCAATATGAATAGATTAATTAAGATAAAGAAAGGCAATAAAAATGGATAAGATTTGCGAAGAGTTATACAAAATCGGTATTGTTCCCGTAATCGCTATTGACGATGCTAAGGACGCAGTACCTCTTGCTGAGGCACTTATAAAGGGAGGACTTCCCGCTGCTGAGGTTACCTTCCGTACAGCAGCTGCTGAGGAGGCAATCAGACTTATCTCTGAGAAGTTCCCTGAGATGATCGTTGGTGCAGGTACAGTTCTCAATGCTGAGCAGGCAGACAGAGCTAAGGCTGCAGGTGCTAAGTTCATCGTTAGCCCCGGTTTCAACAGATCAAACGTTGAGTACATTCAGTCAATCGGAGTACCGGTTGTTCCCGGAACAGCAACTCCCGGTGAAGTAGAGCAGGCTATCGAGCTTGGTCTTGACTGTGTTAAGTTCTTCCCTGCTGAGCAGAACGGCGGTATCGCCAAGATCAAGGCTATGGCAGCACCTTACACAAAGATGCACTTCATGCCTACAGGCGGTATCAACAAGAACAACCTTAATGATTACCTTTCATTCAATAAGGTATTCTGCTGCGGCGGTAGCTGGATGGTTAAGAAGGATCTTATCGCTGCAGGTAAGTTCGATGAGATCGAGGCTATGACAAGAGATGCAGTTAATGCAATGCTTGGCTTCACAATGAAGCACGTTGGAATCAACCAGCCTGATGAGGCTTCTGCAGTTGCTACAGCTGAGAAGTTCGACAATCTCTTTGGCTTTACCAAGAAGGTTGGTAACTCTTCAGTATTCGCAGGTTCAGTAGTTGAGGTTATGAAGTCTCAGGGACGTGGAACATGCGGACACATCGCAATCGGAACCAACAACGTAGACAGAGCTGTTTACCACCTTGGCAAGCAGGGCGTTAAGTTCGATGAGAGCTCATTTGCATATGATGCAGAGGGCCACCTTAAGGTTGCTTACCTTGCAGATGACTTCGGCGGATTCGCAGTACATCTTGTAAAAAACTAAGTTAAACTGATTTTTTTAAAAGAAAAGAGGATATAAATCATGTCAAAGAAAGTTGTTACATTTGGTGAGATCATGCTTCGTCTTCAGCCTGATAACTATTTAAGATTCGTTCAGGTTGATCATCTTGAGGCTACATTCGGCGGCGGTGAGGCTAACGTTTCAGTTTCACTTGCTAACTATGGCCTTGATTCAGTATACGTTACAAAGCTTCCTAAGCACGAGATCGGACAGGCAGCTGTTAACTCTCTTAGAAAGTACGGCGTTGACACCTCCAAGATCACAAGAGGCGGCGACAGAGTAGGTATCTACTACAACGAGAAGGGTGCTTCACAGAGAGGCTCAAAGTGCATCTATGACAGAGCACATTCAGCAATCGCTGAGGCTGTTCCTTCAGATTTCGACTGGGATGATATCTTCCAGGGTGCAGAGTGGTTCCACTTCACAGGCATCACTCCCGCTGTAAGTGATTCTCTCGCAGCTATCACTCTTGAGGCTTGTAAGAAGGCTAAGGAGCACGGTCTTACAGTATCCTGCGACCTTAACTACAGAGGAAAGCTCTGGAGCAAGGAGAAGGCAGGCAAGGTTATGGCTGAGCTTTGCCAGTATGTTGATGTATGTATCGCTAACGAGGAGGATGCTAATGATGTATTCGGTATCGCAGCTTCTTCAACAGACGTTACAACAGGTAAGCTTAACAGAGAGGGCTACATCGAGGTAGCTCAGAAGCTTACAGAGAGATTTGGCTTCAAGAAGGTTGCTATCACACTTCGTGAGTCTATCTCAGCTAATGACAACAACTGGAGCGCAATGCTCTACACAGATGGTCAGGCTTACTTCTCAAAGAAGTATGCACTTCACATCGTTGACCGTGTAGGCGGCGGTGATTCCTTCGGCGGTGGACTTATCTACAGCTGCGTAAACTGCTTCGATCCTCAGGCTACAATCGAGTTTGCTGTAGCAGCATCTGCTCTTAAGCACTCAATCGAAGGCGACTTCAACCTTGTAACCGTTGATGAGGTTAACAAGCTTGCAGGCGGCGACGGATCAGGTCGTATTCAGCGATAATCGCTTATTGAGTTTTTCGAATTTATAATGAGACCATACTTCTTTAACCGAGGAGTATGGTCTTTTTTTATGCAGCTGTGTTTGGTTTATCAAAATATAATAATTGCAAACATGATAATTTTAGAAGCCGGATAGTATAATGTACTTGTAGTATTATGCGGTAATATGCACAGAATTGGCAATTGGTGACGGAATGAAGATTAGCAAAGCTCTCGATACATTTTTTCTGTATTGTGTAGTGATCATTATCCTTATAACTGCATATTTTGCTGAAAAAGTATCTTCGGAGAACAGAGTGGATTCCACGGTGGAGGATGAGATAAGCCTTACCGGCGCAAGACTCTCCGATGAGCTCTATGGAAGTGTGCGCAAAACCGGTGAATGGAGAAGATTCGGAAGTACCAGCAGCCAGTTCGAATTCGTGATAAAGAACCTGGGAAGTGAGGCTATTACCAATTGGAGATTGTATCTTGAGGTTCCTGAGGATACAACCATAGACAGCAGCTGGAACATAGAATTGTCCAAGGACAGCAGGAACAATCTTTTGCTGTTTACTCCCCAGAATGCAAATATTACTATTAAGCCCGGAGATAATCTGGAATTCGGAGCAGTGGTGAGATCAAAAAAAACGATCGATCCCTCAGTACTTCATATAATAGGTTATAAAGCCGCCGGGAGAAATAATATCATCAAGAATTTAATCCTGTTTATGATACTGGTGTGGCTTGTGGCCTTCGTAGGCTACCTTGTTACAAGGTTCAATCTCCGAAACTATCGTGAGAGGCAGAAGAACGACGTAAGGATCATTCTCCAGTCTATGAATACTTTCATAAGCTTTATTGATGCCAAAGACCCCTATACCCGAGGCCATTCCAGGAGAGTAGCCATGTACGCAGCGGAGATCGCCAAGCGAATGGAATTGTCTGAGGATGAGGTTCAGAATATCTATTACGGTGGACTTCTTCATGATGCCGGCAAAATAAGTATTCCCGATGCTGTGCTCAATAAACCCGGCAAGCTTACAGACGAGGAGAGAAAGACTATACAGAGTCACACGGTGGCAGGTGGCAAGATGCTCAAGCAGCTCTCCTCCATAAAGGGGATTCGTGAGATCGCTCTGTACCATCATGAGAGATATGACGGAAAAGGCTATCCTGAGGGACTTAAGGGAGATAAGATCCCGATATATGCAAGGATTGTCGGAGTTGCGGATTCCTATGACGCCATGTCAAGCAACAGAGTATACAGAAGGCATCTTAACAAAGATGAGATAATTGAAGAGATACAGCAGGGCTCCGGAACTCAGTTTGACCCGGATATAGTTAAATACATGGTGGATATGATAAATGACGGATATGTAAACGTTGTTAAGATGGAAACAGCAGAAAATGAAGACGGGACCAATGACATTCATATCCATGAAGAAGATCTGCCGGGTGTATATATGGGATTCTGATAAAATCCTGTTGACATAGCCGTAAATATCACATATGATTGAATTGAAATCGGTTTCAGACAGTCCCCAAGACTCGGAGTATTTATGGAAAAAGTTAGACTGAACACCGGTAAGACAATTACAATCTATGATATAGCCAAGGAGGCCGGAGTCTCGGCTTCTACAGTTTCCCGTGTCCTTACTGGCAGTGCTTCGGTGCGCCAGGAGAAGAAGCAGAGGATACAGGAGATTATCGATAAGTATAATTTCAAGCCCAATGCACTTGCCAAGGGGCTTTCCGATACTGCCACCAATACCATTGGTATCATCGCAGCGGATGTCAGAAACCCTTATTATTCGGCGCTATTCGTGGCCTGCGAACTGGCGGCTGAGAAGGCAGGCTATAACGTGGCTCTGGCTAATTCCCTTAATGAAAAAGAAAAAGAGATCAAAATGCTTGACTTCTATCTTCAGCAGAAGATGGATGCCATCATTCTTATGGGCGGAAGAGTAGACGACCTTATTACCGATGACGCTTATGCCGAGAAGGTCAGGAATGTCTGCAAGACTACACCTGTCATAGTTACCGGCAAGCTTGATAAGGCGCCTGTTCACTGCGTAACTATTGATGAGGCAGAGGGAATGAACCTGGTAATGCAGCATCTCATCAATCTGGGGCATGAGAAGATTGCGCTGGTGGGCGGTGAGATGAAGGTTGCATCAACCTATTATAAGTATCAGCGCTATCAGGAGAATCTCAAAAAGTACGGTATAGAAGTACGTGGCGAATACGTTGTAAACGGCAGCTACGACCCGGATGCGGGCTATATGGCCACCAACAGGATCCTGGATATGCAGGACAAGCCCACTGCTATCATAGCCATCAATGACTTTGCAGCCAGTGGAGCTCTTAGGAGCATAAGAGAACATCATCTTCATGTTCCCAAGGATATTTCGGTAATAAGCTTCGACAACACCTACATCACCGATCTTACGGTACCCAAGCTTACCAGCATTGATTACAATTATGAGGACTACGGCGAGAAGCTGATAAATACAGCGATTGCGGTCTCCAAGGGGGAGAAGGTGGATGATATGCAGATGGTTACACCAAGTCTTGTCCTCAGGGATAGCACCGGTTCCTGCAAGAAATGATTTCTACGAAAACAAAAGTTTCTGAAACGGATTTCAAACTTTGAATCGTATCTTTGTATACAATATACAGCAATATAAACAAAAATGAGAGGAAACAGACAGATATGTTTCCTCTTTTTTGTTGTAAATGTACAAAATTGCAATCGGTTTCAAAAATGAGGTTGACGTATTGTTGTGATTAATGATTAAATTAAAATATGAAATCGGTTGCAAATAGTAAAGTTGCACAATAACGGGGACTGTGTGAGATTTCTGCAATCGTCAGTAAGTGGGAGGCTCTAATGGGTAAAAAGACTAATTCATCTTCTACTACAGGAATAAAAAAGCGCGGAGTGCTGGAGACTTTGTGGAGATACAGAGTGCTGGAGCTGATGTGCCTTCCTGCAGTAATCTTTTTCTTTATGTTCAGCTACATGCCGATGCCCGGTATCTGGGTTGCATTCGTTAAGTACAACTACAGAGACGGAATATTTGGAAGTAAATTTGTGGGACTTAAGAATTTCGAGTTCCTGGCTGAATCAGGTAAGCTTTTTGATCTTACCAAGAACACAATCCTGTACAACATAGCATTTATCATCCTGGGTAATTTCTTGGCGATCCTTGTTGCTATTCTTCTTAATGAGATGCAGAGCAAGATGTTCAAGAAGGTTTCCCAGACAATGATGTTCCTGCCTTACTTCATTTCTCAGGTTCTTGTAGGTATTCTTGTTTACAACCTTTTAAACTATGACTACGGTTTTGTTAACGAGATCCTTGCATCAATGGGAAGAGAGAAGTGGGGGCCTTATTCGGATCCATCGGCCTGGCCGGTTATCCTGGTAATCGTTCATCTCTGGCAGCAGACAGGTTACAACTCAGTTGTATACTTCGCAGCCATCTGCGGAATCGATGCTGAGATCATAGAGGCAGCCAAGGTTGACGGTGCCAATGCTTTCCAGAAGATCAGATACATCATTCTTCCCGGACTTAAGCCTACAATAGTTATCCTTCTTCTTTTCGCTCTCGGCGGAATCGTAAAAGGTAACTTCGGTCTGTTCTACAACATCATCGGTACCAACTCTCTTCTGTATCCTACAACGGATATCATTGAGACTTATGTATACCGTGCGACTATAACGGACTTCAATTTCTCAACTGCTTCGGCCGTTGGTCTGTATCAGTCAATTATCGGATTTGTAATGGTTATGCTGGTCAACTTCATTGTTAAGAAGATTGATCCTGACTATTCATTATTCTAAAGAAGGGAGGTCGGAAAAATGTCTAAGAACAATCAGCCGATTGAAATGACAGGCGTAAAAGTTAAGCTTGGCGTTTCGGATATTATCATCAGAGCTTTTGGATATATACTGATCACCTTTTATGCACTTGCATGTATATTTCCTTTTTTGATCATTATCGGTACATCTTTTACAAGTGAAACAATAATAAGAGCTGAGGGTGTACAGCTTATTCCCAAGGAATTCACCACCAAGTCCTATGAAATGGTTATGAGGGGCGGAATGATCTGGAAGAGCTACGGTCTTACCATTACCCTTACTCTTTGCGGAACAATAGTCGGACTTCTTGTCATCGCCATGACAGGTTACGCCCTTCAGAGAAAGGATTTCCCATTAAGAAATGTGATCTCCTTCTACATCTACTTTACATCACTGTTCTCAGCCGGACTTGCTCCTTACTACCTGCTGATGACACAGACCTATAAGCTCAACGACAGCTACCTGGCAGTATTTTTCCCTCTGCTGATGTCGCCCTGGCTTATCATCCTGATGAAGAACTTTGTTAAGGCTATCCCTCATGAGATCACCGAATCCGGTAAGATAGACGGAGCGGGAGATATGGTTATCTTCACAAGACTCATTCTTCCGATGCTTAAGCCGGCACTTGCTACAATCGGACTTTTCCTTGCACTGGGATATTGGAATGAGTGGTATCAGTCATCACTGTTCCTTAGCTCCAGAATCGCAGTTAAGCCTCTTCAGTTCCAGCTGTACAAGGTAGTTAACGAGGTTCAGTCCCTTAAGAATTCAATCGCGGGACAGTACATCACACTTACCGATGTGCCCACTGAGTCTCTTAAGATGGCAACAGCGGTTATGGCTACAGGTCCTATCGTATTCCTGTATCCTTTCGTTCAGAAGTACTTCATTGGCGGTATCACCGTAGGTGCGGTAAAGGGCTGATGTGGTGAGTTACTAATTGTAAATGCAACTCCGGAGCGGAGTTCAGATATTTTTCTTATAAAAAGGAGGATTCAAATGAAGAAAAAGTTATTAGCAACATTACTTAGCGCCAGCATGGTAATGGGTATTGCAGCTTGCGGTTCATCAGACGGCGGTGCAACTACACCTGCAAGCACTGACACTGCTAACACAGAAACACAGACACAGACAACAACAGACACAACAACTGCAGATGCAGGATCACAGGAAACAGCATCAGCAATTGACACTTCTGAGCACGTAGTTATCACATATATGACAACCGGTGGTGCTCCAGAAGGAAACATGACAGATGAGATGCTCAGCCAGCTCAATGCCATCCTTACAGAGAAGGTTAATGCTGAGCTTGAGATCTACTACATCGACTGGACAGATTATCTTTCCAACTACAACCTGACACTTGCACGTATGGATGGCACAGTAGACCTTGTTGGTACAGCTTCTGACTGGCTGGATGCATGGCCTAATGCCAAGAACGGTGCTTTCCTTGAGCTCTCTGAGGATATGCTCAAGACCTATGCACCCAAGACTTGGGAGAGCGTATCACCTGAGCACTGGGATCTCTGCAAATATGATGGCAACATCTACCTTATGCCTGAGGACAATTATGCACAGTGGACCAACCACGGCTTCGCATATCGTCTTGACTGGGCTAAAGAGGCAGGACTTGCTGACGGCGTTAAGAGCTGGGAAGACCTTACAACATACTTCAAGTATGTAAAAGAGACATATCCTGATGTTATTCCTTGGGATTCAGACGGCACACAGTATGGCCAGATGGTAAGCGGATGGATCGTATCACATTCTAACTATGTACCGATCGACGGTATCAATTCAGGCGCTATGTGGGGCGGCAAGAAGGATGACCTTTACACAGTATATTCACCTTTCATGACAGATACAGACTCTCTTGTAGAGTATGCTAAGATGATGAAGGAGTGGGATGAGATCGGCGTTTGGAAGACAGACGTTCTCAACAACACAGCTTCTGATAACAGAGAAGATTACAAGATCGGACGTGTAGCAGCTGAGCAGCATCACACACAGACTTGGACAGACCTTTGCTCACACAAGGACGGATACACAATCTATGACGATCCTAACGCAGAGACAGGCTTCTTCTACTTCGGTGAAGAGACAGGCAACATCGTAGCTCTTTCAATCACTCACGGTGCAATGGCAGTTTCAGCTGCTTCCAAGAACCCTGAGAGAGCACTTATGGTTTATGACCTTCTCAGAAACGACCCTGAGTGCTACAGACTTATCAACTACGGTGTAGAAGGCGTTTCTTACGAGATCGATGAGAACGGCATGAGAAAGAACCCTGAAGGCTATGACGGAAACACAGACGGCATCACAACCAACTTCTGGTGGGGACGTAACGATGACCTTGAGCTCAAGGATTCAACTCTTAACTGGGATGCAATCAACAAGCTCTATGCTGAGTATGACAAGATCAAGATCGACTATCCTTACGGACAGTTCGTTCCTAACGTAGATGATATTCAGTCCAAGATTGAGAACATCAACGACATTCATACAACATACATGAAGCAGATCTCCTTCGGTAAGTACCAGGGATCAGCTGAGGACATCGTTGCTGAGTACCAGGCAGCTCTTGAGAAAGCCGGAATCGCAGATGTAACAGCAGAGCTTCAGAGACAGTTCGACGAGCTTTATAAGTAATACTCACTTAGCGAGTTAACATTAAACCATTAAAAGGGAATACTGTGTTATCTTTGGCAGTATTCCCTTTTCTTAAAACAGAAGGAAACTGATTTTGTTATAATGGTTTTTACATGTATATAAATGTTTTTGGATGAGAGCACTTATATATGTGTAAAAAGCGATTATGAAAAAGTATTATAGGAGGAATTATGGGAAAATTTGAGATCAAGGATACGTTTTATCTAAACGGAGAGCCATTTAAGGTAATATCCGGTTCATTCCATTATTTCAGGACTGTACCTGAATATTGGAAGGACAGACTATCAAAGCTTAAAGCTCTTGGATGCAACACAGTTGAGACCTATATTCCCTGGAATCTGACAGAGCCTAAAAAGGGTGAGTTTAACTTCGAGGGCTTCTGCGATATTGAGAAATTCATACAGACCGCCACTGAGCTGGGCTTGTATATCATCATCAGACCTTCGCCCTACATCTGCGCAGAGTGGGAGTTCGGCGGACTTCCTGCGTGGCTTTTAAAGGACAGAAATATGCGCCTTCGTGTCAGCTACAAGCCTTTCCTTGACGCTGTGGAGGACTATTACAAGGTTCTTATGCCCAGGATCACCAAATATCAGATCGACAACGGCGGAAATATTATCCTGATGCAGATCGAGAATGAGTACGGATACTATGCCAATGACCATGAGTACATGAAGTTCATGCATGATCTGATGGTCAAGTACGGCGTTACAGTTCCTCTTATCACTTCCGACGGACCATATCATGAGAGCTACAGAGGTGGTTATGCTGAGGGCGCTCATCCCACAGGGAACTTTGGCTCCAAGACAGAAGAGCGTTTTGACGTGATAAAAGAGTATACAAACGGCGGACCACTTATGTGCGCCGAGTTCTGGGTCGGCTGGTTCGATCATTGGGGCAACGGCGGTCATATGAGAGGTAACCTCGTTCAGAGCACAGAGGATCTTGATAAGATGCTGGAGCTTGGAAATGTCAGCATTTATATGTTCCAGGGCGGAACCAACTTTGGCTTCATGAACGGCTCCAACTACTACAATGAACTTACTCCCGATGTCACCAGCTATGACTACGACGGAATCCTTTCTGAGGACGGACAGATCACCGAGAAGTACAGAAAGTACAAGGAAGTCATCTCCAAATATGTGGATATTCCCGAAGTAGAGCTTGAGAATAATATTCAGAGACAGAGCTATGGAACCCTTACCTGCAAGGATAAAGTAAGTCTCTTCTCTGTTTTGGATGACCTCAGTACCCCTGTCCATCTTCCTTACACAGTGAACATGGAGGAGCTGGATCAGAGCTACGGCTATATCCTGTACAGATCAAGACTTCATTCAGAGGCAGGAATTGCCAAGCTTAAACTCTGGGAGACAGCAGACAGAGCCAATGTCTTTGTTGAAGAAAAGCCCCTTATCACCCTCTATGACCACGAGCTTGATAATGAGCATGACATACCTATGGAAAAGTTCCTTGCCTGCAGTCAGCCCGCTCAGATGTTGGCCGGCAAGTTCATGATGGAACATGGCCTTACTCCCGAGACTGCAGCTGCAGCAATCGGAGAAGCCGGTCTTTCCACAGGCACATTACAGGGACTTAACGAGAAGTTCGATATTCTTGTAGAAAATATGGGAAGAGTTAACTTCGGTCCCCGCATGGAGACCCAGAGAAAGGGCATCGGTCGCTGCGTTCAGATCAACGGCCATATCCACAACGATTGGGATATCTACACACTTCCTTTGGACAATGTGGACAAGGTGGACTTTGCAAAGGATTATGCTGAGGGAACTCCTGCCTTTTATCGCTTTACCTTTGATGTTACGAAGAAGGGAGATACCTTCCTTGACTTTGAGGGCTGGGGCAAGGGAGTAGCCTTTATCAATGGCTTTAACCTTGGAAGATTCTGGGAGATCGGCCCTCAGAAGAGGCTCTATATTCCTGCACCTCTTCTTAAGGACGGAGAAAACGAGATCATCATCTTTGAGACCGACGGCAAAGTCAGAGACACCATAGAACTCAAGGATGAGCCGGATATCGGATAATCCGTAATCTGATCAGTATTAGATAAGTTTACCGTAGAGATGACCGTTATATTCGCCAAAGTAGGTTTCTTCGATCTTACGCATGAAAACGGTTATCTCTCCATCTTCAAAATATAACTGGAAGCGAAGACTTCCTACACATTCACCTATCAAATGGACTCTTATGCAGAGCACGTTATCCCTTGTAAAAAGGGCGCCGGCTGTATAGTCTGTGTTGTAACGGGAGAAGGTTCCCGTGCACATTCTGTCAAGGCCAAAGCTGATTATGTGCTTTGTATCGGAGTCCTTTTCTGTTAGCGTCATGCGGGATTCTCCCGTCGTCTTAATATCAAGCAAAAGCTCTGCAAAAATGCTGCCCTCACCAAGAAGTTCATACTTTCTTTGACCATAGTATTCCCTGCCTGTAACGGCTGTGTTGCTAATGGGAAGCCTGGGGAGACCTATTGCAAGATTCTTTTTATATTCTTCCAGTTCCGGGCATGCTCCTGATTCTATGGGAGTATCCTGAATATTTGGAAGAAGCTCTTCATAGATGGCGTCATAGATCAGCTGATTGCCTCCCTGCATTCCCTGGGTATCTGCAGTGGTCATTATTAGAAGATTCTTATCGGGGATTGAGATTCCTAGCTGGCCGCCCATTCCGTAGAGCACGAAGCCGCCTTTTTCATTCTGCCATATCTGCATTCCGTACCCCATGGATTCGCTGGGAAGCGGACCGGTCATGAGAGTATCTGACAGGTTGGAGGTGGCTTTTTCAATAAGAGCGGGAGATATCAGAGTTCTGACCTTGCCATCGGAGCAGGTTATGGTCCCTTTTTTATCAAGTATATAGAGAACCTTCAGAACATCCATGGGAGTTGCCATAAGACCGCTTCCGCCGATGGAAACACCGAAGGGGTCTTTTACCATGTAAGAATTGTCGCTGAAGTCCACGAATTTCAGCATCTTCTCCTTGAGAAAGGACAGCAGGTCAGTTCCTGTTAGCTTCTCGACGAGAGCGCAGAGTACATGGGCTGCTGAGGTATCATAATGGAACACTGTTCCCGGTTTGTGGGTGGGAGGTACGGTAAAAAAGCTCTCGACCCAGTCAGACTTCATATCCACCTTATAGGTGGTGGAAGCGTGGCAGGTTCGCATCATCAGCATATTTTCGATGGTGGTCTGTTTTATCCAGGGATGAGTTTTTTCATTTGTATACTCGGGGAAGAACTTTACTATTGAGTCTGACAAAGAGACTTTTCCTTCATCAATAAGAAGAAAGATGGATAGAGCGGTGAAACTCTTACTTATGGAGAACATTCTGTGAAGAGTATCTGCTCTGTAGGGAGCATAATACCCTTCGAAGATAAGCCTGTCCTTTCGCAGGACAAGAAAAGAATGCATCGGAACATCCTTTTTATCTAGTCTTTTTAATGTATTTAAAATAGCCTGTGAGGGAACCCCCACTTCTTCCGGTCTGCAACGATCAAATGAGAACATAGTATGCCACCTTTTTTGATTTTTCTTTTTTTATAATTCTCTCATTTCATAGGTGATCTTGCAAAGGGAACTTATTTTTAATGAGTTGAACATGTTGGAAGTTCTGTGCTATAATTTATTGCTAGTGAATAAAGTTATGTGAGGTTCCTATGTCTACAATTATCCAGAACAATCAGGTTTTTAATAACGAAGTCCCTTTCTGCAGGGTTTACAGCCTTGAGAGCAAGAAGCAGCTTGAGGAGAGATTCCTTGCCCACCGCATTTCATATTTTATCGAGTGGCAGGACAAGTCAATTCTTCAGAGGATTTTTGATAGGAAGGGCAACAAGATTGTCTGCACCTTCAGGATCAACAAAGGGGAGATACTTCGTGCCAGAGAGTTGGCTCAGGGCATCGAGGGAATCAAGTTCAAGGATTACGGAATCATCAAGGATGACCGCATTCGCAGAAGAAGCGAGGCTGTCAAGGAAGAGGATACCGGTCTTGATGTGCCTGATGAGCTTAAGTTTGAGAATGATCTGAAGAGAAACAATTCAGACGAAGATTGATTGAGAATCGATATGGTAGGGGATGCAGATGGCTCCCCTACTTTTTTTAGCATTAGTATTGGAGAAGAGATGGAAGATAAGAAGAAACAGAGTACAGCAAAAAACAGAAAAAACGATACGGATAAAAGAGCCTTTGAAAAAAGGGAGAAAAAGCCGGTAAACGGATCTGACTTCAAAGTTTCAAGTCGCTGCCCCGTATTTAAAAAGTGCGGCGCCTGTCAGATGATAAATACTCCTTATGACAAGCAGCTTAGGCAAAAGCATGCCCATGTAGCAGAGCTACTCGAGCCCTATTGTAAGGTTGCCTCCTTCGTCGGAATGGACAAGCCGGAGCACTACAGGTGTAAGGTTCACGCTGTTTTTACCCATGACAGAAAAGGTAATCCCGTATCCGGTATATACAGCGAGGGAAGCCATGATGTGGTGCCTGTGGACAATTGCCTTTTGGAGGATCAGAAGGCCGATGCCATCATCGCTTCCATCAGAGGGATGCTTAAGTCCTTCAAGATCAAGACCTATGACGAGGACAATGGCTATGGACTTCTTCGCCACGTTCTTATCAGAATCGGAAAAAATACCGGGGAGATCATGGTGGTTCTTGTTACAGTATCACCGATTTTCCCTTCCAAGAATAACTTTGTGAAGGCCCTTCGCAAAGAGCATCCTGAGATCACCACCATTGTCCTTAACGTCAACGACAAGCAGACCAGCATGGTACTTGGCGACAAGGAGAAGCCTCTCTACGGCCCCGGATTTATCTATGACACCTGCTGTGGTATGAAGTTCAAGATAAGCCCCAAGTCCTTCTATCAGGTTAACCCTGTTCAGCAGGAGGTTCTGTATAACACTGCAATCGAGATGGCAGAACTAACCGGAAATGAGACAGCCCTCGACTGCTACAGCGGTGTTGGCACCATCGGAATCATCGCAAGTCCTCATGTTAAAGAGGTTATTTCCGTGGAGCTTAACACGGACGCTGTCAAGGATGCCAAGATCAATGCCAAGATCAACGATGTGAATAACATCACCTTCTATGAGAATGACGCCACCAAGTTCATGCAGCAGATGGCGACTTCAGGAGATAAGGTTGACCTGGTGTTCATGGATCCTCCAAGAGCCGGTTCAACACCGGAGTTCATCACTTCTTTGAAGGTCCTGGGCCCTAAGAAGGTTGTTTATATTTCCTGCAGTCCCGATTCTCTGGCAAGAGATCTGGAGCTCCTTAAAAAGAGCGGTTATAAAGCACAAAAGGCGGTTCCTGTGGACATGTTCCCTTTTACCAGATCTATTGAGACTGTGGTTCTTCTTACCAAGGATACAGAGGAAGAAAAGAGCGCAAAGAAGGCTAACGGCGGTACCAAGAAGATCGTGAAAGATTCCGGAAAGTCTGCATCTTCCGGGGGACAGGCCGGGGCGAAGACGCCTGCAGCTCCTAAGGTTGCGCCACCTCCAAAGGTTCCTGAGAAGGGCAAGGCCACAGATGCGGACATAATCGCATGGGTTAATGAAGTGTTTGAAATAACCGTGACGGCAGCAGATATTTCCAATGTTAGAAGTAAAAAAGGCACAGGCAGCAGCGATAAGGACATGGCAGTAAATACCGCACTGAAGCACTTTAAAATGCTGTAAACAGAGCAGGGAGGAGTAATGAAAAAATGATAAGAGCACTACTTACCATGGATGATATTTCCAGCAGAAATACACCGGCAATTGTTGATTATCTTAAGGAGAAGAAGATCCCGATCCTCATGTTCGCCTGGGGAGAGAATATTGAGAGGTATCAAGAGGAGGCTCTTTATGTCCTTAAGAACGGAATCATTCTAGGTAATCACAGCTATACCCACCCGAATTTCTCTGAGATTTCTTTTGAAGAAGGGGTAAAAGAGATCGAGAAGTGCGAGAAGGTTCTTGATGATCTGTACAAAGAGGCAGGAGTAGAGCGTCTGTACAGGCCTTTCCGTTTCCCCTACGGAAATAAGGGCGGCGCTAACAAGGAGCTGTATCAGAAATATCTGGCGGAACACGGATTTCATAAAGTCGACGACAGGGATATCACCTACCCCTGGTGGAAGGAAAGCGGCCTTGATAAGGATATAGATACGCTGTGGACCTTCGATTTTGCTGAGTATAACATCAGGCAGGGGAGCGGCTTTACGATTGATAACGTCTATGGCAGGATGACAGACCAAAATCCCGCTTCAGGTGCGGTATTGTTTGCACCGGGCGGTAATCATATTCTGCTCATCCATGCTCACGATGAGACAGAAGAGCTGGTGCCTGAATATTACAGACACATTTTGGATAAGTGCCTTGAAAAAGGAGTCACATTTGTGGCGCCTGAGTTTATAGAGAATTGAGAGATTATTTTTTGAATTGCGAACGCATGAGAGATTATCGGTCTTGGACCGGGCTTTCATGCGTTTTTGTTATGGATTATACTTATTTTGGGACAAATGAAGACGTTATATAGTATTATTAATATATGGGATTAAAACCCATCACAGGAATACTATAAGGAGATGGCTATGCTTCATAATATCGGCGAAAATACTAATTATTTGTCACAGACTATTATCTACCTATTGGCAGTCATAGGTTGCTGGAAGATATTTGTAAAGTGCGGGGTTAAGCCATTCTGGGCAATCATTCCCTTTGCAAGAGAATATCATCTTGGGCTCTGCGCCGACAGGGAAGAGGATGGGCGCAGATATGCAATTCTGTCGGTTATTACAAATGTCATAGGGGGCTTCTCAGGACTGTTTAAGACAGACGATATAAGAGTGACAGCGACGTTACTGATCCTGTTGCTGATATTTATCATACCTACCATGATCTATGAGTTCAGAGTATACATGGGGCTTATCGCCATGTTCGGCAGGTCCAAAAAGTGGATACTTCTCTTCGTATTTTTTGAAGCTCCCACCATTTTTGCCTGGGGAATGCTTAAGCGATTTGTGCCCAAGAGGAAGGTTACGGACTACGCCGGTCTTACCGAGGCCAAGACTCTTGACGAGGACGTGAGCCATGACGATGACGGCCTTACCGTCAATATTAATGAGAGAACAGCTATAGATTTCTTCAAGAGAAAAGTCCTTCTTAAGGACATCCATATGTCAATTCCCAAGGGCCACATGGTACTTCTCCTTGGCGGCTCCGGAGCCGGCAAAACCACGTATCTTAATGCTGTCACAGGCTATGAGAAGGCCAACGCCAGCATCAAGCTTGGAAACGACGATGTTTACAAGGACTATTCCAAAATGCTCTACGACATAGGCTTTGTTCCCCAGCAGGATCTCATGCGCGGAAATGATACCGTTGCCCTTACCTTATCCGATGCTGCTACCCTGCGCCTTCCTTCCAGCGTTCATCTTTTTGACAGAATGAAACGTGTGAATGAAGTTCTCGAGCAGTTCGGTCTTACCGCTGTTAAAAATAATCTGGTGGAGAAACTATCCGGCGGACAGAGGAAAAGACTGTCGATCGCCATGGAGTTTATTTCCGACCCCTCACTTTTTATCCTTGATGAGCCGGATTCGGGCCTTGACGGAGTTGTGGCAAGAGGGCTTTTTGAGAAGCTAAGAGCCATAGCTGACGAAGGCAAGATTGTAATAGTTATTACCCATACCCCCGACAGAGTAATAGATCTTTTTGATGATGTGATAGTGCTTGCCAAGGATGCTAAGAGAACAGGGCGTCTTGCCTGGTACGGACCGGTAAAAGAGGCATATGAGTTCTTTGGCAAGTCTACAATGGAGGAGATCCTTCTTTCAATTAATCAGAAGGAAGAAGGCGGAGAGGGCAGAGCCGACGAATTTGTCGAAAAGTTTGCCGATTACATGAAGGAAAGGGTGGGGTGATAAGATGAGTACTGAAAATATGGCAAGCACCAAAAAAGTTAAGCATCCCGGCCGCTTTTCACAGACCTTTATCTATCTGGGCAAGCTATTTAGAATGTTCCTGTTCCAGAATGACTGGAAGGTACTGCCCATGGCAGCGATTATCTCAGGCCTGGTGGCCTTTGTAGTTGGCGGGAACCTGTATAAGACCATGGAAGGAACCATGACCGGTGCCTTTGCCCTGGCCTGCGTATGTATCTGGAACGGATTTTTTAACTCCATTCAGGTGATATGCCGTGAAAGACCCATTGTAAAAAGAGAACACAGATCAGGACTTCATGTCAGCTCCTATGTGGCAGCCCATATGATCTACCAGGCCTTTCTCTGTGCTGCCCAGGCAGCAATAACTCTTTTCGTCTGCATTAACCTTAAGGTGACGATTCCGGGTGAGAGTCTGATAACGAGGTGGCCCGTCGTGGATATTGGAATTACGCTGTTTCTTGTGACCTACTGTGCTGATATGTTGGCGCTTTTAGTATCCTCAATTGCCAGAACTACCACAGCAGCTATGACGGTTATGCCGTTTTTGCTGATTGTGCAGCTCCTTTTCTCGGGAGGATTTTTTAACCTTCCCCAGCAGGCTATGCCCCTTACCAACCTGACCGCCACCAAATGGGGCCTGACAGCTCTGTGCATCCAAGGGGATTACAATTCCCTGCCCATGGTCAGCATCTGGAACAGTGCAGTTAAGCTGAAAAACGTGGAGGTGGAAGGAGAAAAACCCTTATTGGAAGTGCTCAGTTATATTGAAGAAAACAACCGGCGCGACGAACTTCTTATGATGTCCGCGCAGCAGAATCAGAAGCCGGAATACACTTTCGATAAATCGCTTCTCATTGAATGCTGGATATGGCTGGCGTTCTGGACTATTGTATATATTGTTGTAGCAGTAGTGCTACTTGAATTTATTGATAAAGATAAGAGATAAAATATGAAAAACGGCCCTTTGCGGATATATCTGCAGAGGGCCATATTTTATGAAAAAATTATAAGTTTTTCTGCAGACCTTTTTTAGACTAAGTTAATTAGACATTAGGCTTGGCATCCGTGATAATGGAGTTAAAGATTCAATTAATTATGGATTATTGAAAGATTATTTCAGTAATGCATGTCGCTATCGGCTTTCACTCGAATTTAAGATAAGGAGGATGGAAGATGAGAGGACTTTTGAAAAAAATATCAGCAATAACTCTGGCGACTCTGATCGCATTTGACACGCCGCTGTGTTCCCTGGCCTATGACGAAGCTCAGTGGGAGGCTGAGGAAGCCGGGGGAGTCTCCTCCTATGATTATTTTGGAGATTCTGAAGGCAGTACAGATCCGGACATCTGGGGGTATGACTATGACACAGATGTTTCCGACGACGTGATTTCCGACGACGTGATTTCCGACGACGTGATTTCCGACGACGTGATTTCCGTTGGCATCGATGATTTCCTGATTGAACAGGAAGCGGATATGGCAGAGGAGGATGCATCTGAATCTGAGGATGCTGATACATCCGGTGAAGTGGAAGAAGCTCCGGATGTAATAGTTGAGGAAGAGGAGGCAGAAGTTACCGATGCAATCTCCGACAATGATGCAGAAATGGTTGTTACAGGGGATGATCTCGGCAATCTGAAGGCTTA